>DYFQ01000030.1 GCA_020725105.1 Symbiobacterium thermophilum
AGCTCCCGGCGGGCGCGCGCGAGGGCGACAGGCTCCGGGTCGAGTTCGACGGCCAGCGCCTGGTCCGGGCCACCCTGGACCCGGAAGCGACGGAGCGCGCGCGGGCCCGGATCCGGGAGAAGCTCGAGCGGCTCAGGCGGCGGGGGCGGCCCGGGAAACCGTAGCGCTTGGCCCTCGCGGGCGTCAGGCCTGCGTGAACGCCCAGCGGTGCCCGCCGGGGTCCGTCAACTCGAACTCGCGGTGGCCCCAGGGCCGCGTGACAGGTCCTTCAAGCGTCCTGGCAGGCTGCTGGTGGTCGTGGGGCCTGAGGCCCCGGGCCACCACCTGGCGGAAGAGGGCGTCCTCGTCGGCCACCGCGGCGTGCATCGCCGGCCCGGGAGCGGAGGTTCTACCCTCGGCGGCCGGGTGCAGCAGGATCTCCAGGTCGCCCAGCTGGGTGCAGTCCCTTGAGCATGCGGCTCCCCTCCCTAGGCCCTGCCGCCTGCCAGGCCCGCGCCGGCCCACGTTCTCGCCAGGTGTCCGCCATTCATTCTCTTCCCGGCGAGGTCAAGCTTTCTAGGCCCGCCCGAGGGGCGCGCCCGGATCCGCAAGCCTCCCTGCCTCGTCATAATGGTCGTAACTACCAACCTGTTAGACAAGGTTTTGGGTCCCTGGGACCCGAATACCGGATGCCCTGGTTGCGAAGGGAGTAATTGGGGGGCGGGCACGTGGACCTGAGTGGACGCACGGTCATCATCCTGCTGGCACTGGTCACGTGGCTGACGCTCGCCCCGGCCGCCGCGGCCGGGGCCGCCGCCCCCGTCACCGTGGTGGTGGACGGCCGGACCCTGACCCTCCAGCCGGCGCCGTTCATCGCGGAGGACCGGGTGTTGGTCCCGCTACGGGGCGTCTTCGAGACCCTGGGCGCCGCGGTGGACTGGGACGGTGCCACCCGGACGGTAACCGCCCGGCGGCCGGGAAGCTACGTCAGGCTCAGGATCGACAGCCGGGTGGCTTGCCTGGCGCCGGGCTGCGACCAGGCGGCGGTGCTGGACGTCCCGGCCTTCATCCGCGACGGGCGGACCTTCGTGCCGCTCCGCTTCGTCGCCACAGCCCTGGGAGCCGAAGTGACCTGGGACGGCGCGCGCCGCGCCGTGGTCATCAGGGACGGGGCGACCGCCCCGCCAACTCCGACGTTGCGCGTTACCACGGTGAGCCCCTGGCAGCGCGTGCGGGGGCCGTTCGGGCTGAGAAGCGAGCTTCTGGTTCCCGGCGCCTCGTCCATCCGCTACTTCCTGCTGGACCCGGCCACCGGGCGGGGGCCCGTCGTGGCCCTGGGATCCGACCCCGGGGCCGCTTACCCGTGGCGGCCGGACCCCACCCTTAACGGCCTCCGGCTGCTGGCGGCCGTGGCCTACTCGGCCGCGGGCCGCGTGGTGGCGTCCGACGTCGTCCCGGTGGTGGTGGAGGTCGACACGGCCGTGGTCCTTGGCGGCGTCGCGCCGGGGCAGCGGGTCGAAGGGCCGGTCAGCTTGAGAGCGGTCCACGGTTTTCCCGCCGCTTATGCGCGCTACAGCCTGCTAGACCCCGTGGCCGGCGGAGAGGTGGTCCTGGGCGAGGGGGACCCCGAGGCCGAGTTCACCTGGACGCCCCTCTGGACCGACAACGGGCCCCGCCGGCTTGTGGCCACCGTCTTTGACCGGCTGGGCAGGGCCCACCGGTCCGCGCCGGTCGCCGTCACGGTCCAGGTGGGACGGCGGACCGCCGTCGGCGGCGTGCAGGCAGGGGCCCGGCTGACGGGGCCCGTCACCCTCCGTGCCGTCACCAACTACCCGGTGACCCGGGTTCAGTTCCTGCTGGACGGGGCGGTCCTGGCCGAGCGGACCGACGGGAGCCAGAGCCACTACTGGTTCCCCGGCCCGCAGCACAACGGTGCCCGCCGGGTGTCCGTTCGGGTGTGGGACGCCGAGGGCAACGTTTTCGAGTCGGCGACCGTCGGCTTCCAGGTGGCCGTGGAGCCGACCCTCCGGCTGCTGGGCGTCGGCCCGAACCAGGTGCTCAGCGGTCCGGTTGACCTCCGGGTGGAGGCCAACGTCCCGCTGTCCGCCGTCGAGATCACCCTGGTGGATCCGAGTACCGGGACCAGCGTGGCCGTGATGGGCCGGGGCGGCGCCACGAGCTACCGCTGGACGCCGTCGTCCGGGCAGGACGGACAGTGGCAGGTGCGGGCCGTCGCGACCGACACGGCCGGGCTGCGCCTGGCGGCCGGTCCGGTGCCCGTCCGGGTCTACACCGGCCCGCTCTACGGCCCGGTGGCCATCGTGCCGCGGGACGAGTTCATCCCGTTCACCTCGCGCTTCGCCCTGGCCGACTACCAGCGGACGGGGATATCCGCCGCCCTTCAGGTCGCCCAGGCCATTCTGGAGACGGGCTGGGGCCAGTCGGTTCCGGTGGACAAGTACAGCGGCCAGCCGTCGCTGAACCTGTTCGGGATCAAGGGCCAGGGTCCGGCCGGCTCGGTGATCTCCAACACCTGGGAGGAGGCCAACGGCGTCGCCTACCGGATCGACGCCGCCTTCCGGGCTTACCACGCCGTCGAGCAGAGCTGGCAGGACCACAAGGCCCTGCTCCTGGGGGCCGGCCGCTACGCCCCGTTCCGCGAGGTGATGCACGACCCGGTGCTGGGAGCCTGGGCGCTGCGCCGGTCGGGCTACGCCACCGACTCCCGGTACGCCATCAAGCTCGTGGACATCATGCGGCGGTACAATCTGTTCGCCCTGGACGACACCGAGCCGTAGGCCCCGGCGACTTGCCAGCGCTGGTGACCAAGGCTACCGCTGTTGAACGCCGGAACCGAACGCTGAAGATCACTTTGTCGTCCTGCTGGCGTCGATCCACAATTTCCGCCTTGTAAACCCGGGGGCTGGACCATTCTGGCGTGGATGGCAGAGGTCCTGGTTCATCGATCCGCTCCGCTTGCAGTTTCCTTTCGTAATAGGCTTGATAGACCGCAACGTACTCTTCGGGTGTCCAGGTTTCGCCGTCAATCCCGACACGGAATCCCTGGTGGAGGGCGACGACCTGGTTGTTTTCGATGATTCCCACAGCGTTAAGGTCTGCGGCCAAACTCGAGCCGCCATCTCTCTGGTCAAGGAGTACAAACACCCTGGTGCCCGCGTCGGGAAGCGCTTCGGGTGGGTCGGCGAGAGGACGCCAAGGACCCACCGCGATGGTCAGCTCATTCCCGCAGACCTGTCCCTTCAAGACCTGTTCGACGCGGAGCCTGTACTCGATAAGCGGGTGCTCGCCAGAGAGGCGCTTTTCAGAAACGACCTGAGCGACCACGATGGTCTTTCCTCTGCTCCCCCTGATGGAATGACGTCTTGGCGGGTCCGCTCGTTCCTCAATCTATCGAGAACCGCCGACGAGGCTGACCGACGAAGGCTCGACCGCCGGCGCCCGGCTCCGGCGCGGTCTACGCCGTCCTCCACGACGGGACGGTGTGGTGCGGCAGCCGGGCGGAGGTCGAGTGGGTTCGCCTCGCGGTCGGCGGGGAGCCGGTTTTCGGGCCGGTCCGGGCGGCGGCCCTGTCCGGCTGAAGCCCGCCTGGAAGCCGGCTGAAAGAGGCCGACCTTAAGAATAGTTCAGAATAGTTCCTTTGCACGATGCGAATACTCGCGCAGCACCTATAATATTGGCGTGGAGGTGCTGTGCGATGCACGCCCATGACCGACGCTGCCGCCGGGCAGCCCGCGGTGCCGCCGAGGCGCGGGCGGAAACCGAGCGCGGCCGCGACTGTTGCCACGGCCGCCGGGCCGGCGATGCGGAGGCTCACCACCACGTCCACCACGCCGGACCAGGCTGGCATCACGAACCGGGGATGGCCTGGGGGCGGCGCGGCGAGGCCCGCCGCTACCTGGAGCCGTCGCTCCTGCTCCTGCTGGCCGAGAAGGAAGCCCACGGCTACGAGCTGATGGAACGTCTCGGCGAGGTGTTCCCCAGGGCCAGCGCGCTGCCGGACGTTTCGACGCTCTACCGGATGCTGGCGGCCCTGGAGGAGGAGGGCGCCCTCGCTTCCCGCTGGGAAGGGGGCGAGGGTGGCGGGCGGAAGGTCTACCGCCTGACCGATCAGGGTAAGGAGCTTCTGTCGGCCTGGGCGGCGGCCTTCCGCGACGAGCACTCCCGGCTGGGCCGGTTTCTCGAGCGTTTCGGCCGGACGGCCGAAAGCCAAGAAGAGCGAGGCTAACCGCCTCTAGCGGGGCAGGTCGTCCCGTGACGGGGACCTTCCAGCCTGTACCGGCCGCCGGGCTCCAGGGTGACCTCGGCGGCGTCGCAGCACCAGCAGGCCAGTGCCCGTGGCTCGACCAGGGGGGACCAGACCGCTTCGGCTGTGGCGGCAAGCTCGGCGGTGAGCAGCAACCGTTTCGACCTCCCCGGCGGTAAGCTAGAATTCAGAGGAGATGACCTCCGGGAATCACTCCGACCGGAACCTGGGGCCCGAGCTGCGCCGGGTGGCGCGGGACATGGCCCCGCTCCTGCGCCGGATGCCGGCCTACGCCCGGCTTGGCGTCCGCCTGCTGCGGGACCCCCACCTCCCGCCCGCCGTCAAGGCGGGCCTGGCGGCCGCGGGGGCCTACGTCGCGTCGCCCATCAACGCCATCCCCGGTTTCGTCCCCGTCCTCGGCCAGCTCGGCGATGCCGTCGTTGGCCTGGCCGCCCTTCGCGCGGCCCTGGACCGCCTGGGACCGGAGCGGGCCGGCGCCCACCTGCGCGCCGCCGGGATCAGCCGGGCCGACCTGGAGCGTGACCTCGAGAGCGCCAAGCAGGCCCTCCGCACCCTGTCGCTGAGCGCCGGCCGCACCGCGCTCAAGACGACCGGCCGCGGCCTCCGCGCCGCCGGTCGCGGGCTGGGAGCCGCCGTGCGGTGGCTCCGGCGCCGCCGGGGCGGCGGGGCGCGGGGGCCGGAGGCCCGGTAACGCGCCGGCGGGTCGCCCGCAGCTCATGCTCGGGGAGCCGGGTGATCGAACAGCCAGCAGAGGTCGCCGTCGGGCTGCTCTTCCACCCGGAACCTGCCGCCCGTGTAGCCGCCGATCACGTCCGCCACCACGTGAAGCAGATCCTGGAGACGCGCCGGGTGCACGGGCGGTAGGCGTTCCCGGCCGCCGGCCAGGACACCGCCGTCCGGTACACCGCCGGCTAGGACACCGCCGGCTCCTCCAGGGCGATGCCGGCTTCGCTGATCCGGGCCCGGCAGCCCAGGGGCAGGGTGACGTTGGCCGTGTTGTGCCCGACCTCGCCCACCTGGATGATGGGGTACTCCGTGCCGCGGGTCGTCTCCAGGACCAGGTCGGTCAGGGTCGCTTGAGGGTCGGCTTCCCCTTCGAAGCAGGCGTCCCAGGTCCCCAGCGCCAGGCCGGCCAGCCGCGCCAGGTGGCCGCCCAGGCGCAGGGTGTGGAGCCAGCGGCGGACGGCGGCCGTCTTCAGACCGTAGCCTTCCAGCACCAGCGCGGCGCCGGCCAGGTCGGGGAAGTAGGGCGTGCCGGCCAGGTGGCCGAGGCAGGTGAGGTTCCCGCCGGCCAGGGGGCCGCGGCCCTCGCCCGGCCGCAGCACCCGCGGCGGGCCCGACCAGGTCGGAAGGAGGCCCGCCGGCTCGGCTGCCATGGTTACGGCGCGGAAGGCGGCCACCTCCAGGCTCACCTCGCCCGGGTTCGGGCTGCCGAAGCCCCAGGCGACGTCGGGGCCGTGGAAGGTGACGACGCCGGTGCGGAAGGTGATGGCGTTCAAAAGGATCGTCAGGTCGCTGATCCCGCAGAAGACCTTCGGCGACCGCCGGATGGCCGCGTAGTCGAGGGCGTCGACGATGGGCAGGCAGCCCGAGCCGCCCTCGGTGGCGATGATCCCGGCCACCTCGGGGTCGGCGAACATCCGGTTCAGGTCGGCGGCCCGGTCCTCGTGCCGCCCGGCCAGGCCGTGCCACTCGTCCCAGGCGTGCCGGCCCAGGCGGGGGCGGAAGCCCAGGCTGGCCAGGACTTCCAGCCCCCGCTCGACCCGGTCGCGCTCGCCCCGCACCGAGGCCGAGGGCGACACGATGCCCAGCGTGTCGCCGGGCCTCAGGCGGGGCGGCCTGATCCGTTCCGGGAGTCCGGCCGGCCGGTCAGCGGTCATAGAACGCCGGCGGCTCGATCCCCAACAGCCGCAGGTACACGTAGCCCTGGGCCCGGTGGTGGATCTCGTTCTCCACCGCGTACTCCAGCCGCTGGATCATCATGTCCGGCGGGGCGCCGAAGAAGGGGTCGGGTTCGGTGGTCAAGAGCCGCTCCACCGTCACCCCCGCCCACCAGTCGCGGGTCCGCCCGCGCACCTCGTGGAACAGATCAAGCAGCTTGGCCCGGGATTCAGCGCCCGGCCGCTGGGCGAAGGCCTTGGACGGGCTCGTCAGCACCCACTCGCCGGTGGCGATGCCCCGCATGTAGTCGAGTTCGAGGTAGGCCACTTCCAGCAGCATCGAGCCGAAGCTCCGCAGCGGCTCCACCGGGGTGTAGCCAAACAGCTTGTCCTCGGGAAAGGCCTCGATGGTCTTCAGGGTCAGCCTGCGGTTGGCTTCCCAGGCTTCGAAGAACCGGTCCCTGGTCACAAGTTCTGGCACGCCGGTGCCTCCTCCCGTACTCAGCGCCAGAGGGCCGCCTCGCGGGCCGGGTCCGGACCCTTGCCCGCGCCGGTGCGCCCGCTGGCCAGCGACTCCTTTACGGTCTGCTCGATCGCCTCCGAGAACGGCGTGGATCGGAACCCGAGCCCTCTGAGGCGGGCCGTCTCCATCACCCAGTGGCCGGGCGCAACGGCGGGGTAGTCCCGGGCCCCGAGGCCCGCAGCCTCCAAGTCCGCAGCGGGGGCCGGCCGCCAGGCGACCTTTCCGTCCCGGCCGCAGGCCCGGGCGATGGCGGCCAGGCTCTCGCTGGTCGTGAAGACCTCGTCGTCGGCGACGTTGTAGGCCGTGCCCGGTTCGCCCGCCTCGGCCAAGAGGATCAGGGCCCGGGCCACGTCCGGCGCGAAGGACAGGTGGAACAGGGTGTCCGGCATCGGTACCGGGACCCGGTCCTGGGTGGCTACGCGGTGAATCCAGTAGTCGAGGCGCTCGGTGTAGTCGCACGGGCCCACGACCAGGCTGAGCCTGGCGACGCGGCCCGGAAAGCCGCGCTCCCTCGCGGCCGCCAGCAGCCGGCGGTCGCACTCCGCCTTTCTCGCCCCGTAGCTTCTGCCGGTTTCGTCGGTGGCCTCCTCGTCGCTGCACGGCTCAAGCGGCGTTTCGTCCTCGCGAACTGGCACGGGGCTCTCGGCATAGGCCGACCCGCTGGAGACATAGACGTATGAGCCGCAGCCGGCAAAGGCAGAAATGGCCGCGTCCATCTCCCGCGGGAAGTAGAGGCAGGTGTCGAACACCGCGTCCCAGTCGCGGCCCGCCACGGGGGCCAGGGACCGGGTCCGGTCGCCGTGGACGGTCTTGACCCCCGGGGGTCCGGGGTGCTGGCCGCGGTGGAACAGGGTCACCTCGTGACCGGCCTCCAGCAGCTTCTTCACCAGGTGCCGGCCGATGAAGCGGGTGCCGCCGATGACGAGCGCGCGCAACCCATCGCCTCCCTACCAGATGCGCCGCAGGGGCGGACCGGCCCCAAGCAAGGCACGCATGATCCGTCCGCGCGGCTTCTAGATTCAGCGCCGCGGGCGTCGCTCCCTTGGCAGGCTAAGTCATCTGAGTCCTGGGAGGGATGCCATGTGCCCAGCGCAAAGAAGAAGAGGCCTGAACCTCCTCGACCGGCACCACGGAAACCGATGAGGATGGCGTAGCATGACGAGCCGCCAGGTCGTCGTCGTACCCTACGACCCCACGTGGCCGGCCCGCTTCGAGGCCGAGGCGGCCCGGCTCCGCAAGGTCTTCGGCCCGCTGGTGTGCGCCGTCCACCACATCGGAAGCACGTCGGTGGTCGGGCTTCCGGCCAAGCCCATCATCGACATCCTGCTGGAGGTCCGGGACATCCAGGCCGTGGACGCCTGCGACGCGGCCATGGTGGCGCTGGGTTACGAACCCAAGGGCGAATACGGCATCCCCGGCCGGCGCTACTTCCGGAAGGGACAGACCCGGCGGACGCACCACGTCCACGCCTTTCAGCACGACAATCGCGTGGAGATCGAGCGCCATCTGGCCTTCCGCGATTATCTGCGCGCCCACGCGGCCGAAGCGCACCGGTACGCTCAGCTAAAGCAGGAGCTGGCGAGGCGCCACCCCCGTGACATCGAAGCCTACATGGACGGTAAGGACGCCCTCGTCAAGGAACTGGAGCGGCGGGCGCTGGAGTGGTACGGCGCGTAGGCGGGCGTGCGGTTGGTCGCGCGGATACGGCTGGAGCGGTGCCGGGCTCGCCGCTTCAACGCCTGAACCCATGCCAGTGGATGTCGAACATTGCCCAGCGGTCCGCCGTGCACGGCTGTCCTCGTAGTCCTTTCTCAAACCACAACGAGCATCCGCTCGATGGCGCGCCGCGCCCGAACGGCCACATCCTCGGGCACGGTCACCCGGTGGACGAGGTCCGCCAGCGACCGGTGGACCTTCTCCAGGGTGATCCGCTTCATGTACTGGCAGACCGCGGCGTCGCTGACCGGGTGGAAGCGCTTTCCCGGGTTCTCCTTGTGGAGTCGGTGGAGGATGCCGGTCTCGGTGGCCACCACAAACTCCGGGGCCGGCGACTTCCGGACGTGGCGCATCATGCCCCCGGTGGAGAGAATGTGGGTCCGGTCCGCCGGGAGGTCGCCCCACGCCAGGTGGGCCATGCAGTTGGACACGCAGCCGCACTCGGGGTGGATGAGCAGCTCCGCGCCGGGGTGCGCGGCCTGCGCGGCCAGGATGTCGTCGGGCCGGATGCCGGCGTGGACGTGGCACTCCCCCATCCAGACGTGGAGCTTCCGGCCTGTCACCTGCTCGATGTAGGCGCCCAGGAACATGTCGGGCAGGAACAGGATCTCCTTATCCTCCGGGATGCCCCGCACGACCTCCACGGCGTTGGTGGAGGTGCAGCACACGTCGGCCTCGGCCTTCACCTCGGCCGAGGTGTTCACATAGGCCACCACCACCGCTGAGGGGTGCTCGGCCTTCCAGGCGCGGAGCTGGTCGGCGTCGATGGTGGCGGCCAGCGAGCACCCGGCCTCGAGGTCGGGCAGGAGCACGGTTTTTTCGGGCCACAGGATGGCGGCAGTCTCGGCCATGAAGTGCACGCCGCAGAACACGATGACCTCGGCGTCGGTGGCCGCGGCTGCCCGCGACAGTTCCAGCGAGTCGCCGACGAAGTCGGCCACGTCCTGCACCGGGCCGATCTGGTAGTTGTGGGCCAGGATCACGGCCCTCCGGTCGCGCCGCAGTCGCTCGATCTCCCTCAGGAGGACATCGTCTGCGGCGGCGGCGAGGGTACAGGCTCGACGGCGGCTGGTCTGTCCGCATTCCTCGGTCATGAGTCGCCTCCGTCCTCCCACAGCTCAAGGTCCAGGTGCATGTCCAAAGCAGGTGGTGAATGGGTCAGTGCGCCCACAGATAGGTAGTCCACCCCGGTCTCGGCCACCACCCGGGCGGTCTCCAGCCGGATCCCGCCCGACGCCTCGACGGGCACCCGCCGGGCCACGATGCGCACCGCCTCGCGGATGGTGGACACCGACATGTTGTCCAGCAGCAGCATGTCGGCGCCGGCGTCGAGCGCCTCGCGCACCTCGTCCAGGGTACCGACCTCAACCTCTACCCGCAGAAGGGGCGGCGCCATCCGCCGGGCCCGCTCCACGGCCGCTCGGATCCCACCCGCGGCGAGGATGTGGTTATCCTTGATGAGGACCCCGTCGAACAGGCCCTGCCGGTGGTTCAGCCCGCCGCCCACGCGCACGGCGTACTTGTCCAGCGCCCGCAGGCCCGGCACCGTCTTCCGCGTGTCCAGCACCCGACAGCCGGTCCCGGCCAGCTGGTCTACGAAGCGGGCCGTCAAAGTCGCGATGCCCGACAGCCGCTGCAGGAAGTTGAGGGCCGTCCGCTCGCCCGAAAGGATGGCCCGGGCTGAGCCCACCACCTCGGCCACGGTCTGGCCCGCCGCCACGCGCGTCCCATCATCCACCAGCGGGTTGAAGGCGCATCCTGGGTCGAGATGGGCGAACACAGCAGCCGCCACGGCCAGCCCGGCCACAGTCCCGGCTTCGCCGGCGACGATCCGACCCCTCGCCCGCCGGCCGGGCGGCACGGTGAGCTCCGTCGTCACGTCCCCCGGTCCCAGGTCCTCTCGGATTGCCGACGCGACGATGTCACGCAGCGCCACAGGGTCAAGCGGGGGCTCGGACCCGAGGCGCCCCCGGCGTCCGCTCACTGCCGCACGCTCCGAAGATTCCATCTTCATAAGCGTACCCCCTGAGCTGAGAGATGACAAGACACCTGTAAAGACAGATGGGCGACCAGGCGCCGCGGTCATCCTCGTGGGCCGGAACTTCCACACCTCGTTGGGCCAGTCGCCGGAGGCAGGCCGTGAAGGGCGAGGGGCCAGCCCTCACCCCCCGGATCTGCCCTCTCACGTCACCGCCCTGTACCCGGTGAAGCCGTCTCGGGACGGTGCCGCCTCGCGAAGACGACGGGTCGGCCGCGGCGGCAGGCTACTACCGGACGGCCATGTGCCTGGAGCTAGCTTTTTTCCAGCAGGCCTGGAGCGGCGAGGGCTGATCCTCGGCAGGAGATCCCGTTCTCCCCCGGCGAAAGCCCTGGACAGCAGGGGAAATCCGACCGCGGGAGGCAAGCATATGCTGTTTGCCGCCATCATCAACTACCAGAAGAACCCGGAGTTGATCCAGGCCACCAGGCCCAGCCACCGCGCCTACCTCACCGAGCTCCAGAACAACGGGAAGCTGTTCGCCTCCGGCCCCTTTGCGGACGACAGCGGCGCGCTCATCATTTACGAGGCCGAGTCGGCCGAAGAGGCGGCCGGCTTGCTGGAGAACGATCCCTTCCGCAAGGCCGGCGTCTTCGCCAGCTGGGAGGTCCGCCCCTGGCGCCGGGTGTTCTGAGCCCGGCACCCGGGGAGGCATCGCGGGAGCGTCGTACTGACGTGGTTCCGAGGGGTCATCACTTGGCTGGCGGGGACCGTTGCGCGCTGGCTCCGTCCGCACCCGTGCTCCATCTCATCTTGGCCACGGCACCTGGACAGCCAGCGGGCGTTGGAGGTGTACCTGGAAGCAGGGCGTCCCGCCGAGTCAGCGGCCGGAGACGACCGTCATCAGACGGGCGCCGGCGTCGACTTGACTTCGGATCAGCTGTACGGCCTCCCTCATCCGCGTTCTCCCCAAAACTCCAGATACAAGTTCCACGCAAGGCAGTAGCCGCCCAGGGCTTTGTCCAGAGCCTTCATCCAGCTCGCGTGCAAGCCTGTGCCGGCGTGCGCAGCTGGGGCAGACCTAGCGATCGTGACGAACTACCGGAAGGCATGATGGCACGCTGGTGGCTGCTCCTGCTGGAAAAACTCCGGGTTGTGCCATTAAAACAGGGGCTGTTCTCGCCTCCCATCGATGTTGGCTACCTTCCGACTCTGACCGAATCGGGGGTGTCCTTCGCTGGGGGACGGGTCAATTTTCGTCCGGCGAAAGAAACTGGGGTGAGTTTTCAGACGGAATCCGTAGTCACCCCTCACGTCCCAGACCTACCCGCCCACGTAACCGTCCTGCGCTCCCTGAGGGGTCACCCCGCACCCCTTAGAGCTACTCCCCGTCCGTTGAGCCCTGAGGGCCCAGGACTGAAGGCGCCGCACGGCGGCGTCGTTGAGGGGTCTGGCCTTTTGGGGCATCCTGGAGTTAGGCGGTCTCGCACGCCGCGGAACTAGCGTCGCAGCTCGGCTTGAATGCTCCTCACGATGTTTTCGTTGACATCCCAGCCGAACAACTCGAACAACTGAATCGCAGGTGGAATTGCCAAGTCGCGTGGAGCAGAGAACAGGAGCGCGGTAGCATACTCTTTTGAAAAGCGCCACTCGTCCTGCGCAGCGGTACGTGGGTACATAAAGCCGATTCTGCGGGCACCCAGTTCCAGCTTCCGCCCCTTCAGGCGACGTAATATGCAATCTATGACGGTACTCTTTCCAAATGAGGCTGCTTGTGCCCACCGTGATGCGAACTCGTAAATCTCAACGAAGCGGAATACTGTGTCTTCAACACCCAGCGTTGAGCCGGCCTTCCACCCTGTCGGTGCGGGCCAAAGGCTAGAGTTGTCACGCCAGTCGCCCCACAAGGCGCTGACAGAGATGAACTGCCCACTCCTGTATGCGCGCCACAGCTCGACGTAGTGCTCCCATCTAAGCTCCTGTTCTATGTACTCGTCGGTTCGGAGCGGTCGCGTGCGGTGCTCATAATGCGGAAAGTCCCAGCCCCGGAGTTCTACGGCGCTGCGACGAACGGCGTCCTCCAGATCACTGAGGCGTGGAACTCTCTCATTGTTGTAATCTATCGGGCGGATACGCACGATCCAGTGGCCGCGAGACTTGACCAAGTTGGCAACTTGGTTCACAATAAGTCCTCCGCCTCACGATCAAATGCAGATATGGCCCGGTTCTTCGGCGAGTCCTGGGGGCGGACGTGCTGTGATAAATCAACGTAGTTCGCAATTATCTTCTTTGCTAGCAGTTCTGAGGCTCGATTAAGAATCTCGCGAAATTCAACGTGCGACGGTACTTCTACCGTCTCGTTCCTCCCCCGGCGCCTCACGTAAAGGGCGCCCCTGCGGAGAGTCTGACCACAGTCCTTCTTGCAGAGAACGGGAATGTCGTCGAACTCCCGAACCTCAATCACGACTAAAAGCCTATCACCCAGATCATGAACTGCCACATCAAAATCCACGTAGGGGTCGGCGTAGTTGGAGACACTTGAAGCAAGGTGGTCGTATGACCAGGTAGCAGCTTCTTCCTGCGACAAGCCAGTCGCGTGAAGTGAGACACCGTCGTCCTCAACTCCCAGGACGACTACACCCCCGCCGGGCTTATTTGCCATTGCGAGGATCGCACGCACCACCTTGGCCAGGAAGCTCTTGTCTGTCCGCTTGCCTGGCCCTTTGAACTCTGCCCCGCGCTGTTCCCGGCCCAGGGCCATTGTGGCACGCAATTCCGCCTCGGTCACATGGCTCCTCTCCCCCGACGCCCCGGCAGGAAAGGGCCGGCGCGTCTTAGAAGGCCCACATCAGCCACAGTCGTGCCCGAGTTGATCATCATGCTCCCTGATTCCAGAGCTCTACACACAAGTCAACTCTATCTTGTTGTTGGCCCCCACCCTTTGTGTTTGACAGCCGAGTCCCAATTCCTATGCCGTATGTCACTCAGTTGATCGCCACTATATGTTTGTGTTCGTAGTGCGGGGGAATTGTTTTGCCAGATACACGGACGAACGTCGACCTCACGGAGCTGTTGCTGAGTCGTCACCGCTGCCCGAGCAGTTAAACGAACCTATGGCACATTGATAACGTAGTGCGCACCGTGGGCTCGTTCGGGCGCCAAGACCACACGCACCACGGAGTAACGCGGCACCAGGGTTTCTCCAGCCGCTCCAGAACTTCTCCCTACGCCGAACCGGCCGGCAACAGGAGGGTGCTAGCCACGGGCCCGGCCAGAGGCGACCGGGGGGACATGGCGATGGACTTCTCGGCGATATTGAGCACCCTGGACGAGCAACTCAAGCCCTACCGGCAGGCGATGCCGGCCACCACGCGGCTCCCGCCCGTGGGTCGGAGCAGGGACGAGATCCTTCGTGAACTGGCCGCCATCGAGGCCCGCGAGGTGCCCCGCTGGCGGGAAGGATACGCCTCGGGGGCGGTGTACCACGGCGAAGAGGATCACATCGACTTCCTCAACCGCGTCTACGCCATGTGTTCCCAGGCGAACCCCCTGCACGCCGACCTGTGGCCCAGCCTCGTCAAGTTCGAGGCCGAGATCGTGGCCATGACGGCCCACATGCTCGGCGCCGGCCAGGTCCCGCCCGACGCGGGGCCCGAGGAGCGTATTTGCGGCACCGTCACTTCGGGCGGCACCGAGAGCATCCTCCTGGCCATGAAAGCCTACCGCGACCGGGCGCGGGAGCGAAAGGGCATCGCCCAGCCCGAAATCGTGGCCCCCGTGACGGCCCACGCCGCCTACGACAAGGCCGCCCAGTACTTCGGGCTGAAGCTCGTGAAGGTACCGGTGGACGAAGCGTTCCGGGCCGACCTTGATGCCGTCCGGACGGCGGTGAACGAAAACACCTCCGTCATCGTCGCCTCGGCGCCGGGCTTTCCCCACGGGACCATCGACCCCGTCGCCGAGCTGGCGGCCGTCGCCGCCGAGCGCGGCACCGGCTGCCACGTGGACGCCTGCCTGGGCGGCTTCGTCCTTCCCTGGGCCGAACGGCTGGGTTATCCGGTTCCCCCCTTCGACTTCCGGGTCCCGGGGGTCACCTCCATCTCGGTGGACACCCACAAGTACGGCTACGCCCCCAAGGGGACCTCGGTCATCCTCTATCGCGGGCAGCGCCTCCGGCACCACCAGTACTACACCACCGCCGAGTGGCCGGGGGGCCTCTACGTGTCGCCCACCATGGCCGGGAGCCGGCCGGGGGCGCTCTCCGCCGCATGCTGGGCCGCCCTGGTGTCCACGGGCGAGGACGGTTACCTTGAGGCCACGCGGCGGATCCTGGAGACGGCGGGCACAATCAAGGAAGGGATCCGTGCCATTCCCGGGCTGCGGATCCTCGGCGATCCCCTCTGGGTCGTGGCGTTTACCTCCGACGAGGCCGACATCTTCCAGGTGCTGGCCGCCATGGGCCAGCGGGGGTGGAGCCTGAACCCGCTGAACCACCCGCCCGCGCTGCACATCGCCGTGACCCTGCGCCACACCCGGCCGGGGGTCGCGGAGCGCTTTTTGGCCGACCTCCGGGCCGCCGTGGAGGAGGCGCGCGCGAACCCCGGCGCCCCCGGCGGCGCGGCAGCCATCTATGGCCTGACGGCCACCCTGCCGGCGGAGATCGTGCGGGAGGCCCTCAAGGCCTACCTCGATTACCTGTACGAAGTCTGACGAGGCCGCGGAACGACGGGCCTCCCACGGGAGGAGGCGGCGGACATGGCCATGCAGCGGCGCCACATCCTGGCCATCGACCTGGGCACCACCGCCCTCAAAGTGGCCATCGTGACGACGTCCGGCGAGGTGGTGGCCCACGAGACCGACGGCTATCCCCTCCACGTGCTGCCGGGCGGCGGAGCCGAACAGGACCCGGCGGACTGGTGGGCGGCCATCGAACGGGCGGTCACGCGGCTCCTGGGGCGGGGCGAGGTGAAGCCGGAATCCATCGTCGCCGTGGGCGCCACCGCCCACTGGTCCGGGACAGTTCCCGTCGACGCGGCGGGCGAGCCCCTCCGGCGGGCCATCATCTGGATGGACACGCGGGGCGTTCCCTACGTCCGGGAGATCACCGGCGGCCCCGTCCGGATCTCGGGCTACGGCCTCGACAAGCTGTGGCACTGGGTGCGCAAGACCGCCGGCATTCCCGCTCACAGCGGCAAGGATTCCGTCGCCCACATCCTGTGGCTCAAACACGAGGAACCGGAGACCTACCGCTCGGCATACAAGCTGATGGAACCGAAGGACTTTCTGAACCTCAGGCTCACGGGCCGGTTCGCCGCCTCCCATGATTCGATCACCCTGCACTGGGTGACGGACAACCGGGACCTCGCCCGCGTCCGCTATGACGCAGCCCTCCTCAAGCTGGCCGGCCTGGAGCGCGAGAAACTGCCGGACCTCCGGTCCTCGGTCGACGTCCTGGGCCCGCTGCGGCCGGAGATCGCGGCCGCATGGGAGCTGCCCGACGGCACCCCGGTCGTGGTGGGAAGCCCGGACCTGCACACCGCGGCCGTCGGCTCAGGGGCCACCCGCGACTACCAGCCCCACATCTACGTGGGCACCTCGTCGTGGGTCACCTGTCACGTGCCGTTCAAGCGGACGGACCTGGTCCACAACATGGCCTGCCTGCCCTCGGCCATTCCGGGGCGGTACTTCGTGGCCAACGAGCAGGAAACGGCCGGTGCCTGTCTGCAGTTCCTCCGCGACAACCTGCTGTTTTACCCCGACGAACTGGGACCGGGCCCAAGCCCGGACAACGCCTTCGAGCTCTTCGACCGCGTGGCGGCGACGGCCCCGGCGGGAAGCGGCGGCGTGATCTTCACGCCGTGGCTCGTCGGCGAGCGCACCCCCGTCGAGGACCCGTTCGTGCGCGGCGGGTTCCACAACCTTTCCCTCGGCACCAGGCGGCCCCACGTGCTCCGCGCGGTGCTGGAGGGCGTGGCCTACAACGCCCGCTGGCTCCTCGAGGCCGTGGAGTCCTTCGTGCGCCGGCGCCTCGATCCCATCCGGATCATCGGCGGCGGCGCGAAGTCGGACCTGTGGTGCCAGATCTTCGCGGACGTGCTGGGCCGCACCATCGAGCAGGTGCGGGATCCGGTCCTTGCCGGCGTCCGCGGTGCCGCCATCCTGGCGGCCGTGGGCATCGGCGCTACCACGTTCGACGCGGTGCCGGACCAGGTGGCGATCGCCCGGACCTACAGCCCCGACCCCTCACACCGTGAGCTTTACGCCGAGCTATTCCGGGAGTTCGTGCGCCTCTACCGCAACAACCGTGGGAGCTACGCCCGGTTGAACCGCCAGGCGGCACCGCTGAGCGGAGTAACCCCAGGGGGGCTACCTCTCACGGCTGGGGGAGACCGCCCGAGGGCAGGTCGGGCAATTGGTGCACGATAATGCCGCCGCCTTCCTCGAAAGCGGCCAGGTACCGGCCGTCGGGTGACCAGTAGAGCGGCATTTGGGACAACCCTGTGAAGCGGATGAACACGGGCGGACTGCCGCCCGCCCACTCCCGGACGAAGATGGCCGACGGGCCCGGCCGGTTGTAGATGTAGGCCAGCCGGCGCCCCCGCGGGTCGGCATGGAATGAGGTCGCGGCCGTCAGAGCCGGGTAGTCGTCCCAGCCCGTGAGCCGGAGCTCCCGGACTGGCCCGGTCGCCGACGTCGGGTCTTGCCCGGGGCGAACGGCCGCCAGGCGCCCTTTCCGGAAGTCCCAGAGCCAGACCAGGCCGTTGGCCGGATCCGGAACCGCCCGGCCGTAATCGAATTCGCTGTACTCCAGGACCTCGCCGGTCACGCGGACCAGGTCGGTTCCCCACCAGTCGTCCCACCCGTGGTGGACGACCAGGCTTCGGCCCGGCTCAAACCACCGAAGCTCGATAATGTGGCGGGCGGGTTCATCGACGACCTCCGGCGCCCCGCCACGCTCCACGTCCAGGCGGGCCAGCCACTGCTCCGACGGGGCGCCGTCCCCGCCTCCCCCTCGCGTGTCCTGGGCGAAGTAAACGGTCCGCCCGTCGGGATCCCACAACGGCCGGAGGTCGCGCGGCCCGTCCGTCAGCCGGCGGGGCATGCCCCGGGGCCGGCCGTCGGTGTCCAGGGCCAGCAGCCACAGCCCTTGGTGGGCGTAGACGAGCTGCGACCCGTCCGGGGAGGGGGCCGCGTCCTCGCCCCCGGCGGCCAACCGGTAGGGGCTGCCTCCTGGGCTGACCGCCCACAGGTCCAGCGAGTCCCGCTGATTCACGGCGCGGGTCGTGACGAGCAGCCCGGGCGGGTCAGCCGGCAGCCAGGCGAACCCGACCGGGTCCCCATCGACCCGAACCACCTCGAGATCGCCCGAGGGCACGCTCAGAATGCAGGGCCGGTAGGCCGCCACCTCGTCGGGGGTCACTTCGACGCAGCGGACGGCCAGGTACCGGCTGTCGGGCGACCAGACGGCCGGGCCGCCCCAGTAGCCGGGCCGCGCCTGGACCCCTTCGGGGATGATGGTCAACTGCCGGTCGATGATGGGCTCAAGGCCCCCGGGGCGATCCAGAATCGCCAGTTCGTGGGCCACGTCGGGCTGGTCCGGCTGGGTCCGCCGCGCATCCGTCAAAGCCTCCGCCGCCGCCGTGGCGTCGTCCCGCCGCAGGTGCACCAGGGCCCGCAGGTAATGGGCGTATGCGTTATCGGGATCCAGGGCCAGCGCCTTGTCGATCATGCCGTCGACCATGTCGGGGGCAGGCTGCCAGCTGCTCCTCAATACATCGGCGGCCTGGTGCAGATAGATGCCGGCCTGTATCCTGGCGTCCGTCCCGCCCAGCCGTTCCGCCAGGGCGATGACGGGACCGGCCGGGTAGCTGTGCCACCCCGCGCCCCGGGACAGCGCGTCAGCCAGGACCCACCACCGTTCGGCGACAGTAGCCACTTGCTTCGGCGCTCCGCTGATCAAGGGTCGGTGCTGCCACTGCCGCTCCAGGCCCTCATGGTCGGACTGGTCGCGGGTTCCCTGCTCAGCATCAAGTTCGAGCTCGACCCCCTGTTCGTCATCTGGCTCGTGATGTTCCCCGGCGTTCTCATTGGCGCCCTGTATCGGGACTTCTTCCGGTGGCTGTGGACTGACGCGCTGCTGCCCTTCACGGCGGCAGCAGTGCAAGCAGTGTTGCGCCTCCGGAGTACTTCTCGGCACCCCTGAGCCAGGTGACCCTGGGATGGATACCTGGCCGGAGAGGGGTTGGGGGAGATCGCCACGGGGGTCGTAGCGAAGGGGACTCTATGCGGCGTCTAAACGTCCTCCGGGCCGTACGGGAGGAGGGTGGCCGGTTCGAGCTCAACTTTTCGCTGCTTACGGCGGACGACCTTGGACTCCTGGACCGCCTCGTGCTCCCCCCGGCACGCGCCGTGGCCGGTAGGGTGGTCGCGGAAGGAGCGGCCAGCTCGGCCATGCCTACCCCGACGGCGGGCGGTACGTCCTCATTGCCGAGGAAGAGCGGGCGGCGAAGGCCGGCGAGGACTATTGCGCAAGCCACACCGGGGGCGGTGAGCGGTTCTTCTTCACGAGTTTCGGCGACGGCAGTGGCCCCCGCCACTGCCTGCCGGACCTGTTCTTGCGAGCCCAAAGGGCCTTGCGAGGCCAGGACTGGCCCGCCGAGCTTGCGGCGGCGGTCCAGGAGGCTTGCGGGCTGGCATTTCGGGCGGCCTACGACGCCCCACGGGGCGGCTCCCCTGTCTTCTCAGGCCCGAGCGGGTGTCTGTCCCCCTACAGCCGGTAAATTTCTGTGTACTTCTCGCGGATGTACCGGAGGTAGGGGCCGGCGTCCAGGCCACCGCCGGTGATCCGCTGGACCAGCTCCGCCGGCGTGAACTTGGAGCCGTGGACGTGGAGGTTTTGCCGCATCCACTCGCCCAGGGTGCCGAACTCGCCCTTGCGGATCTGCTCCGGGATCTCCGGGTGGTCGGCCAGGGCCCGCTCGTACAGTTGCAGCGAGATGACGTTGCCCAGGGTGTAGGCGGGGAAGGAGGCCAGGCCGGCCCCGGACCAGTGGATGTCCTGGAGCACGCCTTCCACGACGTTGGCGGGCCGGATGCCGAGGTACTCCTCCATCTTGGCGTCCCAGGCCGCCGGGAGGTCGTCCACGGGAAGCTGGCCCTTGAGTATCTCCTGCTCGATCTCGAACCGGACCATGATGTGGAGGTTATAGGTGACCTCGTCGGCCTCGGTCCGGATGAGCGAGGGGCGCGAGCAGTTAACCGCCCGGTAGAAAGCATCGAGGGATACCGGTTCGAGCTGCGGGAAGACCTCCTTCAGCCGGGGTAGGAAGTACTCCCAGAAACCCCGGGACCGGCCCACCACGTTCTCCCACAGCCGGGACTGGGACTCGTGAAAGCCCCCCGACGCCCCGCCGCCCAGCGGGGTCCGGCGGAACTCGGCCGGGACGTTCTGCTCGTACATCCCGTGCCCCGCCTCGTGGATGGAAGAGAACAGCGCGTAGCCCAGGTCGTCGGGGCGCATCCGGGTGGTCAGCCGCACGTCGTCGGGGGAAAAGGACGTGCAGAAGGGGTGCGCCGAGCGGTCCTGGCGGCCGCGCTTGAAGTCAAACCCGATGCGCTCCAGCACCTCGATGCCAAAGTCCCACTGCTTCTGCTCGTCGAAGGGCTGGTAGAGGAAGGAGTCGTCCAGCGGGGCGCCGCGGTCGACGATGGCCGCCACCAGCGGCACCAGTTCCGCCTTGAGCTGGGCGAAGAGGGCGGCCACGTCCCGCGTCCGCACGCCCGGTTCACGCAGGTCCAGCAGGGCGTCGTAGCGGGTCTCCTCGTAGCCCAGGGCGTCGGCCACTTCCAGCTGGAGGTCCACCAGGCGCTTCAGCGGGGCGGCAAACGGCCCGAAGCTCCTTTCCTCGCGGGCCTTGAGCCAGGCGTGATAACCCTGGGAACTGGCGACCGTTATCTCGGCCACCAGCTTGGGAGGCACCCGCACCGCGCGTTCGTAGTTGCGGCGTCCAACCCGGTGCAAGCTGGCCTCCAGGGAGTCGTATGGCAGCCGCCCGGCCTCGGAGGCAAGCTCTTCGAGGAGCTTGCCCAGTTCCGGGCTGGTGGCCCGCTCGTGAACCAGGCGGCGCAGGGTGGCCAGCTGCTCGGCCCGGGCCTGCGCCCCGCCGGGCGGCATGTAGGTCTGCTGGTCCCAGCTGAGCACGGCGGCGGCGTTTTGCAGGTCGTCTATCTCGGCGTAGAGCTCCCGCAACCGTTGCCACCGGTCCTCCATCTGTGTTCACCTCACTCCAAACGTCGGGCCGCCCGCCGCGGCCCTGGTGCAAGTTTGGCCGCCCGCATGGCGCTTCCCTCCATGCCCGCGAGGGCTGGCTGGTTTGCTGTCCGAACACGTCAGTGGCCGCCGGCGGAGAACGCGAACCTGACCGGCCGGCTGCAAGGGAAGTGCGAGGTCAGGTGGAAGCAGTTTGCCGAAGGCGAGTTTCAGTACGTCGACAAGGGGAGGCCGGCCAACGTGGAAGAGAAACGCATCTTTCTCTCGATCTGGGAGCTCCTGCGGCGCAAGACCGTGCAGGCCATCGAGCGCATGCCTGAGGAGCAGATCGGCTACCGGTTCAGCCCGGACCTGCGCTCCTTCGGCGACGTGGCGCTGCACCTGGTAGCCTCCCAGCGGATGATGCTGGACGTGCTTGAGGGCGGCCAGTGGGGCCAGCACCGCTGGACCCTGGCCGACTATCCCACCCGCGACGACATCCTGGGCGTCTACCGGCTGGTCACCGAGGCCGAGCGCGCCTACTACCAGGGGCTGGACTACGACGAGCTTCGCCGGCGGGTGCAGTTCCCGTGGGCCGAGCGCACGGTACTCGAGACCCTGTTCGTCTTTCTGGTTCATCAGGCCCACCACCGCGGCCAGCTCTACACCTACCTGCGGTTGGCCGGGGTCCAGCCGCCCGAATACTAGGCCCGGGCGCCGCGACGTGGCTGACATGGGTCCCAAGGTCGTCATTATCGGCGGCGGGGCCATCGGGGCCAGTTGCCTCTACCACCTGACCGAGCGGGGCATCACCGACGCGGTGCTCCTGGAGAAGGACCACCTGTGCTCCGGATCGTCCGGCCGGTCGGCCGGGGTGGTGGAGACCCAGGCTGCCCTTTGTCCGCCACGGCTACCTGCGGCTGGGGCGGACACCGGCCGATCTGGCCAGCTTTCGGCGTAGCGTCGAAACCCAGCGGCGTCTGGGTATTGCCGGACCGCGGGTACTTGACCCTGACGGCATAGCCGCGCTGGTGCCCGGGGTGGTTGTCGGCGACGTGGCGGGCGGGCTGTTCGGCCCTGGTGACGGCTACATCGACCCGCACCGGCTGGTAGGCATTTTCGCCCGCCGGCCGGCCGCGACCCCGCGGCGGGGGCGGGTGCCCGCGGGGCGCGGCGCGTCAGGCATCCGACCCGGCCCGTTCCGGTGTGGGCCCCGCGATCAGGATCTGCCGCCAGTGGTAAAGGTAGACGGGTAGCGCCACCAGGACCAGGGCGGCGGCGTCGACGATGCGGCGCGCCGTGCCCGCCCGCTCCTGGCGCCGCGTCTGTTCCCGTTCCTCGGCCAGCCGGGCTTCCAGTTCGGCCACGGTAACGCCCTCGGCGGCCGCGCGTTCGTGAAGTTCCAGCGGTCCGGGCACGTACTGCGGCAGGGGCAGGGCCAGGGCCACCAGGGTCCGGGCCAGGCCGACGGTCCCGCCGAGCACCATCATCAGGGTGGCGAAGGCCACCAGGTACAGGTAGATGTTGCGGACCGTCCAGCCGGTGCGCACGGCTAGTCTCCCGGTTCGGAGGCGCGGATGCGCCGCCAGTGATAGAGGTAGACGGGGAGAGCCACCGCCACGGTGGCCAGGCCATCGGCAACCCGCCGGGTTCCCTGGGCCCTGCGGAAGGCGGCGGCCCGGGCCGTTTCGTGCTCCCGCTGAGCCTGCGCCAGCTCGGGGTCGGGCGCGGGGCGGCCGGGCTCCCAGGGTCCGACGCCGGGGACGGGTCTGGGGAGGGCATCTGGGGGATGGTCGCCGCCGGGCAGGAAGATGTCGGCGACGGCCCGTACTATGCCGGTCCCCGCCACGATGAGCACGATCAGGGTGACGAAGACGACCAGGTACAGGTAAACCAGGCGTATGTCCCAGGCTCGGCGCGGAACGGCTGCCACCTCCTCGGCTGCCTCATTCTAGCATGCCCGCGCCGTGTCCGCGCGCTGAGCTCAGCCCTGCTTCCAGCGGGTGGCCCGGCGCTCCACCCACTCCAGGGCGGCGAAGAGGACCAGGACGGTGGCCAGGATCTGGGCGACGGTGGCCATGAGCAGCGTGGCGTTGTAGGTGTTCTGGGCCAGGTTGAGGAGATAGCCCAGCCCCCGGCTGGAGGCGATGAACTCTCCAACCACGGCCCCGGTGAAGGCGAACCCGACGGTCACCCGCAGGCTGGAGAAGACCCAGGCCAGCACCGACGGGACCTGGACCTCCCTCAGCAGGTCCCACCGGGAGCCGCCAAGGCTCTGGACCCGGTCCACCAGGGCGGGATTCACCTCCCTGAGCCCCCCGTAGACGGCGAAGAACACCAGGACCACCACGAGAAAGAAGCTGAGAGCCACCTTGGAGGCGATGCCGATTCCCAGCCAGAGGATGAACACCGGGGCCAGCACCACGCGGGGGATGGCGTTCAGCACCAGCATCACGGGCTCTACCAGCCGGCCGAACCAACGGACGGTGCCGGCCAGCCAGCCCAGGGCCGCGCCGGCCAGAAAGCCCAGTACCAATCCCCAGCCGGCCGCCTGAAGGGTGGCGAGAAAGTGGGGTACGACGCTGCCCGAGCGCAACTGCTCAAGGACCAGCCGGCCTGCGGCCGTGGGCGCGCTGAAGGTGCGGACATCAAGGGCGCCGGAGCGGGCGGCCCACTCCCACGCCGCCAGCAGGCCGAAAAGCAGCGCGGCCCGGAGAACCGGGAGCAGCCTACCGCTCACGGCCCCGGCCCACCTCCTCCCACAGGTGTTCCCAGAGCAGGCGCGACAGGTGGGTGAACGCCGGCTCCGAGCGGACCCGGTTGAGGTCCCGGGGGCGCGGCAGGCCGACCCGGTGGACGGCCCGGATCCTGCTGGCAGGGCCGGCCGTCATCAGGGCCACCGCGTCGGCCATGGCAACGGCCTCGTCCAGGTCGTGGGTGACCAGGAGCACGGTGCGGGAGCCGCCGGCGCACAGCGCCAGCAGGTCGGCCTCGAGGATACGCCTGGTCTGGGCGTCCAGGTGGGCAAAGGGTTCGTCCATCAGCAGGATCTCGGGCTCGCAGGCCAGCACCTGGGCGAGCGCGGCCCGCTGGCGCATGCCGCCTGACAGCTGCGCCGGGTACCGGGCCTCGAAGCCGCCGAGCCCCACCCGCTCGATCCACGCCCGCGCCCGCCGCAGCCGCTCGGGCCGGCTCACCCCGCGAATCCGCGGGCCCAGGGCCACGTTCTCCAGGACCGTGCGCCAGGGCAAAAGCGCGTCCTGCTGGAACATGATGCCGACGGTGGGGCTCACCCCTGTGACCGGCCGGCCGTCAAGGGTGATCCGGCCGGCCGTGGGCCGGTCGAGCCCGGCCACCAACCGGAGCAGGGTGGACTTGCCGCAGCCGCTCGGCCCGACGATGGCGACGAAGGCTCCGGCCTCGACGGCCAGGTCCACGTGGCCGATGGCGGGGTAGGGACCGCCGGAGCCGTGGAAGGTCTTGCCGACCCCCTCCAGGCGAATCCGTGGCACCCGGCCCGCGGCAGCGGGCGGTGGCTCCGGTCGCGGCACGACGGGGGCTACTGCCCCCGGGGTCCTCACCGGCCGCCCCCCGGCACAAACCGATCGTCCACGATCCGGCCGGGATCCAGCCGGTCCAGCCGCTGAACCAGGCCGGCCTGGTGCAGCACGTTGACGACCCTGGCCACGGCGTCGGGGTCGGCTCGCCCGCCGTCACCGTAGAGGTCCTGCTTGACCCGGTCGAGGATTCCGGCCAGCACCGCTGGGTCGCCACCGGGCACCAGGTCGGCCGGCACGTAGCGGACGATCTCGGCGCCGGGGTTCTGGTGGATGAACTCCATCGCCCGGCCGAGCGCCCGTACCATCCGCCGGGCCGTATCGGCCTGATCCACGAGAACGTCGGGCCGCGTGACCAGGCCCATGTGCTGGTAGCGGCCGCCGAGCCACCGCTCGGCCTCGTCGGTCTTCATCAGGTTGACCAGGATCCGGCCCCCTTCGGCGCCGATGAGGGTGAGGGCAGGCTCCTGAACCATGGCGGCGTCCACCTGGCCCCTGCGGAGCGCCTCGAAGATGTTGGGCCCGAGGGGCACGAACTCTACCCGTTCCGGGTTCAGGCCGTGCCGGGTCACCAGGTACTGAGCGAGGGCGTGATCGGCCGTCCCCAGGTTGCCCACTCCCACCCGCCGGCCCTGCAGGTCGGCCACGGACTGGATCTCACTAGCGCGATCTGGCGAGGTGACCAGGGCGAACAGGGGAAGGTGGGCGGTGGAATTCAGGAGCACCAGGTCCCGGCCCTGGTCGACGGCCTGCAGGACAGCCTCCATGCTGGCGCTGATGAAGTGGACGCTCCCGCCGACCAGAGCGTTCACGGCCACCGGCCCGCCCTTCATGTAGATCAGGTTGACGTCCAGCCCCTCGGCGGCGAAGAAGCCGCGGTTCTTGGCCACCTCGAACGGCAGCACGCACAGTAGCTGGCTGCAAAAGGCAAGGTCCACCCGGCGCGACTCGGGCGGAGCCTCGGCTTGGGAGGTGGCTGCCTGCGGCCGGGCGGGCGCGCAGGCGGCCAGCAAGCTGGCGGAAAGCGTCAGAGCTGCTGCCACGACCAGCGCCGCGGCAACGGTGACGCGGGGGCCCGGGCGAGCTGCCATGACCGTTTCCTCCAGTCCACCCGCCGGCATCGGAGGGTTATGGGTCAGTGGTTGCATATCTAAGTGTTCCTATCGGAATCATTTACTATGTTACGAAGGCGTCGGCTTCTTGTCAACGCCTGCCGGCGGGTGAGCAGACGGCTGCCGGAGGAGAGCCGGGCCCGACGGCCGAAACCGTAGGCGGTGCTCCGTTGGGAGGGAGAGGACGGGCCGTGAAGCTCTCCGGACTGACTGGTTCTGGGCGGACCCCGAGTGCCGGGCCGCTTGAGGCCCCCAGCGCCATGGTGGAATATCCCGATACCGGCGGAACCGTCGTATTGGTGACCCGCTACGGCATGGGTCAGGCCGACCGGGAGTTGCAGCTCAGACTGATAGAGATCTACCTGAAGCTGCTTGACGAGAGCGACGCCCCGCCCGCCGCCGTCTGCTTCTACGGCGAGGGGGTAAAGCTGGTGGTCGAGGGCTCCCCGGTGCTTGACCTCCTCAGGTCCCTGGAGGCAAAAGGGGTACAGCTCATCGTGTGCACCACCTGCCTGAACTACTTCGACCTGGCTGACCGGCTGGCCGCCGGGGTGGCCGGCGGCATGGCCGACATCGTTGAGGCCCAGTTCCGCGCGAAGAAGGTCATCACCGTCTAGCGACGTGCCGGCGGGGACGGCCGCCGGCTGACGAGGGTCACCGGCAACAGGCAGGGGGTGCGGGCAGCCTGTGCTCCGGGTCACCCGGGACCGGGACGGCGTGGTCGCCGTGGAGATGCGGCGGGTGGTGGCGGGGAGGGCCCTGCTGCCCGCCTACGCCTACTGGGTTGACGGGCTGCTGATCGACGCGGGCTTTCGCTGGGTTGAAGGGGACCTTGTTGCCTGGGCGCGACGCCAGGGCGTGGATCGGATCGTCCTGACCCACCACCACGAGGACCACGCCGGCGCCGCCGGCGCCCTGACCGAGGTCCTCGGCTGCCAGGTCCTGGCTCCGCCGGGTAGCCTTGAGGACCTGGCGAGGCCGCGGCCCATCGAGCTCTACCGGCGGGTCGTGTGGGGCAGGCCCCGGCCGGTCAGGGCCGCGCCGCTGGGCGACACCTTCCGCCACGGCCCCTTCGAGTTCCGGGTGCTGCCGGCGCCCGGCCACACCGCCGACCACGTGGTCTTCCTGGAGACCGGCCGGGGCTGGCTGTTCAGCGGGGACGTGTGGCTCGGCCGGCGGGTCCGCTACATGAACTCCAAGGAGGAAGGGCAGGCGCTGCTGGAGTCACTGACGCGCCTGGCTGGCCTGCCCGTGACGACCCTGTACTCGGGCCACCGCGGGCCCGTAGGAGACGGACGCCAGGCCCTTGCGGACCTGGCGTCCTTCCTCGGTGACCTGCGCCACAAGGCACGACAGCTGGCGGAGCAGGGAGTCGCGGTCCCGGTCATCGCCCGGCGGCTCCTGGGACCGGAGGACGCCATGGCCTGGATCACCCGGGGCGCCATCTCCAAGGCCAACCTGATCCGGGGCCTGCTGGGCTAGCCTAGCCCATGGGTACCTGGGCGAGAATCCTGCCGTCGACCCGCTCGAAGATGTCCTGCAGGCTGCGGCCGGTGATGGTCAGGCCGTGGTTCTTCAGGCCGATGACGGCCCGCGAGGGGTCATCGGTCCGACGCACGAGTTCGGCCACGGCCCGGGCCAGTTCCACCGTGCCGCAGGGGTAGTTGACCTCCGTCGAGGGGATACCCTCCATCCACGCGTGCACGTGGATGATGGCTCCCACCTCCGGGTGCTCGGTGTAGATCATCCAGTGCTCGATGGCGTCCACCGAAACCCGGCGCGGCTCCAGGTGGGGCGGCACCGAGAGCAGCATCACGTTGCGCTCCGGGTCGAAACCCTTGACCAGCAGGATGTCCTGGCCGATGACTCTCAGGTCGGCCTTGTTCACCCCGCTGGCGCTCATCCAGAACCGGGTCGCGTCCCTGCGGGCGCTCAGGTTGCCATAGCTCAACCCGCCGATGCCGTAAAGCCGCTTCACGTGGCGGAGGTCCTGGGGGCTGAGGAGTTCGTGGATGGGGAAGGGCGCCGGCAAGAGCCGCCAGGCGTCCAGCTTCCGGCCGGCCAGCCGCAGTTGCCCGGTGATCTCGTCCCCGTCCCACAACTCCTCAGGCAGGTCGGTGTGAAACTCGTTGTTGATGACCAGTTGCGACGCGGCCAGGGGTTCCAGACGGCGGAAGAGTTGCGCGAAGTACCCGGCGTCGTCGGCCGACCGCCGCTCGATGGGGTAGTGGCCCTGCTCGAGGGTGACGAAATGGGTGTCGAAGTCGTCACCCCGGTCAACCAGGTAGATGACCAGGTTGGACAGGGCGCGCACGAGAATGGGGTACCCCGCCTTCAAGACGTTGTCGGTGGGGGTAGCGGACTCGACCACGGTCACCACGAAGGTGGCCTGGGCCTTGCGGCGGTACGGCCGGGGCCGCTCGGGGTCGGTGAAGTTGAGCACCAGGCGCACGTCGTCGGCGCCCTGTTCCACGTGCCGGTAGCCATTGGCCTCCAGAACCTGCCGGAGCCCCCCGGCCAGCCACTCGAGCCTGGGGCTGCCTGGCGTCCCCGCGACGGTGAAAGTCATCTCCATACCTCCCGGACCACGGGCCGCGCGTACCAGAATGGACGATGGCGCGCGTTTCTATTCTTTAGGTTCGTTTCCAGTTCTTCCTGCCACGCACAAGTGTGTCACAGAACGGTGGCCCGCACCCCTGGGTTGGCTGTGAGTCCCTGCGACCGGGCTCGGCATGATCCTGCGCGCCGAGGCAGGATGCGGTATCATGGTGCGGTGAACTGCTAGTCGCAGCTAATGGCTCCGGACGGCGGCCTGGTTCCGCGGCAGGCCGGGGAAGGTGGCGACCGAGGCCGGGTGAGGGTGCTACACGTCATCAGTGGCGGCGACAGCGGTGGCGCCAAGACCCACCTGCTCACCCTCCTGGGGCGGCTCCGGCGGGAGGTCGAGGTTCCGGTCGTGTGCTTCATGGCCGGCGACTTCTACCGGGAGGCCCTGGCGTCCGGTCTGGACTGCGTGCTCCTGCGCCAGCGGGCCCGCTTCGACCTCTCGGTGGTCCCCCGGTTCGTGCGGCTGGTGCGCTCCGGCGGGTACCAGGTAGTTCATGCCCACGGCGGCCGGGCCAACTTCGTCACCGCCCTGGCCAAGCCCTGGCTCGGAGTGCCTTTGTGCACCACCGTCCACTCGGACTACCGGCTCGACTGGGAGGGGCAGCCATACAAGAAGTTTGTCTTCACCACGCTGAACGCCGCCGCGCTGCGCGCCATGGACTACTTCCTGGCCGTATCCGGCAGCTTCCGTGACATGCTGGTCTCCCGTGGCTTTCCTGTCGAACGGATCTTTGTGATCTACAATGGCGTCGACTTCGAGCGGCAGATGCCGGCCGGGGACTGGCAGGCCCTGGTCGCGGGGCGGGGGGTGCCGCTCGAACCCGGCGGCCGGCTGGTGGGGACGGTGGGCCGGCTCCATCCCGTCAAAGGGCAGGACGTGTTCATCCGCGCGGCTCGCCAGGTGCTGGACGCCCTGGGAGGCGAGGAGCCCGTGCGCTTTCTGGTGGCGGGCGACGGGCCCGAGTTGCCGCGGCTCAAGGCCCTGGCCCGGGGGCTGGGCATCGCCGACCGGGTGCACTTTCTCGGCCACCTGGAAGACGTTGACACCTTCCTGGCCGGCCTGGACGTGAACGTGGTGAGTTCGTACACCGAGAGCTTCCCCTACGTCATCCTGGAGGCCGCCCGGCTGAGGAAGGTGAGCGTCAGCACGGCGGTGGGGGGTATTCCCGAGTTGATCCGGCACGGGGAGACGGGGTTTCTGTTCGCCCCGGGCGACTCGGCGGCCCTGGCGGCGGCCCTTGTCGAGGCCCTGCGGGACCGGGGGCGCCTGGACCGGCTGGGCGAAGCGGTCTACCGCCGGGCGCGGGAACATTTCTCCGCCGAGGCCATGGCCCGGCGGCACCTGGAGATCTACGAGACCATCCTGGCGCGGTGAAGCGCCGGAGGGAGAGACCCGACTTGAGGTTGCTGGACGAGCGGGGCCGGCTTTTCGGCCGCATCAACATCGTCGACCTGGCTGTTGTCGTGCTCGTCGCCTTCGTCGTGGCCGGCGCCGGATACAAGGTGGCCGGCGTCAACCGGCGGGTCGTGGGCGAACCAGAGACCGTCAGACTGACCCTGGAGATAAACAAGGTGCGGGAGTACACGACCCGCGTGATCCAGACCGGCCAGACGCTGCTGGAACACAACTCCAGCCTGCCCGTGGGGACCATCACCGCCGTGGAAGTCAGCCCCGCCGTGGAACTCGTCAACACCGCCGACGGCCGGATCGTGGAGGCGGTGGTGCCGGGCCGGTACGACGTCATCCTTACCGTTGAGGGGCAGGCCATGGTCACCGGACAGGCGATCAGCGTCGCAGGCCAGCAGGTGCGGGTAGGTGCGGAGATGCGGGTCAAGACAGACCGCTACCTTGTGCTGACCCGGGTGATCGGTATCGAGGTGATACGCTAGGGTGAAGGAGCGGCTGGGAGTGCCGGTCCGCCATAGCCACGTGGCGCGTTGGGCGTCGGCCCTGGCCGCCGGCGCCGGCGCGGGGTTCCGTACCAGCCGGGTAGTGACCTGGCTCGGGGCTCCCTGGATTTTGCCCCACGGGTCGGCCACCGCCGGGCTGGCGCGGGAAGCCGGCCGGCTGGCCGGACGGGCCTACCTTGCCCTGCACCGGGCGGTCGTCGCGGCGGCCGGGGACTCCCGGATCTTTTCCGCCCTGCGGGGTACGCCGGCGCCGGCGGCGGGACCGGCGCCTGCCGCCGGCCGGGTCCGGCGGCTCATCGCCGGCTCGCTCGGGGGCAGCCGGGTGCTGGTGGCCCTGGCCGGCGTCCTGGGCCGGTTGGGCGCCCCTGCCAGCAGTCCGCTGTGGGGCTTTTGCGCCATGGCGGTACTGGTCCCCCTGGTCACCAACGACAAGACCTGGCTGCCGGTGGCGCTCGCCGTGATCTGGGCCGGTGGGTGGGCCCTCCTGACCGGGGGCTGGCGGCCGGTTCCGTCGCCGGCTACCTTCCCACTGGTGCTGTTCGCGGCAGTCATCACCCTGGCGGCGGCCACGTCGGTGACCCCGGCCGGCAGCCTGCGCGACCTGGTACTCCAGGGGTTCGGGCTGACCCTGGCGCTGGCGGTGGCCGGGGCGACCGGCGACCGCCGCCAGTTGGCCGGCCTGCTGGCGGTCGTCACCCTGGCGGCGGCGCTCACGGCCGCCCACGCATTCTACCAGGCGGTTACCGGAGCGCCGCAGCAGGCCGCCTGGACCGACCCGCGGTTGCACCCCGGGCTGGTCCGGGTCTACGCGAGCTTCGGCAACCCCAACGTGTACTCCGAGTACCTCCTGCTCACCGCCCCGCTGGCTCTGGGCCTGGCTTACGCGAGTTCCCGCCCGCTGGCCCGGCTGGCCTGGGGAGCGGTCTGGCTTGCCCTGGCCGGCGCGCTGGTCCTCACCTTCTCCCGGGGCGCCTGGGTCGCGCTGGCGGCGGGGTTTGTGGTCTTCGCCTGGCTGAGAGACCGCCGGATCGTGGGGTTGCTCGCGCTCGTGCTGGCGGCCGCGAGCCTGCTGGCTCCGTCCTTCGTGCTGAACCGGCTGGCATCCATCGTCAGCCTCGAGGACAGCTCCAACCTGTACCGGGTCCAGGTGTGGGACATCTCGCTGCGCATGATCGGAGATTTCTGGACCACCGGCATCGGCCTGGGTTACCAGGCGTTCATGACGGTCAGCCCCTTCTACAGCCGCTTCCTCGTGCCGTACCACGCCCATAACCTCTATCTGGAGTTCCTGGTGGAGCTGGGTATCGTCGGCTTCGCCGTATTCCTCTGGCTGGTCGCCGCCCTGGTGAAGCTGGCGGCGGGCTGGGCCCGGCGGGCCCCGGCGGGCCCCGGGGCCGTCATGGCGGCGCTGACCGCGGCTCTGGCGGGCCTGCTGTTCCACGGCCTGGTGGAGCACGTACTTTACATGCCCAAGATCATCTTCACCTTCTGGCTGCTGGTCGGGGTGCTCCTGGCGGGCCACCGCCTGTTGACCGAGGCTGCTGGCGGGGCCGCCGGGGACCCGGCTGGCGGCGGCGGTGCGGCGGGGAGCGCGGCGCCGTGAAGCGGGTGCTGATCTCCGGTTACTACGGCTTTGGCAACGCTGGCGACGACGCCATCGCCTCCGCGATCGTGCAGGACCTGCGTGACGAGGTGCCGGGGGTACGGCTGGTGATCCTGTCCCGGGATCCCCGGACCACCGCCCGGCAACTGGGGGTGGAGGCCGTCGACCGGTTCAATCCCGTGGCGGTGCTGCGGGAACTGGCCCGGGCCGACCTGCTGATCAGTGGGGGTGGCACCCTGCTCCAGGACGCCACCAGCACCCGCTCCCTCCTTTACTATCTGACCGTCATCCGCACGGCCCGGGCCCTCGGGGTCCCAGTGATGCTGTACGCCAACGGCATCGGGCCCATCCGGCGCCCGCTCAACCGCTGGCTGGTGCGGCAGGTGATCAGCGGCGTGCAGGCCATCACCTTGCGGGATGCCGAGTCGGAGGCCCTTCTGGCCGGGCTGGGCGTTCGTGGGCCGAGGGTCGAGGTCACGGCTGATCCCGTCTTTTCCCTGCGCCCGGCGGCCCGGGCCCGCGCCCTGGCCATCCTGGCCGAGGAGGGAGCGGCTTCAGGCCGGCCGCTGGCGGGTATCTCGCTGCGGCCCTGGCACGTGGCGCCGCCGGAGGACCTGGTGGCTGCCCTGGCCGACGAGTTATCGGGCCGGCTGGGCCTGCAGGTCGTGTTCATTCCGATGCAGCACTCCCGCGACCTCGACCTGGCCCAGCGCGTCCGGTCGCGCATGCGCGGGCCGGCCGTGGTCTTGCGTGGCCAGTACTCGGCCGAGGAACTGCTGGCCGTCACGGGCGAGTTGAGGGTGCTGGTGGGGATGCGGCTGCACAGCCTGATCTTCGCCGCGGCCCGGGGTGTACCGGTGGTCGGCATCGCCTACGACCCGAAGGTCGAGGCGTTTCTGGCCATGGTGGGCCAGCCCTCGCTGGGGGACATCCGGACGCTCGACCCCGCGGCGGCCGTCCGCACGGTCGAGACCCTGCTGGCGGCGGGCGACGCCGGCCGCCGCACCCTGCGGGAACGGCTGGAGGACCTCCGCCGGGGCGCCCGGCGAAACGCGGTCCTGGCGGCGGAACTGCTGGCCGGTAGCTAGCCGCCCCGGTTACGCGTCAGGTTGCCGGCGACCAGCACGGCCACGGCGCCCAGGGCCACCCCCGTCACAACACCCGTCCAGCTTCGCCACAAGAGCCACCACACGGCCACCGTTCCCGCCAGGAGGTCGGCCATGACGGAGGCCGGTCCGAGGACCGCCGTCGCGGCCAGCCACGGAAGCCAGGCCGGGCGGTGCCGGGCGGCCCAGCTTGCCAGCATGATGGCGGGATAGGCCAGCAGCGCCTCGACCGGCCGGGGCGGCGCTCCGGCCAGCGCCTCCACGGCGGGAACCAGTGTCTCGGCGCCCCTCTCGCTGGCCCACCACCCCAGCCCCAGGGCACCCGCGGCGACAAGGGCGCCAACGGCGGCGCCAAGGGTCAGCGGCCGGAGCGAGGCGGCGGCCAGCGACCCCAGGCGGGTGGTGCCGGCCCCGGGGGCGGGCGCGGCCAGCGCGAGGACCGCGGCCACGGTCACGCTCCAGCGCACCACCGCACCGGCGGGACCGGTGCCGGGAACCGTTCGGGAACCCAGCCACAGTGCCACGTCGCTGGTGACGGCGGCCAGCCAGAGGGCGCCGCCAAGCCAGACCGCCGTAAACAGCGCCACGTCGGCCAGGCCGGTGACGACGGCGGGAGGCCCGCCGGCGCCGGCCTCCTCCGGCCGGTTCAACCGCCGCCGCCACCTCTGGCACAGCGCGCTGGCGGCGGCCACCGGCACCAGCACCGCGCCGGCCAGCGCCACCCAGTCCAGCAGCCGCCGGCCATCCAGAGCGACGTCCAGCGCGGCGTAGGCCAGGAGGCCCAGACCCAGCCCGGCGGCGCCAAGGTGCCCGGAGAGCAGCGGCCGCCGCCGACCCAGCCACAGTCCGATGGCCAGTCCGCCGCCGGCCAGGGCCAGCCGCTGCCAGGGTTCCGGACGGGCGGCGGGCAGGGGCCGCGCCGGGCCCCAAGGCCAGCCGGCGGCAGCCTGGCGATGGGCCAGTCGCTCGAGCGCGGCCACCGTGGCGCCCAGAGGGTCCGGCCCTTCGGGCGGTCTGACGTAGATGACCCGAGCGTTGTGCTGCCGTGCGGCGGCGACCCACCAGTCGCCCAGCGCCGCCGGCGTCACGCTCTCCAGCAACTCCAGGGGCGCGCTGGCCACCCTGACCACCCGCCCCTCCGCCAGGCGGACCAGGCCCGCGAGCCCGGCCTGGGCCACGTGACCCCTGCCGTCCGGGCGGGCCACGGCGCCGAGGGTGAGGTCCAGGCTCCGGAGGACCTCGGCCGTAGCCCCCAGGTCACCGCCGGGGGCGGGAATGGTGGCGCCGGCGAACAGCACCGGTCCCGGGACGGTACCGGCCAGCACCCGGACCAGCCCGTCCCGAAGCTCGGCCGCGCCCTGGCCCCGGTCCCGGGGCCGGATCACCACCCTCAGGCCGCGGGCGCGCGCCAGGGCCAGGTCCGGCGGCCAGAAGCCGAGGCCCGTGTCGGCCACCCGGCCCACGGCGGCACCCACGCGCAGCACCCACCGGCCGTCGAGGGCCTGGAGGGTGCAGGGGGAGAACTGGCGGCAAAGCTCGGCGGCGGCGAGTTCGGCCAGGGCCCGGCGGTCGAACAGAAGGTACGTGTGGGCTCGAGAGAACCCGGGCCCGGCCGCCAGTCCCGCCAGGGCCGGGTCCAGGCCGCCGGCCTGGGCGGCCAGGGCCCGGAGGGCGGCGCCCGGGAACAGGCTCGTCTCGCCAGACCAGACCAGTCGCCGCGGCGTGACTTCACCGACGCCCAGGCCGGAGACGCCGGCCGACCCGAGGACCGCCAGCACGTCGTCAAGTGGCCGGCCTTCGGCCCTGGCCACGGTCTCGAAGGCCTGAAGGTCGGCCACCACCTCCACCGTCCGGGCGGCCCACTCGGCGGGAACGCGGAGTGCCAGCAGGCTGGCGGCGGCCACCACCGCCGCCAGGGCGAGCGCCAGGCCGGCGGCCGCGCCGGCGCGTCCGGCCAGGGCCGCGCCCGCCCGCCTGCCTTCACCTGACGGGCCGGCCACCGGAAGTTCCTCCTTCCGCCGCCCGGAACCGGGAACGCAACAGGCGCCAGCCGGTCAGGGCGGCCCATCCTGTGAGCGCGCCCAGGACCAGGCCGTTGACCACCCGGACCAGGCTGATGCCCAGCGGGATGTGGACGTGCGCGAGAGTGTTGAGCACCGACGCCTGCCCCAGCCCGGCCAGGACGGCAAGCGCGGCGGCGGCCGGCGGCGTCCAGCGGCTTCCGGCCGCCAGCACCAGGGCGGGATGCCCCGCCAGGAACTCCTTGGTCCGGGGGCGGACCAGGAGCCAGTGCTCCAGGGTGCCCCTCGCCCGCAGTTCCCACTCGGTCACGCCCACCACCGGGAAGTTTCCGGCCCGGAATCCGGCCAGGGCCAGGGCGCCGGCCAGGCCCAGGGCGGCCAGGGCACCGAGGTGGCTCACGGGTCTTGCCAGGAGGTCCCGCCGGGCTAGGAGACCCGAGCGGGCGAGCACCGCCAGCCCGGCGATGGCCGCGGGGGCCAGGAGGGCCAGCCGGACCCCCCGGAACTGGCGCACCTGCGCGACGTAAACGGGGTCGGCCAGGAGCGCGGCCACCAGGAGCCCTCCCGACAGACTGAGGCCGGTGGCCAGGAGCAGGCGGCGCCAGGGCCACCACGAGCCGCCGGCGCCAGGGGCAAGGGCGCCAAGGGTGGCGAAGGCGGGCACCGCCACCGCGGCCACGAGCGCCAGGAGTTCACGGACGAGAAACCGGACCCCCGGGTCGCCGACGGCCAGGGTCAAGCCCGCCGTGGCGCCCCCGGCGACCAGGGCCAGGACGGGGAGGCTCCACCGCCGCTTGACGCCGGGTAGCGCCACCAGGACGGCCAGACCGGCGGTGGCCCAGACGGCGGGGGCCAGGGCCGCCACGGCCCAGGCCGGCAGGCCACGGGCGGCCACGCCCGGCGGCTGGCCCGGGCCGTAGCCCGCCGCACGGAGGGCCC
>DYFQ01000031.1 GCA_020725105.1 Symbiobacterium thermophilum
CCAGACCGCGCGGCGGGCGGCCGGACCCGCCGCGATGGGGCGGTCGGGCCGGTGAACCTCGAGGCTCAGTTGCCGGCGGCCTCCACCAGGTTGCGCAAGGCGGCCGCGGTCAGCGGCCCCACCCACCGGCCGGCAATCCGGCCGGTCCGGTCCAGCACGTAGGTCTCGGGGACACCCGTGATCCCGAACACCTGGGCCCAGCGGCCGGTCTCGTCGAGGCCGGCATAGTAGCCTTCGCCGGGCTGCACGGCGAACTTGCGGGCTTCCTCGGGGTCGCTCTGCACGCAGACGGCCACGAAGGCGACGTTGCGGGAGCGGTAGTACCGCCACCCCCAGGTCAGGACCTCCGGTTCCTCCCGGCAACTGGGACACCAGGCGGCCCAGAAGTTTACCACCACCACCCGGCCGCGCAGTTCGGCCAGGTCCAGGGTTCCGCCGTCCAGAAGCGCCAGGGTCAGGTCGGCCACCGGTGCCGCTCCGAGCGCCGCGGGACGTCCCTCGCCGGCCAGGCCGCGGAAGAAGACAAAGAGGAGCAGGGCGACGGTCAGCACGGCCAGGAACGGCCCCACGCGCCGCATCTAACCCGTTCCTCCGCCCGGTTGGGGCTCGGTGGGCGGATGGGGCGGCGGCTGGTCGGGCGGCCGCTCGTACCTGGACGGGCACTGCATGAGCAGCCGGTCGGCGGTGAGGGTGCCGTCGGCGCCCAGTTTCCCCTCGACCACCGCCTGGACGCCGGGGTTGTCAAACAGGTCGGGCTTCAGGCCACGGTAGACCACCGGCAGCCGTAAGCCGCCCTCCATCAGGTTGAACCGCAGGGTCACCTCGCCGGGACGCCAGTCCACCGACTCCCGGTCGATGGCCCCGGCCACCCGGATCCGGCGGCCTTCCAGGGATGACAGCTGGGTGAGAGTCTCGGAAACGGTGTAGTAGACCACCCTGGATCGGGCGGCCGACACGAACAGGTAGCCGATGGCGCCGGCAACCAGGCTCAGGGCCAGGACGATGCGCAGGCCTCTGGTCATCGGGCCGAACCTCCATCAAGTTGGGCCTGCCCGGCGCGTCCCCGACTGCGGGTTCATTCTAAGCTGGCTCCGGGACACTGCCAATGGACCGAACGGACCAGGCATCCTTCGTACTAGTCTGAAGGAACCTTGCAACGCAAGGAATCCGCAACACATAATGGCAGCGGGCAGGGTGGGGTGGCCTGCCCGTTTCTGACCCGAGAAAAGTGAATAATTTCACAAAATGCGGAGTCCAAGGCCAGGCGCCACGAGCCACGAGGCCGCTGCCCGGTGTCCCGGACGCAACCCGGGCGGCCCGGTTCGGGGGGTGCCTGGCCACGTCTTTTGGGCCGGGCCCGCCGTGGCGGGTGAGCGGAACTCCCCCTCTGGAGCAGCGGATGTCCCCCGCTCCGCAAGGCGGAAGCGGTGGCACAGACGCCAGAAGAAGGGAGGGAAAACGCGTTGCCACATCATCTCCACCGGACGGCCGTGGCTGTGGTGCTGGCCCTCGTCCTGGTGGCCGTCCCGGCCGCCGGGGTAATGGCCTTTACCGACACGGCGGGGCACTGGGCGGAGTCCATCGTCGCCGAGGCGGCCCGGGCGGGCCTGATCTCAGGATACCCCGACGGGACCTTCCGGCCGAACGACCCCGTCGTCCAGGCCCACTTCGCGGCAATCCTGGCCAACGCCGGGAAACCGGTGACCGTTGATAGCCCGGCCGCCTACACCACCCGGGAGGAAGCCGCCAAGTACCTGGTCATCGCTCAGGGACTGGAGGCCGAGGCCAACGGGCTCTCCAGCGCCGCCACCGAGGACCTGCTCGCCGGCTTTGCCGACCGTAGTCAGATCGGCCTGGCTTACCGGCGCTACGTGGCCACGGCGGCCAAGCACAAGCTGCTGCAGGGGCAGGTGCAGAACGGCGCCACCCTGTTCAACCCCAAGGCCAACCTGACCCGGGCCCAGGCGGCCGCCGTCGTGCTGCGGCTGCTGGGGCGGACCCAGCTCCCCGGTCGCTTCACCCTGGGCGCCCACGTGGGCTCCGAAGCCTGCCTCGGCTGCCACGTCAAGCAGTACGAGGGCTGGCGCGACACGGCCCACTCCATGATGATCCTGGACGCCAAGGGGCCGGCGGTCCAGGCCGACTTCACCACCTTCCCCAACCCGGAGTACAAGAACCTCCTGCTTCAGGCGCACTACGTGATGGGCATCCCCCGTCAGGAGCGGTTCCTGGTCAAGCTGGAGGACGGGCTCCACTACGTGCTGCCCTACTACTGGGACCGGGAAGCCAAGGCCTGGAAGGAATACAACCTGGCCACCTGGCGGGCCCGGTCGTGGGAAGACGGCTGCGCCAAGTGCCACACGGTGGGCTTCGCCGCGGCCACCAGGACCTTCGCCGACACCCGGATCGGCTGCGAGAACTGCCACGGGGCCGGCAGGGAGCACATCCTGGCCCGGGGCGACCCGGCCAAGATCACCCTGAGCTTCAGCGCCTCGGTCTGCGAGCCGTGCCACGGCGGGCGGCCGCAGTACCAGACGTGGAAGGGCTCGGCCCACGCCAAGGCCCTGGCGGCGCCCTTGACCACCGGGCACGCCCGGGACTACTGCGTCACCTGCCACTCGGCCGAAGGCGTCCTGGCCAGGGCCGGCCAGGTCGTCACCCTGAAGGACGCGGTCCACAGCGTGGAGTGCTCGGTGTGCCACGTGATGCACGAGAAGGGCTTCACCGACCACGCCCAGCTACGCTGGTCGCGGGAGGAGGCCTGCACCAGCCCGTGCCACGGCGGCGTGCCGGCCACGGGGACGTTCGCCCCGGGAGCCACCGCCCGGCGTCAGTTGCCGCTCTACAGCGGCGTCGGCGCCATCGGAGTGGCCAGCATTCCGAGCTTCCACTACACCAACGGGGTGACCTGCGTCGACTGCCACATGGTCCCCACCAGGCAGGGCCGCTACACCGGATCCAACCACAGTCTCCAGGTCGTGATGCCTCGCGACGCGGCCGCGGCCGGGTTGATCGCCGACAGCTGTGGCATCTGCCACGCCTCGTCACCGCCGGAAGTACGCCAGCGGTACATCGACCTGTGGCAGGAGACCGTGTCGGCCAGCCTGTTCGAGACCAAGCAACTCCTCGACCAGGCCCAGGCCAGGGTCAAGGCTACGCCTGCCATCTCGGCCGACCTGAAGCGGCTGGTGGACACCGCCTACACCAACTGGACCATGGTCTCCAACGACGGGTCGAAGGGCGCCCATAACTTCGACTACGCCATCGTGATCCTGGAGAAGGTCAAGCAGGACCTGCAGACGTTCCTGAAGGCCACCGGGACCACCCAGTAAGGGACCCGGAGGCCGGTTCCGCCGGGCGCCGGGGCCGGAGGAACGGATGGCAGGCCAAGGTTCCGCGTCTCGGGGGCCGCCGGCCCGGCGGCGGCCCCCGAGATGCGGGCAATGAGGTGAGTAAGCCAATGAAGAGCCGCCTCCACGCAGTGGTGGTCGCTGTCCTGGCCACTGCCTTTCTGCTTTCCCTGGCCGGCTCCGCTCCGGCCGCCGGGGTTGAGGTTCGAGAGCCGGCCTCGGAGTACGCCGGGTCGGAAGCCTGCTTCCGGTGTCACCCCGCCCACTACAGCGATTTCATGGCCTCGAGCCATCCCTGGAAGCTCAAGCCGGCTTCGGTGGCCAGATTCTGGCCGCTCCCGCTTCCTGCCGGTTATAGCTGGGACGACATTTCCTACGTCATCGGCGGTTACCGCTGGAAGGCCCGGTACATGGACAAAAACGGTTACATCATCACCGTCACCGACGGCAAGCCGGGCAACAACCAGTACAACCTGGCCACCGGCAAGTGGTCCAATTACGACGCCGGCAAGGTCACGAAGTATGCCTGTGGCCAGTGCCACAACACCGGTTTCTCCAAGGCGGGCAGCCAGGACGGCCTGCCGGGGATCGTCGGCACCTGGGTCTTTCCCGGGGTCCAGTGCGAGGCCTGCCACGGCCCGGCGGCGGCCCACGTCGCCTCGGGCGGTGACAGGAGCCTGGTCAAGGTGGACCGGTCGGCCGCCATGTGCGGCCAGTGCCACGTCCGGGGGAACCCCAAGGTCGTTCCGGCCAGCCGCGGGTTCATCGAACACCGGGAGCAGTACAACGAGCTTCTGGCCAGCCCCCACGGGTTCCTGGAGTGCGTGGACTGCCACAACCCGCACAAGCGGGTAGAGTTCTCCATCGTCAAGACCTGCGCCGACTGCCACACGTCGGCCGCCGATAAGTTCAAGGACAGCACCCATGACCTGGTGGGCGTGGACTGCATCGACTGCCACATGCCCCACGCCGTCAGGAACGCGGTCGCCTTCAGCAAGTACAAGGGCGACGCCAGGACCCACCTGATGCGCATCAACACCTACGGCGCCATCAGCATGTTCACCGACGACGGCACCCGGGCCCGCAACTTTGTGTCGCTGGGCTTTGCCTGCCTCTCCTGCCACCAGAACCGCGACCTGGTCTGGGCGGAGAAGCACGCCCGGGGTGTCCACAGCGTCGGGAAGTAACGCCTGAGGGATGCCCGGCGGGGGGCGGCAAAGGCGGCCCCCCGCCGGGACCACGCGAGGAGGATGAGGCCCGTGAGCCAACCCGCAGCCCCCAGCAGGGCAAGGGCAAACCGGGGCGGCCGGGAGTCCCTCGGACGCAACCGCTCCGAGAAGGGGGGCGCCCGGCGTGCTTAGTCTGGGCCGTGCCGGCCTGCTGGCCGCAGCGGTGATAGCGGCCTGCGCCGTGGCCGTCTTGGTCATCGGCCTGTGGCGCCGGGACGCCCGCTACCTGGAAAGCGGCCGGCGGGCCATCCTGGCCCAGTTCGGCCTGCTGACCGTGGCGTCTCTGTCCCTGGTGGCGCTGTTCGTCACCGACCGGTTCGACGTGGCCGCCGTCTTCTACCACAGCCGCTCGGACCAGCCGCTACAGTACAAGATCGCCGGGCTCTGGGCCTCGGCCGAGACCTCGCTGCTCTTCTGGGCCTGGGTGCTCTCGGGCTTCGCGGCCCTGGTGGCCGCCTTCCCGCCCCGCCAGGCCCGGGAGCTGACGCCTCACGCCCTGGCCATCATGGCGGCCATCAATGGCTTTTTCAGCTTTCTGGTGGCGTTTGTGTCAAACCCCTTCGTGCTCCTGCCGGCTCCCCAGCCCGACGGCTGGGGGATGAACCCGATGCTGCTGAACCCGGGCATGCTCATCCACCCCACCACCCAGTACCTGGGCTACGTGGGCTTCACCGTCCCCTTCGCCTTCGCCGTGACGGCGCTGCTCCTGAAGCGCACGGACGACGCGTGGATCCGGGCCACCCGGCCGTATACCCTGTGGGCCTGGCTGTTTCTCTCGGTGGGGATGATCTACGGCGCCCAGTGGGCCTACACGGAACTGGGGTGGGGCGGCTTCTGGGCCTGGGACCCGGTGGAGAACGCCGCGCTGCTACCCTGGCTGACGGGGACCGCCTTCCTCCACTCGGTGATGCTCCAGGAGCGGCGGGGCATGTTCAAGCTCTGGAATGTCGGGCTCATCGCGGTGACCTTTCTGTTGACGGTGTTCGGCACCTTCATCACCCGTTCGGGGGTGCTCGCGTCGGTCCACGCCTTCTCGGACACGACCATCGGCCACTACTTCCTCGGCTTTCTGGCGGCGGCGGCCGGCTTGTCGTTATACCTGTCCATCAGCCGCCGGCACCTGCTGGCGGGTGAGCACCGCCTCGAATCGCCGCTGTCCAAGGAATCCAGCTTCCTCCTGAACAACCTGCTCCTGCTGGCCATGGCGGTGGGGGTGTTCTGGGGGACGGTCTATCCCCTGGTCTCCCGGGCCTTCACCGGCCAGACGGTAAGCCTCGGCGAGCCGTTTTTCAACCGGGTGGCCGTGCCCGTGGGCGTCCTGCTGGTGCTGCTCATGGGGATCTGCCCCCTCATCGCCTGGCGCCGGGCGTCCGCCAGGAACCTGGCGCGGAACTTCCTGTGGCCCCTGGTGGCGGGCGTTGCCGCCCTCGCCGCCCTGGTGGCGAGCCTGGGTCCCGACCGGTTCTGGGCGGCTCTGGCCCTGGCGGCAGCCGTGTTCGCCCTGGCCACCGTCGTGCTGGACGTGGCCCGGGCGGTGGCGGTGCGGCGGCAGCTGTCGGGCGATCCCGCGGGCCCAGCCGTATGGCGGCTCTTGAGCGGCAACCGGCGCCGTTACGGCGGTTACCTGGTCCACGTGGGCGTCGTCTTCATGATCGTGGGCATCGTCGGCGGGAGCGCCTTCGTCCAGGAGGTGGAAGCCCCCCTCGAGGTCGGGCAGTCGCTGACGCTCAGGGACTACACCGTGCAGTACCGCGGCCTCTCCGTGGAGGAGCAGGGGCGGATCAGCGTGGTCCACGCCGACCTCCTGGTGCTCCGGGGCGGCCGGGAGGTCGGAACCCTGCGGCCGGCCAAAGAGTTCCACCCCCAGTCCGAAAACCCCCGCTCGGAAGTGGCTATCCTGGGTAGCCTTCGCGAGGACCTCTACGTCATCCTGGGCGGGTGGGAGGACTACGGCCGGATCGCCGCCTTCAAGGTACAGCTTCACCCGCTCATGGCCTGGCTCTGGCTGGGAATGTACGGCCTCATCCTGGGCACCGTGTTCGCCGCCTGGCCCCAGGCCCGGCAGGTAGCCAGGGGACGCGCCCGCTCCTCGCTGGACGCGGCGGCCGGAGGTGGGCGTTGATCATGGGCGGCAGGGCGTCGCGTGATTGCGGACAGGCGGAACCCCTGGCGGGAGGAGATGGCGGTGGATAGCCTGGTGGGAGCCGCGCTGGCGGCAGCCGTGCTGCTGTACGTGGGGCGGCCCCTCTTCGGGCGGGCCGGTCCGGCCACCGCCGGCTGGCTCGGAACGCTGCCGGTCCGGGCGGGCCGGTCCGGTGACCGCGGACCGGCCGAGCGCGGGGCGCCCGACCTGGCGCGGGAACTCGCGGACCTGGAATACGACTACCGTATGGATAAGCTGGGCGCCGAAGACTACCGGCGCCTGAAGGCGGCGCTCGGTACCGGGGCGGCCGGGCAGAAAGCCGGGGGGCGACCGGCGCCATCGGCTGATGCCGGCATCGAGGCCGAGATCCGGGCCGCCGTGGCCCGGCGCCGGGCGGGGAGCCCGCAGGCCGGGGCGCCGGGTGCCCTCTTCTGCCCGGCCTGCGGCACGCGGCTTTTGTCCCCCGGCCAGCGTTACTGCCACCACTGTGGCGGCCAGTTGCCGGACGGCACGCCTGCGGGGGGTAGCCGCCCGTGAGGAGTCTGTCGCGCGGCGTGGCCCGTGCCACCGGCGGTGCCCGGCGTCTCGCGCTGACCACAGGCCTGGCGCTGGTGATGGTGCTGGTCCTGGCCCTGGGAACGCCGGTGGCCGCTGAGGACCAGGCGGTCCGCATCAGCGGCGCGCATCTGGTCCTGACGCCGGACGCCGACGGGGTGGCCGCGGTCCACATGGCGGCCTTCTACAACCCGGGCGAGACGGCCCAGAGCGCTCTCGACGTGCGGCTGCCCGAGGGTTACACGGCCCTGGCGGTGCTGCGCGGGGCGGACGTCGCCCCGGGGAGCCAGACGCCGGACGGGTTCGTGGACGCCTCCGGCCTGGCCCCCGGCGAGAAGCTGGTGGCCGTCGCGTACCGGCTCGACTGGACGGCCGAGGGCGAGGCGCGCCTGAGCTGGACCCCCGGTTACCCGGTGGACGGCCTGTTCGTGCTGGCCCCCCTGGGCTCACTACGGGTGGCCGACGCGGCATCGGGAGAGACGGTTGCCCCCGGCCAGCTCGAGATGGGAGGACGGATTTACGACGCCTGGGCCTTCGGATCCCTGCCGGCGGACCAGGCCCTGACTCTCGTCCTCCGGCCAAACCCCGATCCGCCCGCCACCGGAGCGGCCGAGGCAGGCGGGAGCGGCCGGCCCGCGGTGGCTCCCGGAGCCAGTCCCGGTCTCTGGCAGCGGTTGATGGAAGCCCCCGGGGGCTCGGGGGCGGCGGGTCTGGCGGCCCTGGCCCTGGTAATTGGCCTGGTCGTCCTGGTGGGCCTGAGGGCGCGCCGGCGTTCGCCGGCCACCACCGCCGGGCGACCGCCCGCACCCGAGGACCGGCAGGCGTTGATCGAGGCCGTGGCCGACCTGGATATCGCCTTCGAGGCGGGGACCATCGACGAGGACGGATACCACCGGGAGCGGGAGGCGCTGTTGAACCGGCTCAGGGCCGTCCCGCCCGGGCGCGGGGGCGACCCGCGCTAGAGGGCGTCCTCGGAGCGGGCTGGAGAACATCGGAATACCGGACAGCCCGGAGGTTCGGAACCCCAGAGGCCGGCGGAGGCGCCGCCGGCCTTTCCGTCGCAGGACGGCGCCTGCGGGCGGAAGGCCGGGCCCGGTGCCGGACGAGGAGGCGGATGCCCATGCTGCCGCTGCGCTGTCGCTGCGGCAAGATCCTGGCCGAGCTGGCGGACGAGGGACCCGACGCCGTCGTCCTGCCCGAAGCCTTGCCTGAAGGCCCGCCGAACGTCGCCAGCCGGGCCATCGTCGTCAAGTGCCGCCATTGCAAGCGGTTCATGGTGCTGTGGATCACCGGCCTGGAAACCGTGGACTTCGTCGATCACCGGCACCAGGTGGGCCGGCCCGGGCGTTCGGCGCCGGCCGCCTCGGTCCGGTAGGCCGGGGTACTGGGGGGAACTGGCTGATGGGTACGGCGGACGCGCGTTGCGGTGCGCCCCGAAGGTGGCCCCGGGGGCTGTCGGGCGTCTGGACGGCGGTAGTGGCCGTCGCCGGGGTCATGGCCCTCTTCATCCTCACGTCGCTCGGCACCGGCGGGGCGGGAGCAAGCCCGGCCGCCGGTCAGCAGCCGGCCGTCGACTGGCGGGAGAGCCTGACCGAGGGCCCGGTCCACGGCCCGGACCTCCCTGGCGGCCGCCCCAGGGCCACCTGCGCCGACTGCCACGCGCCGAGGCCTGAGGTTCCCGGCGCCGTGCCGCGGCTGCCGGCCCGGTTGAGTCCGGTGACCCAGACGGCCTGCGCGGCCTGCCACGCGGGCCCGGCGGCGGACGTGACCCGGGGCGCCCACGGGCTGGCGGCGGCGGGGCCCGAGGGCGCGCCTTTGCCGGCCTGCAGCACCTGCCACGGGACCCACGGCATCCTGCCCGCGACCGCCCTGGCCGGCCGGATCGGTTCCACCTGCGCCGACTGTCACCCGGGCCCCGCCGCGGGCCTTGGCCCGCCCCACCAGGGGGCGGTCAGCCGTCAGGGACCGGTCAGCTGCGCCAGTTGCCACCGGAGCCACGCGGTGCTGGACTTTGTCGGCCGGCCGGAGGCGACCACGACTTCCTGCGCCACCTGCCACCGGACGGCCGGCCGGGAGCTTGCCTCGAGCGTTCACGGGGCCACCAGCCCCGCGACGGGGCTGCCCGCCGCCAGTTGCGCCTCGTGCCACCGGGGCCACGCCACCGGCACCGGGGCGGCGGCCCCGAGCCGGGCCGCCACGGCCTGCGCCACCTGTCACCAGGCCGTCCCGGCCCGCCTGGCCGGCACGGCCCACGCCCAGGTGGCCTGTGTCACCTGCCACGGCAGCCACGGCGTGGCCGGCGACCCGGTGGTGGCCACCGGGGCGGCGTGCGTCAGCTGCCACGCCTCGGCCGCCGCGAGGCTGGCCGGGACCCCCCACGGCCCCGGGACCGCCGACGGGGCCGGCGTGAGCTGCGCCAGCTGCCACGGGGTCCACCCCGATCCGGCGGCGAAACCGCCCGAGGAAATGCCGGCGGCCCTCGGCATCGCGGGAGCCCTGGACCAGAGGTGCGCCGGCTGCCACGCCGAGGCGGTGAAGACGTTCCTGACGAGCTTCCACGCGGCTCCCGCTCCCGACGGGCGGCCGGCCGCCACGTGCACCGACTGCCATGCCGGCCACCTGCCCGCCACGGACCGGCGGGCCACGTCCCAGACGAAGGACATGCCGCCGGTGGCCACCGGCAGCGACATCGAGGCGCGCTGCGCCACCTGCCACCAGCAGGCCGGCGCGTCGCTCGCCGAGAGCGCCCATGCGGGCCTGGACGGCAGCTCTCCCGACCCGCAGGCTCCTGGCTGCCTCACGTGCCACCCGGGGCACGAGGGACTTCCCCCGGCCGCCAACAGGCCCGCCGCCCTGCTGGCCCTGGCCGAGTCGCGGCTGGAGACCTGCCGTTCCTGCCACGAAGAGCCGGCCAAGGGTTTCGGCGAGAGCGTCCACGCCGAGGCCGATCCGGCCTCGGGCCGGCTGGCCTACTGCTTCAGCTGCCACACCGCCCACGCCGTCCAGCCCATCGGGCGGACGCCCGCCGAGCGGGGCAAGTTCTGGCTGAGCATGGCGGAGAACTGCAGCCACTGCCACGAGGAGCCCGGCAACGGCTACCGGTCCAGCGCCCACCGGTCGGTCCTGGAGGACGGGTGGCTGGCGGCCTCGTGCCGGGATTGCCACGGCGGGCCCGCGCGCGGCCTGGCCCTTGAGGCCCCCGCCGCCCTGGCCCACACCGGGCTCACCAGGGACGTGGCGTGGCGTGACCCCGAACGCTGCCTGGCCTGCCACGAAGGCATCCGGCCAAGCTGGGAATACAGCTTCCACGGCGTGACCTACCGCAAGGGCTGGGACAGGGCGCCTGACTGCCTCTCCTGCCACGAGGGGAAGCCCCACGCCGTCCTGGCCATGACCGATCCCCGGTCCACGGTCCACCCGGACAACGTCCCCGAGACGTGCGCCCGGTGCCACCGGCTGGCCCAGCCCAACTTTGCCCGGGGCCTGGAGCACGTGACACCACGGGATCGGGACCGGGCCTTCCCCATGTGGGCCGTGTACAAGTTCTTCATGGCCCTGATCCTGTTCGACGTGGTCAAGGATGGGCCCATCGTCGTCCTGGAACTGGTGCGCAGGCTGAAGCGCCTGAACCGCCGAGGAGGCAGTCGCCATGGCCACTAGGGCTCTGGACCTTGGGGAGCAAACCGCTTCAGTTCCCCGGGAGATCGAGCGGTGGAACATCCACCACCGGCTCCAGCACCTGGGCCTGTTCATCAGCGTGAGCATCCTCATCGTCACCGGCTTCTCCATGAAGTTTCCCGACGCGCCGCCGGCCATGCTGACCATGCGGCTCCTGGGGGGCATCAGGAACACCCTTTACGTCCACCTGGCGGCGGCGGTCATGATGGTGGCCACCGGGCTCTACCACATCGGCTATCTCGTCTGGTATGTCCGGCGACACGGGCCCACCTGGGACATGCTCCCCAGGTTCCAGGACTTCAAGGACGCCTTCCACCACGGGCTCTACCTCCTGGGCATCCGGGACGACCGGCCCCGGTTCGGCCGCTACTCCTACCTGGAGAAGTTCGAGTACCTGGCCGTCTTCTGGGGCTTCATCTTCATGGGTGGCTCAGGGCTGGTGCTGTGGTTCCCGGAGGTCGCGGCCTACGCCCTGCCCCGCTGGGCCATCTCGGCGCTGCGGGTGGTCCATTCCAACGAGGCGTTCATCGCGCTCCTGTCCCTGGCCTACGGGCACTTCTTCTTCGTCCACTTCGACCCGGAGGTCTTCCCCGGTTCCAAGGTGTGGCTGACGGGCAAGATGTCGGTGGCCAGGATGTGGCACGAGCACCCACTGGAGGCCGAGGCCCTGGGCCTGCTCCACGTCCCCCCCGAGCCGCCCAGGCGCTGGTTTGGACTGAGCCCGGCGGCCTTCGTCTGGGTGCAGATCCTGCTGTACGCGGCAATAAGCATCATCGTGTTGCTCTGGGTGCTTCCCGAACTGTTACGCTGAGCCGAGGACGCGATCCGCAGGCCAGATCAGGCCAGCGAGCCATGCCCGACCCGAAAGAAGGAGGAGGGCGGCCGTGGCCGGTAGCGGCCCTGCTGGAAAGGGTCCCGGAGACGCCCTGGGCACGGTGGCGACGCAACTTGTCATCGCCGCGGGACTCATCGTCCTGCAGGGGCTGGGACTCTTCCCCCGGGTGGGCGTGGACCCGTGGCGGTGGGCGGCGGCGGAGACAAGCCCGGCGCTGGTCAGCCGGGCACGTGCGGCCTGCTGATGCTGACCCTGGCCTGGGCGGCTGTGGAATGCTGGACCCGCTGGGGCTCCGGTAGCTCCGATCCTGGCAAGGCAAGAGCGAGGAGGACTGAAGGTTAGATGGCGGTCCAACGCAAAGCCGGCGGCGTGCTGCCCCACGAGTCGGACTCCGGCTGGATCAAGCTGGCCTCGGGGGTGGGCCGCCTGGCGCAGGTAGTGGTGTTTCTGGTCCTGCTCGGGGTGGTGGTGGCCCTCGTGGACCAGTTGCTCCGGTAAGCCGTAGTAGACGAGGCCCATGGCCGGCGGCCAGCGGTACTGATTCCAACGGCTTATTGACAGCCCGGAAAAGCCCTGGTAGATTGAACCTGCCAGGACTCTGTGAATTTTTTCACTTTTGCAAGGCGGGTGCAAGACCTGGGCAACGCTTTGGAGCCGGTTGAGGACGACCCTGCCGCCGGTCGTTCAGGCGCGGTGGCCGGGCATTCCCGAGAGGAGCCCGCGATATGCAGTACGAAACCCTGGAATCCCACGCCGGTGCCACCACCGCGGAACTCCGCCACGTCCGCTGCCGATGCGGAAAGATCCTCTGCCAGACGGCGGTCGACACCCAGTCCCGGGCGGCGGAGCCACCCCCTGCCGAACTGCGCGCCGCCAGCACCATCGTCATCAAGTGCCGCCACTGCAAGCGTTACCTGGCGCTGCGGGTGGACCAGATCGCCGGAGTCCGGTTCGTCGACGACCCTTCGCAACTCTGAGACCGGCAGCGCCCGGGCCCGCCGGGGCGCCGGGTGGGCCGAGGCGCGCGGCAACTCTAGCGGCGGTCGTAAGCCGAGTCGTACACGCTGTAGTTGGGCGGCTCCTTGGTGATGAACACGTCGTGGGGATGACTCTCCCGCAGGCCGGCCCCGGTTATCCGCACGAAGCGGCTCTTTGCCTTGAGTTCGGCGATGGTCCGGCAGCCGCAGTAGCCCATGCCGGACCTTAGCCCGCCCACCAGCTGGTAAATGGTCTCGGCCAGCGGGCCCCGGTACGGGACGCGCCCCTCGACCCCTTCCGGCACCAGCTTGGCCTCGGAAAACTCGTGGTCCTGGAAGTACCGGTCCCGGGCGCCGTCCTTCATGGCCCCCAGCGATCCCATCCCCCGGTACACCTTGAAGCTGCGGCCCTGCCAGATCTCGAGCTCGCCCGGGGCCTCCTCGGTCCCGGCGAAGAGGCTCCCGATCATCACCGAGTCGGCGCCCGCGGCGATGGCCTTGACGATGTCCCCCGAGTACTTGACCCCGCCGTCAGCGATGACCGGCACGCCGAACCGGGAAGCCTCCGCGACGGTCTCCAGGATGGCGGTGATCTGAGGCACCCCGATGCCCGCCACCACCCGGGTGGTGCAGATACTGCCGGGACCCTGGCCGGTCTTCACCGCGTCGGCGCCGGTCTCGCACAGGTCGCGGGCTCCCTCGGCGGTGGAGACGTTGCCCGCCACCACCTGCAGGTCGGGGAACTTCCGCTTGACCTCCTTCAGCATGGCGACGACGTTGCGGGAGTGGCCGTGGGCCGAGTCGATGACCACCACGTCAACGCCCGCCGCCACCAGCGCCTCCGCCCGCTCCAGGGCGTCGGCGCCCACCCCGACGGCGGCCGCCACCAGGAGGCGTCCGCGGGCGTCCTTGGCCGAGTGGGGGTACTTCTTCGCCTTCTCGATGTCCTTGATGGTGATGAGTCCCCGCAGGCGGAAGCCCTCGTCCACCAGGGGCAGCTTCTCGATCTTGTGCCGCCTGAGAATCTCCTTGGCCTCGGCCAGGGTGGTGCCCACGGGGGCGGTCACCAGCCCCTCCCTGGTCATGACCTCGGCGATGGGCCGGTCGGAGTCCTCCTCGAACCTGACGTCCCGGTTGGTCAGGATCCCCACCAGCCGGCCCCCCTTGGCGTCGCCGTTCTCGACGATGGGCACGCCGGAGATGTGGTAGCGGGCCATCATCTCCAGGGCGTCGCGCAGCCGATGGGCGGGCGAAAGGTAAAAGGGATCGGAGATGACGCCGTGTTCGGAGCGCTTGACCTTGTCCACTTCCGCCGCCTGGCGGTCGATGGGGAGGTTCTTGTGGATGACGCCGATACCGCCCTCCCGCGCGATGGCGATGGCCATCCGGGCCTCGGTGACAGTGTCCATGCCCGCCGACACCAGCGGGATGTTGAGGCGGACGTCGCGGGTGAACCGGGTGACCGTTTCCACGTCGCGGGGAAGGACTTCAGAACGGGCGGGAACCAGCAAGACGTCGTCAAACGAGAGGCCAACCTGCCAGACCTTGCCATCGCCGGCCGGCTGCGGCCCGCCGGTGGCCCGCGCGCGCCGGCGCGTCGCCTCCGCCGGTGCCGCCACGCCGCCGGGCGGACCCAGTATCTTCTGCCCCCTGGCCACGCTCGATCCCCCTCGGTGACCCGCCGGCCACGCCCCGGCCGTCGCGGCGGCGGCTGGCTGCCTGGTGTGGCAGCCGTCTGTTTTCTGTGACGATACCACATGCGACAGGGGACATTCAATGGCGATTCACGCCCGGCCGCGCCGGGTTACCCCGGCGGTCAAAGGCCGGCGGCTCTCGAACCGGGGCAGCGGCAGGTCAGGCGGTATGACCGACACGGTGGTACAGTCCCTGCCAGCGGGCCAGGTACCGGCGGGGGCCGGCGTCGAGTTCGTGCACTTCTTCCCGGGTCAGGGGCCGGACCACCCGGGCCGGGACGCCGGTGGCCAGCATCCCGCCGGGGATCCGCCGCCCCGCGGGAACCAGCGCTCCGGCACCCACCATCGCGCCGGGCTCCACCACGGCGCCGTTCAGCACGATGGCGCCCATCCCCACCAGGGCGCCGTCGCCGACGGTACAGCCGTGGAGCGTCGCCCCGTGGCCGATGGTAACCCCCGCCCCGATGGTGGTGGGAAAGCCGGCATCGGTGTGGAGCACCGCGCGATCCTGGACGTTGGTGCGTGGGCCCACCCGGATCGGCTCGATGTCACCCCTGAGCACGGCGCCAAACCAGACGCTGGCCTCTTCCTCCAGGACCACGTCGCCGATGACCGCCGCGCCCGGGGCGATGAAGACCGGGCCCAGGAGCCGGGGAGCCCGGCCGTCGGCCAGGGGTAGAATCAGTGGACCATGACCTCCAGGTTCTGCCAGGGAACGGTCACCTCCTCGCCCGTGTCCAGCGCCACGCGGGCCGCCGGGACCTGGCGTCCCGTCTCCAGGGCGAGAGGCTCGGAGGGCAGGCTCAGCAGCCGTCCGGTGGCCCCGAAACGGGTCTTTCCGATGAGGCGGACCCGGGCCCCTTCTGCCAGCCGGGCCATGGCCTGCTGCCCGGCGTCTTGCACGGCCGCGGCAGTGGCTCCGGGCCGGCCGGATTCTTCGGTCACGGGATCGGCGTCGGTGACCTCCGGGTCCGGGACGACCACCTCCGGTCTTCCCGCCTGGCCGCGGATCCGCACCCGGCCGTCAAGGTAAGCCGGCCTGCCGGCGGCCCGGAGCAAGAGCGCCCACGCCTCCTCCCGCATGGGTACGCGCCCGAAGCCCTCCGTCGCCACCAGGGTGAATGTGACCGGCTCGCCGCCCGCCGAATCGCGGGCGGTGCCGGCGCCTGAGCCGGCGTCCCCCTCGGGAGCGGGCGTGTAGTAACGCGCCTCCAGTTCCTCCCTGCTGAGGCCGGTCATCAGCCTGGCGAACCCGCGCAGCAGCCACCGGTCGACGCTGCCCACCACGGCCCCCCGGGCGCCGAACCTGACCGCCTGGACCAGGCTGTGGTCGTCGGGCCACGTCCGGGCCACCACCACGCGCCCCCGGACCTGCGGGCCGAGGTGGCCCGGCGCCAGCGCCTGGCGCCCGTCGCCGGTCTCGGCGACCGGGTGCAGCCGGCCCCAGGTGGGATCGCCGAAGCCGGCCGTGCCCTCGACGACGGCCCCGATGGTCTCCAGGAGCACCCCCTCCCCCGGCCAGACCAGGGCCACCGTGCCCGCCAGCAGAGCCCTGACGGCGGTGGGGGGCTGGCGGATCACGAAAAACCCGTTTCGCGGCTGGATCTCCACCACCGTTCCGTCCACCGGCGCCACGTACTCCCGGTAGCCCAGGCCGAACAGGTAGGTGGAATACGCCACCGGTTCTCCCCGCCGCACCGGGTCGCCCACCTGCTTCAGCAGGGTGGCCTGCAGTTCACCGCGCTCGACCTCCAGCTTCAGCACGTGCAGGTTCTGCTCGGAGGAGTCGCGGCCGATCACGTCGTCCGGGCCGACCCGGCGCCCCGGCTCGACCAGGATCTCTCCCCGCACCGGGAGCCGCCGGGGCCGGCGGACCACGGCACGAGCCACCGTCAAGACGCCGGGCGCCAGCCAGGCCGCCATCGCCTCACGCCCCCCTCGCCCGGGCAAAGCTCTCGAAGCTTGACAGGCTGCTCTCGGGATAGGCCTCCATGGCCAGGCACCACTCGCGGATCCGCTCGGCCCGGTGCTCCCCCGCCCCGAGCACCAGCGGCCGGCCGCGGCCGTCGAGGATGACGCCGAGCACGCCCCCGGCCACCTCGGCCCGGACCCGCTGGCCCGGCCCGGCGCCGAAGTCCTGGTCCCGGGCGGGGCTGATCTCCAGCTGTCCGACCTCCCCGGGGGCCAGGGCCAACCGCTTCAGGCTGCCCGCCACCAGGCTGGTGCGGGCCTCGCCGCCCCCCGGACCGCGACGCAGGATGACCGAGGCCAGCCTGGAGCCGGGCCGGACCCAGTCCCACACCCCCCGCTTGACCGGGGCGACGCAGGTGCCGAGGGCGGTCAACCACTCCCCGGCCAGGACCGTTTCGGCGTCGGCGGGGAAGGCGGCCGCCAGAGCGCCCAGGTGCCCCATGATGCCCTGCGCGTCCAGGGCCAGAAAGGTCAGCCCGGCGGGCTGGGCGGCGTCCAGCAGCAGGAGCCCCGCCTGCCGCGGGTCGGCGTCGGTCAGGCCGCCGCCGGTCCCGACCACCGCGTCCACGTGCAGCAGGTCAAGCAAGGGGCGGCGCTCCAGGCCAAACACGGCCCGCAGCCGCTCCCCGAGGTCCGCCGCCCGGAGCACTCCCTTGAGGGCGCGGGCGACCCGCTGGTGGCCCAGGAGCGCCCCCCGCAGGAGTTCCCGGCGGCGGGCGTGTTCCAGCCACAGCTCCGGCCAGGACTCCGGGACGCCCAGCGGCCGCAACTCCCGGTTACCGAGCCAGTTGTCGACGGCGTGCAGGTCGGCGGGGTAGGGGAGCCACTCCGCCACCGCCTCGGCCGACAGCGGCGAGGCGGCGTACGAAACCGCCTCGGAGGTCCTGGCGGCCGGTTCCACCTCCGGCTCGAAGCGGGACCGCACGTAGCCACCGTCGATGACCGAGTGGACGTCAGCCCCCGCGGCCCCGAGATCGAGCACCAGCAGGTTACCCTCCCAGGCCCTGGCCAACCACCTGGCTACCTCCCCCACGGCGAGCGGAGCCGGGAGCAAGCGCTCCCCCGCCAGTTCGGCCAGGCCGCGGGTGTGGGCCAGGCGGGGCGCGATCTGCCGCCCGAACAGGGCCAGGATGGTGTCCACCGCCGGCTCCAGGTTTTCGGCTTCCATCTCCGGTCGCACGTTCTCGGTGAAGACGAGTTCCCCCCTCACCCCGTCGCCGTTGGGCCCCTCGAACACCTCCCGGATCAGATCCCTTGCCTCCAGGCTGCCGGCGAAAACTACCGGTACCGGGGCTGCCGGGTCGAAGCGGGGCCGGGGCAGACCCCGGCGAACCAGGTCGGCCATGGTGACCACCTGCCGGCCCGAACCGTAACCCATGAGCCCTTCGTCCACCCCGCCGGCCAGGACCACCAGGTCCAGCGGGCACTGCTTGAGGGCCCGGATCTTCTCGTGGGGCAGCCGGCGGTCGTCGATGGCCAGCAGATCGACGACGCTTGCGCCGGCGTTCAGGGCGGCCCGGAGGGCGCTTTCGGCCGAGATCTCCCGGACCACGCCCACCACCGCCGCCAGGAGCGACCCCCCGGGCACGGTCACCACCGCCGCGCCGGGCACCGGACGGCCGCTTGCCGCCGCCACCCGCTCGACGGCCGCCCGGAACCCTTCGGCCAGGTCCTGGGGGTTGGTGGGAGCCACTCCCCGGGCGACCACCCGGGGCTGGCCCCCGGCCCGGTCAAACAGGACCGCCTTGGTCATGGCCGTGCCGCAGTCCACGGCCAGCAGCGATCCGGGTTCGGGCATGTCTTCACTCCTCCTTGCCGTCCGGCGTCAGGCGCCCCGCCCGATCCTGACTCGCTGGGTCACCAGGTGGACCCGGGCGTCGGTCAGCAACTGGTTCACCGTGGCCGCCCGGGCCAGCGCCAGGGGCAGGAGTACCGAAAGCCCCACTACGGCCAGGGTGACGACGACGCCCCACGCAACGCTGGCCGCCCCGGGCTCGACCGGCCGGGCCAACGCCGCCCGGACCCACCCGGCCGCCCACAGTCCGCCGGCCACGCCGGCCAGCACGCCCAGCCCCGCAGCCAGGCCCACTTCGGCCAGGAACAGGGCGCCGATGACCCGCTGGTCGGCACCCACGGTCTTCAGAATCGCCAGTTCCCGCTTGCGGTCAAGAAACCCGGCCAGGAGCACCGTGAAGCTTCCGAGCCCCACGAAGCCCAGCGCCAGGGCGAGCGCCCGCCGGGTCGGCCCGAACACGTCCGCCGAGCGCAGCGTGGCCTCGCGGATCGGGGTCGCGGCCGTCATGACCGTGCCCTGCATGCCTGAAGCCTGGAGCCGCGCCCGCAACCGCCCCGCAATCTCGTCGGGGTCCTCACCGGGCCGTACGTGGATGAAGGCAGCCGTCTGCCCGGCCACCGAGACGCCGGCCATGGAGATGAGCGGGACGTCCAGGAGCCGCGAGACCGGCCGGAAGACGCCGACCACCCGAAGCTCCCGCACGGGACCAGGGCGTTCGCCCGGCAACATGAACCTGACCGGCAGCCGGCCGCCTGGCTCCAGCCCCGCCAGCCGGCTCAGGGTGAGCGGCACCATCACCTCGTCCGGGCCCCGCGCCCCGCGGCCCGCCACCAGTTCCAGCCCGCGGGCCAGCACCGCCGCGTCAGGCGGGAAGGCCCAGACGTCCACGTCGCCGGCCACGGTGAGGCCCCGCTCCACCCTGGCAAAGTCCACCGCCGCCACGCCCGGGCCCGCCAGCACCTCTTCCAGCAGGGGCGGCGGAACGGCGGCCGAAGTTCGCAGGACCACCGCGGCTGGCAGGTCGAGGGGTTCCACCGCCAGGGCGGCAGCGCATGCCACCACGCGCCACGAGCCGCTGGCCACCACGAAGGTGGCCAGGCCCAGGCCCGCCAGGCCGCCCAGGATGGCGTACCGGACCCACCAGGTCCGCAGGTTCCGTCCGGCAAGGGGCAAGACGTCGGACCAGCCGGCCATGGCTAACCCCGTTGACCCTGGTCTACCCGGACGATGCGCCCGTCGTGCATGTGGAGCACCCGGTGGGCGTGGGCGTGGAAGACCTCGGCGTGGGAGACGACCACGAAAGTCTGGCCCAGTTCCCGGTTGAAGCGGGCGAAGAGCCGGCCCACCTCTTCCGAGGTTTTCGAGTCCAGGTTGCCGGTGGGCTCGTCGGCCAGCACTACCTTGGGCTGGTTGGCCAGGGCCCGGGCGATGGCCACGCGCTGCTGCTCGCCGCCGGACAGTTGCAGCGGCAGGTGGTGCCGCCGCTGCCCCAGGCCCACCAGGTCCAGGAGTTCCTCGGCCCGCTCGAGCCGCTGGCGCCGGGGGATGCCGGCAAAGCTCATGGGCAGGAGCACGTTCTCCAGGGCGGACAGGTGGTGGATCAGGTTGAAGAACTGGAAGATGAAGCCGATCTTGGTCCGGCGAAGGTTGGCCAGGCCGTTCTCGTTGAACCGGCTGTAGCGGTGGCCGTCCAGGATCACGTCGCCGGAGATGGGCCGGTCCAGCCCACCCAGCAGGCTCAGGAGCGTTGACTTGCCGCTGCCCGACGGCCCGGTGACGACGACGAACTCCCCCTGGCCGATGGCCAGGTTCACGTCGCTCACGGCGTAGATGGTCTCGCCGAGGTAGAAGGCCTTGTTCAGGTGGACCGCCCGGAGCACCGGTTCGGCCAGGGCCGCCGTGGCGGCGCCTTCGGGCAGCCTCGACACCGCTGGGCTCAACTCGACGACTCCTCCCTGGCTGGCCGGCAGCCCTCAGGCCCCCCACCCGTGAGGTGCCGGGCACCGGCCGGGGCATCTGGTTGCTTGGCGTTCTTCGGCAAAACCTCCTGCCGGCGCCCGGCGCCGGGCTCCCGCTTCAGCGGGTCCGCAGCGCCTCCATGACGGTCAGCCGGGCGGCGCGCCAGGCCGGCACCAGGCCGAAGGTGAGGCTGAATCCCACGGCCAGCAGCACCAGCCAGCCCAGGGTCCGCGCGCTGGTCAGGCCCACCGCCGCCAGGTCGGGCCGGCTGGTCAGGATGTTGACCGCCACCATCCACTGGACCAGGAGAAATCCTGCCACCACCCCGGCCAGGCTGACGGTCAGCGCCTCCACCAGGACCATGGTGAGGATCTCCCGGCTCTTGGCGCCCACCGCTTTCAGGACGGCGATCTCCCGGCGCCGGCCGTGCACGACGACCAGCAGGTTGGCCACCATCATCAAGGACGCGATGCCGAAGACCAGCCCGACCAGGGCCGGCCCGAAGTCCACCTCCACGGCGAAGGCCGGTCCGGCGTAGCCGGCCTGGAACAGCTCCGCCCCGGCCTCGGCCCGTTCTGGCCGGCCGGCCTGGTTGGCCAGGCGCGCCTGGCGGACGGTGCTGATCACGCTATGTTCCGGCAAGAGCCGCTGGAGCCGGCGGACGGCGTTTTCCACGAAGGCCAGGTTGTGAACGACCAGGGCGACCTCGGCCACCGGCATCGGGAGCCGGCCGCCGGCCGCCGCGAACAGGGCCAGCAGGGTCTCCTGGGGCACCAGCACCTGGGGCGTGACCCAGTAGTACTGGCGAACGCCCCTGGTGCCGGCGGGGGCCACTCCCCCGTAGATGTGGCCCGTGTTCAGGTTCCGCCAGCGGGTCGGCACGGTGTAGAGGCCGATGACCTCCAGTTCCACCGGCTCGGCGGCGGCGTAGTCGAACCAGGGCTGGCCGTCAGGGCCGTAGCGGACCCGCGGGACCAGCAGCCGCAGGGTCGAACCGACGGCCGCCGCCGGTAGACCCACGTCGGCCGCGCGGGCGTCCACCAGGGCCACCGGCCGGCCGGCGTCACCGGGCTCGAAGTAGCGGCCCGCCACCACACGCCGCTCGAAACGCCAGACGGCCCGGTCCAGTTCCAGGTTCCGGCCGCGGAGTTCGCGTTTGAAGGCGCCAGCGGCTGTTTCCTGCAGCGCCGGCAGGCTGTAACGGGGATAGACCGCCCGGACCGCGGGCTCGGCCAGCGCCCGCCGGGCGATGGCGTCGGGATCCATGAGCGGCGGGGATCCGGCGGGCATCAGGGTCCCCACGGTGAACAGTTCCGGATGGAAGTCGGCCAGGTGGGTGCCGGGATCCCGGGGCAGAACCCGCCAGACCAGGCTCCCGGGGGCCTTCTCGCCCGTCAGGTGCGTCTCGCGCACCTGGTGGCCGCTGGCATAGATGAGCACGTCGCCGCCCACGAAACGCCGGTATTCGTAGGCCGCCCCGCCGGGGTAGCCGGCGCTCAGCGAGAGGGCCACGACGGTGACGGCCGCCGCCATGCCCATCCCGAGAGCCGCCAGCGCGCTCCGGTTCAGGTTGCGCCAGGCGTTGATGAAGCCCAGGGCAAGAAAGGTCAACGGCCCGTCCCGCCCTCTCCGGGCCCGGGCGGCGCCGGCCGCCGCAACGGCCGGGCGGGAACGCCCCCCACGAAGCCGCCGGGCGGTACGTCCCGGTTGACCAGCGACCCGGCCGACACCACGGCCCCCTCGCCGATGGAGACCCCGGCCAGCACGGTGGTGTTGGCGCCGATGACGGCGTCCCGGCCGATGCGGACCGGGCCCGTCCGGTACTCCTCCCGCATGAACTCGTGGGCCAGCACGGTGGCGTTGTACCCGATGATGGCGTTGTCCTCGATGGTGATCAGCTGGGGAAAGAACACGTCAAACATGGCCATCAGCCCCACCGACACGTGCCGGCCCACCTTGATCCCCGCCAGCCGGTACATGGCGTTCTTCAGGGGCAGGTGCGGCACGAAGCGCGCCACGTAGATCAGGACAAAGTTGAATCCCACCCGGAGGGGATGAACCGCCAGGTACCACGTCCAGAGCGAGTTCGGACCGCCGGTCGGGTGGCGGTTGAGTCTTCGCTGGGGGGCAGTCGGGGGTCCGTCCATCAACCGGTTGGGTTGGCCACCGCCCCCGCGGGTTCCTGCGCGGCACCGGCGCCGGTCTCCAGGGGCAGGTTCGCCCGGACGTCCAGGGACAGGTCGTCCCGGTGGCCCAGCCGCCACCGGTGGTAGCCGGCGTAGGCAATCATGGCGGCGTTGTCGGTGCACAGCGCGGGCCGGGGGATGGTGAGCGCCAGGCCGGCCCGGGCGGCGGCCGCGGCCATGTCCCGGCGCAAGACCGAGTTGGCGGCCACCCCGCCCACCACCGCCACCCGGCTGGCCCCCGTCTCCCTGGCGGCCCGGATGGTCTTCTTGACCAGCACGTCGACGACAGCCTGCTGGAAGCTGGCGGCCACGTCGGCGAGGGGCGGCTCCTTGCCCGCCGCGCGCGCCCGCCGGTAGAACTGGACGACCGCCGTCTTCAGGCCGCTGAAGCTGAAGTCGAGGCTCGGGTCCTCCAGCATCGCCCGGGGGAAGGGCACCGCCTCGGGATCGCCTCCGGCCGCCGCGCGGTCGATGGCCGGGCCGCCGGGGTAGCCCAGGCCCATCACCCTGGCCGACTTGTCGAAGGCCTCCCCGGCGGCGTCGTCCCGCGTCCGGCCCAGCAGGCGGTACCGGCCGTCGGCCTCCACCCAGACCAGGTCGGTGTGGCCGCCGGACACGATCAGGCAGAGATAGGGCGGGGCCAGGCCGGGGTCCTCCAGGCGGGCCGAGTACACGTGGCCCTCCAGGTGGTTCACCCCGACCAGGTCCACTCCCCAGGCCAGGGCCAGCCCCTTGGCGGCGGCCACCCCCACCAGAAGGGCGCCCACCAGCCCGGGGCCGCGGGTGACGGCCACGGCCGCCAGGGACTCGGGCCCGGCTCCGGCTTCCCGCAGCGCCGTGTCGACCACCGGCAGGACGGCGGGCACGTGCTGCCGCGACGCCACCTCCGGCACCACGCCGCCGTAGCGCCGGTGCAGGTCCACCTGGGAAGCGATGACGTTGGCGCGGATCTCTGCCCCGGCCGTCACCACCGCCGCCGCCGTCTCGTCGCAACTGGTCTCGATCCCCAGGACCAGCGCGCCCTGGTCGGGCTGCCGCACCGTTACCCCTCCGTAGCCATCGTAAACGGTTCTGTCCTTCCGCTATAGCCTTGCCCCGGACGCGGAGTACGCCTGCCGCCGCTCCCGCGTCCGCTGCCGGATGCGGTGGCAAGGCGCAGGCGCGCTTCAGCCATGAGCGGCGCGGACGCCGCCGTGGGCGCATGGCTTCGGCGCCCTGCCGCCGCGAACCTGCGTGGTATCATCGAGGCATGACACATGCGAGGTGGGAGGTCAGAGGATGGCCGAGACGTACGATATCGTCATCAGGCAGGTACGGCTGCGCTCGCGGCCTGGAGAACTGGTCCAGGTAGGGATCCGGGCCGGCCGCATTGCCGCCATTGCCACCGGGCCGCTGGCCGGGAAGGTGGAGTTGGACGGGGAGGGCAACCTGGTCAGCGCGTCCTTCGTGGATGCCCACCTGCACCTGTGCAAGGTCTACACTTTTCCCATGGCCGGAGACGAGGCGCTGCAGCGGTACACCGGCGGCAGTATGGGCCAGGCCATGAGCGCCATCGAGTTGGCCGCGGCGGTGAAGGATCGCTACGACGAGAGCTGGATCTATCCCAACGCCCGCCGGGCGGTGCTGGAGGGCCTGCGCCACGGCGTGACCCACGTGCAGGCCTTTGCCGACACCGACACCCGGGCCCGCCTGGAAGGGGTCAAGGCCCTGCTGCGACTGCGGGATGAACTGCGTGGCGTCGTGGACCTGCGGGTGGTGGCCTTTCCCCAGGACGGCCTGCTGCGGGACCCAGGGGCAGAGGACTACGTGCGGCAGGCCCTGACGCTGGGGGCAGACGTGGTGGGCGGCATCCCCTGGATTGAGTACACGGACCGTGAGGCCCGAGAGCACGTGGACCGTATGCTCCGCCTCGCGCGGCAGTTTGACCGCGACGTGGCCATGCTGACCGACGACGCCGGCGACCCCGGCCTTCGCTCCACGGAGATGCTGGCCGAGGCCACTGTCCGGGAGGGGTGGGTCGGCCGGGTCACCGCCTGCCACGCCCGGGCCATGAGCCTGTACCCAGAGCCCTACTTCCGCCGGCTGGTGGGGTTGGCCCGCCGGGCCGGACTGGCCTTTGTCACCGACCCCCACACCGGCCCGCTGCACCTGCGCGCCCCTGACCTGCTGGAGGCCGGGCTGCCGGTGGCGCTGGGGCAGGACGACATTGCCGATGCGTACTACCCATACGGCCAGCACAACATGCTGGAGGTGGCCTTCCTGGCCTCCCACCTCCTGGGGCGCTCCACCCCGCAGCAGATGGAGCAACTGCTGGACATGGTCACCGTCCAGGGGGCCCGGGTGCTACGGCTGCCTGACTACGGGCTGGAGGTGGGACGTGCCGCCCACCTGGTGGTACTGGAAGGGGCCACGGTGCCGGAGGTCCTCACCCGGCACCGGCCGCCTCGGTATGTCATCAGCCACGGGCGACTGGTGGCGGAGAACGCCGAGACTACCCGGTGGCACGGCCAGATCGGAGCCTGAATCGTGAAGGCGGCCCGAACCCGCCGCTGCCGGCGATGGACTTCCTGACGAGCTCACCCGCCCTGACCCGCCGGACCGGGGGACGGGCCGCCCTCCGGCGAGACCGCCTGCTCCAGGCGCTCGTGCCACATGACGATGGCGTCCTCCTTGGTGTCCGAGTAGTACCGGCGGCGAATCCCGTGGCGGTGGAATCCCAGCTTGGCGTAAAGCCGCTGGGCCGGCGAGTTGGAGGGCCGGACCTCCAGCGTCATGCGGCTGGCTCCCGCCTCGCGGGCCAGGCGCATGAGTTCCCGCATGAGGGTCTCGCCCAGGCCGCGCCGGCGGTACCGGGGGTGGACGGCAATGTTGGTGACGTGGGCTTCCTCGAGCAGTACCCACATGCCGGCGTAGCCCACCACCTGGCCGTCCCGGGTGGCCACGACGTACCGGGCGTAGGCGTTGTCGGTCAGTTCCCGGTGGTAGGCCGCCCTGGACCAGGGAGTCGGGAACGAAACCCGCTCGATCTCCATCACCTGGTCCAGGTCGTTCACGGTCATGGCCCGGACTTCGAGGTCGTCCAGGGGTGCCAGTTCGGCCGGTTCGCTCAAGGGCCGCTCCCTTCCCCGGCTGACCTTCGCTCCGCTTCGGAAGGCCTGAGGTACAACGGGCTGAGGGTCAGCGGGTCGTCCCCTCGACCGCCCTCGAGCCGGGTCCGGCCCAGCGCCGCCACGGCCCAACCTCTGGGCCAGGCCACCGGCTCCGGCATGACCCGGGCGGCATCGCCAAGTCGCCGTTCGATGCGCCCGGCGTGGCGCAACGCCCCGTCGCCAACGAAGGCGACCGGGCCGGGGGCGCCGGCCGCCAGCCGCTCGAGCAGGTCGGTGACCGACACAAACCAGGGCCCGGCCAGCCTGGACGGCCAGGAGGCGCCGGCCCCCGGTTGGTAGAGCGCGGCGAACAGGTTCTGGCGCCGGGCGTCCAGGGCAGCGCAGACGAGCCCGGCAGCGCCGGCCGCGTTCAGCGCCAGGGCGTCCAGAGTGCTCACTCCCGCCAGCGGCCGCCCCAGGCCGTAGGCCATCGCCTTGGCAAAGCTCACGCCGATCCGGACCCCGGTGAAGGATCCGGGTCCCAGACCCACGGCCACCCCGTCCAGATCGGCCGGGGACGCCCCCGCCTCCCGCAAGAGCCGCTCGACGGTGGGAGCCAGGGCCACCGAGTGCCGTTCGGGCAGGGCCCACAGGATGTCACCCACCAGGCCGCCGGCATCGACCAGCCCGGCGGCGCAGCCCCGGGTTGCCGTGTCCAGTCCCAGGACTAGCACGTGGTCACGGCCTCCCTGAGCCGCTCAAGGTAGCCGCGGTGGTCCGGACCGCCAGTCCCGGCGCCCCTGGCCCAGACCCGGACCCGCCGGACGTTCTCGTCCTCACCCGCCGGTTGCGGGCCGGCCTCCGCGGCCGGCCGGGCCAGTTCGACCCGGAGGTGATCCTCGGGGAGCCGGTCGCGCACGGCGTCGGCCCACTCCACCAGGGTCACGCCATCCCCGTAGAAGTATTCGTCCGGCCCCAGTTCTTCCAGTTCGGCCGGGCACGCCAGCCGGTACAGGTCCATGTGATAGACGGGCAGCCGCCCGCGGTACTCGCGGATCAGCACAAAGCTGGGGCTGGTCACCTGCTCCCTGACGCCCAGCCCGCGCGCGATGCCCTGGGCCAGCACGGTCTTGCCCGCCCCCAGTTCTCCCACCAGGCAGACCACCGCTCCGGCCCCCAGCACCCGGCCCAGGGCCTCGCCAAGGGCCCTGGTCTCCTCGGCCGACCGGGTCGCAGTCTCCAGGTCCGGTTCCCGCAGCACGGCGCCTCCTCCGGACGTTCATTGCAAGTCTATTGTAGCCGCCGGTCACCTTCTCCGGGCGCCCGGCTCTCGCCGGCGTCCCGGGCCGTGGGGGCCAGGTGATCGTGGCCCCGGCGGGCCAGGTTCCGGAGCCTTCCCTCCTCGGTCTCCAACCACAGCCCGGGCCGCTCGACCACGCGGCCGATGACCGTCACCGGGGTGCCGGTGGCGTCGCCGACGGCCTTCATCCCCCGGCCCGCCCCGCCGGGTTCCACCGCCAGGAGCAACTGGTAATCTTCCCCACCATGGAGCACCCAGTCCATGGCGTCGACGCTCAGGAGGTCCGCCGCTCGCCACAGGGCCTCGGGCACGGGCAGGTCGTCCTGGCGGACGACGGCTCCCACCCCGCTCGCCTCGGTCAGGTGGCCCAGGTCGGCCGCCAGCCCGTCGGAGAGGTCGATGGCGGCCCGCACCGCACCGGTGGCCGCGGCCGCCAGCGCTTCCCGGACCCGGGGGACCGGCGTCAACTGGGCCTGGACCAGGGACTCGGCCACCGCGTCCAGCAGGCCCCCCGCCGGACGGGTGCCGCCCCAGGCCTCCAGCAACTGGAGCCCGGCCGCCGCAGCCCCCAGTTCCCCGGTGACCAGGAGGAGGTCGCCGGGACGGGCTCCCGACCGCAGCGTGGCCCGGCCGGCGTCGACCAGGCCGAGGGCGGTCACGTCAAGGGCCAGCCCGCCCGAGGAGGCGCTGATGTTGCCGCCCACCACCGCCAGCCCGGCGGCGGCGGCCAGCGCTCCCAGGCCGTCCACCAGCCCGTCCACGGTCGCGAGGGTCGCCTCGCCGGGCAAGAAGAGGGACACCACGGCCACCCACGGCTCGGCGCCCATTGCCGCCAGGTCGCTCAGGTTCACCGCCAGCGCCTTGTGGCCCACGTCCCGGGGCGAGCACCAGTCCAGGCGGAAGTGGACTCCTTCCACCAGCCCGTCGCAGGTGGCCACCACCTGTTGCCCGGCGGGAACCTCCAGCACCGCGGCGTCGTCGCCGGAGCCCACCACGACTCCGCGCCGGGCTTCGCCGCCGGCCAGAAGCCCGCGGGGCCTGGCGCCGGCCCGCTCCAGCCGGGCGGTGATCCGGGCGATCAGGCCGAACTCACCAAGCTCCCGAAGGTCCACGGTCTCCCTCCGGACGTAGGATTTCTGAGCGCCGCGAGCGGCTCCCTGCCCCCCGGCAGGCGGAGGTACGGCGGCCGCCCGGGCGGCCGGACCTGGACGACCTGGAAGGCAAGACCCCGGCCCGTCGCCGGGCCGGGAGCCATCGGCCGGGAAATGGCCGGCGGGGCCCGGTCATCTTCGACGACGGGTGCGGGGCCTGTGACCATGTGCCCGGTGACGGCGATGGCGGTGGCCTCAAAACGAACCGTACGGCTTCACCAGGGCCCCCCCGGGGCAAGCCGAACCGCAAGCAAGGAGCGGGCCATGATTCTCTGTGTGCCTCCGGGGCGCGGGGGGCGGTGGCGATGCGTTCGGCCAGGTGCCTTGCTCCCGGCGGCGCCCCCGGCTATCACCCGCGCCACCCGCCGTTGACCTCGAGCACCGCACCGGTGACGAAGTCCGCCTCTCCGTCAAGGAAGAAAAGGACTGCGTTCGCCACGTCTTCGGCCGTGCCCGGCCGACCCGCGGGAACATCCGGATCAGAAATGCCTCGGGCCTCCTCCCTTGAGCGATCCGGATCCGGTACGACGCCGGGGCAAACCACGTTGACAGTGATGCCGTGGCGAGCCTCTTCGAGGGCAAGGCAGCGGCTGAAGGCGATCATCCCCGCCTTCGCCGCGACATAGGCCGCCATGTGCGGTGCCGGGTCGGTGTACTGTCCGCCCGTGATGCCCAGGTTGACGATGCGTCCCCAGCGCCGGGCGCGCATCGGAGCCAGCACCGCGCGGCAGGTGTAAAAGACGGAGGAAAGGTTGCTTTCCACGACGGTTTGCCACTCTTCAACGCTTTGCTCCGCCACGTCCCTCCACAGGAACATCCCAACGTTGTTGACCAGCACGTCCAGCCGATCGTGCCGCTGCAGCACGGCGTCTACAAGGGCCCTCACCTGAACCGGGTCTGTGACGTCCGCCCGATAGGGCCACGCGTCGCCGCCCCCGGCGGTGACGCGCCGGACGGTTTCCGCCGCCTCGTCGTCACGGGAAAGGTAGTTCACGACGACGCGGGCGCCCCTCCGTCCCAGAGCCACCGCGATTCCTCTCCCGAGTCCCCGGGAACTTCCTGTGACCAAGGCCACCCGCCCTTCGAGCACGTGTCACCCTCCTCCGCCGAATCGGCCGCCTTGCGCTGTGGGACTGGGGTCTCCCCCGCCTGATCCTAACCGACCGCGAGCCGAATGAGCCAGTAGGCGGCAAGGCCTGCCACGATGGTGGGCAGCACCTTACCGGCTCGCCGGGCGACCAGAAGGCCGGCCAGCCCGGCCAGGGCTTCGGGGCCGGCCTGGGCTGTTTTCCCGGGCGGCAACAGTCCGGGAACCACGAGCGCGGCAAAAATCGCGACGGGCACGTACTTCAGCCAGTTCGCCACCCAGGAGGCGACGCTGCCGCCGAGCAGCGCGATCATGGCGAAACGCGTGAAAAAGGTCACGGCGGCCATGCCCGCGATGATCAGAATCGCTTCCATCGTCGCTCCAGCACGGCCCCAAGGGCGCCGCCGCCCAGGCCGGCGATCAGAATGTGCCAGCTCCCCGCCAGCAACGACGCCGCGGCCCAGGCTGCCGCGCCGGCGACCGCCGCCACCGCGAGGTCGATCCGGTCGTTGAGCATGGGGCCGAGCAGTCCGAGAAAGGCCAGCGGAAAGACGAGATCGAGCCGGTAAGGCGTCAGTTCCGGCATGGCTGTCGCGAGCGCGGCGCCACCCAGGCTGGCCAGGGCCCACTGGACGTACAGACCGAAGTTGGCCCCCAGAAGGTAAGCAACGCTTCCCCGGCCCGACGCGTAGCGGGCCATGGCCAGGGCGTAGGATTCGTCCGACAGCATGAACGCCGCAAAGGCCTTCCGCCCCCATGACAGCTCCCGCACATGGGGCGCGACCGAGGCCCCCAGCAGAAGGTAGCGGAGGTTCACCACCAGGGCCAGCAGAACGATCTGCCCGGCGGTCGCGGTCGCCCAGACCTGCAGGGCCGCGAACTGGGCCGCACCCGCGAAGACGGTCAGCGACATGAGCCAGCTCTGCCAGGCCATCAGCCCCGCCTGGCGACTGGCCAGACCGTAAACCAGGCCGAAGGCCATCACGCCCGGCGCCAGGGGAAGGGCGGCCACGAACCCGTCGCGCAGCTCGTCCACCCGATACCGAACGGGCCTGTACGTCGGCTCCGACATCGGCGGCCGTCCTCACGTCGCCCGCAGGGCCACCGCCGAACCCCGGCTATTCCTCAATGGCGCCACCCAGGTTTCGCAGGTGCTGGCGAAAGGTGTAGGACGGGTTCCTCGACCGGGCATGCAGGTACTCCCCGAATTGCAGCTGTTCGCGCAGGCTCGTTCCGGCCCGTATCTTCTCGGCCTGCGCGCGCTCCGTGTGCCAGATCAATTCGGCGATCTCTAGAAGCACCTCAACGCGCTGCCCGGGGACAAAAAGCGCACCGTCGTCGTCCGCGAAAACGACGTCCTCCCGGCTCACCCGCACGCCGCCGACCCTGGCGCTTTCCAGGGCGTCGGGCGGCCGTGGGTCGAGCCTTCTCGGGCCCGCGGGGCAGCTGCCGTAACTGAAGACGGGAAAGCCCATCTGCGCCAGCTCCGCCGTGTCCCGGTGGGCGCCCCAGACCACGATGCCGCTCAGCCCGGCGTGGAGGACCTCGAGCGCCGTGAGATCGCCCACGCACCCCTCGTCAAGCCGCCCGTCGTTGTCCACGACCATAACGTCGCCGCGGTCCGCTCCTTCAAGGGCCTCGAAGAAGACGTCCACGCTGCCGTAGTGGCGGACCGGCAGCGCCCGGCCGGCCACCCGCCATCCGGGGACGAGAGGGCGCATTCCCGACGGCGCCATGCGGACATCGACCCCGAGCCGCAGGCACGCGTCGGCGATGAGCGGCGTCGAGAGATGTGAAAAAGCGGCAGCGATCTTGTGGTTATCCATGGCTCCGCTCCCTTCAGGAAGGTCGGCTGCTCGGCTCGTCGGAAGCCTCTGCCCGGCTCATCGGCGCGGGTCGACGCGTCATCGGTTCGGCTTTGCTCCGACGACGAGGGCATGGCAAGGGTCCACGTCCGGTGGGCCTGGGCCCGGCGGACCCGGCTCTCCGTCGACAGGCGCCGGCTCGGCCAGGTACTCCTCGCGAAGGTAAGCGGCAAGCCGTTCCAGGCCCACCGGGATCTGTGACGAGAGCGCACTCATGACCGAGAGCCCCAGATAGTTGCCGCCCCGGCCGTCCACGAAGTGCCGAGGTCCCTCTCGAAACGCCACCCCGTAGCGGCCGGTTGCCACAGCGTTCGAAACGGCCCGCCCGGACGCGGAGGCCGGCAGCCGTATCCACACCGAGAGGTGCGCCTCGGTGAGTTCCCATCGGCTTCCAGGGGGGAGCGCGTGGGGAAGCATGGCGGCCAACCGGTCGCGCCGCGCCCGGTACGCCCGGCGGGCGATGGCAAGCTGCTGGTCGAGATGGCCCTGCGACGCGTACTCCACGATGGCAGCCTGGCTCACGGTGTTCGTAAAGGAATCGGTGACAGCCTTCACCCGCGTGAGCCGCCTCACCAGAGCCGGCAGCCCTGCCACCCATCCCACCCGCAGCGCGGGGCAGATCACCTTCGAGAACGTACCGATGGAGACGACCCCGCCGGCGTCGGCCATGGCCTGCAGCGGGACGACGAAGCACCCGCCACACAGGAGTTCGTCGGAGAACAGGGCTTCCACGATGAGCAGACCGTGGCGGGCGCAGAGTTCCAGAAGCTTCTGCCGGCGGCTGTGCGAAAGCGTCACTCCTGTCGGGTTGTGATGCGTCGGGATGGTGTACAAGAACCTCGGTCGTACCCGCTCGAGCCGGGCTTCGAGGAGGTCCACGCGCATGCCCTCGCGGTCGAGGGGTATTCCGACGACGCGGGCTCCGAAGTACCGCAGGACATCCAGTGCCGCGGGGTGAGTCGGATCCTCCGTGAAGACGGCGTCGCCGGGCTCGAGCAGGGTCTGGGCCAGCAGGCTCAGCGCCTCCTGGAACCCGTTGACCACGAGCACCCCTTCGGTGCAGGCACTGCTGATGCCGTGGCGGCGAAGGCGGTCCACGAGAAACTCCCGAAAGGGCGGATAGCCCTCGGGAGACCCGTAGCCGAGCAGCCGTGAACCCTCTCGGGCCAGAACGTCTCGAAAGGACCCCCGGAGACGTTCAACCCAGCTCTCGTCGCCAAGAACGGGCTCGCCGGTGAAACGGATCAGGTCGGGAGGGGCGTTTGAATCGTCCTGGACCACGGGTGTGTTCTCGTCTCCCGCGGGTGCCGTGCGGGGCCAGTGATCACCGTCGACGAAGACGCCCTTTCGGGCGACCACCTTCAGGCAGCCATCCGCTACCAGATCGTCGTAGGCGCGTATGACGGTGTTGCGGCTCACCCCGAGCAGGCGCGCCATCTCCCGGGTTCCGGGCAGCCGGGCGTCGGGAGGCAGGATTCCCCGTTGAACCAGCTGCCGGAGCTGGGTGCGAATCTGGTCGTGGAACGGCACCTGGGCCCGGCGGTTCAGGTCGACCATCATGGGCAATCCGACCCCCAATCGCTGCGGGTGTCGTCCGGGTTCGGTTCACCCCGCCGTGTCCGCCGCAGGCGAGTCCATGTACTCTTCACGGGGCGGCGAGAAGGCGTCGACGGCGACTGTCCGTTCCAGTGCTCGCTGGGCGTGCGGAACGTTGGGAGCAACCCGGTAACTGTCGCCCTTCCGGCACACGACCTTCTCTGAGCCGATGGTGACCTCGTAGGCGCCTTCGACGACGTAGCTGAGCTGCTCGTGGGGGTGATGGTGCAGCGGCATGGACGCGCCCGCCTCCATGACCGACTCGACGAGCATGAGCCGCTCGCCAACGGTCAGGGTGCGCCTGGCCACCCCCGGGAACATCTGAACGACGCGGGTTGCCGCTCGCATCACAAACACGTCTGCCACCTCCGTCCCTCCAGTCCCAAGCCAGATGCTGCCTGACGCCATCATACCGCCGCACCCGGTGTACCACCAGGATCCTGCGGGGACGGGTTTTTTGGAAGGGTCAGGCTCGTTCTGCGCAATCGTCCAGAGCGGCGGCGATCTCTTCGCGCACCGCCGGCTCGCTCTCCCGCGCGAGCGCGGCCTCCAGCGCCTGTTTTGCCGCGGGAGTGGCGAACCTTCCCAGGGCCCAGGCCGCGTGGCCACGTACGACCGGGACCTCGTCAGAAAGGAGGTTGCCCAGCAGCGGCAGCGATGTCGGGTCGGCAGCGTTTCCGATGGCCACGACGGCGTTCCGACGGATGTCGTTGCGATCCGGGTTGTAAACGAAGTACTTGGCCCAAACGGCGTGATATTCTTCGTCGCCCACGGTGGCCAGGCGAGCCAGGTCGAAGTCCGGCTCCCCCGGTGGCGCTGAGGCCGGAGCTGCCGAGAGCACTCGCCTGTTGAACGGGCAGACCTCCTGGCAGACGTCGCATCCGTAGATCCGCGTGCCCAGGTCCGAACGCAGCGACCGGGGCAGCGACTCGCCGGCCCTCCAGGTATTGCGATCGATGCAGCGGCACGGATCGAGAACGTAGGGGCTCGCGAGGGCCCCGGTCGGGCACCGGTCGATACACAGGCGGCATCCCCCACATGGATCGTGGCGGGCGCCCGGATAGACGAACCCGGTCAGGGGCGTGGCGCGGACCGCGCCCGTATCCTGCCGTAACAGCCGGCCCGGTTCGATCTCAGCGTCCACGGCCCACGCGAACAGGGAAACGAAGGAGTGCCCGGCCGGGAGGTACCCCAGGCAATTCCTGCGCTGCTGGACGAGCCCGGCGGCAACCGCCGCCTCTCTGCGGGGAAGGGCCGCCGTAAACTTCCATCCCCGGCTCTTGAAGAACTGTTCCATGAGCCGCCCCGCCGGATGGTCGCCCTGTTCGGGCGGGTCGCTGCGCGAGAGGTACAGGCGGGCGACCTTGCCCCGGCCGGAGCGTGGCGTCGGAATCGTGGAATAGTCCCATACGGCCACGATGACGCTGCGCGCGCCGGCCAGGGAAGCCCTCGGGTCGGCCCGGGACGGCAGGGAGGGGAAATCCTCGTAGCCCGGCCTGCTCAGGACCACCTGCCGCCAGTCGGAAAACTCGACAGCAGGCATCGCCGCCGCCGCCAGAAAGCCGGCCTTGCTTATTGCGCGCCGCAGTTGCTCCAGGCTGAAGGCCACTTTCCACCCTCTGTCCGCCCACTGGTTCCGTTATGAGGTTATCACCCGCGCCGACCGTCGTCAGGGTCCACAGTGGCCGAAAAGACGCGGCCGTCTGGTGCCAGCACGCTGGGGCCGGAAAGGGGGAATATGTGTCGGGCGTGGATCTCGGGAGCGCCAGGCTCGACAACCCCACCCGCCTCACGTCCCCCGTCGCCTGCTCCCGGCTGCCCGGCAGCGCGCCAGAAACCACCGGGCCAGCCGGTGCTCGACGGCGAAATGCACGTGTAGGTAGCCGGCCAAGACGGCCCCGCCGACGACGCCGTCCTCACGCTCGAAGGACCCGTCGGCATGCGACAGGCGCCACGCGGGACGTCCCTTTACCGCTTCCGAGCGCCCGTAGTGAAACACGTGCCCGCGAACCTCGCCGGCCTCGGCCAGCCAGGGGCGGCCCCCGGCGCCCGTCGCCGGCCGGCCCGCGCGGTAGCCGATGCCCTCCAGCCGCCTGGCCATGACGGTACGCCCCGGCAGGCATCCGCTCATGGGATGGGTCCCGTCCTCGACGGCCATCTCCCGAAGCAGGTACTGGTAGCCGCCGCATTCGGCGTAGATGGGCGTCCCCAGCCGGAACGCTTCTTTGATCTGCCGCCGCATGACAACGTTGTCGGCGAGCGCCGC
>DYFQ01000032.1:0-2837 GCA_020725105.1 Symbiobacterium thermophilum
TGGCGGCCAGTTCCAGCAGGAACTGGCCGCCCGCCGGATTGATCACCAGGCCCCAGCTGCCGGCGGAGCCGCCGGTCGGCAGGGCCCGGCCTGCCCGCTCCCAGGACCAGCCCTCCCGCTGGATCTGCCGGACGGACAGGCCCACCTCTTCCAGCCGGGGGCCGTTCCCCACCACCAGTCGCGGCCAGATCCAGGCTGGCCAGGCCCAGGCCCGGCCGGCCCGGGTCACCGCCTGCCAGGCGACGGGCAGGTAGGCCTGGCGGTGGCCGTCGCGGAGAAAGGGCTCCAGCGGTACCCGCAGCGGGTGCGGGGTGAATAGCGGCGACCCCGAGTCCAGGTAGAGGTCGGGAGGATTGCCTTCCCCGAGCGCTCGGGCCAGTCTCTCGGCCGCCTCGTGAGGTGGCAGGGCTTCCACCACCACCCGGATCCGGGGAAAGCGCAGGGCGAAGGTGGCGAGGGCCTGTTCAAACCAGGTCTCGTCCAGGGGTCCCGGCAGGTCCGCGCGCCACACGAGCAGGCTGTCCCGGTGGTCGGCCGGCAGGGGCATCGCCCCGAACTCCGGTGCGGAAGGGAGAGGGGCCCGCCCGGGGAGCGGCGGGAACCCGCCCCACCACTTCGCCACCAGCCCGCCCAGCGCCAGCACCAGGCCGGCGGCGAGCAGTCCCAGAAGCCGGCGGCTCCGTCGTTCGCTTCGGGTCACCGGGTCACCCCCGCCTCACTCCAGCCCCAGCAGGCCCTGTTCGTCGGGTCCGAGCACCCCGTCGACCACCAGGCCGTAGGTGGCCTGAAAGGCCCTGACGGCCGCCTCCGTGTCGGGTCCGAAGCGGCCGTCGGCCGGCCCGGGGTCAAACCCGGCCCAGCGCAGCAGGAACTGGACGTTCACCACGTCCCGGCCGGTGTTGCCCGGCCGCAGTGCCGGCCGGGGGACCACGTCCGGCAGCGGACCCACCACCCGGACGGGGGTTCCCTGCGGGACCCGGTCGTAGAGGTCCTCAACGTCGCGGTTGTGCATGCGGATGCAGCCGCCGGAGAAGGCGCCCCCCACCGACCAGGGCTTGTTGGTGCCGTGGAGGCCGTAGATGCCCGACGGCACGTTGAGCCCCAGCCACCGGGTGCCGAAGCCGCCGCCCCAGTTGCGGCTCTTGTAGGCCACCTTCCACTCGCCGATGGGCGTGGGCGTTCTGGCCTTGCCGATCCCCACCGGGTACTCCCTGAGCGGCCGGCCGCCGGCGTAGAGGATCGCCCGCTGCCGGGTCACGTCGACCACGACGAGCAGGTCACCGTCGGGGCGGCGCGGCGCCGCCGCCACCAGGTCGTGAATGGGAGCCTCCACCACCCGGACCACCGCCGCGGGCAGGCCGTGGCCGCCGGACAGGCCGCCCGGCAGGCAGGCGCTGGGCGGAGCCGGAAAGACGGTGCCGGCAAGGGCGGCGAAGGCCAGGGCCAGTACGAGCCAGGCCGGGGCGGCGCGAACCTTGTTGCCAGGACGCCGGCGCATAGCGGTCTACTGTTTATGCCGGCCGGCGGGCCAAAAGACCCTCGGGTCAGGGGGGGCGAACGGCGACCCAGAGGGAGACGGCTACGTTCAGGGCGGCCAGGGTCCAGGCGGTGACGGCCCCGGCCCGGTAGCCCCGGCCCCAGAGCCACCGGCCCAGGTTCACCGTGTAGATGGTCAGGGCGAGGTAGACGGGGGCTCCCAGCAGGAAGGGGGTCACTCAGTCACCCCCCGGTATGATGGACCTTCTTTCCAGGCCGACCCGGCGAAGCTTCACCTGCAGGTCGACGCTGATCTCGGCTTCCGGAAACCGCTCCGGCCAGTTGAAGGCCGCCCACTCGGGAAAGGTGGCAAAGGTGGTCCGGACGGCCCGGCCAAAGCGGAAGACGTCCGCCCTGAGCTCCCGCTGGCCCCGCTTAACGAGACCCTCCAGGCGCGGCCTGAGAAAGTCGCGGACCAGTCCTTCGGCCGCCCGCCTGCCCTCGGGGCTCGTGTAGTCGGCCCCGCTCTGGACCTCGAGGAGTTCGAAGTCGACCATGACGTCGACCTGGAGCTTCACCCGCGTGCCGTCCCTGGTAGCCCGCACTGCGGGCCGGCGGCTCTGACGCAGGTTCACCACCAGGTGGGCGCCTTCCCGGTGGGGGTCGGGAACGGCCGTGAAGGCCCGGCGCAGGTCGCCGTGGAGCATGGTCAGCAGCCGGGTCTCCTCGCCGTCCAGGGTACCCACCATCCTGCTGCCACGGAAGACGGCGGTACCCAGAAAGTCGACGGGGTTTCCGCCCGAGCGGGCCAGCTCGCCGGCCACCTGGGCGGGCGCCGTGGGGCCGGCGGGCCGGGGGAGCGGGGTCTTAACCCGGCTGCCGTCCGAAGACGGGGCCTGCCCGCCCTGAGGCTGCTCGCCCCGGTTCACCGCGGCCAGGATGGCGAAGGGCTCCTCGCTGGGGCTGGCGGCGGCCGCCATGAAGTCGCGGAGCAGGACCGGCCGGATCAGGGCGGCCCGGCTGCCGTGGGCGACGATCTCCTCGATGAACCTGCCGGGGTTGATCTCCAGCGGCGGCCGGTTGGCCGCGAGCACGTCCGCCGCCTGGCCGCGGGTGACCATGAGGAACACGGTCTTCCGGAACTCCCGGAAGCGGGTGGCGGCGAGGGCTTCAGGCAGCCGGCCCGAGCGGGCCAGCTCCTCACCGATGAAGACGGCCTTGAGGTGGGTGACGTTTATCTGCCGCGCGACGAAGGCAGCCATGAGGTCCAGGGCCTCGGTCAACCCCGCCGCCACCACCGAGGCCAGCAGGAAGGTCTGGGGCGCTCCGCCACCCCCGCCCGCGCCGCCCCGGCCGCCCCC
>DYFQ01000032.1:2847-32512 GCA_020725105.1 Symbiobacterium thermophilum
TGAGGCTGCGGGGAATGGCCACCTGGGCCGTGACCTGGAACAGCCCGTCTTGGGGCCCCATGTCCAAGGCCAGGTTCATCACCCAGGCCTCGTCCTCGAGTTCCAGCCGGTCCCAGCACCCCGCGGCCACCACCGCCCCGGCCAGCGCCAGCAACCACAGGGCGGCCAGCAGCACCCGGCTCACGGCGCCCCCGCCTGCCTTCGCTCTCCGAAGAGGTGGGCCCACAGGGCCAGCGCCAGCGGCAAGGCGAAGGCGGCCGTCCAGGCCCAGCGGCGCAGAACCTGCAGGCTCCAGGCGACGGCGGCGGGCACGTCGGCGGGGAGGAAGGTCACGGTGTAGACCAGCCCCGCCACGGGGAACACCAGCGGGCGCCAGACCGGCATCCCCGCCCCGCGGGCGAGACCCTGGACGGCGCCGTACAACAGGGCTCCTCCGGCGACGGTGGCGGTGACACCCCACACCAGGAGGACCAGGGTCTCCAGGCGCTGGACGAAGCGGCCGAGGAAGATCACCTCGGCCACCTGGAAGAAGGTGAAGGTCGCTTCTTCGCTGGCCCGGTCGGGGAAGACCATGAGCGACTGCGCCACCGCCGCGGTGGCAAGGCCGGCGGCGACCGCCAGGGCCCGCCAGCCGGCCCGGCCGGCGTCGGCGCCGCGGTCGAGGTACGGGATCACCAGGCCCAGTAGGGCCAGTTCGGCGTAGTGGCTGCTCTTGGGCAGTGCGGCGGCGGCCAGCGGGACCAGGCCCGGGCCCCAGAGGGGGGCAAGCAGCCGGTAGTCGCTGTAGGGCAGGGTGCCCAGCACCACCAGGGCGGTGGCGCCCAGGTACCAGGGGACGACCGTCAGGGCTGCCCGGCCCAGCGCCTCCACGCCGCGGTGGGCGGCGAAGGCGGCCACCGCGACCCAGCCGGCCGCCAGGACGGGGGCGGGGGTTGCCGGCAGGATGACGGTGAGGACCGGGTCGACAAGCTGGCGGCCCTGCAGGGCGGCGGCCGCCACGAACATGAGGCTCAACGCCACCCCCGCCGCCAGCCTGGCAGGAGCGCCCCAAAGGCGCCCGGCCATCTCGGGCACGGTCAGCCCGGGAAACCGCCGGGCCAGGGCCGCCAGGGCCGCCACGCCGGGTCCCGCCGCGGCCCCCGCCGCCAGGATCAGCAGCCAGCCCGCCGTGCGGCCGTGAATCGCCATGTCCCGGGGCAGTTCCAGGAACAGCTTGAGGGACAGGGCGAGGATGATCAGGGCGGCCAGTTCAACCGGACCCGTCCGCCCGTCTCTGAGTTCAGCCACGGGAGCCACCGGTCCCGGGTGGACCCTCGCGGCGGGCCGCCGGCCCCTCGGGGTCCCAGGGACGCACGACCTCGGGCTGGCGCTGGCGGTCCCGGGGCCGGAAAGCCCTGGGCCGTTCCTCCCGGGCGAACGGCGGCGCCCGCAGCACCTTGGCAGGGCTGGCCGGGCGCCACGGGGCGGCCGGGGCCATGAGGGGCACCCCGAAGCTCCGCAGGGAACAGACGTGTACCAGGATGGCCACCAGGCCCAGGGCCAGGCCGAAAAACCCGAACGCCCCGGCGACGAGGATCAGCGCGAAGCGGCCCAGCCGCAGCCCGAAGACCATGTCGGGGTTGGGCACGGCGAAGCTACCGAGAGCGGTCATGGCCACGACGATGATGAGCAGGGGGCTGATGAGCCCCGCGCCCACCGCCGCCTCGCCCAGGATGACGGCACCGACGATGCCCAGGGTGGGGCCGATGGGAGTGGGGATCCGGACGCCGGCCTCCCGGATCACCTCGAAACCGGCCTCGATGAGTATAAGTTCCACCGGGGAGGGGAAGGGCACCCGTTCCCGGGCGCCGGCTATGGCCAGCAACAGGTCGGTGGGTATGGCTTCCGGATGGTAGTTGACCAGACTGATGTAGAACGCGGGTAACACCAGGGCCAGCCCGGCCGCGAGGACCCTCACCATCCGGAGGAAGGTGGCGAAGGGCCAGCGGAGGGAGGCGTCTTCGGCGGTCTGGATGAAGCTCCAGACGGTGGCGGGCGCCACGACGGCGAACGGGCTGCCCTCCGCCAGCAGGGCGATGTTTCCCTCCAGCAACTGAGCGGCCACCCGGTCGGGCCGCTCGGTGGACAGGGTCAGCGGGACGAAGCTGTTGGGCGCGTCCTCGATCATCTGGCCCAGCACGTCGGTGCCGTGAACGTGGTCCACGCGGAGACTTCTCAACCGGTAGCGGACCTCCTCCACCAGTGCCGGGTTGGTCAGGCCCCGGACGTGGAGGAAGGCCACCTCTGTGAGGCTCCGGCGGCTGGGACGGTACAGTTCCACCGTCAGGTCGGGATCCCTGACGATCTTCCGCACCAGGCTCACGTTGGTCCGGAGGTCTTCCGTGAACCCCTCCTGGGAGCCCCGTACCGTTACCTCGGCGAGCGGCCGTTGTATGGGCCGTTTCTCCCAGCCGGGGGTTTCCACCAGCAGCGCCCGGTCCTCGCCCGCCAGGAAGACGGCCGTCTGCCCGCGCGCCACGCCCTCGGCCACCTTGTGGCGGCTGGCGTGGACCTCGACCTCGTTGGCGGGAAGGGCGGCCTCCCGCACCCACTGCCAGGCCGGCTGGCCGTCGGCCGGCCCGTCCCCCGGCCGGCGCATGAGGTTTTTGAGGATGACGGTGTCCACCAGCTCGCGGTCGGCCAGCCCTTTCAGGTGGGCCAGGCAGGCCTCGATGGGCGGCCGGCTGGCGATCCGGAAGCGGCGGACCACCAGGCCGAAGTCGGGCGGGGAATTGAAGGTGGTCCGGAGCCAGGCCAGATTGATCTCCAGGTCGGGCGAGACCCGGTCGGCGGGCGGGGTCAGCGACTGGACCCGGTCTTCCAGCCGGGCCAGGTCCTCGAGGACGGCCGGGGCGTCGGCGGCGGGCCCGGGAGGCCGGGCGGCGGGGTGCCGGGCCTCGCCGGGCTCGGCCTGTTCGGGCGGCGGCAGGGTGAAGGGGCCTTCCTGTTCCGGGTCGTTCACGGTCAGCAGGTTCCAGAGCCACCGCCACACCGGGGACGCCTCCCTGGCATTCTGGATTCTTCCAGTTAGGATGCTGCCGGGCCGTGGCCGGTATACCCCGTCCGCCGGCCACCGCGGCCTTTGCCGGCCCTGGCCGCGGCTTTAACCGGCCTTACCCGCAGCCTTAACGGGCCGTTAACCCGTGCCCCGCGGCGGCGTGGCACCATGGCGGCGGGAGCCGTCGCCGGAAGCGAACCCGGCCGGGCCGGTAGCGGCTGCCGGCAAGCGAGTTCACGGTCAAGCGCCCGACAGTCTGCGGACAGGGAGTGAAGGTCCATAGTGAAGGTCCAGTTGTATCGCGGGCAACGTGGTCTCGACCGGCGCGTGGTGGCTGCCGTCGCTCTGGGGCTGGTCCTGGCTGTCACCGGCTGTTCGAACCGGGCCACGGCCCCGGCCAGCAATCCCGGCCCCGGCAGCGGCACCGCCTCCGGCGGGCCCCGGCCGGCGGCCCTCGAGGGCACCGTCCTGGTGGACGGTTCCAGCACCGTGTACCCCATCGCCGAGGCGGTGGCCGAGGAGTTCGGGAAGCTCCACGCCGGCGTCCGGGTCATGGTGGGCGTCTCCGGCACCGGCGGCGGCTTCAAGAGGTTCACCGCCGGCGAGACGGACGTCCAGAACGCCTCGCGGCCGATCAAGAATTCCGAGCGGCGACTCGCCGACCAGAACGGCATCAGGTACCTGGAGTTCCCGGTGGCCTTCGACGGGCTGGCGGTGGTGGTGAATCCCGCCAACGACTTCGTCGACTGCATGACCGCGGAGGAACTGAGGCGGCTCTGGGAGCCGGGCAGCGCCGTCACCCGCTGGAGCCAGTTGCGGCCGGGCTGGCCCGACCGGGAGATCAAGCTCTATGGCCCGGGCCCCGACTCCGGCACCTTCGACTACTTCACCGAGGCCATCGTGGGCCGGGCCCAGGCCAGCCGGCCCGACTTCGTGGCCAGCGAGGACGACAACGTCCTGGTCCAGGGGATCGCCGGCGACCGGGACGCCCTGGGTTACTTCGGCTACGCCTACTACGTGGAGAACACCGACAAGCTGAAGCTGGTTGCCGTCGACGGCGGGCAGGGCTGCGTCTATCCAAGCCTGGAGACGATCAACAACGGCACCTACAGCCCGCTGTCACGGCCGCTTCACGTCTACGTGAACGCGGAACGCCTGAAGCGGCCCGAGGTCGAGGCGTTCGTCCGCTTCTACCTGGAGCACGCGGCGACGCTCGCGGCGGAGGTCGGCTACATCCCCCTGCCGGACCGCACCTACCGGGAGAACCTGGCGCGGTTCGAGGCCGCCACCAGGTAAGCGGGCAGACGAGGGATAAACCGACGCGCGGGATGGAGTGAGACGGGTGATGGGTGTCGACCTCAAAGCCGGAGCGGCGGCGGGTCAGGATCTCGGGGCGGAAGGGCCGGTTGGCGAGAGCGGGCGGCAGGCCCCGGGCCCGTCTCTCTCCGTTCCGGGCCGGCGGCGGGTGGAGCGGCCCGGTGAGCGGGCCGTGCCGCTGGTTCTGGCTCTCTTCGGCCTGGCCTCCATCGGCACGACGGCCGGCATCGTGCTGGTGCTGGTCACCGAGGCGGTGGCCTTCTTCCGCCACGTGCCGGTCCTTGAATTCCTGACCGGTACCCGCTGGACGCCGCTCTTTGTGCCCCGCAACTTCGGCGTCCTGCCCCTGGTCAACGGGACACTCCTGGTGGCGGCGGGCGCCGCGCTGGTGGCCCTGCCGGTGGGCCTGGCCACCGCCGTCTACCTGAGCGAGTACGCGCCGACCCGGGTGCGACGGGGACTCAAGCCCGTCCTGGAGGTCCTGGCCGGGGTGCCCACGGTCGTTTACGGCTACTTCGCCCTGACCCTGGTCACGCCGGCCCTGCGGGCCGTCTTTCCTTCCGCCGGCGTCTTCAACGCCGCCAGCGCCAGCCTGGCCATGGCCGTCATGATCCTGCCCATGGTGGCGTCCCTCAGCGAGGACGCCATGCGGGCGGTGCCCGACTCGCTGCGGCAGGGTGCCTTTGCCCTGGGCGCCACCCGGCTGGAGGTGGCGACCGGGGTGGTCCTGCCGGCCGCCTTTTCCGGCGTGGCGGCCGCCTGCCTGCTGGCCGTGTCCCGGGCGGTGGGCGAGACCATGATCGTTGCCATCGCCGCCGGAGCCACGGCGCGGCTCACGTGGAATCCCCTGGACAGCGTCCAGACCATGACCGGCTACCTCGTCCAGGTGAGCCTGGGCGATACCCCTCACGGCAGCGTGGAGTACCAGACGCTGTTCGCCGTGGGTCTTTTGCTGTTCGTGATGACCCTGTTCCTCAACCTGGCGGCCCGGGCCATGGTGGGCCGCTTCAGGCAGGTGTACCGGTGATGGCAGTGCCCCGCGTGGCGGTGGCCGCCGGGGTGATGGACCGGCCGGCGGCCCGGCGGCGGCGGGACCGGCTGGCCCACGGCCTGTTTCTTGCCGCTTCGCTCTTCGGCGTGGTGGCCCTGGCGCTGTTGCTGGCGGGCGTCGCGCTGAAGGGCTGGTCGGCGCTGAGCTGGACCTTTCTGACCAGCTTCCCGTCGCGCTTTCCCCAACAGGCCGGGATCCGGTCGGCGGTGGGCGGCAGCCTCTGGCTGCTGGTCCTGACGGGGCCGATGGTGTTCGTGTGGGGCGTGGGGGCCGCCATCTACCTGGAGGAGTACGCAAGGCAGGGCCGGCTGAACCGGATCATCCAGGCCAACCTCTCGAACCTGGCCGGGGTACCGTCCATCGTCTACGGCCTGCTGGGGCTGGCCCTCTTCGTGAGGGTGCTGGCCCTGGGCCGGAGCCTGCTGGCGGGCGCCCTTACCATGACGCTGCTGCTCCTGCCCCTGGTCATCGTCGCCACCCAGGAGGCCATCCGGGCCGTGCCGAAATCGCTGCGCGACGGAGCGCTGGCCCTGGGCGCCACCCGCTGGCAGACGGTGCGGCTGGTGGTGCTGCCGGCGGCAATGCCGGGCATCCTCACCGGAATGATCCTGGCCGTCTCCCGGGGCCTCGGCGAGACGGCGCCGCTGATCGCCATCGGCGCCCTCGCCTTCGTGGCCTTCACCCCGTCGAGCCCCCTGGATCCCTTCACCGTCCTGCCCATCCAGATCTTCAACTGGACCTCCCGGCCCCAGGAGGCCTTCCGGGAACTGGCGGCCGCGGGGATCCTGGTGCTCCTCGGGGTGCTGCTGGCCCTGAACGGCCTGGCGGCGTGGCTCCGCGACCGGGCCGGCCGCGGGGCCTGAGGGCGGTTTCCCGCGGCGGGCCTCGTCAAGCCGGTCTGTCTCCCGGTCCCAACAGCCGGCTTGCCAGGCGTCCGAGCAGGGGCAGTGACGCCAGTTCGTGCCGGGTAATGGCGCCGAGCCCGACGGCGGCCGGCAGGTAGGTGGCGACGCCAAGCCCGACGGCGGCCGCGGTGATCGCCTCCGGCGACCAGCCCAGGCCCCGGGTGGCGGCCCTGCCTGCCGCCACCGCGGCCGACATGGCCAGGGTGGCGGCCAGGGGCCGGAGCGCGCCGGGCCCGGCGGCGGGTTCCAGTTCCGGGTGGCGCCGGATGGTGGCCAGGTTCAAGCCGGCGGATACGAGGAAGCCCGCCGTGATGCCCAGCGCCGCCCCGGCCACCCCCAGGGCCGGCAGCCCGGTCAGCCAGTACATGCCGGCGGCCGCGGCTGCCGTCCCCAGGAACAGGTTCCGGGCGGGAGCGGCCGGCTCGCCCAGGCCCAGCAGGATGCCGGTGGACGTGTGTTGCAGGCAGAGGAACACGGTTCCCAGGGCCAGGGCCCGCAGGGGAACGGCCGACTCCGGCGAGGCGAAGAGGGCGACGCAGATCTCCTCGGCCAGAAGGTACAGGCCGGCCCCCGCCGGCAGGCCGAGAGCCAGCGCCAGGCGGAGGCCGTCGCCCACCCGCTGCCGCAGCCTGGGGTCGTGGGGCGTGGCCCGGGCCTCGGCCACCGCCGGAACCAGCGTGGTGGCGAGAGAGTGGGCCAGCATGCCGGGGAGGGCCACCAGCGTCAGGGCAACCCCGGTAAGCTGCCCGAAAAGGTCCGTTGCCGCCCGCACCCCGAGCCCGGCGGCCTGCAGCCGGGAGGGTACCACCACCGCCGCGACGGCCATGGTGACGGGTACGGCCATGGCCGCCGCGCTCACCGGGATGGCGAAGCTGAGCACGGTGCGGACGACCCCCGGGCCGCCGCGGTCGGTGGCACCGGCGCCGCGCCCCGGTCCGCCCCGGGAGGAAGGTTTCTGCGAGGGTTTCTCGGCCAGGGTGAACGGGCCGGAGGAGCGGGGACCCGCCCACCGGTACCAGCCGAGCAGGAGGGCCAGGCCGCCGGCCGCGCCGGTGACGGCCCCGAAGGCGGCGCCCGCGGCGGCGTGTTCGACGCCGGCGGGCAGCAGCCGGGCCGCCAGGACCAGCATGGTGGCGACCCGCAGCCCCTGTTCCAGCACCTGCGACACGGCGGTGGGCACCATGTCCTGAAAGCCCTGGAAGTAGCCGCGCAGCCCGGCCAGGAGGCTTACCAGGAAGATGGCCGGCGCGGTGCTCCTGAGGGCGTAGGTCACCCGGGCGTCGGCGAAGACCCGCTCGGCCAGGACGGCCGAGGAATGGGCCAATGCCAGGCTGGCCAGGCCCCCGGTGACGAAGAGCAGACCCATGGCCCCCCGAAAGACGGCCCGGACCCCACCGGCCTCCCCCCTGGCCAGCCGTTCGGACAGGAGTTTGGAGACGGCCGGGGGAATTCCGGAGACGGCCACTACCAGCGCGAAACTGTAGATGGGGTAGGCCATCTGGTAGAGGCCCATGCCCTCGGTGCCGATGAGCCGGGTGAGGAGGACGCGGGCCACGGCACCCAGCATCTTGGACAGAAGGCCGGCCACCATCAGGCTGGCGGCACCGCCGATCAGGGACCGCTGGTTCACCCTGGGGCCTCCCCGCACCCGCAGGCGTCTTCAAATGCTATGCCCCGGCCGGGCACGTCATCACATCACGTGGGTCTACCGGGGGGAACCGGGACGCGCGGCCCTCCGTCCACGAAAACGATGGGTAACGCAATCAGAGAGCCACGGAATGCCAACAGGAGAGGAACGGGATGCGGGTTGGGAAAGCGGGCACACCGGACGGCCCGGGACCTGTGGTGCCGAGTGGCGCGGCGAGGCCTGACGGGGACGGGGTCGGGGGCGAGACGTGTCGGGGTGGCCCTCGTCGCGGCGCTACTGGCCGTCGCCGGAGTGCCCGCCCCGGCCGGCGCCCAGCTGACCGGGTTTTCCGACGTGTCCGGCCACTGGGCCGAGGCCTGGGTCCAGGCGGTGTTTCTGGCCGGCATCGTCACCGTCCCCGAGGACCTCCGTTTCCGGCCCGACGAACCCGTGACCCGGCTGGACCTTGCCGTCTGGACGGCCAAGGCGATGGAGCTTCTGCCCGTGCCCCCGGACCCCGGGGCGCCCGCGCCGTTCAGGGACTGGGACCAGGTGCCGGAGGCCGAGCGCGGGCACGTGCTGGCCGCGGTGCGGGGCGGGCTGTTGAAGGGTTACCCCGACGGGACCTTCGGGCCCGCGCGGTCCATCACCCGGGCCGAACTCGGCACCATCTTCGGCCGGGCCCTCGTGTCGCTGGGGGTGAAGCCGGAGGCTCGCTTCCTGATGGTCTTCGGCGACGCCGCCGAGATCCCGGCCTGGGCCGAGCCGGCCTCGGCGGCGGTGAAGGCCCGGGTCATCCTGGGCCGGCCGGGGCCCGGCGCGGCCCTTTTCGCTCCCCGGGCCACCAGCAGCCGGGCGGAGGCGGTCGTCATGCTCACCCGCTTCCTGGAGGCCCGGGCGCAACTGGTGCCCCTGGGCCTGGCCCGCATCGTGCCCATTCCCCGGTCCCGGACGGTGGTGCTCGGCTACTTCGTCAACACCGACGCCGCCTACCAGGAACTGCTTGTGCGGGGCCGGGGCGTGAACGTGCTGGTATACACCTCGTACGTCATCGCCGCCGACGGCGCCCTGGTGGGCTTCGACAGCCCCCGCACCCTGCGCTGGGCCACCGAGAACCGCCGGCCGCTATTGGTCATGTTCGGCAACCACGACCAGGCCACCAACCGGGCCTTCCTCAACAACCCGGCCGCCGTGGACCGGGCCGTCAGCGCCATGGTGGAACTGATGAAGCGCGGCTACTCCGGCGTGAACCTGGACTTCGAAAACGTGGACCCCGCCGACCGGGACGCCTACACCGCCTTTGCCGGGAAGGTCTGGGCGGCCCTGCAGCCCAGGGGCTACCTGGTGACGCTGTCGGTCCCGGCCCGCACCGCCCAGACGGCCGTCTCCAGCTGGGGTCGGGCCTATGACTACCGGGCCCTGGGCCAGGTGTCCCACTACGTCACGGTGATGACCTACGACCAGCACTACCCCACCGGGCCGCCGGGGCCCATCGGCAGCCTGGCCTGGGCCGACGAGGTGGTCCGCTACGCCGTGAGCCAGATGGACCCCCGGAAGGTGCTCCTGGGCGTGCCGGCCTACGGCTACGACTGGCCCACCACTGCCGACGGCACGCGATCGGCGGGCCGGGCCCGGTCCATCGCCCCCGCCGACGCCGTCCGGCTGGCCGCGGAACGGGGCGCCCGTCCGGAATACCAGCCGGTCCACGCCGAGACCACCTTCCGGTACGTGGCCGGCGACGGCACGCCGAGGGTGGTCTGGTTCACCGATCACGTGGGGCTCCAGGCCAAGCTGGGACTGGTGTCCCGCTACGGTCTCGGGGGCGTCGCCATGTGGCGGATGGGCCTGGAGCCCGTCGAGTACTGGGCCCGCTTCGAGGAAGCTTTCGGGCGCATCGCCGAGTAGCCGGCGCCGGGCCGGCCTCCCCCGGCGCGGGCGCCCGGCCGGGTGCCCGGGCGTGAGACAACGTCCCGGCGGCACCGGAGGAGGGGCGCCCCGCCGTCCCGAAGGGAGTCCCGGGGCGGTGAGCCATGACGGGCAAGGAGCATGAACACCCCCTGGCGGGAGTAGCCCCGGAGACGGTTGCGCTCCACGCCGACCGGCTGCGGCCGGAGGCGGTCAACCGGCCGCTGGTGGCGCCGATCCACCCCTCGGTGGTGTGGACCTTTGACGACCTGGCCACCGTCGACGAGGTGTGGGAAGGGCGCCGGCCCGGGTTCATCTACGCGCGGATGGGCCACCCCAACCGGACCGTCCTGGAGCGGGCGGTGGCCCGGCTGCACGGGGCGCCGGCCGCGGTGGCCACGGCCTCGGGCATGGCCGCCCTCGCCTCGGCCATCCTGGCCGCCTGCTCCGCCGGGGACCACCTGGTGGCGTCGTCACGGCTATACGGCGGCACCCACAGCCTGCTGGAGGGGCACCTGCGGCGGCTGGGCCTGGCCGTGGACTACGCGGACCAGACCGACGCCCGGGCTGTGCAGGCGGCGCTGCGACCCAACACCCGCCTGGTGCTGGTGGAGACGCTGTCCAACCCCACCCTGAGCCTGCCCGACCTGGAGGGCCTGGCCGGCCTCGCCCGCCAGCGGGGCTTCTCGCTGCTGGTGGATAACACTTTCTGTAGCCCGGTCCTTCACCGGCCCCTGGAGTGGGGGGCCACGGCGGTGGTGGAGAGCGTCACCAAGTACCTCGCCGGCCATTCCGACGTGACCGGTGGCGTGCTGGCGGGCCCGGCGGAACTGGTCCAGCGGGCGGCCCTCGTGGCCAGGGACCTGGGCGGGAGCCTGGACCCGGTCTCGGCCTGGCTGGCCGTGAGAGGGATGAAGACCGTCTTCCTCAGGCTGGAACGGCACTCCGAGAACGGCATGGCGGTGGCGCGGTGGCTTGCGGGCCGGCGCGGCGTGCTGCGGGTGTACTACCCGGGGCTGGCCGAGCACCCGCAACACGGGCTGGCCAGGCGGCTGTTGCCCCGCGGCTTCGGCGGGATGGTCAGCTTCGAGGTGGCGGGGGGCCGGGCCGGGGCCGAGGTCTTCACCGGCCACCTGCGCCTGATTGCCAATGCCCCCAGCCTGGCCGACGTCACGACGACCCTTTTGCACCCGGCCACGACCTCTCACCGCTACCTGGCGCCGGAACGGCGGGCTGCCGCCGGGGTGACCGACGGGCTGATCAGGCTGTCGGTGGGCCTGGAGCCCGTGGCCGACCTGGTGGCCGACCTGGAGCGGGGGCTTTCCGCAGTCGTCCGGAGCGGACTGGGATAATCCTCCAGTCCCGGGCATAGGCTAGGCCGTGGTGCTTTGTGGTCGCCCGCGGCGGTGGTCGTCTATCGTCCTTTGACCGGCTGGCGGCCCGGCTGGAACGGGCCATGGTCCGGGTCGTTGCCCTCTGCCTGGCGGTTCTGGGCCTGGTCCAGCTGGCGCTGGCCCGGGACCTCCTGCCATGGTGGCGGAGCCCGGTGGAGCCGTGGGAGGGCTTCGTGGCCGTGCCGGTGATGGTGACCCCGCCCCCGGCCGAAGGGCCGTGGGTCCAGGTACGGCTGGTGAACCGGGCTTCCGCGCCCCGCGCCGTGCTGCTCGTGAACGGGCGGGAGGCGGGAACCTTCCGCCAGCCGGAACTCACGGTGGCCGTGGCCAGCCGGGACGTGCTGGAGGTGGACGCCCTCCGCTATCGGGTTCCCCTGGTGTTCCGTGTCGTGGCCGCTCATCCGGAGGTCCAGAATCCCGTGGTCGGCACGGAGATCACCGTCCGCCAGGCCATCGGCCGCCTGGGCCGGGTCAGGCTGCAGGGCGAGGTCATCCGCTGACGGAGTCCGCCGACCCCTACGACCGCGTCACCGCGCGGGGCGTCCGGCAGCGCCGGCTACCCGCCGCCTGGAAGGCCGTGGTACGGCGTGCTATAATGGGCACGCCGGTGGGTCCCGGGTCACGCCGCAAGCTGGCGTGTTTTTTCGTGTCCCTGGCGACCCGGACCTGGCCGGCTAGCCAGCCGCGGTCGGGGAGAGCTAGATGGGCGACTGGCGGGTGCGAGGCATCCGCGGAGCCACCACGGCCCCGGGAGCCGACGCCCGGTCGGTTCTGGAAGCCACCACGGAACTGCTGGAGCGAATGGTCGGGCAGAACGGGGTCGAGGCTGACGACATCGCCGCCGTGCTGTTCTCCGTCACTTCTGACCTGAACCGCGCTTTCCCCGCCCGGGCAGCCAGGCAACTGGGCTGGACCAGGGTTCCCCTTCTGGACCTGGCCCAGGCGCCCGTCGAGGGCGACCTCCCCCGGTGCATTCGCGTGCTCATGCTGGTGAACACCGTCCGCCGGGCCGAAGAGATGGTCCACGTCTACCTCCACGGCGCCGTGGCCCTTCGAGAGGACCTGGCCCGGCATGGCTAGCCGCCAGTCAGAAGGTAGCCGTTTTGGCGGCGCCCGGCGCGATGCCGGGCGCCGGCCGGCCATCGCCATCGACGGTCCCGCCGCCGCCGGCAAGAGCACCATCGCCCGGATCGTGGCTGAAGCCCTGGGGTACCTGTATGTCGACACCGGGGCCATGTACCGGGCTCTTGCCTTCAAGGTGCTACGGGAAGGGATTGACCCGGAGGACTCCGAAGCCCTGGCCCGACTGGCCGGCACGACCGAGGTGAGCGTGCGCCCTGGGTCAAACCCGCCCGCCATCCTGCTGGACGGGGAAGAGGTGACCGAGAGCATCCGCCACCCCGACGTGACCCGGATCGTCTCCCTGGTTGCCATGGAGCCCGCGGTCAGGACCCGCCTGGTGGCGCTGCAGCGCCGGCTGGCGGCTGACGGCGGCGTGGTGATGGAGGGGCGGGACATCGGGACTCACGTGCTGCCCGAGGCCGAGGTGAAGATCTACCTGACGGCCAGCGTCCGGGAGCGGGCCCGCCGCCGCCAGGAGGAGCTGGCCCGGCTGGGGCACCCCACGTCCCTGGAAACCCTGCAGGCGGAGATCGAGCGCCGGGACCGGCTGGACACCGGCCGCGCCCTGGCGCCGCTCCGCCAGGCGCCCGACGCGGTGGTCATCGACACCACCGGGCTTGACGTGGCCCAGGTGGCCGAACTGGTGCTGGGCGTCTGCCGCCGGCTGGGGGCGCGGCCCGCCGGCCGGAATGGGGGAGGCGGCGGGGGATGAACCTCCTTGAACTGGGATTTTACCGGCTGGTCCGGGGCATGTTCCTCCTCTGGCTGGCGGGGGTCTTCCGGTTCCGGGCCGAGGGGCGGGAGCGGCTGCCGGCCCGGGGGCCCGCCTTGCTGGCCTCGAACCACATCAGCTGGTGGGACATCCCCCTCCTGGCCGTCGCCGTCGACCGGCCGGTGCACTTCATGGCCAAGGAGGAACTGTTCCGGTTCCCCATCTTCTCGAGGCTCATCCGGTGGCTGGGCGCCTTTCCGGTCCGGCGCGGGACGGCGGACCGGCAGGCGATCCGGAAGGCCCTGGAGCACCTGGAAGCCGGCCGGGTGGTGGCCGTGTTCATCGAGGGCACCCGGTCCCGTACCGGCGAACTGCTTCCGGCCGAGCAGGGAACGGCCTTTCTGGCCCTGCGAAGCGGCGCGCCGGTGGTTCCGGTGGGCATCCGCGGGCCCTACGGCCTCTTCCGGCGGCCCGCCATCCGCCTGGGGCCGGTGCTCAGCTTTGACGGAGCGGGCGGCGGCCGGACCGGCGCGGGCGGCGGCCGGACCGACGCGGCCCGCCGCCAAGAGGTTTCGGACCGGATAATGGGGGAGATCAGACGGCTCGCGGCCGCGGCGGAGGGGCACCGCGAGGAGGTCGCCACCATTTGAGGCGGGGCCGTTCCGGGCCTCGCAGGCAGGATGCCTTGCTGCCGGGGGCGAATTGTCCGACGGACCGGGCCGGTCGCGTCCCGGCTTCGCGGTGAGGCGTAGTGGTGAGGCAGGAGGTCGGCGCAGGCATGGAGGAGAGTTCCAGGGAGTCGCAGGACCAGGTAGCGCGGGAGATCGAGACCGCGCCGTCGGAGCGACAACAGCGCGATAGGGGTCCCGAAGCGGAACCCGCCCCGGCCGGGAACACCGACCGGGCACCGGCCGAGGCGACCGCGGACTTGCCCGCGGACGACCCGGGCCGGGCTGCCCCCGAGGCACCCCGGGACGAGGGCGGGGAGGAACAGACCCCCGCCGCCCCCGAGGCAACCCCCTACAACGAGGCCATCACCGTCCTCAAGCCGGGCGACATTGTCAAGGGCAAGGTGGTGCAGGTCTCCGACAACGAGGTGCTGGTCGACGTCGGGTACAAGTCGGAGGGTCTCATTCCCGTCTCCGAACTGGCCCGCCGGTACGTGGAGAAGGCGTCGGACGTGGTCTCGGTGGGGGACGAGATCTACGTTCAGGTCTTGCGCCTCGACGAGCGGGAAGAGGGCCGCCTCATCCTGTCCAAGAAACGGGCCGAGGAAGAGGTGGCCTGGCAGCACCTGCAGCAGGCGTACGAGCGCGGCGAGGTGCTGGAAGTCAACGTGGTGGACGAGGTCAAGGGGGGGCTCATCGCCAACGTGGGGGTGCGGGGCTTCATCCCCGCCTCCCAGGTGGGCCAGGAGTTCATCCGGGACCTTTCGCCTTACGTGAGCAAGACCATCCGCGTCAAGATCATCGAACTCGACCGGAGCGACCGCCGGGTCATCCTGTCAGAGAAGGCCGTGCTCGACGAGGAGCAGCGCCGCCGCCGCCAGGAGACCTGGGACAGGATCCAGGAGGGCCAGGTCTGGACGGGCACCGTCAAGCGGCTCACCGACTTCGGCGCCTTCGTGGAGATCGACGGCATCGACGGCCTGCTCCACATCTCCGAGATGTCCTGGGGCCGGATCAACCACCCGTCCGAGGTATTGAAAGAAGGCCAGAGCGTTGACGTCAAGGTGCTCAAGGTCGACCGGGAACGGGGTCGCATCTCCCTGGGTCTCCGCCAGTTGCTGCCGGACCCGTGGACCGGGGTCGCCCAGCGTTACCTGGAAGGTTCCATCGTCGAGGGCAAGGTCGTCCGGCTGGTGAACTTTGGCGCCTTCGTCGAACTGGAGCCGGGGGTGGACGGCCTGGTCCACATCTCCCAGCTGGCCGACCGGAGGGTGGCCACCCCCCAGGAAGTGGTGCAGGTCGGCGATCAGGTCCGCGTCAGGGTGCTCGGCGTGAACCCCAAGGAGCGGCGCATCTCGCTGAGCCTGAAAGAGGCTCAGGACGCCCGGCCGCCCCGGCCCGAACGCCGTGGTGATGAACGGCGGCGTGACCGGCGCGACCGCGATCGCGACCGGGACCGGGAGCCGCTCCACAGCTTCGGCCCCAGTCCGGGCGGGGTGACCATCGGTGACATGGTGGGCAGCATCCTGCGGGAGGCCAAGGCCGACCTGCAGGAGGCGCTGCGCCAGCGCCGGCGGGAGCAGCCACGGGCCGAGGCCGACGAGGCCGCCGTCGCTTCGGAACCGGCTCCGGCGGAAGAGGCGTCCCCGGGCGCCGAGAAGGCCGACGCCGAGGAGCCGGCCGGAACCGACGGGGACGAGAGGCGGGAACCGGCCCCCGAGTAGCGGAGCGCCACCGTGGCAGAAACCCTGGTGATCGCCGAAAAGCCCAGCGTGGCCCGGGACATCGCCCGCGCCCTCGGGTCCTTCCGGCGGGCCCAGGGTTACCTGGAAAGCCCCGACACCATCGTCACCTGGGCCGTCGGCCACCTGGTGGAACTGGCCGAGCCCGAGGACTACGATCCCCGGTACAGGGTCTGGCGCCTGGAAGACCTGCCCATCCTGCCTTCGGTATTCCGGCTGAGGCCCATCGCGCGTACCCGCGCCCAGCTCGAGGTGATCCGCCGCCTGCTGGCCCGGCCCGACGTCCGAGTGGTGGTGAACGCCTGCGACGCCGGCCGGGAAGGGGAGCTGATCTTTCGCTACCTCATGGAAGCCGCCGCGCCGCCCCGGCCGCTCGAGGTCCGGCGGCTGTGGCTTTCGGCCCTCACCGAGGAGGCCATCCGCGAGGGCTTCGGGCGGTTGCGCGACGGCGCCGAGCTCGACCGGCTGGCCGCCGCCGCCCGGTGCCGGAGCCAGGGCGACTGGATGGTGGGGATCAACGCCACCCGGGGGATGACCCGCCGCGCCGGTACCCTGGTGTCGGTGGGCCGGGTCCAGACTCCCACCCTGGCGTTGCTGGTCCAGCGGGAACAGGCCATCGAGAGCTTCGTGCCCCGCGCCTACTGGGTCGTGGAGGCGAACTTTGAACCGGTGGCGGAGCCGGCCCGCGCCTACCGCGGCCGGTGGTTCGACCCGGCCTCCGGCGAGGACCGGGTCTGGGACGAGGCCCATGCGGCGGCGCTGGTGGGCCGGGTCCGCGGCGCGGCCGGCTCGGTGGAGCGCGTCGAGCAGGAAGAGGGCGCCGAGCCGCCGCCGCTTCTGTTCGATCTGACCCAGTTGCAGCGGGAGATGAACCGGCGCCACGGCTTCACGGCCCAGAAGACCCTCCGCCTGGCCCAGGAGCTTTACGAGCGGGACAAGGCCATCACCTACCCTCGGACGGACAGCCGGTTTCTGCCGGGCAGCCTGGTGCCGGTGGTCTACCGGGTCATGCGGGCCCTGGCCGAGGCGTCGCAGCCGGCCTACCGGGAGGTCGCGGGCGTGCTGCTCGAGACGAAGCTCGCATTCACCGGCAGGGTCCTCAACGACAAGAAGGTGACCGACCACCACGCCATCATCCCCACCCCGCGCCGCCCGCCGGACCTGACCGGGGACAAGGCCCTGGTCTACGACGCCATCGTCCGACGCTTCATGGCCGTCTTCTTGCCGGCCGCCCGCTGGCGAAAGACCACCGTACTCACCCGGGTGGCGGGCGAGCTGTTCCGCTCCAGGGGACGGGTGCTCCTGGAGCACGGCTGGCTGCGGGTGGAACCTCCCGCCCCCGGCCGGGGCAACGCGGGGCCGGGTGAGGACGCCGAAGACGCCGACACGGTCGTCCCGCCACTGGAGCCAGGCGAGCCGGTAACGGCCGCCGACGCGGCCGCGACGCGCCGTGAGACCAGGCCGCCCCCCCGGCACACCGAAGCCAGCCTGCTCTACCTGATGGAGACCGCCGGGAACCTGGTCGAGGACGAGGCGCTACGTGACCTGATGAAGGACCACGGCCTGGGCACTCCCGCCACCCGGGCCGCCATCATCGAGCGCCTGGTGGAAGTGGGCTACGTGGAACGGCGGGGCAAGGTACTGGTCCCCACCGAGAAGGGCCGGGAACTCATCAAGGTGCTGCCCGCGCGGGAACTGGTATCGCCCGAGTTGACCGGCCGGTGGGAAAAGCGCCTGCGCGACGTGGAGCGGGGCGCGGAAGAGGCGGAGCGGTTCCTGGGCGACCTGCGGGCCTTCGCCGCCCGGGTGGTGGTCGAGATCAAGGCCATGGCCGCCGAGAGCCTGGTCGAGCGGATGCGGGCGCCCCTGGGGGCCTGTCCCCGCTGCGGACGCGGCCAGGTGGTGGAGAACCGGATGGCCTACGGCTGCGACCGCTGGAAAGACCCGATCGACCCGTGTGGCTTCAAGATCTGGAAGGTGATCGCCAGCCGCCGCATCGACCGGCGGACGGCCCGCCGGCTCATCGAAGGGCGGGCCACCGGCAGGCTGGGGGGCTTCCGCTCCCGTAACGGCAAGCCCTTCGCCGCCGCCCTGCGGCTGAACGACCAGTACGAGGTGGAATTTCACTTCCCGCCCCGCCCCCGGGCGCGCCAGGGCGACGCTTCCCGGTCCGGCGGCCCCCCGGGTACGGAATAATTCCCCTGCCCCCGGCAAAGCCTACCGGCCAGGAAAGCCGGGGGGAATGGGCATGCCCGTGGGGATTGTCACCCTGCTCGTGGTGGCGGTGCTGATCTACTTCGGCATCGCCCACCGGGTGCTCGACCGGATGCGGCTGACCGACCGGGCCGCCCTCATCTGGATCGCCCTCGTCATCGCAGGCAGCTTCTTCAACGTCACCCTGGTCGGGGCGCCGGTAAGGCTCACCCTGAACCTGGGGGGCGGGCTGGTGCCGCCGGTGTTCGCCATCTGGCTGCTGGCCACCGCCGACGAGGCGAGGGAAAGGGTGCGCGGCACCGTGGCGGCGCTGGTGAGCGCCGGCGCCATCTACAGCCTGGGCACCTTCTTGCCGCCGGAGCCGCCCCAGACCTTTCTTGAGCCCCAGTACCTCTTCGCCATCGTGGCGGGCGCCGTGGCGTACCTGCTCGGGCGCTCCCGGCGGGCCGCCTTCGCCGCCGCCGTGCTGGGCATCGTCCTGGCGGACCTGATCCAGTACACCATCGCCTGGATCAGGGCCATCCCCGGCAGCCAGACCTGGGTCGGCGGCGCCGGCGCCTTCGACGCGGTGATCGTGGCCGGCATCGTCGCCGTCTTGCTGGCCGAGGGGGTCGGCGAGACGCTGGAGCGGATCCAGGGCGGGCCGGCCAGGCGACCCGCCCGGGAAACCGGCGGGCTGGTGACGCCCCACCCGGACGCCCACGACGCGATGCGGCCCGAACCCCAGGGCGCCCCGGCGGGGGAGGCCGGCACCCCCGTGGTCACCAGCCGGCCCGCCGACGGACGGGCGGTAGCGGGCCGCGCCGGGCCCGAGGGAAAGCGGGAAGGGCCCGAGGCAAGGCAGGAGGGGCGAGAGGATGAAGGCGACTAGCTCCCGCCGCCCCCGGCGCTGGCTGGCCGGGCTGCTGGCCGCGGCCGTCCTCGTGGCGGCGGGACCGCCGGCTCTGGCGGCCGAGGAACGGGACGACCTGGGCTACTACCGGATGCTGGACGAGGCGGGCCGGGAGGTCTTCGTCACCGGCATCATCACGCGGGTCGGCGACCAGTTCATCACCGCCGACAACCGCCGGTACGAAGTGACGGCCGTGGACGGCGACGAGGCCAGGGTCCGGTTCCTCGGAGTCGAGGACCTGACCCTGACCCCCGACGAAGAGGCGGCGGCTCTGGCCCAGGTGCCCGCCGCCTTTACCGATGCTTCGGTCCGGGAGCGGCTGGCCGCCTTCTGGGTCCGGCTGCGGGACCCCTCCAGACGGGTTCAGGCGCAAACACGCAGCGTTTGCGTGTACTTCACCCATAACGGCGAGTCGTACGAGCCGTCTGACGGCGAGGCCAACACCGAGGGCCGGGGCGGCATCTACGAGGTAGGCCAGTCGCTGCAGGCGGCGCTGGAGCGGGCAGGCATACGGGTGGTCCGGGACGACAGCATCCACCTGCCCCACGACCAGCTGGCGTACGACCGGTCTCGCCGGACGGCCTTGCGCTGCGCCCGGCAGGCGAGGGCGGCCGCCCTCGTCGACGTCCACCGGGACACCGCGCCCCCCCAGGCCTACGAGACCACCATCCAGGGGCAGCCGGTGACCCAGGTCATGCTGGTGGTGGGCCGCCAGAACCCCGCCATGCAGGCCAACCTTGCCTTCGCCAAGCGGTTGAAGGCCCGGGTTGACGAGGAATTCCCCGGCCTCGTCCGCGGGATCTTCATGGCCCGGGGCAAGTACAACCAGGACCTGCATCCCCGGGCCATCCTGCTGGAAGTGGGCGCCCACAAGAACCGCCGGGAAGACGCGGAGCGGGGCGTCGCCCTGTTCGGCCAGGCGGTCGCGCCGGTGCTGGCGGCGGCCGGAGGCGGCGAGGCCCGCAGCGGGTGGCAGGCGCTGCTGTGGATTCTGGTCCTGCTGGCCGTCGGCGGCGGTCTCTACCTCTGGATCTCCGCCGGTAGCTGGCAGGAGGCCGTCCGCAAAATACGCCAGTTCGTGACGACGGAATTCGCCGACGTCTTCGGGCGCCTGCGGCCGCGGGGGGGAGGCCGGTCGTAGCTCCCCATGGCCAGGGAACTGTGGCAGCCCATCGTGGCGGGCCTGGCCGTCGGCACCCTGGCCCGCTTATACCTGTTGCGGGTCGACTACCGCCACTACCCCACCACGCCCCACGGGGCCGTAACCCACGTGTCGCTGGGTTTCATCGCCGCCTTCGTCGGGGCCGTGGCGGTGCCCGCCCTGGTGGAACGGGAGTTCACGGCCGTGACCTTCCTGGTCCTGGTGGCCCAGCAGTTCCGGGAAGTCCGCAAGATGGAGCGGGACCACCTTGTCCAGCTGGAGGACCGGGAACCGGTCCCCCGGGGTCCGGACTACATCGAGCGGATCGCCCTGGTCTTCGAGGCCCGTAATTACCTCACCATGTTCGCCGCCCTGGCCGCCAGCGCCGGGACGCGCTTTCTCGGGCCCGTGCCCGGCCTCGGCCTGGGGCTGGCAGCGCTGGCGGTGGGGACCCGGTTGTCCCTGCGGCCACAGACGGTGGGCGAGATTGCCGTGGTGCGCCCGGGCAAGCTGGAGTTCAACGGAACGGTCCTGCAGGTGGAGGGAATCACCATCACGGCCGTGGGCCGCCGTGAGGCCAGGGAACGATACCTCCGGGAAGGCCTGGGCGTGGTCATCGAGCCCAGGGACGACAACGCCCGGGCCACCCTGGCGTCCATCGGCCAGCGGCAGGCGATCGCCCACGACGCCGGGGCCATCCTGGGCCTCCGGCGGGACGTGGGGTTCCAGGAGTTCACCCCCCTGGTCCGTCTGGACCTGGACACGGGGCGGGCCGCCCTGGCCATCGTGCCCATGGAGCCCGATCGGGAGATGTTGCTGGCCGTGGTGCGCCAGGTCCCGGTGCTGGAGACGGCCAGGAGCCGGCCGCTGGCCTCCCGGTGGGGCCGCAAGGCGGCCGACTGAGCCCGCGCGGGGAGGGCTTGAGGTGGGCAAGCACACCCTGGCCGAGATCATCCTGGCGGTCATCGCCGAACGGCCCGACGCCGTCGCCGCCGCCGGCGCGCCCGTGTTCTACGTCCGGGACGGCGGGGAGCGGGAGCGGCTGGCCACCTTTCTCTCGCAGATCCTGGACGCCATGGCCCACGACCTGGAGATCGGGGTCACCATCATCGTCAAGCACTAGGCTTGGGCGACGGGGGGTGGCGGTCAGGAGAAAGGGGGGCGGGGTTGAAGGTCATCTATCACGGTCCCGACGGGACGCACGCTTCCACCGTGGCGGCCGCCATCCACCTGGGCCGGCTACCGGAAGACCGGGTGCCCGACCCCTCCGCCCTTACGGCGCTGGAGGGGTTTCATGGCCCCCGCCGTCCGGAGCCCGGGCGCCTGGCATTCCAGGGGGTCGACCCCGACGGCCACCAGGTCTACGTGCTCGGCCGGGAGGAGGGAGGCGACCTGGCCGAGCGCGCCCTCACCGGGGTGGGGGAACTGTTCGGGATCGATCGGGCGGAGCTTGTGTTCGTGAACACCGAGGTGGCGGCCAACGGCTGGCTCCGCCTGGGCGGGGTCGTGTCGCGGCTAGGGGGCGGGGTGGGTCTCGGGCGCCTCCTGGTCACCCGGGGAGCCTGGCGCGCCTACCCGGAACTGGCGCGGCTCGTACGGCAGACCCGGGAGCGGATCCGGGTGCGGGAGGCGCGCGCGGCGCCCGCCGGTGATGAGCCCGAGGCCGGCCCGGCGGCTCGGGGCGTGCCGGATCCCCGGCGGCCCAAGGTCATCTTCCACTGCTACGGCAGCGCCCACACCTCCGTCGTGGCCGCCTCCGTCTACCTGGGCATCCTGCCGCGGGATCGTCCTCCCCGGCTCGAAGCCATCGCCGCCCTGCCTTACTTCGACCGGGTGGACCAGGGGGACATCGGCCGGCCCTTCTTCATGGGGCTGGACGACGAAGGGCGCGAGGTGTACGTGCTCGGCCTGGAAGGGCTCAAGGTGGTCCTGCGGCGGGCCATCCACGACCTCCTGGAGGCGTGCGGGGTGCCCCGCCCCCGGCTCCTGATGGCCGATAGCCTGCACCTGGCCGAGTGGCGGACCAGAGTCGGGGGTTTTCTTTCCCGCCGCGCCGGGCTGGTGAGGGCCGGCCGGCCGCTGGCCCTGGCCGGGGTGCTCAGCCGGTACCCGGACTTCATCCGCTTCGCCGCCGAGACGAGGGAGCGGGCCCGCCGGGAACTGTCCGCCCCCGAGGATCCACCGCAGCCGCTCCGGGCCCCGGGTGAGGGGTCCCGCCCGGGGGCCGGTGAGGCTGCGGCCTTGACCGCCAGGAACGGCCTCCTGGATAATGGGGGAGCTAGAGGATGAGGCTGGAACATGACCCCCATCGTCGCCATCGTCGGACGGCCCAACGTGGGCAAGTCTACCCTGTTCAACCGGCTCATCCGCCGGCGGCTGGCCATCGTCGAGGCCGAGCCCGGCGTGACCCGGGACCGGATCTATTCCGTCGCCGGCTGGGGTGGCCGCGAGTTCACCCTGGTGGACACGGGCGGGCTGGACTTCGGGGTCGACGGCGACCTGCAGGCGGCCGTCCGGCGCCAGGCGCAGGCCGCCATCGACGAGGCCGACCTGGTGCTGTTCCTGGTGGACGCCAGGGCCGGGCTGAACCCCGGCGACCACGAGGTGGCGGAAGTCCTGCGGCGGTCCAACCGGCCGGTGATCCTGGTGGCCAACAAGGCTGATTCGGCCGAGCTTGCCGCCCACGCCGCGGAGTTCTACGCCCTGGGGCTCGGCGAGCCGGTGCCCGTCTCGGCCGAGCACGGGGTGGGCACGGGCGAACTCCTGGACCGGGTGCTGAATGAACTGCCGCCGGCCGATGGGGAGCCGGCGGAGGAGCCCGCGGCGCTGCGGATAGCCATCGTGGGCCGGCCCAACGTGGGCAAGTCCTCGCTGCTCAACTCCATTCTCGGGCAGGAGCGGCTGATCGTGGCTCCCGAACCAGGCACCACCCGGGACGCGGTGGACGTGGCGGTCCGGCAGGGCGACCGGGAACTGGTGCTCATCGACACCGCCGGGCTCCGGCGCAAGGCCCGGGTGGAGCACCCCGTCGAGCGCTACGGCGTACTGCGGGCGCTCCGGGCCGTGGACCGGGCCGACGTGGTGTTCCTGGTGCTCGATGCCACCCAGCCCCTGGCCGAGCAGGACCAGCGGATCGCCGGCTACGTCCACGAGGCCGGCCGGGCCTCCATCGTGGTGTTCAACAAGTGGGACCTGGTGGAACCGGGGGAGGAACCCAGGCGCGCCGCCACCCGGGCGGCCCGGGACCGGCTGAGGTTCCTGGCCTACGCGCCCCTGGCCTTTGTCTCGGCCAGAACGGGGCGGGGGGTGACCCGCCTGCTGGACCTGGCCGAGCGGGTGGGCCGGGAGTACCGGAAGACCGTATCCACCCCCGACCTGAACCGGCTGGTGCGGGAGGCGGTGACCCTGACCCCGCCCCCAGCCGAGCGTGGCAAGCGGCTCAAGATCTACTACGCCGCCCAGGCCGGGTCGGGCCCGCCCCGCTTCATCTTCTTCGTCAACGACCCAGAACTGGCCCACTTCTCCTACCAGCGCTACCTGGAAAACCGGCTCCGGCAGGCCTACGGTTTCGAGGGCACGCCCATCCGGCTTGTCTTCCGAAGCCGGAGGTAGCTTGGGGAGGTCTGGCTCCGCCGGGCCCTCGGCCAGTAATGATTTGCCTTTCCGCCCAGGTTTCGCCGGCACCCCCTTCGCCCACCGGTCATAGAGTGGGAACACCCGGGGTGGGCGGCGCGGGGCTCCCGCCGTCTTCGTGCCGGCCGGAAGACCCCGGTCCCCGCGCACCAGGGCTGCTCGCGGCCGGTTATGAAGGCCCGGGGCCTGTCATAGACATGGGAGCAGACTGCCCCGGCGCTAGGAGGGTGCAGGATGGTGGAGAAGTTCGACGTCTTCAAGGACATCGCCGAACGCACCGGGGGAGACATCTACCTCGGGGTCGTCGGCCCCGTCCGGACCGGGAAGTCCAGCTTCATCAAGAAGTTCATGGAACTGATGGTGCTTCCCAACATCGCCGATCCCCACGACCGGGAGCGTGCCAAGGACGCGCTGCCCCAGGCGGGGGCCGGCCGGACGGTGATGACCACCGAGCCCAAGTTCGTGCCTGACGAAGGCATAGAGATCCAGTTGAGGGAGAACGTCACCCTCCGGGTACGGCTGGTGGACTGCGTCGGGTACACGGTCGAGGGGGCCCTCGGCTACGCCGATCAGGGAGGGCCCCGCATGGTCATGACCCCCTGGTTCGAGCATCCGATCCCCTTCGACGAGGCGGCCGAGGTCGGCACCAAGAAGGTGATCGACGAGCACTCCACCATCGGCCTGGTCATCACCACTGACGGCTCCATCACCGACATTCCCCGGGAGAACTACGTCGAGGCTGAAGACAGGATCGTGGCCGAACTGGCCCAGCTGGGCAAGCCCTACGTGGTCATTCTGAACTCGACCCGCCCCTTTTCCCAGGAAACCCGGGACCTGGCCCAGGAACTCGAGGCGCGCCACGACGTCTCGGTCATCCCGGTTGACGTGGTCAACCTGACCCACGAGGACATCTACGTCATCCTCGAGCAGGTGCTTTACGAGTTCCCCGTCCGCGAGGTCACCGTTCAGCTCCCGGACTGGGTGGAGGCGCTGGACGTCGGCCACTGGCTCCGGAGCCAGTTCGACGAGGCCGTCCGGGAGACGGTGGGCAGCATCCGCCGGCTGCGCGACGTGGACCCCGCCGTGGAGCGGCTCGGCGGCTACGACCCGGTGGCCGAGGCGCTGCTGGCGTCCATGGACCTGGGCACCGGCGTGGCGTCCATCCAGCTCGCCGCCAAGGAAGAACTGTTCTGGAAGGTGCTCGGCGAACTGTCCGGGGTCTCCCTGGCCAACCGCGGCGACCTGGTCCGGCTGATGAAGGACCTGGTGGCGGCCAAGCGGGAGTACGACGTGGTCGCCGACGCGCTGCGCGAGGTCAGGGAAGTGGGGTACGGGCTGGTGCCGCCGCGCATGGAGGACATCGCCTTCCAGGAGCCGGAACTGGTGCGCCGGGGGAGCCAGTGCGGCGTCAAGCTGCGGGCCACCGCCCCGTCGCTGCACTTCATCAGGGCCGACGTGGAAACGGAGGTCACCCCCTTCATCGGCGGCGAGAAGCAGGGCGAGGAGATGGTCCGCTACCTGCTGCAAGAATTCGAGTCCGACCCCCGGAAGATCTGGGAGTCGGGCTTCTTTGGCCGCTCGCTCCACGACATCATCAAGGAGGGGATCCAGGCCAAGCTGTTCCGGATGCCCGAGAACGCCCAGGATAAGCTCCAGGAGACCATCCAGCGGATCGTCAACGAGGGCTCCGGCGGCCTGATCTGCATCATCATCTGACCGGACCGGCCGGCCGACCTCATCGAGCGTTATCGCCGGCTTCGGTCTGGCCGACGAACCGCCCGGTGCGGGCCCGCATGCCGGGTGGTGTGGGGGGACGGGGGCGCGACGCCTCCTCCCGCCCGATTTCAGCTTCGGGCTGGCCCGCTGCCGGCCCCGCGCCGGGCCTGGACCGCGTCAAGCTGCCCGGCCAGGCGGACAAAGGCGTCCATGGCGTCGGGGTTCTGCATCGAGTCGCGGCTGGCGGCCTTCTCCACCGGCGTCCCCGTGAGCACCCGCTTCACCGGCACCTCCATCTTCTTGCCGTTCAGGGTGTAGGGGATGGCCGGCACGGCGACCACCGCGTCGGGCACGTGGCGGGGGGAGAGCACCCGCCGGACGGTGGCCTTGATCTTGTCGGTGAGGTCCTGGTCCAGCTGGGCGCCGGGCCGGAGCACCACGAACAGGACCACGTAGGCCTCCCTGCCGGCGCCGCCCAGGTCCACCGCCAGGCTGTCCTGGACCTCGGCCACCTCGTCCACCGCCCGGTAGATCTCGGCCGTGCCGATCCGCACGCCCATCCGGTTGATGGTCGAGTCGGACCGGCCGTAGATCACCGCGCTCTGCCGGGAGGTGAGCCTGATCCAGTCGCCGTGGCGCCAGACCCCCGGGTACATCTCGAAGTAGCTCTCCAGGTAACGCTTGTTGCCCGGGTCGTTCCAGAAAAAGACCGGCATGGACGGCATGGGCCCGGTGATCACCAGTTCGCCCACTTCGTCCACCAGGGACCTGCCGTCAGGGTCGAAGGCTTCCACCCTGGCGCCAAGGCAACGGCACTGCAGTTCACCGGCATGAACGGGCAGCAGCGGGCAACCGGCCACGAAGGCGGTGCAGAGATCGGTCCCCCCGCTCACCGAGGCCACCCACAGGTCTTCCTTGACGTGTTCGTAGAGCCACTGGAAGCCGCCGGGGGAGAGGGGAGCCCCAGTCGAGCCCACCGACTTCAGGTCACCGAGGTCGAAGGCCCGGCCGGGCTCGACGCCGGCTTTCATGCAGGCGGTCACGTAGGGCGCGCTGGTGCCGAAGAGGGTCATCCGGGTCCGGGCGGCAAAGTCCCAGAGCCGGCCCATGTCCGGGTGCCCCGGGCTGCCGTCGTACAGCAGGATGGTGGAGCCCAGCATGAGCCCGCTCACCAGGTAGTTCCACATCATCCAGCCGGTGGTGGTGAACCAGAAGAAGCGGTCGCCGGGCTTCAGGTCGTGGTGCAGCGCCAGCACCTTCAGGTGCTCCAGCAGGATCCCGCCGTGGCCGTGGACGATGGGCTTGGGGAGACCCGTCGTGCCCGAGGAGTACAGGACGTAAAGGGGATGGTCAAACGGCACCGGCGTGAACTCGAGCTTCCCGCCTTCGGACAGGAGGTCCTGCCAGGTGAGGACGTTGTCGAGACCGGCGGTCCCCACCCCCAGGTACGGGACGATGACCGTCCGCTCGAGGCTGGGCAGCGCCCGCTGGAGTTCGGCCACCAGGCGCCGGCGGTCGTGGTCCTTGCCGTTGTAGCGGTAGCCGTCCACCGCCAGCAGCACCCTGGGCGTGATCTGGCCGAACCGGTCGATGATGCTGCCCGCGCCGAAGTCCGGCGAGCAACTGGACCAGGTGGCGCCCAGGCTGGCCGCGGCCAGGCAGGCGACGACCGCCTCCGGGATGTTGGGCAGGCAGGCGACGACCCGGTCCCCCGGGCGGACCCCCAGGTTTCGAAGGGCCGCGGCCACGGCCGCCACCTGGGCGGACAGTTCGTCCCACCCGATCTCGGCCAGGGGCCGGAGTTCGGACTCGTAGATGATGGCGGCGTGCCCCGCCCCCCTGCCGGCGCCGAGCAGAACGTGTTCGGCCCAGTTCACTAGAGCCCCCGGGAACCAGCGGGCGCCTGGCATCCGGCGCTCGGCGAGGACGGCGGTGTACGGGCGGGACGAACGGACGCCGAAGTACCCCCAGATGGATTTCCAGAACTCCTCGATCTCGGTGACGGACCACTGCCAGAGGCCGTGGTAGCCGGAGAAGCGCAAGCCCTTCTCCCGTTCCAGCCAGTGCATGTAGCCCGTGATGTTGGCCGCCTGTTTCAGGGTGTCGGACGGTTCCCAGAGCAGCGTGCCCTCGACGATCGATGCCACGCGGGCGACCCTCCCCACAACACAGCCGATGCCGCTGGCGGCACGATGATGCCGGGCCCGAGGTGGAAGTTTCCTTCGGCGCCTTGACGGACCATCCCTTCGCGGTGGCCGACACCGGGGCGGACAGTTCATCATCAATTAACGCCGGGTTTCCTGGCCCGGCGGGCCGGTTAATGTGAAGTCCGCATTCCTGCCTGAAGCAGGGAATCCATGGGCCATTGTAGAAGGCCGGACCGCTACACATCAGGCCTGGGGGGTGCCACCCGTTGAACAAGGCCCAACTGGTCGACGCCATTGCCAAGAAGACCGGTTTCACCAAGAAGGACATGAGTAAGGCAGTGGATGTTGTTTTTGACACCATAACCGAGGTGTTGAGCCGCGGGGAGAAGGTGTCGGTGGTCGGATTCGGGACCTTCGAGACCCGTAGCCGGGCGGCCCGCAAGGGGAGAAATCCCCAGACGGGACGGGAGATCCGGATCAAGGCCCGCCGGGTACCGGCTTTCCGGGCCGGGAAGAACCTCAAGTCGGCCATCTCGGGCTAGCTGCTGGCGACCCGCGACCCTGCTGCCGTGCCCGGGCAGCGGGGTCGTTTGTTTCCGGGCGTGCCACGGCCTCCCGGTGTCCAATGCGTGTGCTGGCCTCGGCGTTGACAGCCCTGCCAGGCCTTGTCTATACTCAGGCCTAGGATCACCTGCCCGTCCCTTTCGGGGCGGGCCCGCGCGATGACCGGGACAAGTTCCGGGCGCCACGCCCGCCAGCGGGCAGTGGCCTCGAGAGACGGAGGGCCGCCGGCTGCAAGCCCTCCGGGCCACGGAGCCCCGGAATACCCCCCGGGAGCGGCAGCCTGAGGCCGGGTCCGGCCCGGAGTAGGGTTGCGGGTGGGGACCCTTATCCCAGGTACGAGTGAACCGGTGCGCTCCGGTGTCCGGGCGGTGCCGGTTAACGCGGGTGGAACCGCGAGAGATTCCTCTCGTCCCGTCGGGGCGAGAGGTTTCTTCGTTCTCAAGGGGGGGACGGGCCGTGGCACGGGTGGTCGGGGTTGGTCTCCTCGGGCTGGGCACCGTCGGCTCGGGCGTCCTGGACCTCCTGGCCCGGGAGGGCCCGGTCCTTGAGCGCCGCTGGGGGCTAAGGTTCGAGGTCCGCCGGGCACTGGTTCGGGACCCGGGGAAGCCGCGCCGGAGGGGTTTGAACGGCCAGCTGACCACGGACCCCCGGGCCGTGCTGGCGGATCCGGCCGTGGACATCGTGGTCGAGGCGATGGGTGGGGTGGAGCCCGCCCGGAGCCTGATCCTGGCGACCCTCGACCTCGGCAAGCCGGTGGTGACGGCCAACAAGGAGGTCATGGCGGCGGCCGGCTGGGAACTGTTCCGCCGGGCCGACGCCACCGGAGCCGCCATCGGCTTCGAGGCCACCGTGGGCGGCGCGGTGCCGGTGATCAAAGCCGTCAAGCTGGCTCTGGCCGGTGACAGGCTACGCCAGGTGCGGGGCGTGATAAACGGAACCACCAACTACGTCCTGACGGCGATGGAAACCGCGGGCCTGACCCGGGCCCAGGCGCTGGCCGAGGCCCGCGCCAGGGGCTACGCCGAGGCGGACGCCACGGCAGACGTGGAGGGCCGGGATGCCGCGTGCAAGCTTTCGATCCTGGCTTCGGTGTGTTTCGGCACCCGGGTGTCGCCGGCGGACGTCCCGCGCCGGGGCATCGGTGACATCCGCCCGGCGGACCTGGCCGGCGCCATGGCCCTGGGCTACCGGGTGCGGCTGGTCGCCCGGGCGGAGGATCAGGGTGAACGTCTGGTGCTGGAGGTCGCGCCGGCCGCCGTGCCCGAGGCCGACCCCCTGGCCCGCCTGGACGGGGCCCGCAACGGGGTGGTCGTGGTCGGCGACGCCTGCGGCGAGCTTTTCTTCAGCGGGCCGGGCGCGGGCGGCCTGCCGACGGCCGCGGCGGTGGTGGGGGACCTGGTGGTGCTCGCCTGGGGCCGGTACGGCGGCGGGCGCGGGCTCCCGGGTTGCACGTGCTACCGGGAGCTTGCTCCGGCGGGAGCTGAGGAGCCGCGCCCCGGGCTGGTGGTGGTGGCCCCCGGCCCGCGCGGCAAAGCGGACGGCTCCGGTGAGGCGGCGCCGGAGCCTGACTGGTTTCGCGCGGCAGTGCGCTACCTGGCGGGCGCTCACCCCGGGCTCCTCTCGTGGCGCGGCTTCACCCTGCCGACGGGTGGGGCGTCGCGGGAAGGGCTACCGCCGGGCGGCCTCCCGCGGGGCGGGGAGGCGGGCCTGGCCTGCCTGCTCGGGCCGGCCGGCCCGGAGGAACGCCGCCGGGCGCTGGCCGGCCTTGCCGAAGAGCTTCGTGGACGGGCGCTGGGCTACCTGGACGTAGGACCCTGGATTCCGGTGGTCGGGGGGTCGGCCAGGAAGGGATGAAGCGTCAGCTGCTGGGCGGAGGCA
>DYFQ01000002.1:0-47520 GCA_020725105.1 Symbiobacterium thermophilum
CCGCCCGGGCCGGCGGACAGCCCGTCTTCGCCGACCTCTACCCTTACCCGGTCCCCTGGTTCCTGACGCGCCGCCCCTTTTCGTGGGCCCACCCCGCCTACCCCCTGGATAGCCTGGAGCCCGCCCTGCCCGACTTCGAAACGGTGGGAAACACCATCACCGACCTGGCCCGAGCCTGGGGCGTCACGCCCCGGCAGGCCGCCGCCCGGCTCCGGCAGACCCACGGCGACTTTCCCGTGGCCGTTCACTCCATCGACGAGCGGGCCCTCCGGTTCTTTCTGGCCGAGCCTTTCACGGTGGTCAGCGTGGACGCCCCGATCCCCGGCGGACCATGGTGGGGCGGGGTGCTGCACCCGAGGGCTTTCGGCACCTACCCACGCGTGCTGGGGGTTTACGTGAGAGAAGCGGGCCTCCTCAGCTGGGGAACGGCCGTCCGCAAGATGTCCGGCCTGACCGCGGAGATCTTCGGTCTCACCCGGCGGGGCCTGGTCCAGCCCGGCCACTTCGCCGATCTGGTCGTCTTCGACCCCGCCACCGTGCGTGACCGGGCGACCTACGCCGAGCCGGCCCGCCCGCCGTCGGGCATCGAGTACGTGGTGGTCAACGGCCAGCTGGCCGTCGAAGGCGGCCAGCTGGCGCGGCTTCCCGGACCCGGCGGCCAGCCGGGGCCCGGCGTGAGGGCCGGAAGGATCCTGCGCCGGCAGGGCATCCAGGACCTCTCTCCCCCGTAAACCTGGGTGGGGAGGCGGAGCCGCTTGGAGGTCCGTCGGGCGGGCAGGACACCGGGGCTTACCGGGCCGGTGCTGACCTGGGCCCTCTTTCTGGCGGTGGCCGGGGCCGGTCTGGACGCCTGCGCGCGGCCGGCCCGGCTCAGCCTGGTCACCGTGGAATACGCCTGGCCGGAGTTCCGGGGATCGGTCACCGAGCGGGACCCCGACTGGCTTGGCCAGTTCGAGGCCGCCCTGGCCGGGGCGGCGCGGCGGCGGGGCGACCCGGACCCCTGGTTCGCCTACTGGCGGGTCAGGGTCGAGCGTGACGCCAGGCGGAGCACGCTTCTGGTGTCTCGGGAGTACGAGCTTTACAGCCCGGCGGCCGGGGAGTTCCTGAGCCACCCGGCGCTGGCCGGCCTGCTGGCCGGGCCCACCCGCCGCCTGGCCGAAGGCTTTTTCGGCGAGGCGCTCCGGTGGCCCCACCCGGTGGACCTCCTGTGGCCGAGAGGAAGCCACGCCGTTCTCCAGGACCTGGAGACGCGGCTCACTCTCCGGGTCCGCCGGCGGGGCGGCTACCACCACGTCGACGCGGAGCCCCTCACCGCTTCCGACACCGCCGTGCTCCGGGAGATCTACGGCGGCGAGCTGAAATGGTGGCGCCGGGCGGTAATCCTCCTGGTAGGCGGGCGGAGAATCGCCGCCTCCATGAACGGGATGCCCCACGGAGGCGAGGTGATCCTCGACAACGACTTCAAGGGCCACTTCTGCGTGCACTTCGCCGGCAGCCGGCTCCACGCCACCGGCGAGCCGGACCGCGGCCACCGGCTGGGCGTGGCCAAGGCCTCCGGCCGGCTGCTCGAGCTTCTGGACGGGGCTTCCGCGGAAGAACTGGCCGAGTGGGTCCTGGTGGGGCTCACCTACCGGGACCGGGTGACGGTCCGCCATGCCACCTCCGGCTTCGACGAGGCCGCCTGGGAGAAGCTCACCCGGAGCTTCCGCCACCTGGAGGTCGGGACGCCCGAGGCCGGGGGCGCGCCGGGCACCGTCGCCGTGGACGTCACCATCTACGCCGGCGAGCGGAAGGAGGGCATCAAGCGCCGGCTCGATCTCTCCGTGGGGCGCCCGGACGGAGCCACAGGCTGGAAGGTTGACTTCGAGTCGCTCCTGCCCCTGCTGGAACCGGCAGGTCCGGAGGACGTGCCGGCCCTGGGCCCGCCCGATCCCGGCTGCTAGGCCAGGCCCCCGCGAGGCCTCAGCTTCCGGCCTGGCGGCGACGGTCCTCTTCCTGCTGTCGGCCTGGGGCAGTGTCCAGCGGCCCGAGTTCAGCGCCGGCGAGCCCCTGGCGCTCGGCCGGGCTCTCGGCTATACCTGGGCAACCGGGCGTTTCTTACCTTTCTGACGGCCAGCGTGGCGGTGAACTTCACCTTCGTGGCCCTGGCGTCCGCCTTCCCCTTCTACCCCCGGTACGTTCTCCTCGCCACCGAGGCCCAGACCTCGCTCTTGCCGGCCGCCGTGTTCCTGGCCGCCTTCGCCATGCTTCCCGTCTGGAGCTGGCTCTGCCGCCGGCGGGGGGCCCGGGGCGCCGCGCCAGACCGGTTTACCTGCCCTGGCAGGAGCCCCCGCCCCCGGGCGTAGAAGCGGCTGCGGGGGGCGGTCAGCCGGTACGGTCCTGGCCGTGCCAAGGCGGCAAGGGGCTGGAGGGGAAAGGATGGTCTTCCGGGGGAAGGAGCGGGCTGCGGTCGCCCTGGACGGCACGGGCCGCCTGGCGGAAGCCAGGCGCCTGGCCGCCGGCGTGGGAAACGTCGCCTGGGTTCAGGGTAGCTCCCGTGACGTGTCGGGCCATCCTGGCCTGGAAAGAACAGTGGCAGGAGGAATACCGATGACCGCCGACCCCCGTCCCTCCGAAACACTCACCGTCGCCGGCACCCTGGCCCGCCTGCTGAAGGCGGCCGGCATCACCCACGCCTTCGGCCTGCCGGGCGGCGAGATCACGCCGGTCCTGGAAGCCTTGCGGGCGGAGGGTATCCGCTTCGTCCTGACCCACCACGAGACGGCTGCCGCCTTCATGGCCGCCACCTGGGGCGACCTGACCGGCCGGCCGGGAGTCTGCCTGGCCACCCTGGGGCCCGGTGCCACCAACCTGCTCACGGGCGTGGCCCACGCCTACCTTGACCGGTCACCGATGCTGGCCGTGGTGGCCCAGCTGCCGCCGGGGTTGAACTGGGTCCACACTCACCAGCGGCTGGACCTGCAGGCGCTATACCGCCCGGTGACCAAGGAGACGCTCCGGCTGGAACCGGAGACGGCCGGCCGGGTGGTGGCCAGGGCGCTGGAAGTGGCCGTGGCTGAGCGGCCAGGCCCCGTGCTGCTGGAGGTGCCTCGGGGCTACGGCCCGCGGCCGGCGGAGACCGACCCGGCCCCGGCGCCCAAAGGCCGGCTCGAAGACCGCGAGGTGACAGCCGCCGCCTTTGAACCGGAGCGCCTGGCGCCCGTCGCCCGGCGGCTGCTGGAGGCCCGCCGGCCGGTGCTGGTAGCCGGCACCGGGGCGTTACGGGGCGGCGCGCGCCCGGGACTCGTCAGGTTCGCCGAACGGTGGGGCCTGCCCGCCATGGTCCTGCCCAAGGCCAAGGGCGTCTTTCCCGAGGACCACCCATACTTCGCCGGCGTCCTGGAGATGGTGGGCAAGGATCTCCTCTTTGACTGGCTGGCCGAGGCCGACCTGGTCCTGGCCGCCGGGGTCGACGGGGTGGAGTTCGACCGTTACTGGGACTTCCCCGCCGAGGTGATCGCCCTGGAACTGGCGCCGCACCACGAACCGTTTGTGCCGGCGGCCTGGACGCTGGTGGGGCCCATGCCCGCAGTCCTGGAGGCCCTGGATCGGGCGGCGGGGACCCGGCCCGAGCGGCGCTGGACGGCCGAGGCGGTGGCCGCCCGCCGCCGGGCCGTGCTCGAACACGCCCGCCAGCCCAGGCCGGCGGACTGGGCCCGGGAGGCCGAGGGCACCGGCCCGGTCCCCGGCCGGGGCCTGGAGCCCCACGTGCTCATCGGGAAGCTCCGCCGGGCCCTGGGGCCCACCACCATCGTCACCGTGGACACGGGCTTCCACAAGATGGCCATGGGCCAGTTCTGGCGGGCCGACGGGCCCCGGCAGTATTTCGTCTCGAACGGGCTCTCCAGCATGGGCTACGCTCTCCCGGCGGCCATGGCGGCCAAGCTGGTGCACCCCGACCGGCCCGTGCTGGCGGCCGTGGGCGACGGGGCGCTCTTGATGGGCCTGGGCGAACTGGAGACCGCCGCCCGCCTGGGCCTGGCCGTGCTGGCCGTGGTCTTCGTGGACGGAAGCCTGTCGTTGATCCGCTGGGGACAGGAACGGCGGGGCTACCCCCCGTACGGCGTTGACTTTGGCCGGCCCGACTACGTGGCGGTGGCAGGGGGAATGGGCTGGGCGGCCGCGGCGGCGGCCACCCCGCAAGAACTTGACGCCGCCCTGGAGAAGGCGCTGGCCGCCACCGAGGCGGGACGGCCCGCCCTCATCGCCGCCGCCGTGCGGTACGAGGGCTACCGGATGTAAGCCTCACTCGCCCTCCGGCGGAAGAAAACCGTACCGGGCCAGCACGGCCCGCCCCTCGGGCCCGGTGACGAAGGCGGCGAACTCCCGGGCCGCCGCCTCGTAGGGGCTTCCCGTGACCACGGCCAGGGCCTGCCTCAACGGTTCGTAGAGTGCCCGGTCGATCGGGACGCAGGTCACTTCCGGCACGCCCGCCACCGCCAGGGCCACGATGCCTGCCTCGGCGTTGCCGCTCTGCACGAACTGGAGCGCCTGGCGCACGTTCTCACCCAGGACCAGCCTGGGCTGGATGGCCTCCCACAGGCCCGCGTTCATGAGCGCCTGCTTCGCGGCCAGCCCGTAGGGGGCGTGGTCGGGACTGGCGATGGCCACTTTCTTTATGCGGGGGTCCAGCAGGCCGGCCAGGTCGCGGACCTCCACCCCGGCCGCCTTGCTGCTGGCCAGGACGATCAGCCCCACGGCGTAGGGTTGAACCGTGTCCGGGATGAGCAGGCCCTTTTGCACCAGGTCCTCGACGAAGGACACGTTGGCTGCGGCGAACAGGTCCACGGGCGCCCCGTGCTCGATCTGCCTGGCCAGGTTGCCAGTGGAGCCGAAGATGAAGACCACCCGCCGGCCGGTCCGGGCCTCGAACTCGCGGCCAAGTTCCGTGAAGGCCAACTGCAGGTCGGCGGCGGCGGCCACCGTGAAGGGCCGGCCCGGCTCTGACTGGTCCCGCCCGGCGGGGGGCCAGGTCGCGGCGCAGCCGGATACCCAGATGAAGGCGGCGGCCAGGACGGCCAGAAGAACCCGCATCAGCCGCACCGGACCTCGTAGGACCACGCCTGTCCCTGCCGGAGCCAGGCCCCGGCGATCCACCGATCCACACTGATCACCCCGGCGAAAGGGCACCCAACCTTGCTCGGGAAGTTCTCCGAGCAGCGCATCGCCCCTGCTAGTCGGTGCCGGTGACCGCGAAACCGCGCGTGACGGCGGGAACCCGTGCCCAAGGGGGCGGCGGGTCACAGGCGGCGGCGCCGGCGAGCCGCGGCGTGCATGGCCGCCAGCAGCCGGCCGATGGCCCGGCGCCGCCTGACCTCGTTCCTCCTGTACCGCCGGTAGAGAGACGGGCCGCCGGCTCCCGTCCTGGCTAGCTGGGCGTACAGCAGCGAGGCAAAGGTGCCGACCTCCGTCCGGAGGCGTTCGGTCTCCGTCTCTCTGTCGAATGAGAGAGAAAGGTATCGCACGCCGTAGAGGTCGGCGACCTCCTTGACGGCATCCTTGGCCATTCCCTCCGGCATGCACTTGAACGGGTAGAGGTGGACGATGCCGTCGCATCCCTTCTCCACCCAGTGGCGGGCGTGGGCCACACTGAGCAGGCCCTCGCCGCCGACCTCCCGGTTGATGAAAGGGTGCGCCCTCGGGTCGCGGGTCCGCTGCTCGAGTAACCTCACGTTGTACCGGCGCAGCCACGACAGGGCGGGCCGCAACCACGGCTTGTTCCACCACATCCGGCGCCTCATCTCGCGGAGCGTGGCGCGGATGAAGCCGCCGAGCGTCGTCCCCCCCACCACCTCGATGCCCTCGCGGGCCAGCAGGTTCTCGACGGTGCCCCGGTTGGCGAAGCTGGTCAGCACCACGTAGATCTCGCCCACCACCACGACGCGCGGCCTGATCTCGTGGTCCCGGGGAACGGACTCCAGGATGGAGAGCGCCCGCCGCCTGGCCGCGGCGATTTCCCTCACGGTATGGGCGCGGCGCAGGAGTTCCAGGCCCTCGTGGTAGGCGGCGGTGACACTTCCGGGTGCCGCTTCGTGGGCGCGCAGCACGAGGGCCCGGGCGCGCAGGCTCTCGACCGCGTCCAGCTTGGCCCAGAGGGGGCGAGTGATCGCCCGGAGGGCCACGACCAAGCGTAGCCTGAGCCAGGCGCGCCGCCACCGGGGCAGCCGGCTCGTCCCCCGTTCCCGCGCCGTGATGAAGTCCACAATGGGTTGCAGCCGCGTCTTCCCCGACCGGCAGACGTCGCGGAGGGTATCGACGAAACCGTCCAGACCCACGGTGACCATTTCGAGGGTGTGTCCCCCGGCGGCCAGGCGCCCGCGGAACTCCTCGGCCAGGTGCCTGTTCTGCACGATGGCGTACCAGCCGAAGGTGCAGGGCCCCTCGCCGCGCGCCATGAGGACGATGATGCGCCGCGGTTCCCGCCCCCGCCCGGCCGCTCTCTCTTCCAGGGTCTCCAGCGCCCGCCTGACGGTGTCCTTCAGCGACCCCGTGCTGCAGGCGTAGGGCGAGCACGACCCGGTGTAGCGGTCGTTGCCCAGGAGCATGGCCTCCTCCGCCAGGGGGGCCGGCGGAAACAGGCAATCCTCCAGCCCAAGCTGGTGGCCGGCTTCCTCGACCAGCAGGTTCAGGACCTCGCCCATGTACGGCCAGACGATGAGCGGCCTCCGGGAAACCGGGTCCGCCCGGGGTGGCTCAACGGCAGGCTCAGCTTCGTCCAGGAACTGCCCGGGACGGCCGGACACCCGCCGGGTCTCGCTCTCCGCGGTGCCCTGTGCCGGACCCGGTCCCTCGGGCACCGGCGCCGCGGCCAGGCGGCGGTCCCGCCGCTGCTCCAGGAAGGCCAGCACCGTCTCGAACCGCGTGTGAAACCCGGCGCTGCCGGCCGACTCGTCGAACTGGAAGACCCAGCAGGGCGCCCCCCGGGACCGGACGTACTGGGCCAGGTATTCCACCTGGAAGGCGTCCGGGTGGCAACCGAAGCTGCCCAGGCAGATGAAACCGTCCACCCGGGGCAGCGCCCACCTGATGAACGCCTCGGCCTCCTTGTGGGAGTCGTAGAACCCGTCTACCGCCTCGTAGTCCCGTCTGAGAAGCTCGAACGGCACGTCGTCAGCCGTGATCACGCACGCGCCGTGCCTTTCGAACCAGCGCTCCACGTCGCAACTGAGGGCGGGGTCGTGGATGAGGTAGCGCCGGCCAACCAGCGCCAGGCGGGGCCGGCTGGCGTCGGCCAGCAGGCTTTCCAGGCGCTCGCCCCGCCTGCCTACCACCTCCTGGTAGGCCGTTTCAAAGGCCTGTTCCAGGCGCGCCGCGGGCGTGGCCAGGGGTTTCAGGAGCTTGCCGGGCACGAAGAGGGCCGCGCGGCGGACGCCTTGCCAGCCCATGACGTCGGCGTACACGCTGTAGCACAGGTTTCTCATGTCCGGCCGGTCCAGGGAACGGATGTCGGGCATGATGAAGGTTGGCAGGTGGGCGCCCCGCTTCAGGCGCGCGCCGACCGTATCGTCGCCGGCCAGGGAAGCCAGGCGGGCGGCGGCGCCGTCTTCGTCGTGGCGCAAGAGGTAGCCGATGGTGTCGCCCAGGGAGCGAATGGCCACCCCACCCACGTCGCGGTACTTGGAGCAGGTCGAGGTCAGCCCGTCCTGGCTCAGCACGTTCGGCGCCAGGATCGCGTCCAGGTCCCGGTGTGTCCGTAGCAGGTGGTGCACGTGACCCACGTAGACCCGCAAGGGGAAGCAGAAGTCGGCACTGGCGTAAGTGGTGCCGGCCTCGATGACGGACGGGGTGGTCGCCCGGCTACGCACCAGCCTGATCCCTGAAAGCTCCAGGAAGCGGGCCAGCACCGCCACGGAGGCGTAGTAACCCGTGAACGCCGTCACCATACCGACCTTCCGGTCGGGCATGGTTTCGTCGCCCTCCCTGCCTGGCTCGGAGCCCGTCGCACCCGCGCCCTCAGTGGCCTGCGAGCAACTGCCCCATGTACTCGCGCTGCTCCGCGCTGGCAAGCCCGGAGAAGTAGCCGAGGTGACAGTCGATGGCCTTGTAGCCTGCGATGGGCACGCCGCCCTCCAGCAGCGCCACCACGTCGGGGCAGCGCCGGTGGCAGCCCGGATGCTCGCAGGTGGTGGTCACCGTGGTGTAACGGGTCCCGAGGACGTGCTCAAAGCCCTTGAAGTGGCTCTCGTAGCCCTGTTCCCACGCGCCGCGCGCTACCAGGGCCGCCCCCAGGGCGCCGGCGCACAACACGTGGCGCGGGTCTTCCGCCACGACGAACTCGTCAGGCCCCAATCCCAGGGTTTGCCGGAAGGCGTGTTGCAGGGCCGGGTTCAGAAAGGCGCCCCCCTGGGCCACGATGGGCGCCACCAGCGGCCTGCCCCGGCCCAGGTCGGAAAGGTAGGTCCGGCAGATGGCAAAGGCCAGGCCGAGCAGGAGGTCGGGGGTTGGAAAGCCGACCCGGGACTTGTGCACGACGTCCGATTCGCCGAAGACGGCGCAGCGGCCGGCGATGCGCACCGGGTTCCGGGACTCGAGCGCCACCTCGCCGTAGCTGCCGATGGGTACCCGGAAGCGCTGGGCCACCGCCTCCAGAAAGGCGCCGGTGCCCGCGGCGCACTTCCCGTTCATGGCGAAGTCCAGGCCGCCTTCGGCGACGGTGATCAGCTTGGCGTCGTTGCCGCCGATGTCCATCACCGTACCCACGTCGGGCATCCGATAGCTTGCCCACGCGTAGTGCGCCACGATCTCGGTGCAGCGCCGGTCCGCCGTGTCGGCGTCGCGGCGGGTGACGATGTCCCGGAAGAGTTCCCCGGCGCTGCCCGTGGTGCCGACGGCGGCGAGCGCGGCACCTGCGGGCAGCGCCTGTTGCACACAGGCCAGCGCCCGGAGGCAGGCCGCGATGGCGTCCCCCGCGGCGTCAACGGCTCCGGCGGCCACGATTTCCAGGTCGGACCGGCCGGGACCCGGCCGCTCGCCGAGACTCCTGATCAAGGCGTACTTGGTACCCCGCGAACCCCCGTCGAGCCCCGCGAAGTACCGGCCGGCCGGGGAGCGGAGCCGCCGGCCGCCCGGGTTCACCACGTCAAAGCGAGGCCTGCGGGACCGGCGCAGCACCGGCACCCGCAGGGCCGTGGGGTCTCGCGGGCGCTCCTTAACGTTCTTGGGGTTATGGGCACCCTCGCACCGTCCGCCGAGGGTCTCCAGGACCACGACCTCCCCGTCCCGCGTCTCGTACGGCTGAGCCAGGTCACAGCCGTTGGAGCAGCCGTGACAGTAGCGAACCCGGCTGTGGAACGACCGCTCGAAGAAGTCGGGCCTGAACCCCCTGGTGATCTCGGGCGTGCCCAGCATGGCCTCGCGGGTGATCACCGCCATCCCCAGAGCCCCCACCACGTCGTTTTTCGGCGTGACCACCACGCTGGTGGCGAGGCGCTCCTCGAAAGCACGGCGCACGGCGGGATTGAAGGCGACGCCCCCCTGGAAGAAGACGGGTGGCCGGAGGTAGGCTCCCTGAACCACGTTCGTCAGGTAGTTGCGCACCATGGCGTGGCAGACACCCATCAGCCGGTCGGCCAGCGACACGCCCTTCTGGGTCAGATGCCTGAAGTCGCGCCTGCTAAACACGGTGCAGGTGGCATCGATGGTGACCGGCCGGGCGCTCGCCAGGGCGATCCGGCCCAGCTCCGCCAGGGTGATGCCGGCCTCGTCGGCCAGCTGTTTCAGGAACTCGCCGGTCCCGGCGGAGCAGATGGTGTTCATGTTGAAGTAGGCGGGCAGGCCGTTCTCGTCGAAGACGATGACCTTGGCGTCCTGTCCGCCGATCTCGATCACCGAACCGACCCGCTCGATGAGGCGCCGGCCGGGCCCGTCGTCCACCCGGACGGCGCCCGTCCGCACCAGATGGGTGACGCCCGCGGCGTGGGCGAAGATCTCCGTCCGGGTGAGGTCGGCGCCCAGCAGCCGCCGCATCATGGCCCGGGCGCTGCCGGTGGCGCCGATGCCCGCCACCGGGCCCGGCGCCGAGTCGAGGTACTGGCGGAGGGCGTGCTTCAACGCGTCTACCTGGGAAGGGAACTGGTCGTGCCGCAGGTAGACCGGCGTGCCTACCAGCCGGGCGTCAACGTCGATGCCGGCCACCTTGACCGTGGCTGAACCGACGTCGACCCCGATGTACACTGGCTTCAGGGAGTGCACCGGGGTGACCACCCATCATCAGCGTCCACGACCAGTCTTCCGGCACCATCCTGGGATTCAGGCGCGCTGTCACAAGCTTCCTGGCGCTCGAAAGGTAAGATGCCCGGGGAAGAAGGAGTCAATACGCCAGCAGGAACTGCTCGAGGAGGATCCCCGAAAGAACTGGCGGGAGCATGTGGGAATCGAACCCACCGCGGACGGTCCTAGCGCCCGCCGGCCGGATTTGAAGTCCGGGGGCGGCACCAGCCACCAACTGCTCCCGCTCAAAGGGTCGGCGCTTGCGCGGTTCGGTATCTGGTCTCCGACTGCGATTGTACCACAATCCCCCGTCGGGCTGCGGGGGCGCGCCGGAGCTAGTCCAGATGGGGCTCGATCCGCCGCTGCAGCGCGGGCTTGGGCTGGAAGCCGATGAACCGCTCCACTTCCCGCCCGCCCTTGAACACCATCAAGGTGGGGATGGACATGATGCCGAACTTCATGGCCAGCTCGGGGTTGTCGTCGGTGTTCACCTTGACCACCTTGAGCTTGCCGTCAAGTTCCTCGGCCAGCGCCTCGACCACCGGCGCCACCATGCGACACGGGCCGCACCAGGGAGCCCAGAAGTCCACCAGCACGGGCTGGTCGGCCTGGAGGACCTCCCGCTCGAACTCGCCGCGGTTTACGGGGGTGACCTTCCCGCTCATGCCTTGACCGCCGCCTCCTTCTCCTTCGTGCCGGGCTCAACGCCCTGATCCAGAAGGTACTTCTCCGCCATCATCGCGGCGACCGACCCGTCGGCCACCGCCGTGGTCAGTTGCCGCAGAAACTTGTACCGCACGTCGCCGGCCACGAACACGCCCGGGATCCCGGTGGCGCAATCCTCCGGCGCCGGCACGTAGCCCCGGTCGTCCAGCTTCAACTGGCCCTTCAGAAAGCCGGTGTTGGGGATCATGCCGATGTACACGAACACCCCGCCCACCGGGAACGCCGACCGCTCACCGGTCCTGGTGTCCCGCAGGATGAGGCGCTCCACCTTGCCGTCACCCTCGATCCGCTCCACGACCCTGTTCATGAGGAACTCGACCTTCGGGTGCTGCCGCGCCCGTTCCACAAGCTGCCGGACCGCCCGGAACTCGTCGCGCCGGTGGATGATGGTCACCTTCGAGGCGTAGCGGGCCAGGAAGTACCCTTCGTCCAGGGCCGAGTCGCCGCCACCGATGACGGCCAGTTTCTCGCCCTTGAAAAAGGCGCCGTCACAGATGGCGCAGTAGGAAACGCCCCGCCCCGCCAGTTCGTCCTCGCCCGGGACCCCCAGCTTGCGGGGGCTCGCCCCGGTGGCGACGATGACCGTGCGGCCGCGGTAGGTCCCTTCCGAGGTGAGGACCGTCTTCACGCCGCCCTTCAGGTCCACCGACTCGATGTCGCCGTAGACGATTTCGGCGCCGAAGTGCCGGGCCTGCTCCTCCATCTTCCGGGCAAGCTCGGGTCCCTCGATGGACAGAAAGCCGGGGTAGTCCTCCACCAGGTAGGTGTTGGCGATCTGGCCGCCCGGCACCGCCTTCTCGATGATCAACGTGGACAGCAACGCCCGGCCGGTATAAAGCCCCGCCGCCATCCCGGCGGGCCCGCCGCCCAGGATGACCACGTCCCACAACCTGTCCTGGGGCGCGACGCTTCTGGCCGCTGACTGAACCTGTACCTCCACCACGCCCGGGTCCCCCCTGGTCACGAAAGCTTCGTAAGAATCCTCATGATGTCCTCGATGGCCTGCTGCCCGGTACCCTCGCCGGCGAGTTCGTCCCGCAGGCACCGCTCCAGGTGGCGGCCGATCACCTGCATCCCCACCTTGGTGGTGGCTTCCTTCAGCGCCGCCAGCTGGATGACGATCTCCTCGCAGCTACGCCCCTCGAGGATCATCCGCTGGATTCCCCGGGCCTGGCCTTCGATGCGCTTCAGCCGGTGAAGCAGTTCCCTAAACTCCTCGTTGACCGGCTGTCGCTGGTCGGCCACGGCGGCTGGCCGCGGCCCGCCCGGGCCACCAGCCGTCATCGGGTCCTCATGGCCGTCCACCACTTCAACCTCCCGGACCGGCACCACACTGAGCGATACCCTACGGGGTATGGTACCCGTCTCGTTATCATATTGTCTCGGCCACCGGCTGTCAACCGCCGCCAGCCAGAAGCGGACGCGACCTTCCGCCGGCGCGGGTCCGCGCACGCGCCCGACCGCGGTATGGCTGCGGCGGCGCTATCGAGGACCGCGGAAGAAGCGCAGGAATTCCGAGTCAGGCGCCAGGATGACCGTGGTCTGGCCGGCGGCGAAGGCTTTGCGGTAGGCCTCCAGCGACCTCATGAAGGCGTAGAACTCGGGGTCCTGGTTGAAGGCCTCGGCGTAGACCCTGATGGCTTCCGCGTCGCCCTCGCCCCGGATGGCCTGGGCCTTGCGGTAGGCTTCGGCCAGGATGATGGTGCGCTCCTTGTCGGCCTCGGCCCGGATCTTGGCCGCCTCTTCCTCGCCCTCGGACCGGTAGCGCCTGGCCTCGCGCTCGCGCTCGGTCCGCATCCGGTCGAAGACCGCCTGGCTGTTCTCGTCGGGCAGGTCGGCCCGCTTGATCCGGACGTCCACCACCTGGATGCCGTACTCCCGGGCCGCCTGGTCGGACCGCTCGGTCACGTTGCTCATGATGCGGTCGCGGTGCTCGGCCACGATCTGGATCAGGTCGTAGCGGCCCAGTTCCACGCGAAGCTGCGAGTAGATGATGTCGTCGAGCCGCGCCGTGGCGCCGGCCTCGTTTTGCACCGTCTGCAGGAACTTGAGAGGATCTATGATCCGCCACATGGCGTAGTTGTCCATGATCAGGGTCTTCTTGTCCCGGGTGATGATGTCGTTGGCCTGGGCGTCGTATTCCAGGAACCGCCGCTCGAAGAGGACCACGTCCTGGATGAAGGGAATCTTGAAGTACAGGCCGGGTTCGCTGATGACCCGGACCGGCCGGCCGAACTCGATGACGACGGCCTGGTTGGTCTCGTCAACCACCACCGCGGCCAGCCTGAAAGTCAGGGCCGCCAGAACCAGCAGGCCCGCGACGACGAGGATCGCCCGCCTCACCGGCCGCCACCTCCCTGCTGCCGGATGAACTCGGTAAGGGGCAGGAACTTCAGGACCCCGTCCCCCGTCCCCGAGTCCATGACGAAGATGGTCATCCCCGGCAGTACCTCTTCCATGACTTCCAGGTACAGCCGGGTGCGGGTCACGTCCTTACCGCCCCGGTACTCGGCCAGCATGGCCAGGAAGCGCTCGGCGTCGCCCCGGGCCCGGGTCACCCGCTCGGCCCGGTAGGCTTCGGCCTCGCGGAGTTGCCGCTCGGCCTCGCCGCGGGCCCGCGGCACCAGGTCGTTGTAGTAGCCCTGGGCCTCGTTGATCAGCCGGGCCCGGTCTTCCCGGGCGCTGGCCACGTCTTTGAACGCGGCCCGCACCGGTTCCGGCGGCTGCACGTCCTGAAGCTGGGCGGCGACGATGTGGATCCCCGACCGGTAGAGGTCAAGGATCCCCTGGAGCACCGTGTGAATGTCCTGCTGGATCTCGAACTTCCGTTCCGTCAGCACGTCGTCCACGTTGTGGGTACCCACCACCTGGCGGAGCGCCGCCTCGGTGGCGTGGCGCACCACGCTCCGCACGTCCCTGACGTTGAACACGAAGTCCCGGGCGTTCTTGACCCGCCACTGGATGATGAGCTCGGCGTCGACGATGTTCTCGTCGCCGGTCAGCATCAGCGATTCCTCGGGGACGTCCCGGTAGCGGGGCGGCGGGCCGGGATCTGTGGTCCGGAACCCTATCTCCTCCCGGTTGACCTTGGTGACCTTGGGCGTGACGACGGTCTCGACGGGATAGGGCAGCCGGTAGTGCAGCCCGGGGCCGGTGGTCGCCACGTAGCGGCCGAAGCGCCGGACGACGCCGGCCTCGTCGGGCGCCACGGTGTAGATGCCCGATGCCAGCCACAACCCCAGCGCTACCAGCAGGACGAGCCAGGCCCCCCCGGTCACCCTGGGCAACCGCAGGTTGGTCAGCTTCGGCATGCGGACGTCCCGCGGGATGCCCCCCTCGCCCCATGGCGACCTGGAGCCTCCGCCGTGCGTGCTCATGCTCTGCTCAACCCTCCCTCTCTTTTGTGTGCCCGTATTCTATACGGGCCCGGTCGTGGACATGAGTCCACGGTCCTTGTTGTGATCTGTCCCAATCCTGTGGTATCATCTCCCTGACCCTCCGAAGGCGGTGGCCTCATGTCCGCGATCTTGCGGCTGTTCTTGAAGCGCCAGCTCCAGCAGCGCGGCCTCTCCATGCGCCGGCTGGCCCGCCTGGCGGGTGTCGACCACTCCATGATCTCCAAGGTGCTGCAGGGCAAGCGCCGGGCCTACCCCGACTTTCTCCGCGCCGTCGCGCCCCACCTGGGAGTGCCCTATGAAGACTTGCTGGTCCTGGCAGGTTTCCTCGACGGCGGGGTCAGCCCTACCACCCGTAAGGCGCTCGACCAGGCCCAGACGGCGTGGCGCCCGGCGCCGGCCCCGCGGCACCGAGCTCCCGAACCGGGGCTGACGGCCATCTCCCCCGAGCGGCTGAAAGACCCCCGGTTCGCGGTGACCTACTCGCTGGGGGACAAGCTGAGCCCCCAGGGGCTGGAACGGGTCCTGCGCTACATCGAGATGGAACTGGACATGTCCCGCCGGGAGCGCCGCCGGTAGCGAGGCTGCTCACGCGCGGGCGGCCAGCCGGATGGCGGCCAGGTGGGCTTCCTCTTCCAGCCTGTCGTCCAGCGGCCGGAGGTCGGCCCGCCCGTACCGGCGCAACAGCGCCTGGCGGAGGCAGTAGTCGGTCAGCCAGGGGTTCTTGGGCAGGGCCGAGCCGTGCAGGTAGGTCCCGACGCAGTTCTTGTACACGGCCCCCTCCTGACGGTCCTCGCCGTTGTTGCCGTGGCCGACCAGCACCTGCCCCAGGGGGCTGACGCCGGGTCCCAGGTACGTGCGGCCCGAGTGGTTTTCGAACCCGACCAGGGTGCGCCGGCGGGGCGCCCTGCCCGTCCCGGCGGCGCCCGGGCCGCCGGCGGACCCGGCTGCCGGGCCTGAAGAGAAGTCGAGGTACGACAGGAGCACCAGGTTGCCGATCATCCGGCGGCGGCCGGCCCGGGTCCGGCAGTCGAGCAGGCCGACGCCGGGAATGCGGTCGCCCGCCCCGGTCTCGTAGTACTCGCCCAGCAACTGGTACCCGCCGCAGACGGCCAGCAGCACCAGGCCGTCCTCCACCGCCGCCCGCAACTCGGCGCCCTTCTTCGAGGCCAGGTCGTCGCCGATGAGCCGCTGCTCCTTGTCCTGGCCGCCCCCGACGAAGCACACGTCGTAGCGGGCGAAATCGGGCCGGTCGCCCAGCTGCACGGTGTGCAGCACCGGCTCCAGCCCGTGCCAGCGGGCCCGCCGGGCGAGGGCGATGATGTTGCCCCGGTCGCCGTACAGGTTCATCAGGTCCGGGTACAGGTGGCAGATGTGTACCTCCACGAGATCTCGAGCCCCCTAGCCCGTCTGCCAGAACCGGGCGGCCAGGCCCCGCCTGGCCAGCAGGTCCCTGAGTTCCAGCATGGCCGTGTAGGTCGGAAGGACGGTCAGGACGCCCCCGTCGCCCAGCCGCCCCAGACCCTCATTGATGGCCAGCCAGAGGTCGGTTTGCAGGGCCAGCCGCGCCGGGTCGAAGCCGGCGTACTTCAGCCGCACCGCCATGTCGTGGGCCCGGGTACCTGAGCACACCACCCAGGCGATCCGTCCCGGCGGGTGGGCCAGTTGCTCGAAGTCCACGTCCCAGAGCCAGGAGACGTCGGTGCCGTCGGCCAGCCGGTCGTTGATGGCGATGACCAGGCCCTCGACGGCGCCGTCGCCCAGCACGGTCCGGATGACCTCGTTGAACCCGGCCGGGTTTTTGACCAGTGCCATCAGGAGCCCCCGGCCGTCCACCCGGACCGTCTCCATCCGGCCAAACCGCGAGGCGTAACCCTCCAGAGCCCGGCCGATGGCCGCCGGTTCCAGACCCAGCGCGGTGCCGCACGCCGCCGCCGCCACGGCGTTGTACACGTTGTAAAGCCCGGGGACGGGCAGGCGGAGGGAAAGCGGTCCCGCGGGCAGTCCGAGCCGGATGTCGGCGCCGCGGCTTCCTTGGGGGGCCACCCGCGCGGCACTGACATGGGGCACGGGCCGGCCCGCGCCGCAACTGGGGCAGCTGTACCGGCCCAGGTGGGCGTAGTAAAAGAGTTCGTAGGCCAGGGCCGTCCCGCAGCCGCCACAGTGGCGAGCCTCCCTGGTCTGGTGGCTGAGGGTGGTCCCGGCCTCCAGGTCCTCGATACCGTAGCGGATCACCCGCGCCCGGAGCCCGGACGCCAGTCCGGCCACCAGCGGGTCGTCCGCGTTGAGGACCGCGAAACCCGCGACCGGCAGCCGGGCCAGACCCTCGCCCACCAGGGCCACGGTGCGGTCCAGTTCGCCGTAGCGGTCAAGCTGGTCCCGGAAAAAGTTGGTCACCACGGCGCCAACCACTGGAAGCTCGGCGACCGCCCCCGGGACGGTGGCCTCGTCCACCTCCAGGACCCCGTAGTCGGCGTCGACGCGGCCCCCCGGGGTCGCGACCTCGATGAAGGCTGCCGCCAGGCCCCGCAACAGGTTTGCCCCGGAGCGGTTGTGGACCACGCGGTAGCCGGACTCCCGCAACATGGCCACCACCATGCTGGCCGTGGTGGTCTTGCCGTTGGTGCCCGTCACCAGGATGCAGCCCCGCCGGCACTGCCGGGCCAGGGCGCCGAGGATACCGGGCGCCAGCAGGCCCGACACCCGGCCGGGGAGCGAAGTCCCGCCCCGGCCAGAGGCGCGGCTGAGCCACATGACAAGCTTGCCAAGCCAGAGGGCGATGAGGCCCCGGGGTCCGAGGCCCGCGGCCGGGCCGCGGGCCACGCCGGGCGCCGTCGACGGAACCATCAACCTGGCCAGCCCACCCCTCCGGCGCCGCCACGACCGGCGCCGCCACGACCGGTAGCCCGCTCTCGCGGCCGGTCGGTCATGGGACATGCAGCTACATCGAGGGTATCCCAAGCGCCGGACCTCCGCAAGCGGGCCAGGAGGACTCGTTTGGTCCAGGCGGGGTTGCCCATCGAGGCAGGAGGTCTGCCCGGGTTGCCAGAATATGGTAGTGGGAAGGAGTGGAGGTGCTCCACCATGGCCCAACCCTGGCGGTCCGGAGCGAGACCCGCCCAGCCGGAGCCGGGCGACCAGCCCGGGCCACGCCTGCCGGACTGGCGCCGGGCCGCGGCAACCGCAGGGCGAATCCTGGCCGCTACCGGGCGCGGACTGCAGTCCGTCCTCGTGCTGGCCCTGGTGGTCGCCGTCGCCTTCCTCACCAGTTACACGGTGGTCACCTGGGAACTGGCACGCCAGCGGCCGGACGAGGCGGCCTGGCAGGCGGCCGTCGCCAGGCGGCTGGACCACGTCGAGAAGAGCCTTCAAGATCTGGCCGGCCGACTCGAGGCCGTGGCCGGCGAGGCGGCGGCCGAGCCATTGCCCGAAGCACCACCCCGGGAGCAGGCTCCCCCTCCGGCGGACGAAACGGCCCTCGGCCGGGAGGTGGAATCGCTGGCCGGCCACGTCGCCCGGCTGGCCCTGGCCCTGCGGGCCCAGGGTCACGTGCTGGTGGCCCGGCAGGAACTGGGGCGGGGTAACGCTGGCCTGGCCCGGGACGAGGTGGCCGCCGCTCGCGACCTGTTGCTGGCCGCGGCCCGGCCCGAACCGGGGGCCACGGGCGGGGCGGAAGGGCCGCTGGAGGCGCTGGCCGGCCTGGCCGACCAGGTAGTTTCCGACCTGACCGCCGGGCGGCCCACGGCGCGCGAGCGGCTGGAACTCTTCTGGCGGGAACTCGTCCTCTGGCTGGCCCCGGAGACCCGTTGAGCGCCGGCGCGTTCAGCGTATCGCCAGGGCGCCGAAGACCAGCGCCGCCAGGACCACCAGGGCCGGGTGCAGGCGGTGGAAGAACAGAAGCGCCGCCGCGATCACCGCGATGGCCACCGTGACCCCACCCGTCACCGACCTGGGAGTCAGGTCTACCACCAGCTGGAGCAAGAGGACCACGATGACCGGCCGGACGGCGGCGATCATCCCTTGAACGACGGGCGACTCCTTGAACAGGTTCAGCACGGTGAACAGACCGATCATGGCGATCCAGGTGGGGCCGATGAGGGCCATGACGGCCACCACCGACCCGGTCACGCCGGAGACCTTGTAGCCGATGTAGGCGGCCATCTTGGTGGCGATGGGCCCGGGTAGCGCGTTGCCCATGGCCAGCACGTCGATGAACTCCTCGCTGCTGAGCCAGTTGTAGTGGCGCACGGCCTCCGCTTCGACCAGGGGAATCGAGGACGGCCCGCCGCCGTAACCCAGAATCCCTACTCGGAAGAAGGCGGCAAAGAGGTTCCAGAGCTGTTCCACGATGACACCTCGCTATGAGAGAAGGTTCGGGCGCGCTCCGCCCGGCCGGGCTCGCGGACGGCCCACAGGGCTGCCCACGCCAGGGCCTGCAGCCCGGCGGCCAGGTAGAAGCCGGCCAGGAAGGTCCCGGTGAGGTCGGCCAGCCAGCCGGTGACCGCCGGAGCCAGGGCCATCGAGAGGGTCCCCGAGAAGTTCAGCACCCCGAAGGCCCGGCCGTAGGCCTCGCGGGGCGTCGCGTCGGCCACCAGCGCCACCAGCAGGGGGTCGACCACCAGCTTGCCGGTGAGCCCGTAGAGGGCGACGGCCCCGTAGAGGGCTGCCGGACCCGTCGCCACCGGCATGGCAGCCAGGGCCACCGCGGCCACCGGGAGCAACAGGCCCAGAACCGGTTTGCGACGGCCCAGCCGATCCGACGCGGTGGCCGCCCAGAGGCTTGCCGGCAGCGCGAAAAAGGGCATGAGCAGCGACACCAGCCCGGCCGTGGCGCCGTCCAGGCCACGGGCCGTCTGGAGGTAATAGGGCAGCCACGAGAGGATCAGGTAGAACCCGTACATGGTGGTGAAGGCCACCACGTAGGTGGCCGCCAGGGACAGGGCGCCGCCACCGGTATGGAGGAAGGCCGCCGCCCGCGGGCCGGTGCCCGTGGCGGCTATGGCGTCAGCCGGGGCGTTCTTGCCAGCGGTATCGGGCCCGGCGCCTGGCCCCGTCCTCCGGCCAGCCGGCGTCCGGTCGTCAGCCACCCCCCGGGCCAGCGCCAGGGACAGCAGCAGGGTCCCCAGGCCCAACAGCACAAACGGCCAGCGCCAGCCCAGGCCCAGCCGGTAACCCAGGGCGCTGCCGGCGAAGAAGCCCAGGCCGATGCCAAAGGCCATCCCGCTGTTGATGAGGGCCGTCCCCAGCCCCCGGTAGCGAAAGGGGATGGCCGCCGCCGCCAGGGCGTACTGGGCCGCGTAATACGTGCCCTGGCCCAGCCCGGTGAGCACCCGGAGGGCCAGGAAGGACCCGGGTCCGGGCGCCAGCCCGCTGGCCAGGGCGCCAGCCCCGTGCAGCACAAAGCCCGGCAGCAGGAGCCGCCGCCGACCCCGGCGGTCGGCCAGCACCCCCGCCGGCACCTGCATGGCCGTGTAGGCCACGAAGAAGGCCGAGGTCAAGAGGCCCAGTTCCGTCCGGGAAAGGGACCATTCGACGCCGACGAGCTCCAGCAGCGACGAGAGGACCGTGCGGTTGGCGTACATCGCCACCCAGCCGGCGAAGAACAGGCCGGCCAGGAGTCGCCAGTCGTTGCGGCCCACCGCCACGCCTCCACTCCTCCCACCTGGGACATTCGTGGGCCGCGGCGCGCATTCCCTGCTAGGTCCGGGGTGGTTCCGCGCCGGCCCCGGTCTCCGGTCCGGCTTGCAACGGACCTGGCGATGGCCGGGCCGCCGGGCGGACCGGGCCGGCAGCCAGCAGGGGCGTCAGGGGCAGACAGAGGCCGGCCGCGAGGACGGTGACCCGGAGCGGCCACGCCGGGTCAACCGAGTACAGCCAGCCCCCGGCGTAGGCGGCGGCCGTGGAAGCCAGGCCGCTCACCAGGTGAAACAGGGCCAGCGCCCGGCCGAGCCCGCCGGCGGGGGCGGCACGGCCCACCGCCCAGGCCAACAGCCCCTTGCTCCCCTCGGCCGCCCCCCGCAGGGCCAGGGAACCGGCGGCCAGCAACGACCGGCCGGGACCCAGCGCCAGCAGGACACCGTGGGCGGCCAGCAGCAGGAGGGCCCCGGCGGCGGGCCACCCGGGCCCTCGGCGGTCGGCGATCCGGCCGAGCAACGGGCCGGAGAGAGCCGCGGCGAGGGCCGACAGTGAGCCAAGGGTGCCGATCCGCGCCGCGGACGCGCCCCCCACTTCCTCCAGGTAGGGCGGAACGAAGGCGGCGGCCAGAAACATGGCGGCCGTCACGGCGCTGGCGGCCAGCGTCACCCGGACCACCCCCGGCTCCAGGGTGGACGGGTGAAGCCTGGACCCTGGCCCCGCCGCTCCAGCCGGCGCCGGCCGGGGGGGTTGAGGCGGCAGCCGCCAGACGATCGCCGTGGACAGGGCGTACCAGCCGGACGCCGCCAGGAGCGTCGCCCGCATCCCCCAAGCCTCCGTCATCAAGCCCCCGACCGCCGGCGAGACCACCATCCCCAGGGGATAGGCCGCCAGGACCAGGGTCAGCGCGAAGCCCACCCGGTGGGCGGGGACCGACTCGATGACGTAGGCCTGCAGCGCCGGGATGCTGAAGGACGAGCCGAAAAACAGCACCACTCCCGGCACCAGCCAGCGCCAGTCGGGCGCCAGGGCGTACAGCGGCGGCGCGGGAAGCGCTACCAGCCACGACCAGACCAGCACCAATCGGCGGTCGGCCCGGTCGGCCAGCAGGCCGCCGGGCACCGCCGCGAGGGTCGTGAGCAGGAAGGCCAGCCCGTACAGGACGCCCAGGTCCACCCCGGACGCGCCCAGGGCCCGGGCGTAGGTGGGCCAGAGGAAGAAGTACAGCCCCGACCCGACGCTCCAGGTCAGGCAGGCCAGAAAGAGGCGTCTCAACGCCGGCGGCAGCAGGCCCAGAAGCCCGTTCCACATGGCAGGGCCGGGCTACATGACCGTGGGGCCGGGAATCCCCAGCACGTCCAGGGTGTTGGCCATGCTCTGGCGGAAGGCGGCCACCAGCCCGAGCCGGAAGGTCCGGACCCTCTCGGGCGCGGTCAGCACCGGCACGGCCTCGTAAAAGTCGGTGAACGCCGTGGCCAGGCCGTAAGCGTAGTCGCAGACCAGGGCAGGCGAGCCCGTCTCGATGGCCCGGGCCAGGGCCTCGGGCAGGTCGGCCAGCTTTCTGGCCAGGGCCGCCTCGGCCGGGTGCAACTCGGCCGGCGGTTCCGGCGGCCCCGCTTCAAGTTCCGCCGGCACGGGCACGGGAGCACCGGGGGTGACGGGCCCCGCCCCACCCGCGGCCTTGCGGAGGATGCTGGCCGCCCGGGCGTGGGCGTACTGCAGGTACGGGCCGGTGTTGCCCTGGTAGTTCAGGGCGTCGGCGAAGTCGAAGACGATAACCGTTTGCAGGTTGAAGCGGGTCATGTAGTAGCGGACGGCCCCCACCGCGATCTGGTGCGCCACCCGCTCGCACTCGGCCGCCGACCACTCGGGGTGCCTGGCCGCCACCTCGGTGGCGGCCTTCTGCCTGGCCAGGTCCACCAGGTCGTCGGCCTTGACCCCGATACCCTTGCGGCCGGCCATGGCCACGGCGCCGGCCGCCTCGTCCACTTCGGCTCCCAGCTCCCGTGCCGCCTGGGGCGACAGCGCCACAACCTCGTAGCCAAAATGCACGGACTGCCTGGCCTGAGCCTCGTAGCCCAGCTTCTGTAAACCGGCCCGGAGCACGTCCTGGAGGTACTTCTGGCGGATGTCGATGACGTTGATCACCCGGTCCGCCCGGCCAAAGCCCTCCGGCGGCGGCTCGGCCAGCTCGCCCTGGGCCTCGCTGCCGTAACCGCCCACCGCGAGCCGGTAGCCCTCCACCAGGTCGGCCAGGATTGTGCCGGCCGGTGGGGCCAGCCCGGCCCCAGTAGCGCTTTCAGCCGCCTGGCCGTCGCCGTCGGCCTCGCCTTCCCCGCCACGTTCCCCCACTTCCTGATGGGACGCGCCGGGGTCGGTCACCGTGCTCCACAGCCACCGGCCGGTGGGCTGGCGGGTGTAGGGCTGGTAATAGAAGTCCCTGCCCAGCACACCAAACTTCCATAGCTGGTACGCCAGGTCCTTGGCGGTGTAGGTGGCCGTGCCGTCCGACCGCACCAGGATCTTGTCGGGGTTCTCCATGGCCTCAAATCCCGGCACGTCGCCCAGCCGGACCACCCAGCACCCGGCGTTGGGCCCTTCCGTCTCGAACTGGAGCGCGCCGCCCCGCTTCAGCACGTCGAAGGCGTGGCGCCAGAAGCCCAGCGCGATGATATCCGACTCCCAGCTCAGGAGGTCGTAAAAGATCCCCAGGCGCCACATGGTCCACAGGTGCCAGCGGGCGTTACGGTCGGCCACCAGCCGGCCCAGGCGGGCGACGTCGTTGTCGCCCTCTTCCACCAGTTGCAGCAGCCGCCGCCGGGCCTCAGCCAGGGCCGGCTCCTGCTCGTAGCGGGCGTTCACCTCGGTGTAGAGATCCCAGCAAAAATAGTCCCATCGCTGGCCGGGTTCGGGCCGGCGGCCAAGCGTCTCCAGGCCCACCAGGACGTCCGCCACGGTGGTCCCGGTGTCGTCGATGTAGTTCTGGACCTCCACCCTGAAGCCAGCCTTCCGGTACAGCCGGGCCAGGGTGTCGCCGATGCAGGCGTTGCGCAGGTGGCCGATGTGGGCCGCCTTGTTGGGGTTGATGGCCGTGTGTTCGATGAGGACCTTTCCCTGGCCCACCGCTTCGTCGAGGCTGCCAGGGGGAACGTCGCCGTAGCGGTCGCGCCGCGCCAGAGCCTGGCGGACGACGGCCGCGGCCAGTGCGGCCCCATCGAGTCGCAGGTTAACGTAGCCGGGCCGGCTGACGGTGATCTGGGAAACCCACGGCGCCAGGTCGGGGTCGTCTTCCAGGGCGGCCTTGAGTTCCGCCGCGACGTCGAGGGGCGGCCGGCGCAGCCGCCCGGCAAGGCGCAGGGCCACCGGTGTGGACCAGTCGCCAAAGGCCGGGTCGGGGGGCACCTCCAGAGGCACCTCTCGCGCCGCGGGTCTGGCGTCGGGCGCCCGGAGGGCGCTTCGGGCCAGGGCCCCGGCCAGTCTGGCCTGGAGAAACCGGAACAGGGTGGTCCCCGCCACTTCCACCGCGCCTCACCTCGCACCCGAAACAGCTCAGCCGCAACTGCGCCCGGGCCGGCCGGCACCAATCAAAAAGGCGCCGCCTGCCGCGGCCCCCGGATGTACCGCGGCCATCGTACCACGCCGGGCGGGTGTGGGCAACAGGCCTGACGGCGAGCGGGGGCCACGGCCGGCGCAGTTTGGTGCTGCCACACCACGCGGGAGCCGCTGGCCGTTGCACGTGCCTGATCCGGCAGGCCCCGGAAGGAGCCCGAGCGCCGCCGGAGCCGGGGTGACGGTGGGCGGGTGGGCCTCGAGCCGTCCGTCAGGTGATGCCCAGGTAGGCCCGGCGCACGTCCTCGTTGAGGCGGAGGTGCTCGGCGGTGTCGGCCAGGACCACCTGGCCGGTCTGCAGCACGTAGCCCCGGTCGGCCACCTGGAGCGCCTTCAGGGCGTTCTGCTCCACCAGCAGGATGGTGGTGCCCTCCCGGTGCAGCCGCTCGATGACCTCGAAGATGGCGTCCACCAGCACCGGCGCCAGGCCCATGGACGGCTCGTCCAGTAGCAGCACCCGCGGCCGGGCCATGAGCGCCCGGCCGATGGCCAGCATCTGCTGCTCGCCGCCGGAGAGGGTGCCCGCCACCTGGTTCCGCCGTTCCTTCAAGCGGGGGAAGAGGGTGTAGACCTGCTCCAGATCCTCGGCGATGGCCCGGGGGTCCGACCGGGTGAAGGCGCCCACCTCAAGGTTTTCCTGGACCGTCAGCCGGGTGAACACCTGCCGGCCCTCCGGTACCTGGGACACGCCCTTCTTGACGATGTCGTGGGGCCGGCAGGCCACCAGGTCCTCGCCGGCCAGCCTGATGGCGCCGTGACGCGGGCGCAGCAACCCGCTGATGGTCTTCAGCGTGGTGCTCTTGCCGGCCCCGTTGGCGCCGATCAGCGTGACGATCTCCCCCTCGTCCACGGTGAGGGAGACGCCCTTCAGGGCGTGGATGTGGCCGTAGTAGGCGTGGACGTCGATGATCTCCAGAAGCGCCATGGGCCTCACCTCGCCCCCGCCCCGGCGTGACCGCCAGGCCCGGCCGCGCCGGCGGAGCCGGCGCTGACGACGGCCTCTTCCAGCGCCTCCGCGGCGCCGCGTCCGAGGTATGCCTCGATGACCCGGGGATTGTTCTGGATCTCCCGGGGCGGCCCCTCGGCGATCTTCTGCCCGTAGTCCAGCACCGTCACCCGCTCCGAGATCCCCATGACCACCCGCATGTCGTGCTCGATGAGGAAGATGGTGATGCCCAGTTCGTCCCGGAGCCGGCGGATGAAACGGGTCATCTCCTCCGTCTCCCGGGGATTCATCCCGGCCGTCGGCTCGTCCAGCAAGAGCAGCTTCGGCTGGCTGGCGAGGGCCCGGGCCACCTCCAGGCGCCGCTGGTCGCCGTAAGGCAGGTTCCTGGCCAGCACGTCGCCCTTGCCCCGCAGGCCGCAAAAGGCGAGGATCTCCCGGGCCTCCCGGTAGGCCCAGGCCTCCTCCCGGCGCGTGGCACCGGTCCCCAGCACCGCTCCCATCCAGCTTGATCTGAGCCGGGGGTGCAGGCCGACCAGCACGTTCTCCAGCGCGGTCATGTTGGCGAAGAGGCGGATGTTCTGGTAGGTCCGGGAGATGCCCTGCCGGGTGATGCGGTCGGCCGTCAGCCCGTCGATGCGCCGGCCCCTGAAGGTTATCTCGCCCTCGTCGGGCTGGTAAAACCCGGTCACCAGGTTGAAGAAGGTGGTCTTGCCGGCGCCGTTGGGGCCGATCAGGCTGGTGATGGACCGCTCCGGTATCTCCAGCTCGAAGTTGCTCAGGGCGACGAGACCCCCGAAGCGCTTGGTCACCTGGCTGGCGCCGAGCAACGTCTCCATGGATACCCCCTGCTAATCGCCCTGGCCGGGGCTGGTGGCCGCCGTCACCCGGGCCGGAACCTCAGGCTCCTCGGACTCGGCCAGTTCCAGCCGGACGGTCGGCTCGGGCCAGAGGCCCTGGGGCCGCAACAGCATCATGGCGATGAGCAACCCGCCGTACATGAACAGCCGGTACTCGGTGAATTCCCGCAGAAGCTCGGGCATGGCCACCAGAAAGAGCGCTCCCACGAACACCCCCGGGATGCTCCCCATGCCCCCGACGATGATGAGGGCCAGAACGTTGATGGAGATGATCAACTGGAAGCTGTGGGGGAAGACCGAGCCGATCATGGCGGCGAAGATCGCCCCGGCCACGCCGGCAAAGCCGGCCCCCAGACCGTAGGCCAGGAGCTTTGTCTGGACCAGGTTGATCCCCATGGCCTGGGCCACGTCCTCGTCCTCGCGCATGGCCATCCAGGCCCGGCCCAGCCGGGAGTTCCGGAGCCGGGTCGCCACGAACCACACGATGATGCAGCCGGCCACCACCAGGTAGTAGATCTGCTGCGGGCCGATGAGCGCGATGTTGCCCAGCACGGGCCGGGGGATGTGGGCGATCCCCTGGGAACCGCCGGTGAGCGGGCGGAGCCAGTCCGAGCCCACCAGGAGCCGGACGATCTCGCCGAACCCGAGGGTGGCGATGGCCAGGTAGTCGCCGCGGATGCCCAGCACCGGCACGCCCAGGATGACGCCGGCGATCAGCGCCACCAGGACCGCGACGGGCAGGGCCTGCCAGAAGGTAAGCGCGAGCCAGCCCGTCTCCGGCGAGGTGAGGATGGCCAGGGTGTAGGCGCCGATGGCGAAAAAGGCCACGAAACCGAGGTCCAGCAGGCCGGCCCAGCCCACCTCCAGGTTGAGGCCGAGTCCCATCAGGACGTACAGCCCCACCAGCACCAGCACGTAGCTGAGGAAGCTCCCCAGGACCTGGGGGAGCCAGAGCACGATGGCCAGGCCCACGGCCGCCAGGGCGACGTTGACCCGCCGGCGCCGCTCTGGCGGGAGCGCGTCCAGCCGGCGCCGGACCTTGGGCGTCTGAGACGCCCACACCGCCTGGACCAGGGCCCCGGCGGCACCGGTTACCAGGGCGCCGGCGACCGTCAGCCCCTTTTGCACCATGAACAGCCGCGTCGTCGCGGCCGGCACGCCCAGGTCCCACAGGATGCCCTGCAGCAGTTCGGCGAAAAGGCCGGTCAAGAGCATGGTTCCCAGCCCTGCCACCACGGCCTGGCTGACCCGGCCGGGCAACAGGGTCAGCGCCCCACCGAGGCTCCCGACGAGAGCGCCGGCAAGCACGAGCTGCGGGAGCCCGGCGCCGGGATCGCGCCCGAAGGTCAGGAGCCCGTAAAGTACGGGGTTGGCGTTCTGCAGCACGGCTCTGAGGTTCACGACCTGTCCCACCAGGACCAGCACGGCCAGCGGGAAGCCGCTGGCCAGCCCGGCCAGGGCCGCACCGGGCAAGGCGACAGGCCGCCCGGCCCCACGCGAAGCGTGCAGCACCCGGCGGGCCGCGATCATGCCGGTGACGAGAGCGGTCAAGAAGAGCAGGGTGTGGCCCATGGAGAGCACGCCGGTGATGATGGGCCGCCCGGCGAAGGCGTTGACCATCCCGACCAGCGACAACAGAAGGGCCATGACCCCGCCCACCAGGCCCACGACGACCGCGGGGCGGAGCGCGGCGCGGAACCGTTCACCCATGGGTCCGCCTCCCTAGGCCTTCTTCCCGGCGAGGCGCTCGCCGAGGATCCCGGTGGGCCGGAAGATCAGGACCAGCACCAGCATGCTGAAGGCAATCGCGTCTTTCAACTGGTTTGGCGCGGGAATGCCCAGCCCGTCGAGGAACAGGGTGGGACCCACAGACTCCACAAGGCCAAGGAAGATGCCGCCCAGCATGGCGCCGGGGACGTTGCCGATGCCCCCCAGGACGGCGGCGGTGAACGCCTTGATCCCCGGGAGAAAGCCCATGAAGAACCGGACCTGGCCGAACATGAGGGCGTAGAGCACGCCGGCCACGCCCGCCATCATGGCCCCCACGGCGAAGGTGATGACGATCACCCGGTCGACGTCAATGCCCATGAGGGCGGCCACTTCCTTGTCCTCGGCGACGGCCCGCATGGCCTTGCCCGTACGGGTCCGCTGGACGAACCGGTAGAGCAGCACCATCATCAGGGCGGCAGCGATGATGACCAGGACCTGCTCCCGGAGAATGCGCATGGCCCCCACGCCCCACTCGCCATCCAGGATGGCCGGCTGGGGGTACCCGCGGACTCCCGAGCCGTAGAGGCCGCGGAACGTGTACTGCAGGAAAAAGGAGGCGCCGATGGCGGTGATGAGGGGCACCAGCCGCGGCGCCCGCCGCAGCGGCCGGTAGGCCACCCGCTCCAGCAGGACGGCCACGGTGGTCGAGGTGGCCATGCTGAGGGCCATGAGCAGCAGGATGCTCACCACGGGGCGCGCGTTCAGCATCCCCGACTGCTCCAGCGACCGGGCCAGGAAATACGACGTGAAGGCGCCGGACATGAACACCTCGCCGTGGGCGAAGTTGATCATCCGCAGGATGCCGTAGACCAGGGTGTACCCCAGGGCGATCAGGGCGTACACCGACCCGTTGGCCAGCCCGGCCACGAGGAAGTCGACCCAGTGCCGGACCGTGTACCGCCCCGACGCCAGGGTGGAAACGGAGCCCACCACGACGATGGTTATCAGCACCGCGCCGGTGACCCAGATGGCCACGTCGGTGCCGGTGATGCGCCGCGCCACGCGAATCCCCGGCATGCACCCACCCCTGTGCGCTTCGGCATGCGAAATGTTCCGGACAACCTCAGAGGGGGCGGACCGCGGTGGCGGTCCGCCCCCTCCGGTGACTTCCAGCCTACGCGATGCAGACGGGCTCCCGCCCCATTACTCCGGCGACCAGACCTTCTTGGGCGGCCACTCGCCGACCTTGACCTGGTAGACGGCGATCTTCGGATCGGAGCAGTCGCCATAGGGGTCGCAGTTGAGGTTACCGGTGAGACCCGCGTGGTTCCCGGTCGCCGCCACGGCGTCCCTGAGCGCCTTGCGGCCGATGTAGAGGGTCCCGTCGGGGCCCTGCACGGCCACCTTCTCGATGGCCTTGAAGATGATCATGGCCGCGTCGTAGGCGTGGGCGTGAAACGCCGACAGCGGCTTCTCGCCGTACTTCTTCTGGTGCTTGGCCAGGAAATCGCTGTAGGCCGCGCCAAAGGCCTCGAAGTCGGGGCTCGAGAGGTACATCCCCTCGGCCGCGCTCCCGGCCGCGTCGACGAAGTCGGGCGAGAACATGCCGTCCGCGCCCATCAGCACGGTGTTCTCCAGGCCCGAGACGGTCCGCGCCTGGCTGGTGATGTTGGCGCCCGCCGCGATGAAGATCGGGTAGTAGATGATCTCGGGCTTGTTGGCGGCGATCCGGGTCAGCACGGGCCGCATCTCGGTGTCCTCGGGGCCGACGGCTTCCTGGTTGGTGACCGTCCCGCCCAGGCGCCGGAACTCGTCGGCGAACACCTGCTGCAGCGACTCGGCGTACGGGCTGCCGTCGTGGATGGTGGCCGCCCTCCGGAGCCCCAGGAACTTGTAGGCGAACTGGGCCGCGACGGCGCCCTGGACCTTGTCGTTGTGGGCCGTGCGGAAGTAGCCGTCAAAGTCCGGTCCACGGTCAGGCGCGGTCAAGAACGGCGCCGTGTTGGACGGCGAGATGATGGTGAAGCCCGCCTTCGACAGGGTGGGCACGCCGGCGCGGGCCGCGCTGGAGCAGTTGGTGCCGATGACCGCCACGATCCGGGAGTCGGCCGCCAGCTTCAGGGCCGCCGCCTGCCCGCCCTCGGGGTTGCACCCCTCGTCCTCGCCCACCAGTTCGATGGGGTGGCCAAGGAGCTTGCCGCCCATGTCGTCGATGGCGACCTCGATCCCGCGGCGGGAGTCAATGCCAAGGGTCTCGTCGGGACCGGCGACGACCAGCGCGTATGCCAGGCGGACGGGCTCGCCGGGGCCGATCTTCAGCACTCCTATGTCGTCGGTCACCTGGGGTGCCGGTGGCGGAGCCTCCCCGGCGGGCTGACGCTGGGCGCAGGCCGACACCAGTAGAGCAGCCACCACCAGGAGCGCCGCCAGGAGCATCCACTTCCTCATGGCGTATCTCTCCTCCCCCTCTCAACTCAGGGCCCCTGCCTCAGGCCGGCGATGGCGTGGTGTCGGCCGTGCCCCTACCGGCGGTGGCGGCCGGACTGCTGCGGTGCGGCTGTTGTGCGGCCATTTGCTTCGTGACCCGGCACTTTGGCAGTAGTTTGGAGTCGAGGTATTACACACAGGCATCGAAATTCCTTCCGGCAACAGCCGCCTTTGTCGAAGCATTTCGCACACTTCGTGCCTGCCGCGGCACCGGGCGCGGACCTGTGGCCTAGCCAGGCCCGACCAGCAGGCTCCCCAGGACGGCCACGCCGTTGATGAACACGTGGGCTATGATGGGAGGCCACAGGCTGCCGGTCCGCTCCATGAGCCAGGCCAGGCCGGCGCCGACGAGAAACAGGGACGGCAAGAGGGTCGGATTCAGGTGAACAGCGGCGAAGAAGGCCGCGCTGGCCACGATGGCCGCCGGCGCCGCCAGTCTGGCCCGCAGGGCCGTATAGACCAGGCCGCGGTAGAGCAACTCCTCCGCCACCGGCACCAGGACGACCAGCGACAGGATGATCGCCGCCTGTTCCAGCGAGGGTTCGTGGAGCCAGGGCCGGGTCAGGAACGGGTTGTTGGACTCCACGCTGACGAACTGCTGCTCCACAAGGACGACCACGTCGGACAGAACCTTGATGCCAAGCCCGCCGGCCAGGCCGGCCCGGGCGATGGGGGCCAGCGGCCGCCAGTCGAGCAGCCCCGAGAGGGTCCGGCGCCCGGCGCGCGTCCTGCCGGCGACCAGGAGAACGAGCATCCCGATGACGGCCGGCTGCAGCAGGCCGATCCAGACCATGAGCGCCTTGTCCACCCGTACCAGGTCGCCGGCCGGCCGCAACGCGCCGGCAATCAGCGCGCCGGCGCCCAGGGTAAAGCCCTGGGCGAGGAGGAAGACGAGGATCGCGTCGGCCAGCGACCACGGCCGTGGCGTCACCGGGAACCTCAAAGCGCCTCGCGCCTCAGTTGCCAGGCCGCCAGCGCCACCATGGCCACGGCGAACCCCCCGAGAAAGCCGAGTTCACCCACGACTGCCGGCGCCTCGGCCCCCCTGACCATCACCGCCCGGAGGGCGCGGATGGCGTAGGTCATGGGCATCACCGACGCCAGCCACCTGAGAACCGGCGTTAGGGTCTCCACCGGCCAGATGACCCCGGCCAGCAGGACCTGGGGCGTGATGACCAGCGGGATGAACTGGACCACCTGGAGTTCGGTCCGGGCGAAGAAAGAAAGGTAGATGCCCAGGTTGACCGCCCCCACCACCAGGAGGAGTTCCACCAGCAGGACGAGCCACGCGCTTCCGGCGATGCTGACCCCGAGCACCCAGAGGCTGAAGCCCAGGATCACCAGGGCCTGGACGCCGGCAAAGACCAGGAAGCCGAGCAGGTAGCCCACCACCACCTCCAGCCGGGAAATCGGGCTCGCCAGCAGGCGTTCCATGGTCCCCTGGGATCTTTCCCGCAGGAACGACACGCTCGTCAGCAGGAAGACGAAGAAGAAGACGAACGCGGTGATGAACACCGGGGCGAAATAGTCCATGGTGGCCAGGTCAGGCCCGCCGTGGGCGAACTCCAGGTCGAGTTGCACGGGTGGACCCGGGGAGACATCGGTACCGGTAGCCCGGGCCAGGTCCGAGAGGAACGACTGGACGGCCTGCTGGACCGCCCGCTGGACCTGGGCGTTGACCGACGGAACCGACCCTTCCAGCACCAGGGTGAACCGGGGGCGGCTCCCGCCGGCCAGTTCCCGGGAAAAACCGGCGGGAATCAGGACGCCGCCTGCCACCGCGCCGTCACCAAGTCGTCGCGCAAGTTCTTCCGGGTCGGCCTCGACCACCAGGATCCCCGGCGCCCGGCGCAGGTGCTCGGCGAGCCGGTTGCCCAGGTCAAGCCGGAGGCCGGGGGCCGCCTCAAACCCCTCGTCCTGCTGGACCAGACCGACGGTGACGGGTTCCTTGTCCTCGTCGACCAGGTAGGCCAGGAGACCCATCACCGCCGACGGGACGATGATCACCAGGGCCAGGGTCCGGTGGTCGCGGAGGAACTGGCGGACGATCCGTCCGGCCAGGACCAGGACCCGCATCAGCCGACCCTCCCCCTTCTCCCCGCGCGCCGGTGGCGCCGCCGGGGCATGGGCGCCGTCCCGTCGTCCAGGCCCTGGGTCCGGGCGAAATGAAGGTAAGCGGACTCCAGGTCGGGCTGGGCCGCCTCGGCCTTCACCTGGCCGGGGGTTCCGGAAGCCAGCACCCGCCCGGCCTGCAGCATGGCGATGCGCCCGCACCGTTCGGCCTCGTCCATGATGTGGGTGGACACGATCAGGGTGACCCCGTCCCGGTTCAGCCGGTGAAAGTGGTCCCAGAGGGTCCGGCGAAGTTCAGGGTCGACTCCGACCGTGGGTTCGTCCAGCAGGAGCAGGCGGGGCCGGTGAAGCAGGACGGCCGCCAGGTTGGTCCGCTGCCGCATGCCGCCGGAGAGGGTGCGCACCACGCTCCCCGCGCGGGCTTCCAGGCGTACCAGGGCCAGCACCTCGTCGACCCGGTCGGTCAGGGTCCGGCCGCGCAGGCCGTAGAGCCCGCCGAAGAACCGGAGGTTCTCGCGGACGGTCAGGTCCTCGTAGAGCGCGGCCGACTGGGTCATGTAGCCGATCCGCCCTGCCACCGTCCGCGAGGGCAAGCGCTCCCCCATGACGTGGACCGTTCCGGCGTCGAGCCGGAGCACCCCGACGACCGCCCGGATCAGGGTGGTCTTGCCGGACCCGTTGGGGCCCAAAAGGCCCAGGTTCTCCCCGGCCGGGACTTCCAGGTCCACCCCGTCCAGCGCCCGCACCGGACCGAACTGCTTCACCGCTCCCCGGACGGTGACCGCGGGGACGGAGTCCGCTTGAGCCACGAGGGCCATGGGTGCCGCCACCGCCTTTCTTGCGGGCACGGCGGTTGCTTCGCCGGCACCGCGGCGCGCGCCTGCCCGGGCCTTCTGCCCCACGCGCGGCTACCGGAGGTAAACGTGATTGGTGAAGGCCCAGGGCCGGAGCCGGCCCTCGTGGGGAACGTGGCACTCCAGCCGGTAGGCTCCCGGCCCGGGCGCGGGCCACTCGGCGCCGGCCGAGATCCTTCCTTCGTACACCGGGTTCCCGTCCCGCAGCACCCTCACGTGGCAGGGAGCCGGCACCCGGGCCCGGAGCACCAGCCCCGGCCGGTAGGAGGCCTCCGCTCCCACGACCCCGCAGGGCTCGCCCTCCGCCACCGGCTCCCAGGCGAGGCCGGCAAAGTCGCCGAGGGGGAAGTAGCCAAAGGTACACCGGCCGGCCCGCAGGCCGGCGTACAGGGCATCTATTGCCGCGCGGGCCGATCCGGGCCCGGGGTCCGTGCTGGGCCAGGCGCCGGCGTCCACCAGGACGCGGGTCCGGATGGTCTGGAACATCTGGCGGTAGGGAAAGATCACCGCCGCCTCGTAGCCCGGCGGCACGGCGTGGCCGAGCCCCAGCCGCCCCACCTGCTCGGCGAGGCGAAAGGCGTGGGCGTCCAGGCCCCCCACCCCGACGACCCGGCCCGCGCGGCTCAGCCGGTCCCACGTCTCCAGGGTCTGGGGGAAGGGTCCGCCGATGGCCGCGTCAGGCTCCTGGAAGTAGCGGGCGGCGTCGGCAAGGGTCTGGACCTGGTCCATGAAGTCGTCCATGAACGTCCAGACCTCCAGGCCGCAAAAGCCCCGCACCGACCAGTCGGTCCAGGGAGCCCTGCTGCCCGGGACCAGCGGCGTGCCGGGAGAGAAGGGGTGGGCCAGAAAGCCGAACCCGCCCCGGGCCCGGACGGCATCGATCACCGCCTGCGGGCCGCCGGTCTTGGGAACCACCTCCCTCAGGCCGAAGGCCAGGTAGTGGTTGACCGGCGGCGTGACCTCCATCCCCGCCGCCACCAGGACCGGGCCGTACCAGCCTTCCTTGCCGGCCTCCAGGGCGCCGAGGGTGTCGTGGTCAGTCAGCAGGACGAAGTCCAGGCCCGCCTCGGCGGCGGCAGCGGCGATGTGCTCCACCGGCGCCCAGGCGTCCGGCGAGTATTCGGAATGGATGTGGATGCAGCCCTTGACCTCGCGAAAGAGTGACCCCATCCGGCCGCCCGGCGCCCTAGCGCCACTCCCGGACCAGCTTCTCCAGCCTGGCCCGGTCGAAGCCGACCACCGCCCGGTCCCCGAAGAAGGTCACGGGGGTGGACCGGTAGCCCAGTTCGATGAGGTCGTCCCGGAAGGACGGGTTGGCGTCCACGTCGCGCACCAGAAACTCCACGTCATGCTGGGAAAGAAACTCTTTCACCCGGTTGCACGGCACTCAGCCTGCCGAGGTGTAGACGATCACCTGCCGCTCGGCCACGGCGGCACCCCCCTTTCCGGCGAATTCGTACGCCTGAATTATAACCGGGACGCCCGCCCCAGGCGCGCTACTTGACGGCGGCGAACCGCCCTCCCCAGTGGGTCGGGGTCACGCGGCGGAAGCCCGTCTCGCCGAGCCACCGGACCAGCGTCCCGCAACCGGGCTGGGTGAGCGTGCAGGTTACCGCCTCGCGGGCCATGTGTTCGCGGCCGGCGGCCCGCCCCCTGCCGCGGGCCGGTGGCTGCCACCACCCCGCCGGCCGCGGCCGGCCCGGTTGCCCCGCGGTTGCCTCATCTGGCCGCCGGGCGGAACCCGCAGTCAGAGGGTGAAATAGCGGCGGTGGGTCTCGTGCCAGGTCTGCAGCCCCAGGGTCAGGGCCATGCCGGCCAGCATCCCGACGACCGCCCCGATGATGAAGGCCATCATCCCCGATCCTTCCCGCTCGGCTGGCTCCCGGTCGCATCCGGCCAGCTTGGTGTCGTCTATTCAGAGTATTCGGCAACCAGGCGGCGCGCCTGAAGCCGCCCCGGCCAACCGGTCTGAAGGGCCGGGCGAACCCAGGAACCGGCCCCGGAGGCGGGGAACCCATCTGGCTCAAGACGCGCCTCGGGAGGAGGTCGTGCCGTGATTGTTGTCACCGGGGGCACCGGCTTCGTGGGAACCCACCTGACCCGGCGGCTGCTGGCCGAAGGCGAGGCGGTGCGGGTGCTGGCCCGCGACGCCGGCCGGGCGCAGGACCTGGCGTCCCGCGGGGCGGAGGTGGTCGTCGGAGACGTTACGGAGCCCGGGAGCCTCACCGGAGCCTTTGCCGGGGTAGAGACAGTGTTCCACCTGGTGGCCATCATCCGCGAGCGGGGCCAGGCGACGTTTCAGAGGGTGAACGTGGAAGGCACCCGCAACGTGGTCCGGGCCTGCCGGGCGGCGGGGGTCCGGAGGTTGCTTCACCTGAGCGCGCTGGGTGTCCGCGACGACCCCGCCTACCGCTACATCTACTCCAAGTACCTCGGGGAACGGGCCGTCCGGGAAAGCGGCCTGGACTGGACCATCTTCCGGCCGTCGGTGATTTACGGCCCCGGTTTTGGCTTCTTCGACCGCCTGCTCCAGTCAATCCGCATGGCGCCGCCCCCCATCGTGCCCGTGCCGGGCTCGGGACGGGCCCGGTTCCAGCCCATCTGGGTGGGTGACGTGGTGGAGTGCGTGGTCCGGGCCCTGGCCAACCCCGGAAGCGTCGGGCAGACCTACGAACTGGGCGGACCGGAGCACCTGACCTATGAGGAGATGCTGGACCTCCTCATGGAAGTCCGCGGCATCCGCCGGATCAAGGTCCACGTCCCCCTGCCCCTCATCCGCCTGGCGGCCCCGGTGATGGGCCTGGCGATGGCGGACCCGCCCGTCAGCCCCGTGGAGCTGAAGCAACTGGACGTGGACAACGTGACCGACCTTGACGGCGTCCGGCGCCGGTTCGGCTTTGACCCCAGACCCCTACGGGAGGGCCTTGAGTACCTTCGCGCCCGGCGGCCCGACCTCAAGGCTTAGGGCGCTCTTCACCGGCCGCGGAGCCGCGGGTCGAGCACGTCCCGGAGCCGGTCGCCGAGGAGGATGATTCCCAGTACCACCACGGTGATGGCCAGCCCCGGGAAGGTCGCCAGCCACCAGCTGGTGGCCACGTAGGCCCGGCCGGTGCTGAGCATCTGGCCCCAGGAGATGACGGGCGGCTGGATGCCGAGGCCCAGAAAGCTGAGGGCGGCCTCGGCGATGATGGTGTCCGCCACGTTCAGCGTGGCCAGCACGATGTAGGAAGGTAGCACGTTGGGCAGGACGTGCCGGGCCAGGATCACAAGGTCGCGCTGGCCCAGGGCCCGGGCGGCCTCTACGAAATCCCGGTGCCTGAGGGATAGGACCTCCGCCCTGATGACCCGGGCGTAGATGACCCAGTTGGTGACGCCCAGCACCAGGATGACGGTAAGGGTCCCGGGACCGATGACCCCTGCCAGGGACAACGCCAGGAGCAGCCCGGGAAAAGCGATGAAGGAGTCCACGATCCGCATGAGCACGGCGTCGGCCGGGTCGCCGAAGTAGCCCGCTGCCAGTCCCATGGTCACGCCGACGGCCCCGGCCACGAAGACGGCGCTGGTCCCGACCAGCACAGACACGCGGGCCCCGTGCAGGATCCGGCTCAGCATGTCCCGGCCCAGATTGTCGGTGCCCAACCAGTAGCGGTTGCCCTCGGCGTCCAGGCTTCCCGGCGGCAAGAGTCGCAACCGGGGTTGTTGGGCCGTGGGGCTGTGAGGCGAAATCGCGGGCGCCAGGGCCGCGGCCAGGAGAAAGGCCACCACGACGACGGTTCCCGCCAACCCGGTGGGGCTGAAGACCATCTTTCGCATCGTGGTCATGCTACCGTCTGGCCTCGTACTGGATCCGCGGGTCGATAAGGGTGTAGATGACGTCCACCGCCAGGTTGGCGGCGATCACCACCAGGGCGAAGACAAACACTCCCGCCTGGACCACCGCCATGTCGCGGCCGTAAAGCGCCTGGATCATCAGGCGGCCCATCCCGGGCCAGGAAAAGACCTGCTCGGTGATGATGGCACCGCCCAGCAGCCCCGCCGTCTGCAAGCCGAGCACGGTCACCACCGGGAGCAGGGCGTTTCGGAGGGCATGCTTGTAGACGACCACCCGCTCGGGGAGCCCCTTGGCCCTGGCCGTCCGGACGTACTCCAGGCGCAGCACCTCCAGCATGCTGGAACGCATGAGCCGGGTGGCCACGGCCGCGGCGCCGGTCCCCAGGGTGACGGCGGGAAGAACCAGGTTTGCCGGTCCTTCCCGCCCGGAGACCGGCAGCCAGCCCAGGATCACGGCGAAGACCAGGATGAGCATGATCCCCACCCAGAAGTTGGGCATGGCCCGCCCCAGCACGGCCAGGCTGGTGACACCCAGATCGACAAGGGAGTTCTGCCGCAACGCGCCGATGATGCCGGCCGGGATGGCGATCACGACCGCCAGGGCCATGCCGGCGGCGGCCAGTTCCAGGGTGGCCGGCAGCCGCTCCACGACCAGCGGCAGGGCGGGCAGGTTGAAGCGGAAGGAACGGCCGAAGTCGCCCCGCAACGCGTCGCGGAGAAAGTAGGCGTACTGGACGTAGATGGGCCGGTCCAGCCCCAGCGCCTGGCGGAGCGCCTCGATCTCCTCCGCCGTGGCGTCCTCGGGCAACAGCAGCGCCGCCAGGTCGCCGCTGACCCGCATGAGGAAGAAGACGACCAGGCTCACGCCGATGAGGACCGGCACCACCTGGATCAGCCGCCGGGCCAGGTACCGATGCACCGCCGCGGTCCCCCCCGGTCTCGGCCGGCAGGGCAGGCGGGGCGGCCGGACCGCCCCGCCTGCCCTGCCGCCTGGGACTAAGGTCCCGTCCGGACGTCGAACATGGGCAGCATCTCGTCGAGTCTGGGGCTGAACCGTACCCCTTCGCGGATGCCGTAGGCGTTGGCCACCTGGAACAGGAAGATCTGCGGCCGGTCCTCGGCGATGATCTCGGCGATCCGGTGGTAGAGCTCCCGCCGGACGTCCCGGTCCATCTCGACCTGGGCCTTCGCGATCATCTCGCTGACCTCCGGGTTGCAGTAGCCGTAACGCTGCTGGGCGGTCCGCTGGTCGCACTGGAGCGAGTTGAAGGCCAGGTCGGCGTCGAAGAGCGAGTTCCCGTATCCGATGAGGTGGAGGTCGCCGTGGGTGTTGGCCGTCCGCATGTCCGAGTAGGCGCTCCACTCGAAGAGCTCCAGCTTGACGCGAAAACCCACGGCTTCCAGCATGCCGGCGATCATCTCGGTGACCTCGGCGTCCTTCAGGTACCGGCCCCTGGGGCCCTGCAGGGTGATGGAGGGGCCGCCGCCGGCGAAGCCGGCCTCCGCCAGGAGGCTCCTGGCCCGTTCGGGGTCGTACAGGTAGGTGTTGTACAGCGCCGGGTTGGCACCAAAGTTGCCCGGTGTCACCCTGGTCCGCGTGGGAACGCCCGCCCCGCCGATCAGGGTGTCCACGATGGCCTGGTTGTCGATGGCGTACTCCACGGCGGCCCGGACCCGCGGGTCGGAGGTGGCGTACTCGGGGTGTTGCCGCACTTCCAGCAGCATCACCCGGTTGGACATGGCCACCTCCAGCCGCACGCCCGGAGCCCGGCGCACCCGGTCCCAGTCCTCGGGCGGGACGTTGACGGCGACGTCCACCCCGCCGGTGAGCAGTTCGGCCACCCGGGTGGAATCCTCCGGGATGGCCCGGAAGACCAGTTCGTCAAGCCAGGGGCGGCCGCGCCAGTGATCCTCGAAGGCCTCCAGGATCAGCCGGTCGTCCTTCAGCCACTGCTTGACCTTGAACGGGCCGGTGCCCACCGGCTGCCGGGCGAACCCGTCCCAGCCGACTTCCTGGAGGTAACGACTGGGCAGCATCCCCGACCCGATCCGGGACAACCGGTTCAAAAGGACCGGCTGGGGCGCGTGGGTGACGATGTCGACGGTGTGGGAGTCGACGATCACCACTTCCTTGATCTGCCGGTAAGCGCCCCACTCGACCAGTTCCTTGTCGGTGGCCACCCGTTCCAGGGTCCACTTGACGTCCTCGGCCGTGAACTCGTCACCGTTGTGGAACTTCACTCCCCGCCGCAGGTAAAACCGCCAGGTGACGGGGTCGATGAGTTCCCACCGCTCCGCGAGGCCGGGCTCGAACTCGCCCTGGTCGTTGCGATAGACCAGGTAGTCGAAGACGTTCATGTGGACCGCCTCGGTGCCGGTGTGGTTGTGGTTGTGGATGTCCCAGCCCCGGATGTCGGTGCCCTGGGCCACCACCAGCCGCTTCACGGGCGGCGGCCCCGGAGCCTGGGCCTCCGGCGCCGGCCGCTGGCACCCGGCGACCGTCAGGCCCGCGACGGCAGCCAGAAGCGATAGAAACAAGGCCGTCCGCCTGGACGCTTGCACGGTTCACCCTCCTCATGCCTTCTCACCAGCTACCGACGATACGTGGTGCCGCCGCAGTCCGCCCGCCGCGTCACCCCCCGACGTGACCCTGGAAACAGCGGCCCGGTCGCGCCTCGGCCTGTTTCGACGAATGCCGGACGTGTCCTGCCGGCCGCCCCGCGTTCGACACCCCTACTCTGACGCTGGGCTCCCCGCCCGCGCCGCGGGACCGGAGGAAGCAGCAGCTTCGGACTCGGGTGCCGTGTCGGCCGCGTTGAGCAGGCGGTAGGCCGGGTCCCGCCGGAGCGCCAGGCTGGCAACAACAACGACTCCGCCGGCGAGGCCCAGAGCGACGCCGGTCGACATGAAACTGGCCACCGCGCCGGCGGCCGCGTAGCCGACCAGGTTCGCCACCTGGATCAGGCTGTTGGTGGTGGCGAAGACCCGGCCACGCTTGTCGACGGGTGTGAGAACGCCGAACAGGGCGGATACCGGAAGCTGGACAAACCCCAGGGCGAGCCCGAAGAGGCCCAGCATCGCCAGGAGCGGGTAGAAGCCGGGGTTGAAGATGAAGGCCGCAATCAGCAGTCCGGCCACGAGAAAGCCGTCAAAGATCATCCTGCCCCTGGGCCAGGCCGACCCGAACTGTCCGATCGCCAGAGTGGCGGCCAGCATCCCGAAAGCCTCGACGCTTTGAATCAGCCCAAACTCGGCCGGGGGCAGCGCGAGGTCGTTGCGGACGTAGTTCAACAGGAGCAGGCCCGCCAGGCCCAGGCCGGCCGCCGCCGGCCCGAAGAAACGGACGAGAAACCACAGGCGCTGGTCCTGGCGAAGAAACCCGAGTCCTTCCCGCAGACTTGCCCAGTACTCGGCGGCCGAGGCCCGTCGCTGGGCCCGGGGTAACGGCGGGAACGGCACGGCCAGGGTGACGACGGCCGAAACCCCGAAGGTGGCGGCGTTTATCCCGAAGGCGGCCGCCGCGCCGAACAGGCCGATCAGCGCACCGCCGATGGCCGGCCCGATCAGGTTCAGGGCGTGAAAGGTGCTCTGGGAGAGGCTCACCGCGCTCAGGTATTGCTCCCGGCCGACGATCTCCACGATGGCCGTGCTACGGGCCGGCATGAAGAACAGGCTCAGGGTGACGACGGCCACCGCCACCGCGTAGATCACCGTCAGCGGCGGGCCCAGCATGAGGAGCAGGGCGCAAGCCGACCGCAGCAGGTCGGCGGCGATCATCACCCGTTTCTTGTCCCACCGGTCCACCAGCACCCCGATGAAGGGGCCAAGGAGCACCATGGGCACGGCCTGGCTCGCCATCAACAGGCTGAGGGCCACCGGGGACCTGGTCCGGTCGGTGATGAGGATGATCAGGGCGATCCGGGCGAGCGCGTCGCCGAAATTGGAGACGGCCTGGCCGAGCCAGAGGGCGACAAGACGGCGGTTCTTCAGGACCGGTCCGAAGCCCTGGCGCCGCCTTGAAGTCGCCACCGCCTGCCTCCCCTGCGGGAACCGGCCGCTGCCGGGTAGCCGGCACGTCTGCCGATTCTACCAGCGACCGGCGGTTCCTGCCGCTGGCGACATCAATCGACAAGCACGCCTGCCGGGTGGTGGTCCTTTGAGGTGGGGGTCGCCGCCGTCGGCCTCATGGTCAGCCGGTCGGTGGCCCAGGACCTGCTGGCCGAACGCCAACTCTACCTCCGGACCCAGGCCACCATCGCCGCCACCATGGTGGCCGGCGCCTCTCCCGAGCGATCGGACGCGTCAAGGCAACGCCTCGCCGACCTGGCCCGGCAGATTCCCGGCCGGATCCTGATCCTGGACCCTCAGGGCCAGGTGGTCCTGGATTCCCTCGGGGACACGGAGCTACTCGGCCGGCGGCTCGAGTTGCCCGAGGTTGAGGCGGCCCTGGCCGGCCGCCACGCCACCGCCCCCCGGCAGAGTGCGGGCGGCTGGGTCGTGTACGCGGCGGCGCCGGTACCCGGCCCTCTGGAACCTGGTGGAGAACGCCATCAAGTACACCCCGGCCGGGGGATCGGTCCGGGTGAGCCTGTGGCAGGCTCCCGGCGAGGTCGGGTTTGACGTGGCCGACTCCGGACCCGGCATCCCCGCCACCGAGCGGCAACGGGTCTTCGAACGGTTCTACCGTCCCGATCCGGCCCGCGCCCGGGGCACGGGCGGCTTCGGCCTGGGCCTGGCCATTGCCCGGGAGGCAGTGGTACTCCACGGTGGCTCCATCGGCGTCGAGGACCGGGCCGGTGGTGGCAGCCTGTTCCGGGTCCGCCTGCCCAGAAAGCCGGCGTCCCGGCGGCCGGTCTCCCGGCCGTGAGCGCGCCACAATCCGGTGGCACCCGGAAACCCGGCGACGAGCCTATCGGCCGGGGCGACATCGTCACCTACCCCATCTCTGTCGACGAGGAGCGCCAGACCTGGCTGCAGCAGCAGGTCGACCGCTGGTCGAACTGCGCCTGGTTCAGCCGGCCAGGCAGGGCGACGCCACGCCCAGCCGGACGTCCCACTCGTAGCGCAGGTCCTGTGGCCGCCCTACCCGGGCGTCCCACCGGTCCCGGATCAGGAGGCTGCCCGCCACCCAGCGGCCGGTCATCCCTCGCGCCTCCCCAGCCCCCGGGCCAGCAGAGGGGGCCGCCCCCGGCCGGCGCCGGGGCGACCCAGACCAGCCGGACCGTACCGCGAACGGGAAACAACCGTCTCAAGGCCTGGCCGCACCGCGCGAAGGGCGGGCGCGCCCGGCACAGGGGCCGGGAGGTCGCCCTCCGGAGCCGGTTACTTGACCGCGGCGCCGGCCTGCCCTAGGCTTAAGCTGTGCGGAAGCTCGACGGACTCGGCGGACCGGTGTCCAGACGGGGAGAAGCACGACATGGCAGCGTCCGACTACGTCACGGGACTACAGGTTACCATGATCGGCCTGACCACCGTATTCATGGTCCTGCTGCTCATCGCCGGCGCCGTCAGGGTCCTGGACTGGACGCTCGCTCCACGCCCGACCCGGCAGCAAGAGCCGTCCCGGCAGCAGCACCGGCCAGGCAAGCGGGGGAAAGAAAGCCCTGAGCCTCAGGACCACGGTGCAAGACCGCAGGTGGTCGCGGCCATCGTGGCGGCCATCGCCGCCTACCGCCAGGAGCAGGTGCCCCGGTTTCGCGTGGCCGCGGTCACCGCGGTGCCTTCGGTTGTTCAGCGTCCGACCATCGGCTCCGCCTGGATCGTGGCCAGCCGCCTGGCCCAGGTGAACCGCGGCGCGGTCCTCGTCGCGCGTAGGCGAGCCGGGGCCAGGCAGCATTCACCGGGGGTGCCGCCCCGTTCAGGTTGAGGGCCAGGCTGGGAGGCTTCACGGTTGGCGGAAGAGCTGTTTCTCAGACTGTTGCAGCAGACAGGGTTCGCCAGCCTGACCTGGCAGCACGCGGCCATGATCGCCATCGGCTCAATCCTCCTGTACCTGGCCATCGCCAAGCACTACGAACCCCTGCTCCTGATGCCGATCGGGTTTGGCGTGATCCTGGGCAACCTGCCCCTGGCGGGCCTGATGCGGGAGCCGGCCGACGGGATTCCCGGCGGGCTGCTCTGGTATCTGTTCCAGGGTGTGTGGCTGGCCATCTATCCGCCCCTGATCTTTCTGGGCATCGGCGCTCTCACCGACTTCGGCCCCTTACTCGCCGACCCCAAGGGCCTGCTCCTGGGAGCCGCCGCCCAGGCGGGAATCTTCGCCGCCTTCTGGGGAGCGCTGTTGATGGGCTTCGGCCCCGCCGAGGCGGGGGCGATCGGGATCATTGGCGGCGCCGACGGTCCCACCGCCATCTTCCTCACCATCAAGCTGGCGCCGCACCTGCTGGCGCCTGTCGCCGTGGCCGCCTATTCCTACATCGCCCTGGTGCCGCTGATTCAACCGCCCATCATCCTTGCCCTGACCACCGAGAAGGAGCGGGCCGTCGCCATGCGCCAGGTCAGGCAGGTCTCCCAGACCGAGCGGATCTTGTTTCCCATCGTGGCAACGGTCCTCACCGCGCTTTTCATTCCCCCGGCCATGGCCCTCATCGGCATGATGATGCTGGGGAACCTGATGCGGGAGAGCGGCGTGGTGGGGCGGCTGACCCGCACCGTTGAGACGCACTTCATCAACGTGGTGACCATCTTCCTCACCCTGACCGTGGGAGCAAGCGCCCAGGCCGAGCGGTTCTTTACCTGGGAGTTCCTGGCTATCCTGGCCCTCGGTCTGGTGGCCTTTGCCATCAGCACCGGGGCGGGGGTGCTCTTTGGCAAGCTCATGTACCGCCTGACCGGGGGCCGGGTGAACCCCCTCATCGGGGCGGCGGGGGTGTCGGCCGTGCCCGAGGCGGCGCGGCTGGCCCAGAAGCTCGGGCAGAAGGCCAACCCCGGCAACTTCCTGCTGATGCACGCCATGGGCCCCAACGTGGCCGGGGTCATCGGCTCGGCGGTAGCCGCCGGCATCCTGCTGGCGCTGCTGGGGTAGAGACCTCGGCCATACACCCCCGGCAGCGTGACCACCGCCGGCTCTCATGGGCCGGGCTTCGACGCCTGGCCAGTCCTGAACCAGGAGTCCCAGTCCACGCGGGCGGTGGCGTGCATGACCACCGCCAGGGTGATCACCGCCACGATGCTCACCGTGAGGCCGGCCAGACCCTGGAAGAAATGGGCGTAGGAGAACACGACCAGGTACAAGAGCTGGGCCGGCGCCGCCCGCCACAGCGCGAACCGGGTGCCGGCCACCGCCCGCAGGTACGTGACGACCAGCCCCACCGACGTTGCCGCCGCCAGGACGAAGGCCAGGTGCACGTCGAGGTGGTCCACCAGGTAGCTGAAGAGAAGATGGAACGCGAAAAAGGCCGCCGCCAGGAAGAAGTAGTGCATCGGGTGGAGGTTGGGCCCTTCAATCACCCCCAGCACGAACAGGACGAAGAAGAAGAACAGTAGCGAAACGGGGGCGAAGAAGCTGATCTGGCTGGCCAGGGGGCCGGGGTTCAACCGTTGCGGCAAGACCATGCCCACCTGGACGCCGGAGATCAGTTGCCGGTGCTCCCAGACCAGGCGCCAGCCCCTGCCGAGCCGCTCCTTCCCGGCGGGGGAGATGCTCCCGCTGGGAAAGTCGATGGCCGCGAAGTTGGTGGTCATCGTCAGCCGGAAGTCGCGGACCCGGTTCACGCCCTCGCCGAAGGCGTACTGCCATCGCCGCATGCCGCGGGAGAGGTAGCCGACGCCCACCGCGCTCTCCCCGCCAGGGGGCACCGTAAAGCTCAGGGCTACCCCTTCCCGCCCCAGTTGCGGGAGCACCTCACGGCCGTCTACGGTGGTCAGGAACTGGTCGTAGATGGACTGAGGCGCGGGGAACGGGAAGGTCAGCCTGCAGTCGGCGGGATCCGCTCCCGGGTTGGCGACCTTATACGTCCCCCGGAACCTGACGGTGTAGGTCGGGTACCACAGCAGCCCCATCCTCCGGTGGGCCAGCGCCAGGTCCACGTGGATGTCGCTGGCCGCCAGGTCGCGCGGGACGCCGTCACAGCGAACCGCGGGCGCCCGCTGCCAGTGCTCGGGACCCCAGACTTCGGCCACCCGGCCTGCCAGCCGGGAGCCCACGGTCTGGGTCCGGGCGGTGGTCACCGCCCCCAGGAGCAGCCAGGCGGCACTGGTGGCGGCGAAGACAAAGCCGATGGCGAGGATGCGGCGGGTCAAGGAGCATCCCTCCCGGGCGAGGTCACCGGGCGGACGACTGCCGGCCGTCCGGACCGGCACCTCCCGCCCGGTCCCAATGACTCCGCCCGTGGCTGGAAGGTTCCCGGGAAAGGGCCCGGGTCGGGCGCCGGACCCCGGGCGTCAAGCCTCGGGCCCGCTGGTCTCAGGCGCCGGCAGTGAGGGCAGCACCCGCCCGGACCATATCTCGACCAAGATCGTGTCGCCCGGCTCAACGCTCTGGGGCACGGGGAATTTCAGGCCCCACTCGACCACCGCCACCCGGGGCGACCGGGCGCCCGGGAGCACCTCGACCACCCGCATGGGGACGGGACGCTGGACCGTGACGCCGGCGGCGTCAACTACGGCCTCCACCTCCCGGAGCAGGTCGGGCGGCAACGGCTGGCCGGCGGCGGCATTGGCCTCCACCTGCCCGACCGTGCTCGCTCCCACCAGCACCGAGGCGACGCCCGGCCGGGAGGCGGCCCAGCCGAGCAGCAATCGCACCCGACCCAGGCCCCACCGGCGGCCGACATCGTCCAGGCGGCGGGCCAGAATCGCCGCGTCGGCCACCACCTCCTGGGGGACGTGCAACCGCTCGTCACCCGGCGGCCAGGGCCGGTCCGGGGGCAGCGGCCCGCCCAGAACGCCGGCGAGAAGGGGCGCGTAGGCCAAGAGCCCCACCCCCCGCCGCCGGGCCTCGGTCAGAAGGTCCCCTTCGGCGTCACGCTGGTAGGGGTTCAGCGGCGCCTGGATCGAGACCACCGGCGCCGGGAAGGCGGCCAGTTCCTCGGGGGTCACGTTGGAGAGCCCGACGTACCGGATCTTCCCCGCGCCGACCAGGTCTTCCAGTGCCCGGGCGGTGGCCTCGAAGGGGACCGCCGGGTCGGACGCGTGAAGCTGGTACAGGTCGATGACGTCCGTCCTCAGACGCCGGAGGCTGGCCTCCACCGCCTGGCGGAGGTACTCGGGACTGGAGTCCTGGGTCGTCCGGCCGTTCTGCCTCCGGAAACCGCCCTTGGTGGCCAGGATCACCTGGCGGCGCCGGCCCCGCAGGACGCGGCCCAGCAGTTCCTCGGAGCCGCCCCGCCGGTAGACGTCGGCCGTGTCGATCAGGTTGATCCCCAGGTCCAGGGCGCGGTGGACGACCCGTTCCCACTCGGCGCTCCTGTCGGGTTCGACGGAGGCGCCAGCGGCCTGGCCGGCCTGTTGCGCCGGATCTCCGGGCGGCGCCCCCAGGGAGCGCGCTCCCAGACCGATGCACGAAACGCGGAGGGGCGAGTTGCCCAGGGACCGGTATTCCACGCTCACGGCCTCGGGCTTGCCTGCAGGTCTTCCTGCATGCGCTGGAATTCCTCCCGCGTGATCTCACCCCGGGCGTAGCGCTCGCGGAGGATGGCCAGCGCCTGGTCCTCCCACCGCGGGGCCGGCGCCTCCCCGCCGCGCGGGGATGGCTCGTCACGCCGCTGCAACAACCTGACCACCAGCACGACGGCGAGGATGATCAGTCCCCAGAAAAGGACCATGTTCAGAAGACCGAAGACCCACATGGCCCACGGGACGTTGCTCCAGGGAAAGTTGAACATCATCGGGCAGACACCTCCCTGCGGCAGCCGGACTACGTCTCTACTTTACCCTCCGGACCGAGCCCCCAGGCTCCTCGGGCACGATGAGCCAGGCCAGCAGGTAGACGAGCAACCCGACGCCCGTGACCAGGATGAAGGCAACCCAGCCGAGCCTGACGAGGGAGGGATCGACGTTGAAGAACTCGGCCATGCCACCGGCCACGCCGGCGATCATCCGCTCCCGCCTGGATCGGTAAAGCCGCTTTGGATCGCTCACTCGACTCACCCTTCCGACTCGCTCCGGTCGCGCCGGGGCGATCAGCCCCCCCTACGCGGCCGCTTCTTCCAGCTTATCCAGAAACTCCAGCCGCGCGGCGTTCACGGCTGCCGGCAGCGCCGCTCTTCGGTGCCGGCCGCCGGCTGTCCTGCCCTCGGTGTGAGGCGCGGGAGGAAGGGACCGGCCAAGGGCGAAGGGCTACAGTGACGCAAGAGCAGCACGGCAGCACAACACTTTCCGGGAGATGAAGACCATGTCCGTAGCCCGCCCGCCGCTCGATCCCGACACCAAGGCCCGCGTGCTGGAACAGGACCTGGACCACGTCTGGCACCCCATGCTCCAGCACCGGGTGCTGAAGGACCGGCCGCCCCTGGTCATCGTGGAGGGCCGGGGCTCGGTGGTGGTGGACGCCGACGGAAACAAGTACATCGACGCCATGGCCGGCCTGTGGTGCGTCAACATCGGCTGGGGGCGAACGGAGGTGGCCGACGCCGCCTACGAGCAGATGCGGCGCCTGCCCTATTACCCCCACACCCAGGTCAACGTCCCCGCCGCCGAGTTCGCCGAGCAACTGGCGGACCTCCTTGGCCCCAGACTGAACCACGTCTATTTCGTCAACAGCGGCTCGGAGGCCAATGAGGCCGCCTTCAAGCTCGCCCGGCAGTACGCCAGGCAGAAGTACCCCACCGAGAACCGGTACAAGATCATCGGCCGCTACCTGGCGTATCACGGCACCACCCTGGCCACCCTGGCCGCGGGGGGCATGGCCGACCGAAAGGTCAAGTACGAACCCATGGACGGCAGCTTTCTCCACGCCCCGCCGCCCTACCCTTACCGCTGCCCCTTCGGCCTGGACTCGCCGGAAGAAACCGCCCGGGCCTGCGCCAACTACCTGGAATTCATGATTCAGGCGGAGGGACCGGAGACGGTCTGCGCCGTCATCGTGGAGCCCATCATGAGCGGCGTCGGGGTGGTGGTGCCGCCCGAGGAGTACCTGCCGCGGGTCCAGGCCGTCTGTCGCAAGTACGGCGCGCTCCTCATCGTGGACGAGGTCATCAACGGCTTTGGCC
>DYFQ01000002.1:47530-120294 GCA_020725105.1 Symbiobacterium thermophilum
GGAGCGCTCTTTGGCCACCAGCTTTTTGGCATCGAGCCGGACATCGTCGTCCTGGCCAAGGGGATTACCAGTGCCTACCTGCCCCTGGCCGCCACGGTGGTGACCGACGAGGTCTTCGAGGCGTTTCTGGGTAGTCCCGAGGAGCGCCGCCAGGCCATCCAGGTCAACACCTACGGCGGGCACCCGGTGGCCTGCGCGGCCGGCCAGGCCAACCTCCGGATCCTGCTGGAGGAAGACCTGACCGGCAACTCGCGGGAAGTGGGCGCCTACCTGAAACACCGGCTGGAAGGGCTCATGGATCGGCACCGGGTCATCGGCGAGGTCCGCGGCCGGGGCTTGCTGGTAGGCGTGGAACTTGTCCGCGACCGGGAAACCAGGGAACCGGTGTCCGAGGCCTTCATGGGCCGGGTGGTGGCCGAGACCCAGAAGCGCGGCGTGATCGTGGGACGCTCCACGTTCTCTGCGCGCTTCCTCGGCAACACCGTCAACCTGTCGCCGCCCCTGTGCCTCACCAGGGACGAGGCCGACCGGATCGTGGCGGCCATCGACGGGGCGCTGGGGGAACTACACCCGTGACCAGCTTCGCCTGGCACGGCTCCTCTAGCTACAGCCTGCGCCTGGGGGGCGTCGAGCTCCTGGTGGACCCGCACTTCTCCCGGGCCGAGCAGTACGCCGACTGGTACGTGCCCAACCCCCACGCCCCCGCCTGGGAGGCGTACTTCCGGGACCACCGGCCCGACTACGTGGTCATCACCCACGGCCACTTCGACCACTTCGACCTGGAGGCGGTGCGGCGACTGGCGGCCGACACCCGCGCCACCTTCGTCGGCAGCGCCGACGTGACCGGTACCATCGCCCGCCACTTCGGCGTCGCTCCCGAACGGTTGCTCACCTTCGAGCCGGGACAGTCCCGCCGCCTGGCTGGCGTGGCCGCCACCGCTCACGAAGGGGTGCACTGGTTCACGGGGGAGGAAGGGCGCCAGGCGGCCGCCAGGTTCGAGGGGCGGCCCGACCGCTGGGGGGTGATGCCCTGCGGCGGGCCCATGCTGGGTTTCGTCCTGGAGGTTCCCGAAGGTCCCACCGTCTACTGCTCGGGCGACACCATGCTGGAGGGCGTCCCCCGGCTCAAGGTGGACGCGGCCATCATCTGCACCGGAGGCATGGTGCGCCACCCCGTCACCAGGGAGCCCCAGAAGTGCATCGCCGACGCCGGCGACGTGGTCACCGCCGTGGAGGGCTGGCTCAAGCCCAGGGCCCTTGTCCCGGTCCACTGGGACGCGCCCTGGTTTGTGACCCCCTTCGACGTGGAGGCGCTACGGGCGAGGATCGAACGCGGGCCCTCCGGGGCACGGGTGCTGATACCGCCCTACAACACCTGGACTGACCTGCCCCGGGGTTGACCGATCGCGCCCCGAGGAAACAGCCTTGAGCCGCGCGGCGGGCGCCGCCTACCCCCCCAAAGGCGGCGCCCGCTCCGTAGTTAATAGCGAAGCGTAACCTTCCAGGCCCTGCCGGGGGCCGGAAAGCGGCCCCCGGCGCCCGGGCCGAATGGGGTGGGGTGAATTGATGGACAGGCGGCTCCGATACTTGACCGCGGCGGCGACCCTGCTGGCGGTGGTGGGCGCGGTGTCCCTGACCGCCTTCGCGGGCCCGCCCGCGGGCACGCGGGGGCCCGAGCGAGGGTCGGGCCGCGTCCGGATCGTCCTGGAGTTTGACGACCTCTCCGACGCCTTGTGGGCGCTGAAGGCCATCGAGAAGCTGTCGCTGTCCGGCGCGATCAAGGGCTACGGCGACGGCACCTTCCGGCCGGGCAACCAGATCACCCGCGCCGAGGCCCTGGCCATGGCTCTCCGCCTGATGGGCTTTGACGACGAGGCAGCCCGGGCCGCGGCCGACGACGGGATCTCCGTCTCCTTCGCCGACCTCGACAGGGTGCCTGAATGGGCCCGCGGCTACCTGGAGCTCGCGGTCACGGCCGGGCTTATCGCCGACGGCACCGGGAGCTTCGAACCCGGGTCGCCGGCGCTCCGGCACTGGGCGGCCATGCTCCTGGTCAAGGCCGCGGGGCTTGACGCGGAGGCGCAGGCCCGGGTGGGCGAGGTCCTGAGCTTCACCGACGCCGGAGACATCCCCCCGGGCTACGTGGGCTATATCGCCGTCGCGGTGGAGCAGGGCTTCATTCGCGGCTTCCCCGACGGCAGCGTCCGGCCGAACGACCCCATCACCCGGGCCCAGATGGCCGCGCTCATGGAACGTTCGGAGGACGTCATCGAGGCCAGGCACCGGCTGAAGCACGGGAAGAAGATCACGGGCATCGTTACCGGCAAGACCGACCCCACGGGCACCGCCCCGGCCACGCTCACCCTGGAGCGCGAGGCTGACGGCGACACGGTGACCGGCGGCGTCTACGCCGCCACCTACGACGTGGCCCCGGACGTTTCCATCTACCTCCGCGATGACCCGGCGACCTGGGCGGACGTGTTGCCGGGCGACAAGGTCAAGCTCCGGCTGAATGACGAGGGCCAGATCGTCTTCATCGAGATCAAGGCCGAGCAGGAAGAAGCAGAGGGGATCGTGGTCGCGGTCGTGCCGCCCACCGTGGCCGGTAACGGCACCGTGACCGACCCGGGGAGCATCACCATCACCCTGGAGGACGGCACGGACGTCACCTTCACCCTGGACAACAACGTCGTGGTCCGGTTCCGGGGCGACGAGGTCGCGCCGGACGCCGTCCGCCCGACTGACCGGGTTGAGCTGAAGCTCATCCGCGACCTGGTCCGGACCATCGTCATCGACGAGCGGGTCAAGGAAGAGTTCGAGGGCGAGGTCACGGCGGTGGCCCCGGCCACCGACGCCAGCCCGGCGTCGCTCACCGTCCGGCTGGACGACGGCAGCGAGCGCACCGTCAGCTTGGCGGCCGACGCCCACATCCGCTACGAGGGCGACGACGTGGCCTTCGACTTCATCCAGGTCGGCGACGTGGTCGAGGTGAAGCTCGAAGCCGGATCGGCGGTCCGGGTCACCGTTGAGGGCCGCGGGTCCGGGGAGGAGGACGAAGACTAGAGCCGCGCCGGGGTCCCTGACCCCGCTCCCATATCGGTGTGGCACGAGCGGCGCGGGCGGTCCGGCGCTCAGCCCGCTCAGGCCGGCGACGAGGCGACAAGTTCCTCCTCGACGGCGTCCAGGAAGGCCTGGTCGTCGGTGAAGCGGCGGGCGTGCTCCACGTAGCGGCGGATGGTCTGCTCCCGCTCCTGGTGGTCCACCCGGAAGCTCCTGGCCGCCTCCAGGAAATCGCGGCGGTCAAGGGCGTCGGCCCCCCGGTCAAAGGCGGCCCGCTTGGCCCGGGTGACGAGTTCCTCCAGTTCCGCCCCGGAGAAGTGGCGGGTGGCCGGGACCACCTCTTGCCGCAGGAACTCCACGGCATCCGCCTCGGACATGGTCAGGGGAACCCGGGTCTTGCGGGAGCCGGGCGTCAGGCCCAGGTGAACCGAGAGGACGTCGAGCCGCGCCCGCTCGCCGGGGTACAGGAAGGGGATCTTGTAGTCGAAGCGGCCGGTGCGCAAGAACGCCTCGTCCAGGTGCTCGGGTACGTTGGTGGTGCCGACGATGATGGCCTCCCGGTCGGGCTTGCCCAGCCACTCCAGGAACTGGGAGAACACCCGCCGGGTCTCCTCCCCCGCCGAGTCCGAAAAGGCGCCGCCCCGCTTGCCGAACCGGTCGATCTCGTCCACGAAGACGATGGCCGGCGACATCTTTTCCGCCAGCCGGATGGCCGACTTCATCCGCTGGCCGGACTCGCCCAGGTACTTGGAGTAGATGTTCTCGGTCACCAGGTTGATGAAGGGCAGCCGGATCTCGGTGGCCAGCGCGTTGGCGAACAGGCTCTTGCCCGTGCCCGGCGGGCCGAAGAAGAGCAGCCCCTTGGGGAGCGGCAATCCGAACCGGCGGGCACGGTCGGTGTAGCGGAGCACGTTGATGATGTACTTCCGGATGAAGGCCTTGATCACGTCGTAGCCGCCGATGTCGGAGAAGCTGTGCCGGGGGTCGGAGACCTCCAGCACTCCGGACTGCTTCACCAGTTCGGACTTCAACAGCTTCACCGTGCCCAGGTCGAAGCGGCGGGTCTGGTAGTAGGACTCCAGCAGCACCGACTCGAGCTGGTGCAGGTTCAGGCCGGCGGTGGACACGACCAGTTCCGCCACCTCGCTGGACTCCAGGCCGAGTTCCAGTTCACGGGCCGTCCGGACGATGGTGGTCTCCCGCTCCTGCTGGGAGGAGGGGTCCACCTGGACGACGACCACCAGTTCCTTGGTGAACTCGTCCAGGATGGCGTCGACGTCGGCGGTGACCACCAGGACCATGGAGCCCTTGGTGATCAGCGCCGGGTCGATGGACCAGGCCCGCAGGCAGGCCTGGAAGCCCGTCTCCTGCTCCCGGTGCTCGGAGACATTCTGGATGATGAAGACCGTCTTGCCCTTCTTGAGGTAGTCGTCCATCTCCCGCAGCACGGCCTTCATCTGGGTCAGGCCGGTGCCCCCGTCCTGGTAGATCCGCTGGGCCAGGGCGGAACTGCCCACCTGCTTCCGGTGGGGCGTCACCTGGTGGCTGCCCGGCGTCCCCTCGAGCTTCCCCAGGCCGTCCCAGGGGTCGAAGACGTACAGGTGGTCGTAGCCCTCGGGCTTGACCTTGGCCAGGAGGTAGGACTTGAGCTGGTAGAGCCGCTTGGGGTCGGTGGTCTCGAAGCAGATGATGGGCGAGTAGTTGGCCCGCCGCTTGAGCAGGCCGTACTCGATCCATCGGGTGTCGAGTTCCAGGTATTGCGACATCTTCCGGCTCCCAGCCTAGCCGCAGGGGCTCTCGAACAGCTTCTCGGTCTCCAGGCCCAGGGCCTTGAGGCCCTCGATCAGCCGCGGCATGAGCCCGTGGCCGCACCGCTCGTAGATCTCGATGCGACCGGGAAAGACGTTCACCTCGACGAAGCTCCGGATCGGGCTATCGGCGGGAACGTAGTCCGTCAGCGGCCCCCACCGTTCAGCGGCGCGGTTGGGGGGCCCGCTCACGATCCCGCCCCCGTCCGGCGGGCCCGCACCCGGCGCCGGGTATCCTCTTCCTCCAGGTCAGCCTCGCGGGCCATCTGGGCCTCGGTCTTGAGTTCAACCTCCAGGCTGCCCAGTTCCACGCCGAACCCGGCCAGGGCCTGCCTGAACCTGGCCTCTTCCTCGTGGCACTGGTCGCCGATGAAGCCGATGAAGTCGGCCTTGACGACCCCGTTTCGGTCGACGGTGACCTCGATCCGCTTGGGCACGGTCTCACATCCTTCCGGAGCGGACCCTTCGCCCGGGACCCCCGGTGGTCAGCCTAGAGAGTGCCCCGGACGGTAACCCGCCTGGTCTCGGGGGAGGCGGCTTCCTCCTCCTCGTACTCCACCTGGTAGTGCAGGCTTTCCAGGGTCCTGGCCACCGCGATGGCCGTGTAGTTCTGCTGGATGGAGCCGCAGATGCGCTGGGAAACCTTCTTCAGGTCGCCGTGGGCGTCAAAGATGAACTTGACCTCGCCGGTGACGGGAGACACCTTGACCCCGACCCCCCGCGGAAAGTCGGGCGCCACCACGGCCAGGTCGCACGGCACCCGGGTGCCGTAGTAGTCGGTGATCTCGTCGGTGACCCAGCCGCCGAACTCCCTGGCCGTCACCTCGACGGCATCCCGCAAGATCTGCCACGTAGGGTCAACGGGGCCCGCGGTGTGCCGGCCCCTGGGATTCACCCGGATCCTGGTGGCATAGGAACTGATGACGCTCACCTGGACCCTCCTCTCTAGTCCAGGAGGATGCGCTTGGACAGAAAAAGGCTACGCCGCCGTTCCCACTCCTCGGCCTCGCGCCGGGCCTGAGCAAGCTCCCGCTCCCGTTCCTCGCGGGCCCGGCGGAGTTCCAGGATGGCGTGCTCGGCGGCGCCCAGCGCCTGGGCGGGCTGCGCTCCCCTGTCGCCCAGTTGCACGAGGCGGGCCAGGCTCAGCTGGGCCTCAAGCTGGGCTGCCCGTTCCCGGTCGGTCTCCCTGGCCGTTTCCAGTTCCGCGGCAAGCCGGTCGACCCGCTCCCGCAGGACCTCCGCGGGTAGGGCCTCGAACTCCGCCTGCCAGTCGCGGACCTTGACCCCCCGGATGCGGGCCACCCCACCCCCCTGCTCCCAGGCTTCCACCGCCTGGCGCAGCCGGCGGAAGTCCTCAAGCTCGTTCCCGTGTCCGTCCTCCAGGGACCTCCGGCGGGCAAGCTGACGGGCCAGGTCCCGATCGATGGCGTCAATGGCGTGCCGGCACTCTTCCTCCCGCTGGCGGAAAAATGCGACGTGACGGTCAAACTCCCGCTGCTTCCACTTGCGCCAGCCTTCCACCAGCACCAGCGCCACGGCCACGAAAACCACCAGCGCCGCCAGGACCGCCCAGCCGTAGAGGTACGCGCCACGCAGGCCCGGAAACAGGCGGGCCATCACCAGGACGGCAACAACGTAGCTACCGGCCGCTGCCAGGGCCAGGGCCCGGCGGCTCCTCGGCGCGTACTGGTAGCGGGTGAGCAGGTGCGCCGAGCCGTAAACAAGGAATATGACAGCCGCGACGATGAACCACATGGCGTTCCTGTCCTCCGGGCCGGCCGCAGGGTAGCTCTGCCATCATTATACCTGACCCGCCACGGGCAATCGAAACCGCGGGTCGGGCGTTACTCCTCGAGGACGAAGTTTCCGATGATCAGCCTCATCACTTCCGAGGTGCCCTCGTAGAGTTCGGTGATCTTGGCGTCCCGCATCAGCCGCTCCACGGTGTAGTCCCTGAGGTAGCCATAACCGCCGTGGATCTGGACGGCGTCGATGGTCCGGCGCATGGCCACCGTGGAGCAGACCAGCTTGGCCATGGCGATCTCCTTCGAGTGGCGGCCGGGCCGGTGCCAGAGCCAGGCCGCCCGCCACAGGAGCAGCCGGGCGGCCTCGATGTCCGTGGCCATCTCGGCCAGCTTGAACCGGATGGCCTGATGTTCGGCGATGGGCTTGCCGAACTGGACTCGCTGCCGGGCGTAGTCCCGGGCCAGGTTGAAGGCGGCCTCGGCGATGCCCAGGGCCTGGGCGCCGATGCCGATGCGGCCGGCGTCCAGGGTGGAAAGGGCGATCTTGTAGCCTTCCCCCTCGGCCCCCAGCCGCTGGTCCTCGGGAACCCGCACGTTTTCCAGGATGACGTCCGCGGTGACGGAGGCCCGGATGCCCATCTTGTCCTCGGGCCGGCCGAAGCCGAGGCCCGGCGTACCCTTCTCCACCACAAAGGCGCTGATACCCCTGGGCCCCGGGCCCGGATCGGTCCGGGCGAAAACCACGTAGAGATCAGCCCGTGACGCGTTGGTGCAGAGGGTCTTCCGGCCCGACAGGCGGTAACCGCCCTTTTCCCGCACGGCGCTGGTCTGAAGGTTGTAGGCTTCGGAGCCGGCCTGGGGCTCGGTCAGAGAGAACGCCCCGAGCAACTCGCCGGTGACCAGTCGGGGCAGGTACCGCTTCTTCTGCTCCTCGGTGCCGTACCGGATGATGGGCTCGGCGGCCAGGGAGTTCTGGACGTCAAGGATGGCGGCGGTGGCCGCGCACGCCCGCGCTACCTCTTCCAGCACGATGGCGTTGGCCAGCATGTCCAGGCCGGGCCCGCCGTATGCTTCCGGCACCGTCAGGCCCAGATAGCCGTGGTCGGCCAGGGCCCGCAGGTTTTCCTCGGGGAATCGCTTGGTCTCGTCCAGTTCGGCCGCCCGCGGCGCGATCTCCCGCTGGGCGAGCTGGCGGATGGCCGCCCGGAGGGCCTGGTGCTCCGCGTCCAACTCGAAGTTCATGGCTTCGCCTCCAAACCAAACGGCCGGTAGTCTGAAGTCCGTTCGTCCCTTCCAGTCAGTCCAGGTTCGAGGTTTGCTACCAGCGGCTCCCGAGCCAGTAGCCCAGGAAGATGCCCACGATCCCCGCCACTCCCGCCAGGGTGGGGGGAGCGGGCACCGGGAGCCGGAGACGGGAGAAGATCAGCCCCACCGCGAGCCCGGTCAGGGCAGAGAGCACCACTTCACGCATGGCCATCCCTCCAGGCCGACCGGACGCGGCCCACGGGCGGCTGCCGGCGGCAGCCGCGCCGGCGCGGGGCACGCCACCTGTCCGGCGCCGGCTGCCTCAGGAGCGCTCGGTCCGCACCGCTTCCAGAAGCGCTTCGGCGGCCGAGTGGGGGTCGAGCTCCCGGGCGGCCACCCGCCGCACCAGGTCGCCGTGCAGCCGCTGGATCCGTTCGTCGCCGGCGATGGCCGCCACCAGCCTGGCCAGCAGCACTTCCCGCACTTCCGCCTCGGCGTCTCGCTGGCGGCGGGCCTCGAGGCCGCCCGTCCGGGCCAGGTGCCAGCGGTGGGCCCGGAACGCCTCCACCAGTTCCCCTACCCCTTCCCCGTCCCGGGCCACGGTCTTGATGACCGGCGGCGTCCAGCCGGCCGGGCCGGCACCGGTCCCGTCGCCCGGGGCCCCGCCGCCGCCGGCAGCGGCGCCGGTTCCCCCCGCGCGCACTCCGGTGCTCACCGCGCCGGGCTCATGTCCGGCCTTCACCTCGTCCGGGCGCAGCCAGGGACCGGGAGCACCCTCCCGCCAGCGCCCCATGTCGATCATGAACCGCAACTCGGCCACGGCCCGGTCGGCGCCTTCCCGGTCGGCCTTGTTCACCACGAACACGTCGCCGATCTCCAGAATCCCGGCCTTGATGGCCTGGATCTCGTCACCCAGTCCCGGCGCCAGCACCACCACGGTGGTGTGGGCCAGTTCCATGACTTCCACTTCCGCCTGCCCGGCGCCCACCGTCTCGACCAGGATCACGTCGCGGCCGGAAGCGTCGAGGACGTGGATCACGTCCCGCGCCGCCGCCGAGAGCCCGCCCAGCCGGCCGCGGGTGGCCAGGCTGCGGATGAAGACGCCCGGGTCGACCACGCCCCGCTGCATGCGGACCCGGTCGCCGAGAAAGGCGCCGCCGGAGAAGGGGCTCGTGGGGTCCACGGCGATGACGCCCACGGTCTGCCCGTCCCGGCGTACGGCCGTGGCCACCGCGTCGACCAGCGTGCTCTTGCCCACCCCCGGGGGACCGGTGACCCCGATGACGTGGGCGCGGCCGGTGCGGGCATAGATGGCGCGGAGCAGGGCCAGCCCTTCGGGCGTGCCGTTTTCCACCAGCGTGATGGCGCGGGCCACCGCCCGGCGGTCGCCGGCCAGCACCGAGTCGGCCAGGCTCACCGCGGGACCTTCCGGCGCACGTTTTCCCGGGTGAACCGGATGATCTCGTCCAGGTCGGACCCGGGGCCAAAGACCCCCGCCACGCCGGCCTCCGTGAGCCGGGGGCGGTCCTCGTCGGGGATGATGCCGCCGGCCAGAAACAGGACGTCGTCGGCCCCCGCCTCCCGGCAGAGCCGGATGACCTTCGGCACCAGCACGTCGTGGGCTCCCGAGAGGATGGACAGGGCGACCACGTCGACGTCTTCCTGGATGGCCATCTCCGCGATCTCCTCGGGGCTCCGGTCAAGCCCGGTGTAGATCACCTCGAAGCCCGCGTCGCGGTAGGCCCGGGCCAGCACCTTGGCGCCACGGTCGTGGCGGTCCAGCCCCGGCTTGGCCACCAGCACCCGGATGGGACGGTCCATCAATAGATCGGCTCCTCCCGGTAGACGCCGAAGACGTCCTTCAGCGCGCCCACGATCTCACCCTCGGAGGCGTACGCCCTGACCGCCTCCAGGATGTAAGGCATCAGGTTTTCGGTGCCCCGGGCAGCGGCGGCCAGTTCCTTCAGGCACCGCTCGACCCTGGCGTTGTCGCGCTCCGCCTTGACCCGTCGCAGGCGCTCCACCTGCTTCTTCTCGATCCCCGGGTCGATGCGCAGGATGGGCTGGGGCGCTTCGTCCTCCTGGACGTACTTGTTGACCCCGACCACGGTGACGTCCCCCCGCTTCAGCGCCAACTGGTGGCGGTAGGACGCCTCGGCGATCTCCCGCGCGAAGAAGCCGTTCTCGATGGCGGGAATGACCCCGCCCTGCTGCTCGATGCGGCGGAAGTACTCGTAGGCCTGGGCCTCCATGGTGTCGGTCAGGGCCTCGACGAAGTAGGAACCGGCCAGCGGGTCGATGGTGTTGGGCACGCCCGACTCCTCGGCGATGATCTGCTGAGTCCTGAGCGCGATGCGGACCGCCTTCTCGGTGGGCAGCGCCAGGGCCTCGTCCATGGAGTTGGTGTGCAGCGACTGGGTGCCGCCCAGCACCGCCGCCAGGGCCTGCAGGGTGACCCGGACGACGTTGTTCTCCGGCTGCTGGGCGGTGAGCGAGCACCCTGCCGTCTGGCAGTGAAAGCGCATGGCCCACGACCTCGGGTCTCTGGCGCCGAACCGCTCCCGGAGTTCCCGGGCCCAGATCCGCCGAGCCGCCCTGAGCTTGGCGATCTCCTCGAAGAAGTCCATGTGGATGTCCCAGAAGAACGAGAGCCGGGGCACGAAGCTGTCCACGTCAAGCCCTGCCTCGATCCCCGCCTTCACGTACTCGAACCCGTCGGCCAGGGTGAAGGCCAGCTCCTGGACGGCGGTGGCCCCGGCCTCCCGGATGTGGTAGCCCGAGATGCTGATGGTGTTCCACCGCGGCACGTGCCGGGAACAGAAGCCGAAGACGTCGGTGATCAGCCGCATGGACGGCCGGGGCGGGAAGATGTAGGTCTTCTGGGCCGTGTACTCCTTCAGGATGTCGTTCTGGATGGTGCCGGAGATCCGGTCCCAGGCCACCCCCTGCTTCTCGGCGACCGCCAGGTACATGGCGAACAGGATGGCCGCCGGCGAGTTGATGGTCATGGAGGTGGTCACCTGGTCCAGCGGGATCCCGTCAAACAGCGTCTCCATGTCGGCCAGGGTGTCGATGGCCACCCCGTCCTTGCCGACCTCCCCTTCGGACCGGGGGTGGTCGGAGTCGTACCCCAGCAGGGTGGGAAAGTCAAAGGCGACCGACAGGCCCGTCTGGCCGTGCTCCAGCAGGTACTTGTAGCGGGCGTTGGACTCCTCGGCCGTGCCGAACCCGGCGAACTGGCGCATGGTCCAGAGCCGGCCCCGGTACATGGTGGCGTACGGGCCCCTGGTGAAGGGAAACTGGCCCGGGTCGCCCAGGTCCCGTTCGTAGTCGAGGTCAGCCACGTCCTGGGGACGGTAGACGCGGGCCACCGGCAGGCCCGAGAGGGTCCGGAACTCCTCCCGGCGCTCGGAGTCCGGTTCCCCCGGCCCGGTCCCGGGCCGCTGGACCTCGGCTTTCGCCATGGGGAAATCACCCTTCCCTCGTCCCACACCATTATACGCTTTGGGGGCGCGCCCCTGGGGACGCGCCCGGAGTGTCGCGCCTGGCGCCGCGCCCCGGCATCCCCGACGGCCGCCCTGGCGTCGAGGCCGCTGGCCGGCATCGGCTTCCTACAGGTAGTACGCCAGTTGCTGCAGTTCGAGGCTCACGTCGCTGATGTGCAGCCGCACGCCGGGCGGAACTCTGAGCTTCACCGGAGCGAAGTTGAGAATGGCCCGGACGCCCGCGGCCACGCAGGCGTCGGCCACCGCCTGGGCGGCCCCGGCGGGGACGGCCAGGATGAAGATCTCCAGGCCGAGCCGGCGGACGACGTCGTGGAGTTCGTCCATGTGGTAGACCATGATGTCGCCCTCGACCGGGCGGCCGACCTTGTCGGGGTCCACGTCGAAGCTGGCAACCAGGTGGAAGGCGTAGGCCCCGTCGTGGTGAAAGCGCCGGTAGAGGTACCGGGCCAGAGCGGTGCCCAGCTCGCCGACGCCGGCCAGGCCCACCCTGATCTCCCGGTCGACGTTCAGGATACCCTGCAGCTCCTGCTGCAGGACCCGGACCTCGTAGCCGACGCCCTGCTTGCCAAACTCGCCGAAGAAGGCCAGGTCCTTCCGGACCTGGGCGGGGCTCACGCCGGCCCGGTCGCCCAGTTCCCGGGAGGAGATGAACCGGTCGACGCCGTCGGCGGCCACCTCGCCAAGCACGCGCAGGTAAAGCGCGAGCCGCCGGACGACGACGTCGGGGGCCCTGGTGTGCTTCACGCCATCTTCATCCCTGCCAAAGGGTCGTCAGGTCCGACCCAACAGCCTATTCCACGCGGCGGCTCAGCCGCCCTTCCCGCGCCGCCGGCGCTTGCGCTGAAGCTCCCTGAACCGCTCGCCCGGCGCCTCTTCAGCCTCCCTGTCCGGCGGCTGGTCCCCCTGGCCCCCCCCGCCGCCCGCTCCGGGTTCCTGGCTCGCCCGGCGGCGCTCCGGCCGGTCCGACAGGATCAGCCAGAACCCGACCAGCGAGATGCCAATCCCCCACGTGAAGTTCCACATCACGTAGATGGCGCCGCCAATGGCCACCAGCAGGCCGATGAACGCCCGGCTGAACCGGACGGACCGCACGCCGGATCCCTCCCTCACTGGCCTGGTCGCAACATTCGCCGTACCCACTCCAGAAAGGCCTGCCAGAGCCTGGCGAGTCGGCCGGCCCGGGGCACTTCCTCGCCCGCCACCAGCGTCACCCGGCCCACCTCGGTGGGCCCCACCAGCAGGACCAGTTCCCCGACGGGCTGACCCGGCTCAACGGGCGCCGCCACCGCCGGATGGGGTCTGGCCTGCCGGGTGACCTCGGCGGCCCGTCCCCGGGGCACCGTCACCGCCAGGGGCGCGCCGGTCACCGCGGCCGCCTCGGGGCGCCGGCCGCCCGACACCGGCACCGTGCCGGCGGCCTCGCCGGCCGGTACCCGCACCACGGCGTAGTGAGCGAACCCGTACTCCAGCAGGGCGTGGGCGCCGTCCTCCCGGGAGCGCTCGGTTGGCGCGCCCAGCACCACCGCGATGAGCCGCGTGCCGTCGCGGCTGGCGGTGGCCACCAGGTTCCAGCCGGCCGCCGCCGTCATCCCCGTCTTCAGGCCGTCGACGGTGGGGTCGCGCGCCACGAGGCCGTTGAAGTTCCGGTAGGTCCGGCCGCGAAACTCCAGCGACGGCTGGCGGTGGAAAGTCACCGCCTCCGGGTGGTCCCTCAGGTACGCGGCGGCCAGCCGCGCCACCTCCACCGCCGTGGTGACCTGGCCCGGGGCGTCCCAGCCGTCGGCGTTGGCGAACCGGGTGACGCTGAGCCCCAGTTCCTCCGCCCGGCGGTTCATGGTTTCGACAAAGGCGTCCACCGAGCCTGCGAGGTGCTCGGCAACGGCCCTGGCCCCATCGTTGGCCGAGGCGACGGCCAGGCCGCCCACCACCTCCCGGACCGTCAGTCGGTCGCCGGGGGCCAGGCCCAGCCGGGAGCCGCCAACGTTTGCCGCGTAGGCGCTCACGGCCACCTCCGTATCCCAGGTCACGCTGCCGCCGGCCAGAGCTTCCCAGACCAGGAACAAGGTCATGATCTTGACTAGACTGGCCGGGGCCCTCGGAGCGTTACCGGACCCCGACGCCAGGAGGGTCCCCGACTCGGGCTCCAGGAGCGCCCAGGCCTGGGCGTTGATGCGCGGCGGGGCTGCCGGGGCCACCACGGCCGGCGGCGACGCCTCCGGCGCCGGGCGGCCCGGGGCCGCGAAGGCCTGGCCGCCCGGGGGCCGCGCGGCGCCCAGGAGCAACAAGATGACCAGCCCGGTCCCGAGCAGCCTGCGCCGCCCGGCGGCCGCGGCGCGTCCCGGTCCGGCCGGCACTGCAGCCAACCTCCCCAGGCCTGGTACCGAAGTGCAGGGTGACCACGCCACCCGAAAGCCCCAGGTAGCCCACGTCTCGCAGCCCCACCCGGCGCATCAGGGCCGCCAACCCCGCCTGGTCCGGCAGGGTCGCCAGCGACCGCGGCAGGTAGGTATACGGGCGCAGCCGGCGCAGGCGGGGGTCCGGCAGGCGCCAGCCTTCGGCCAGCCGGCCCAGCCACGGGACGATCCGGCCAAAGTATAGCCAGAAGGCCGCCCGGACCACGGGGTTGGGGGGCCGGGAAATCTCCAGGGCCACCACCCGCCCCCCCGGCCGCACCACCCGGGCCATCTCCGCCAGGCAGGCCTCGATGTCCGCCACGTTCCGCAGGGCGAAGCCGATGGCGGCGCAAGCGAAGGTGGCCTCCGCAAAGGGCAGGGCCAGCGCGTTACCGGCCACCAGGTGGATCCGGCCGTCCAGGTCCTGCCGGGTGATCCTGGCCCGGCCGGCCAGCAACATTCGCCAGGAAAAATCAAGCCCGACCACCCGGCCCCGGGGGCCCACCTGACCGGCCATGACCAGGGCGAGGTCCCCGGTGCCGCAGCACACGTCCAGGGCCGGGTCCCCGGGCCCGAGCCCGGTCAGCCGGGCGAAGGCGCGGTGCCAGGCGGCCAGCAGCCCCCCCGTCATCACCCGGTTCATCAGGTCGTAGCGGCCGGCGATGGAGTCGAAGAGTGACCGGACGTAGCTTTCCTTTTCCCGGCCCGCCGTCCCGCCCGCCCTCACTCGCCCAGCCGGAAGTGGCCCAGGGTGCCCATGGCATCGGCCAGCCGCCTGGGCTGGCCGGTGTACAGCCAGTTGACGACCACCTCGTTTACGGCGCCCAGCCAGGCGTAGGCGGCGGTCTCGGTGTTGACGGCGGCCGGGACCCGGCCCCGGATCACCGCGGCGTCCAGGTGGGCCTTCAGGTACTCGGCAAAGGCGGCGTGGACGTCCCGGCGCACCCGCTCCACCTGGGGGTTCGCCCCCACCGCCTCCACCAGCAGGATCTTGGCCAGGCTCTTGTGCCGGCCGAAGGTTTCCAGCACCGCTCCCAGCACCGCCCGCAGCCGGTGCAGGGGGTCCGGGTCCTCGGTGGCGGCCTCGGCGGCGCGCACGGCCTGCCAGAGCTTGTGCACCAGGTCGGCCGCAAGCTCCAGAAAGACCGCTTCCTTGCTGGGGAAGTAGAAGTAGAAGGTTCCCTTGGAGGTGCCGGAGGCCTGGGCGATGTCGTCCACCGTGGTGCGGTGGTAGCCCCGCTCCGAGAACACGGCCACCGCCGCCTCGAGGATCCGCCGCTTGGTCTCTTCCTTGCGCTCCTGGATGTGGGGGGGCGTCCGGTAGGGCACTAGCCGTCCCCGTCCTTTTCCGCCGGCCGGCGCAACTCTTTCGCCGCCTGGTCCCACCGCCGGTACAGGTCGTGTTCCAGCCCGAACTGGTCCAGGATCTTGCCCACAAAGTAGTCCACCACCTCGTCGACGCTCGACGGGCGGTTCCAGAAGGCCGGCACGGGCGGCAGCACCGTGGCGCCCAGCCGGGCAAGCTTGAGCATGTTCTCCAGGTGAATGGCGTTGAGCGGCGTCTCCCTCGGCACCAGCACCAGGGGGCGCCGCTCCTTCAGGGCCACGTCGGCTGCCCGGGTCACCAGGTCGTCCGTCAGCCCGTGGGCGACGGCGGCCAGCGTCTTCATGCTGCAGGGGACCACGACCATGCCCCGGACCTGAAACGACCCGGAAGCGATGGGCGCGAAGAAGTCATCGGGAGGATAGCTGTAGCTGGCCAGCGACCGGACGCGGCTGGCCGGCCAGTCCGTCTCCGCCGCCAGGGTGGCCAGCCCCCAGCGGCTCACGACCAGGTGGGTCTCGACTTCCAGCCGCCGCAACTCCTCCAGCAGCCGGACGGCGATCACCACCCCGCTGGCCCCGGTCATGCCGACCACCAGCCGCACCCGGCCCACCTCCTCTGGTCGTGCCAGGCCTACTTCTAGCTGGCCCGGCCGCCCTCCTTCCCCCACCTACGCGCGGCGCCAGCGGCAGACCCGGCCCTCCAGGCCGTCCAGCAGCACGTAGAGGACCAGGCCCATCAGGCTCATGGCCATGATCCCGGCGAACAGCGCCGCGTAGTCGAACCGGGAGTAGGCGTCGACCAGGAAGTAGCCGATACCGGCGTCGGTGGCGAAGGTCTCGGTGAGAAACAGCACGGCGATGGCCGTGCCCAGCCCGATCCGGGCCGCGGTGAACAGCGCCGGCAGGGCGGCCGGAAAGACCACGTGCCGGAAGAGCTGGGTCTCGCCGGCCCCCAGGGAACGCACGGACAAGAGCAGTTCCCGGGGTACCGACCGCGCGGCGTCCCGGGCGGTCACCAGCAACTGGAAGAACACGATCAGCCCGATGAGGAAGATCTTGGCCAGGTTGTAGATGCCGAGAAAGTGGATCACCAGGAACAGAAAGGCCACCTTGGGGATGGGATAGGTCAGGTAGATGAGGGGCGCCACCCAGCGGTCCAGGGCGGGGTAGCGCCCGAGGACCAGGCCGGCCGGGACGGCCAGGGCGGCGGCCCAGGCCAGGCTGGCCAGGACCCGGGCCGCGCTGACCGCCACGTGCCGCTCCATTCCCCGGCCCAGGCTCTGCCAGAAGGCGGCCAGGGCCGGCCAGGGCGGCGGCAGCGCCGGGCTGTGGGCGGCCACGGCCGCCAGGTGCCAGAACACCAAGAGCGCGGCGGCGGCCCCCACGACGCCCCAGGGACCGGGACTGCGCATCACGGCGCCCCGCCTCCCCCGGCCGCGCGGCGCGACCTCTGCGGCCCGGCCTGCCGGCCCGCCCCGTCGGCCAGCAGCCGTCGCAGCCGGACGCACTGGCGGTGGTAGTGGGGGCTGGCGCGGTACTCCACCCGCCCGGCCGAGGGATTTTCGAGCCGGTGGGCGACCCGCCCCGGGCGTTCGGAGAGCACCAGCACCGTCCGGCCCACCAGCGCCGCCTCCTCGATGCTGTGGGTCACCAGCACCAGGGTGGTCCCCCCGCGCCGCCAGACGTCCAGGAGGGTCTCCTGCAGGCTCTCCCGGGTCAGGGCGTCCAGCGAGGAAAAGGGCTCGTCCATGAGCAACAGGTCGGGCCCGAGGGTGAGAGCCCTGGCGATGGCCACCCGCTGGCGCATGCCGCCCGAAAGCTGGTGGGGGTAGTGGCGGCGGAACTCCCAGAGACCAAGCTCCCGGAGGACCTCCTCCACCCGCCGCCGGCGCTCGGCCGCGCCCACCCCCCGGATGAGCAGGCCGAGTTCCGCGTTGTGCTCCACCGTCTTCCAGGGCAAGAGGCCGTAGTCCTGGAGGATGAGGGCCGTCTCGGGGCGGCGGGCGGCCACCGGTTGGCCCCGGATCATGGCCCGGCCGGCCGTTGGCGCCACCAGGCCGGCCAGGACCGAGAGGAGCGTGGTCTTGCCGCACCCGGACGGCCCGATGATGGCGCAGCTCTCACCATCGGGCAGGGTAAAGTCCACCCCGGCCAGGGCCCGGACCGGGCCCTGGGGACCGGAGTAGGTCACCTCGAGTTGCCTCACTTCCACCATCACGGCCGCTTCAGACCGTCCCGCTCTTCATGGCCTTTTGTCGCTCCGGAGTCGAGGCTCAGTAGCCACCGCTGCCGCTCCCGGTCAGGACATCGGTGACCAGGGCGTCGTAGGTCACCTGGGAGGTGATGTAGCCTTTGGCCTTCATCCATTCCAGTACCCGCTCCACGTCGGCCCTGGCCGGAAGCTGGGGCCTGGGAAAGGGAGTCATGGGGAAGACGCCGGCGATGGCCGCGGGCAGGGCCCCCTTTTCCGTCAACAGCCCCCGGTAGGCGTCGGGGTCGGCGTTGATGTCGTCCACCGCCCGGGCGTAGGCCCGGAACGTGCGGGCCAGGGCCTCGCCTTTGTCCCTGAGGCTGTCCTCCCGCACCAGGAGCACCGACTGGGAGAGATTGGTCCCGCGGGTGTCGTCGATGACCCTGACCGCGCCGTTGGCCTCCGCCAGGCTGGCCAGCGGGTCAGGCAGGCCGGCCGCCTTCACCTGGCCGGAGATGAGCGCCTGGTACCTGGCGGGGATCTGGGCGATGACCACCGTCCGGATCTCGTCCGGCCTGAAACCCTGCGCCAGGAGCAGGTTTTCCACCACGTACTCGATCATGGAGTTGGTGGAGATGGCCACCTCGACTCCTTTCAGTTGCTCCACCGAGGTGATCCCCGAGTTGGGAGCCGCCAGGACGGCGATGGGCCCTTCCTCCGGGGTCATGCCCAGGCTGATGGAAGCGATCTTGACCGGGTGCCCGGCGTTGCGCAGCGACACCGAGGAGACCACGTCGCCCAGGTGACCGTCGATCTGCCCGGCCGTCAGGGCCGCGTCCCGTTCCACGGCGCTGCGGAAGACCACCAGTTCCACCTGGACGCCGGCCTCGGCGAAGTAACCCCTGGCCTCGGCCACGAAGAAGGGCAGCGAGTCCACGATGGTCAGCAGCCCAAAGCGCACTTTCGGCGGCGGCCCGGCCGGCTCGGAAGCCCCGCCGGCCGCCGGCGCCGGAGCCCGCCCGCACCCCGCCAGCAACAATACCAGCGCCGCCGCGGCCAGCCAGACCACCACCGCCGCCGGGCGCCCGGCACCCGTCCCGCGTCCCTCGCCCGCCGTTCGTCCCCTGCCCACCACTGGTCGCCTCCCGGCCGCCAGACCTGCCGTTCGCCCCGACGCTTCCGTCATGCCCCCGATCCCTCCGTTCCCGCTGCTTGCGGCGCCCTCGCTCCTCGCTAGCGCACCGCGTCAATCACACTGACCAGGAAGAACCCGACGCTTATGACCCCGTTGACGTTGAAAAAGGCCACGTCCAGCCGGGACAGGTCGTCCGGCGACACCAGACTGTGCTCGTAGGCCAGGAGCAACCCCATGAGCGCCACAGCCGCCAGGTAAAAGGAGCCGACCGGGTGCACCGCCGACACCGCCAGGAACAGGAGCAGGGTGAGCCCGTGGCCCAGCCGGGCGGCGGCGAGGGCGGGCCGCACGCCGAACCTGGCCGGGACGGAATGCAGCCCCTCCCGGCGGTCGAACTCCACGTCCTGCAGGGCGTAGAGGACGTCGAAGCCGGCCACCCACAGCCCGGTGGCCGCCCCCAGAAGCACCCCGCACCACTCGAACCGGCCGGTCACGCCGATCCAGGCGCCCAGCGGTCCCAGGGCCTGGGCGAGGCCCAGAAAGGCATGGGCCAGCCACGTCCAGCGCTTGGAGGTGGCGTAGATCACGAAGGCGACGGGGACCAGGGGAGCGAGCTTGAAGGCCAGGGGATTCAGCCGCCAGGCCGCGTAGAACAGGCCGGCCAGCGACAACGCGGTGAAGAACACCGCTTCCGGCACCCTGACCGCGCCCCGCTGCAGGGGGCGCCCGGCGGTCCGGGGGTTTCTGCGGTCGATCTCCCGGTCAACCAGCCGGTTGATGGCCATGGCAGCGCTCCGGCCGGCCACCATGGCCAGGGTGATCCAGCCCAGGGTGGCCGGGTCGGGCCGGCCGCCCGACGCCATGAAGGTGGCCAGGTAGGCAAAGGGCAGCGCGAACACGGTGTGCTCGAACCTGATCAGCTCGAGCAGCGCCGCCAGCTTTCCGCCGGCCTTTCTCAGCCAGCCCGTCACGCCGCCGTCGCCGGTCAACCTAGAATCCGTACTCCTTCCATCGTCTCGTGACCAGGTCCCGGACGTCGTCCGTCATCACCTGGGCCTCCGGCCAGCCGCGGGGCTGCCCTTCCTCCGGCCACTTCCTGGTGGCGTCGATGCCCATCTTCCCACCGTAGCGGCGGACCGGCGTGGCGTGATCCAGGTCGTCCACGGGTCCCCTGGTGATCTCCACGTCACGCTGGGCGTCGATGTGGTTCAGCACGGTGAAGGCCACCTCGGAGAGGTCTTGGACGTTCACGTCGTGGTCCACCACCACGATGAGCCGGGTGAACATGAGCTGGCCCATCCCCCACAGGGCGTGCATCACCTTGCGGGCGTGGCCGGGGTAGGTCTTCTTGATGGCCACCACGACGCAGTTGTGAAAGACCCCTTCCACCGGGAAGTTGTAGTCGACGATCTCGGGCAACTGAAGCTGGATCAGGGGCAGGAAGATCCGCTCGGTGGCCTTGCCCATGAAGGTATCCTCCATGGGCGGCCGGCCCACCACGATGGTGGGGTAGATGGGGTCCCGGCGCCTGGTGAGGCAGGTCAGGTGAAACACCGGGTAGTCCGCGGCCTCCGAGTAAAAGCCGGTGTGGTCGCCGAAAGGCCCCTCCCGGCGGAACTCGTCGAGCCTGACGTAGCCCTCCAGGACGAACTCGGCGTGGGCGGGAACCTCCAGATCCACCGTCTTGCACCTGACCAGTTCCACCGGCGCGCGCCGCAGGAAGCCGGCGAAGAAGAACTCGTCCACGTCGCGGGGCAGCGGCGCGGTGGCCGCGTAGATGGTGGCCGGGTCGGCGCCCAGGGCCACCGCCACCTCCAGCCGGTCGGCCGGCCCGCCCCCCTCCTCCCTGGCCCGCAGGAAGTGGTAGGACCCGTCCTTGTGCAGGTGCCAGTGCATCCCGGTGGTCCGGTCGTCGTACACCTGCATCCGGTACATCCCCACGTTGCGCCTGCCGGTCCGGGGGTCCCTGGTGATCACCAGGGGCAGGGTGATGAACCGCCCCCCGTCCTTCGGCCAGCACTTGAGGACCGGCAACGAGGCCAGGGACGGCGGTTCCTCGACCACGTCCTGGCAGGGGCCGTGCCGCACCGTGCGGGGGAAGTAGCCGGCCACCTCGGCCAGCCGCGGCAGGGCGGCCAGCTTGTCCATGAGCCCGCTCAGGCTGGGCGGGGTCACCAGTTCCCTGAGCCGCTGCCCGATGGCGTCCAGGGATTCGGTTTCCAGGGCCAGCCGCATCCGCTCCTCCGAGCCGAACAGGTTCAGCACCACGGGGTACGGCGAGCCTTTCACCCGCTCGAACCAGAGGGCCGGTCCCCCGGCCTTGACGGTGCGGTCCGCGATCTCGGTAATCTCCAGTTCCGGGTCGACCTCGGCCCGGACGCGCTTGAGGACTCCCCCGGTCTCGAGCGTCCTGAGAAAGTCCCGCAAGTCCCGGTACGCCATTTCCCCGACCCCTTCGCCCTGCCGGATGGTGCCCGTCGGCCAGACCGACGCGTCAGTCTACACTTCAACGCAACGCCGGGAATTCCTGCCTGACCCGGCAGGTCCCGCTGCCCGGCGCACGCCGGATCCCCGCCACCGCCCGGCCCGGCAGGGAAACGTCCACCAGGGGGCGAAGGGTGCGCCTGGTGTCCGTGCAACCGTTTGCCTTCGGGCCGCGCTCGGTACCCCGGGCGCGGCGGGCCGAAAGGATGATCGCCGGTGCCGGCGGGCCAACCGGACGCGCCCGGCGGCGCGGAGGGGCGCGCCACCATCCGGGACGTGGCCAGACGGGCGGGCGTCTCGGCCGCCACCGTCTCGCGGGCCCTGGGGGGAGATCCAAGGATCAGCCAGCCGACGGTGGAGCGGGTACGCCGGGCGGCCCGGGACTTGCGCTACGTCCCCGACGCCACGGCCCGTAGCCTGGCCCGGGGCCGGACCTGGACGGTGGCGCTGGTGCTCAGCAGGTGGCCCGGGCCGGGCGAGGAGGCCTGGTGGTTGCCCGGCCTGATCCAGGGCTTCACCGCCGCCGCCCAGGCCGCGGGCTACGTGACCCTGCTGGCCGCCGGGTCCGGCGGGCTGACGGGGCGCCACCAGTTGCTGCAGCTACTGCGGGAGCGGCGGGTGGACGGCGCGGCCGTCGTCACCGGCCAGGGCTACGACCGGCTTCTGGAAGAACTTGCCGGCCGCGGCCTGCCGCTGGTGGCCATCGGCCGGCTCTACCCGGCCGCGCCCGTGGCGTGGCTGGCCCCCGACGACGTGACCGCCGGCCGCCTGGCCACGGAGCACCTGGTCGGCCTGGGCCACCGGCGGATCGCGCTGGTGGCCGGGCCCGGCGAACTGGCGGCTACGGTGGATCGGAGCCTGGGCTACTGGACCGCCCTGGAACAGGCCGGTCTGGAAACGGGCCCGGTGTCGGCGGCCGAGGGCTACCAGGCGGCCGCGCGACTGGTGGATGCCCACCCGCCCCCGACGGCGTTCGTGGTGGCTCACGACCTGATGGCCGTGGGGGTGCTGCAGTGTCTGGCCGAGCGCGGCCTGGCCGTGCCCCGGCAGGCGGCCGTGGTCTGCCTGGAAGACGGTCCCCTCGCCCCGGCCCTGCGGCCGCCGCTGACGGCGGTGCGCGCGCCGTGGGAGGAACTGGGCGGGCGCAGCTTCCGCCGGCTGGCGGGCAGCCTGGGCGCCGGCGGCGAGGACGGGGGCGTCACCGGCGGCGCCCTGTCGCCACCGGAGCTGGTGGTCAGAGGATCGTGCGGGCCACCGCCGGACAGGGGTCGCGCCTGACGGCTCAGCCGCCGCCCGGGAACAGCCGCCGCAGGACGGGCTCGTAGTCCCGGAGCTCCGGCCACGTGTCAGACGCCGGGGCACCCAGCCGGCGCAGTACCTGGTACTGCTCCCGGCGCCAGGCCGGCAGCGGCCGCAGGACGATCCCCTGCGCCCCCGCGGCACGGACCGCGTCCACCAGAGCCTCGAGCCGGTCCGGTTCCAAGGGCGCCTCCGGAGCCGTCTCGAGCCCCACGATCACCGCCGCCGTCCGCACGGTCCGGCGCCGGCTCCTGTGCTCGGCGGCCACCTGGCCCGCCCAGTCCACGAGGGCCTCGGTGTAGGCCCGCAGTTCTTCCGGCGCCCAGCCGGCCGCGGCCACGGGCACGATGGCGTCCACCAGACCTTCCCGGACCCACCCGCGCCAGTCCTGACCAAAGACCCGGTAGGCGGCGTCGGGGTCGGCCTCCACCGTCACCGTGAGCGCCAGTCCCGGATGCCGCCGATCCAGGAATTCCCGCACCCGGCGCAGCAACCCGGTGACCTGCCCGGCCCGGAAGGCCTGCCATTCGGGCCCGTGCCGGGTCAGGACGGCCGCCGCCCGGACGGCAACCGTGTCCCCGGGCACCTGGTAGCCCCGCTCGTCCAGGAACCGGTCCAGACAGGCTTCGGCGTAGTCGAAGTCCTCCCCCGGCAGCCGGAGGTAGTCCAGGTGGATCCCCTGGACGCCCGGGTAACGGCCGAGCGCCTCCTCCACCACCCGGACGAGGAAGTCGGCCGTCTCCGAGAGGCAGAAGGTCTGCCAGAGGGCCGCGCTGCCGGTGACCGCCCCGCCGGCCGCGCCGGCGAGGGTGCCGGCGCCCAGCCGGTTCACCATGTCCCGTTCGGGCCGGTCCCGCAACCGGGGAGCCGTCCAGGGGTCGTCCGGGCGGCCGGCGTAACCGACCACGAAGTACAGGTAGACGTCGACGTCCAGGCGGCGGGCCTCGGCGAGGGCGGCGTCCAGGGGACTCCACTCCCCCCACAGGGCCCTGGTGTCGGGCAAGACCTCCGAGGGCCAGGCCACGCGGCCCTGGGCGTAAGCCAGGGGGAACCAGCTGTTGAGCCCGGCCCCGCGTAGCCACCCGACCTCTCGGGCCGGGGCCCCGGAGTCCCGGTAGGCGGCGGCGTAGAAGGGCTTGAACTCAGGAAGGGGCCAGGCGCCCCGGACCTCCTGTCGCCGGGCGACGGCGGTCACCAGGGTCGGGCCGGTGACCGGCCGCAAGAGCCACCAGGCGACGCCCGCGCCGCCCAGGACCAGGAGCGCCCAGGCCACCCGGCGGCCGGCGCCGGGGCGCTCAGGCCGCGGGATCACCCGCCGCCCACCCGCCGCCGGCGCGGGCGCCGGGATCATGGCGCGCCCGCCGCAGGTCCGCGCGGGCGGGTCGCGAAGTCCCAGGTGGGAGAGATGAGCCCGCCGATGGAGCGCGTCTGGCACCGCGACTTCAACCTGGCGTTCGCTGGAAACACGGCGTTCTTTCTGAGCCTCCTCGCTTTTGTCCCGACCCTGCCGCTTTACGTCACCGAACTGGGTGGCGGGGAGACGGCCGTGGGACTGGTGGTGGGCGCCTTCCCGCTGGCGGCCATCGCCGTCCGGACCTTCGCGGGGCCCGCGGCCGACCGCTGGGGGCGCCGCCCGGCCATGGTGCTGGGCTCGACCATCTTCGTGGCGGCGGCCCTCGGCTATCTTTTGGCCCGCTCCATCCCGGTCCTCCTGGCGGTCCGCGTCTTCCACGCCGCCGGGATCGCGTTCTTCGGTACGGCGGCTGCCGCCTATGCCGCCGACGTCTCGCCGCCCGGCCGCCGCGGCGAGGCCCTCAGCCTGTTCGGTATGTCCAGCAACGTGGCGCTGGCTGCCAGCCCCATCATCGCCCTGGCCCTGTACCGGTGGTCCGGCATTGGCGCGGTGGCTCTGGGAGCGGCCGCCGCCGCAGGGGTGGCGCTGGGGACCACCCTGGCCCTGCGGGAGGGGCGGGCCGGGGCCACCGCCCCGTTCCGGTCCGGGCCGGCAGGCGACGGGCGGCTGCCGGTGGTCCTGTTCCACCCGCGCTGTCTCTGGCCCGCCCTGGCCATCTTCGGTTACGCCCTGACCTTCACCGCCCTGCTGGCCTTTCTTCCCCTGTTCGCCGAAGCCCGGAACATTGCCAACCCCGGCTGGTTCTTCACCGCCTACTCGGGGGCGGTCATCGGCGCCCGGCTCTTCGCCGGCCGGCTGGCCGACCGCCTGGGCCGGCTGGCCGTCATCCTCCCCGGCTTCGGCCTGGTGGCGGGCGGACTGGCCCTCCTGTCGGTCACCGGCGACCTGGCGTGGCTGGTGCTGGCGGCCCTCGTTTACGGGCTCGGCGGCGGCCTCGTGTTCCCCGGCGTGCTGACCCTGGCCGTCGACCTGGTGCCCGCCGCCGAGCGGGGCGCGGCCATGGCCACCTTTTACAACGCCTTCGAACTGGGACTGAGCCTGGGCGCGGTGGGCGCCGGCGCCTGGGTGGAGCGCTTCGGCCTTGCAGCGCTGTACCCGGCCCTGGCCGCCGTCGCGCTGCTCATCACCGGCCTCGTCTGGTGGCGGAGCCGGCGGTTGCCGGCGCTGGTTCCAGCGCCTGGGCGGGCTTGCGGCGGCGGGGCCGGAGCGCCGCCCCGGTGATCGCGCCCCGCTCCTGGAACGTGTGGTGGGCTCGGGGCGCGCGGCGGCCCGGCGAAGGTAGCGGGCGCCGGTGGCGACTTGTCGGCGGCGGAAGGAGGGACTACCGGTGGGCGGGGACGAGCGGGAGTACCGGCGCGACCTCAGCCACACCACGTGGGAGGAGATCTTCCGGCGCCAGTCGCTCCGCCACGACCTGGCCGAGGGCTGGCTCGACCGGCTGGCGGTCGGGCCCGGAACTCACCTGGCCGACCTGGGGTGCGGCCCGGGGTACGTGTCGTTGCTGGCGGCCCGGCGCGTGGGTCCCACGGGCCGCGTGCTGGCCGTCGACCGCTCGCCCGACGCTCTGGCCTTCTTGCGGGCCAGGCTGGCCGAAGCCGGCCTGACGCAGGTCCGGCCCATCCTGGCCGACCTGTCCCGGCTGGACCTCCGCGCCGAGCGGGTGGACGCGGCACTGCTCTGCTACGTGCTCCACCACCTCGAGGAACCCGGCGAAGCCGTGCTGCGGCGGCTCTTCGCCGGCCTGCCCGCCGGCGTCCGGCTGGTGGTCGCCGAGTTCGACCCGGGCGGGGAGCGGGCCTTCGGCCCGCCGCTGGACCGTCGCCTGGCCCCCGACGACCTGGCCGCCTGGCTCGGGGGGGCCGGTTACCGGGTTCTGGACCGCTGGCAGGAAACCAGGGAACAGTACGCCCTGCTGGTCCTGAGACCGTGAGCCCCTACCCCCGCGTCGCATAGCCACCGCCCAATCGTCAGCCGGCGGCCTGACCCAGCGCCTCGCGGACGAGGTCCGGCACCTCCCAGGGAAACCCGGCCACGCGGGCGCCGCCGGCGGTGAGCGCCTTGACCTTGGACTCGAAGGTCCCCCGGCCCCGCTCGATGATGGCGCCGGCGTGGCCCATCCGCTTGCCCGGGGGCGCCGACTTGCCGGCGAGATACGCCACCACCGGCTTGGTCATGCCTTTGATGAACTCGGCGGCCTCCTCCTCGGCGGTGCCCCCGATCTCGCCCACCAGCACCACGGCCCGGGTCTCCTCGTCCCGCTCGAGCTGCTTCAGAACGTCCACGAAGCCCAGTCCCACCACGCGGTCGCCGCCCATGCCCACCACGGTGGACTGGCCGAGCCCGGCCCCGCTCAGGTTGGCCGCTATCTCGTAGGAGAGGGTCCCCGACCGGGCGACAATCCCCACGGGGCCTGGTCTGTAGATGGGGTTGGGCATGATCCCCAGCTTGGACTTGCCCGGCGAGATGACGCCGAAGGTGTTGGGGCCCACGATCGTCGCGCCCCGGGACCGACCGAAGGCCATCACCTGCATGGCGTCGTGAACGGGGATGTGCTCGGTGATGATGACCACCACCCTGAGCCCGGCATCGATGGCCTCGAAGGCGGCGTCCCGGGCGAAGGGCGCCGGCACGAAGATCGCCGACGCGTTGGCGCCGTGCTTCTCCACGGCCTCCTCCACCGTCTCGTAGACCGGCACCCCGTGGACTTCCTCGCCGCCCTTGCCGGGGGTGACCCCGGCCACCACCCGGGTGCCGTAGTCCAGCATCTGGCGGGCGTGGAAGGCACCCTGGTGCCCGGTGATCCCCTGCACCACCACGCGGGTCTTCTCGTCGACCAGAATCGCCACCTACGCCGCCCCCTTCGCCAGTTCCACCACGCGGGCCGCCGCCTCGTCCATGGACCGGTAGGCGGTGATGCCCTCACGGCGCAGGATCTCCACGCCCTGGGCCTCGTTGGTGCCCACCAGGCGCACCACCAGGGGCATCGGGATCCCCACCCGCTGTCTCACCTGCACCAGCGCGTTGGCCACGTCGTCGCAGCGGGTGATGCCGCCGAAGATGTTGATCAGGATGGCCTTGGGCCGGGTGGAGACCAGCACCTCCACCGCCTGGGCCATGGGCTCCACGCTGGCCCCGCCCCCGGCGTCCAGGAAGTTGGCGGGCCGGCCCCCGTACGCCTGGATGATGTCCAGGGTGGCCATGGTGATCCCGGCCCCGTTGGCCATGACGGCTATGTCGCCGTCCAGTTCGACATAGGAGAGGCCGATCTCCCGGACCCGCCGCTCCAGTTCGGTCCCTTCCTCCACCCGCGGCAGGTCTTTGTGGCGGTAGGCGGCCTCGTCGTCCACGTTCAGCCTGGCGTCGGCCGCGATCACGCGGTCTCCCGAGACCACCAGCGGGTTGATCTCCGCCAGTTCGGCGTCGCGGCTCCGGAAGACCTGGTACAGCCGGCCCAGGATGTCCGCCACCTGACGCCCCACCGGGCCTCCCAGCCCCAGGCGGCGAACCACCTGCCGGCAGGCGTACGGCTGCAGGCCCCAGGTGGGGTCCACGTGCCGCTTGACCAGTTCCTTCTCGGGAACCTCCTCGATGTTGACGCCGCCCCGGACCGAGGTGATGACCAGCGGCGTCCGGGCGGCGCCGTCCACCGTGACGCCGAGGTAAAGCTCGCGGTCGATCCGGAGCTTCTCCTCGACCAGCAGCCGGTCAATGGCGTGGCCGTGCAGTTCCGTCCCCAACAGGGCCCTGGCCTCCGCCTCGGCCGCCTCGGGCGTGTCGGCGAACCGGATGCCGCCCGCCTTGCCCCGGCCACCGGCCAGCACCTGGGACTTGATGGCGACCGGCCGGCCCACCTCCCTGGCGGCGGCCGCCGCGTCCTCGGGCGAAGCGGCCACCCGACCCGGGGGCACCGGGATGCCGAACTTCCGGAACTCCTCCTTGGCCAGGTACTCGTAGAGCTTCATCCGTCAGAACCTCCATCGCCCGCCGGCGGCCCACCCGTCGCTGAACGGCCCTTACGGCCGGGGGCAGCTTCCTTTGTCCACGTGAACCATGTTAGCATGACAGTGCGCCGCGGGGCATCCCCTCGCCGGAGCCCGCGCAGGCGCGAGGCTTTTCCCCCGGGACGTCAGAGCAACGGCCGGTGAAGGCGGCGCCGTGGCGCCGCCCCGCGGTACCGCGGCAAGGGCGGCACCGGGCGGACGCGATCGAGGTGGGAGACGGCCGGTTGAGCCTGGTCGTGTGGATCGTCTTCGTGGCCTTCTTCGACAACTTCGCCCAGTTACCGGTCATCTCCCCCTACAGCGCGGCGCTGGGAGCGGACCCGGTGATGGTCGGCGCCATCGTCGGCGCCTACAGCCTCTCCAACCTCGCGGGCAACGTGGCGGCCGGCCTGCTGCTCGACCGGATCGGCCGTCGGGGCCCGCTGCTCCTCGGTTTTCTCCTGGCCGCGGCCGGCCTGGCCCTCTACCCCCTGGCGGCGACTCCCGGCCAGCTTCTGTCCGTCCGGCTCCTGCACGGCCTGGGGGGCGCCTTCCTGGTGCCGGCGGCGTTCACCCTGATCGCCGACGCGCGCCGGCAGGCCTCGGCCGGAGGGGCGGCCATGGGCCGGGCGGGAGCCGTCATCGGGCTGGCGGCCATCGTGGCTCCGCCCTGGGCAGGCTGGGTCGCCGGCCGCTGGGGAATGCCCGCCGTTTTCTGGACGGTGACGCTCCTCTTCCTCGTCACCGCGGCGCTGGCCGGCCGGTGGGTGCGGGAAACCCCGGTCCGCCCCGAACGCCGCCGGGAAGCCGGCTGGGGAGCGCTGCTTTCCCACCCGGGACTCCGCGCCGGGTACCTGACCGCCTTCGGCCTCATGGTGACCCTGGGCATCCTGACCCACTTCTTTCCCACCCGGGTGGTGGCGCTGGGCTACCGCCAGGCCCTGGCGGGCGCCATGTTCGGCGTCTTCTCCCTGGTGGCCGTGGGCCTGATGGCCTCTCCCCTCAGCCGCCTCTCGGACCGCGCGGGACGCTTCCGGCCAGTCGCCACCGGCTTCGTCCTGGTGGCGCTGGCTCTGGTCATGCTCCCCGCGGCTTCCCGGCCGGGCGGTCTCGCCGGCCTGATGGCCCTTTACGGAGCCGGGTTCGGCCTGATCTTCCCCGCCGTGAACGCACTGGTGGCGGACGTGGCCACCGCCGACCGGCGGGGCCGGGGCTTCGGCCTCTTCTACGCCTTCTGGTCGCTGGGCGCCATCGCCGGTCCCCTGGCCGGCGGGGCCCTCGCCGCCTCGGCCCTGCCCCTGCACCCCTTTCACCTCGCCGGTCTCGTGGCCGCCGCGGCCGCTGCGGGCGTGCTGTGGCTGGAGAGGGTCACTGGCGGCAAGCTTCCTGCGGGCTAGCTCGGATGACGCCCTCCTGGCGGGGCGGCCGACGAGTATCTGTTCACGAGCCTCGGACCGAACCAGGCGTGGCTGGAGGCCGCCCCAGCCGCCTCCGCCGACGTGGTGTTGCGATGAGCCAGGCCGGGAAACCGGCGTCAACACCTACGACGTGGCGGAACAGCCCCACGTCCGGCTGCAGGACGGCGGCGCCCGTGGCGCGACCTGCCCAGCGTCACCTTGCCCGACCCCGTGCCCGGCCGGCTGGCGCAGGGCCGTGCGCACCAGGCGGGCCAGGGCCAGCGCCGCCTCGGCCACCTCCGGAGATAGCCCGTCGTAGACGCTCAGCTGCCGCGGCTGGATGGCGATGACCGCCGTGCGGCAGCCGCAGGCCAGAGACAGGTACCGCAAGAACCAGGCCACGGGCAACCGGTGACTGGAGAGGCTCGGCCCTTCGCACTCGTCGGCCTCCAGCCAGGCGATGGCCCCCGGCGGTTGGCCCAGTTCCCCGGCGTCCAGCACCAGGCAGTGGCTGGGCCTGAAGCGCTCCACCTGGCCGGCGAAGTTCTCGGGCACCGGTCCGGCCAGGAAGACCCGGACCTCAGGGCTGCCCGGCCGCTGCCTGCCGCGCCCGACGGAAAGGGCCAGCCGGCGGGCCGCCACCATGCCGGCGGCGTCGTCGCCCGCCAGTTCCTGGCCCACGCCCACCACGGCCACCCGGGTGGCTCCGGCCAGCCAGCCCCGCAGCGGCGCCTCGATGCTCACCGCGCCCCGTCTCCTGCCGCCTGCGGGTAGCGCTCCGGCTCCGACGCCGCGCCCCCGCCGCCGGCAGCGGCTCCCGCCTTCGAACCCGGTTCCGGCACCGGCAGAACAGGGGGCTCATAAAAGGCCTGGCGGCTTCCCGCAGCCAGTTCGAACACGGCGCTCATGGTGATGGCGTCGCGAGGGCAGAGCTCGGCGCAGACGCCGCAGAAGGTGCAGCGGTCGAAGTAAAAGGCGGGCCGCTTGACCTTCTCCGCCAGGGCCAGCAGGTCGATGGCCTCCGAAGGGCACTCGCGGGCGCACAGGCCGCAGCCGTTGCACCGGTCCACGTCCAGCCGGGGCCGGCCGCGAAAGCCCGGCGGCAGGGTCAGCCGTTCCCGGGGATAGCAGACGGTAGCCGGGCGGCTCACCAGCCGCAAGAAGAGTTCCCGAGCGATGGTGCCGGGATAGCTCACAGCAACCACCATCCTCTGAGGGCAACCACCACGAACAGCTGCAGCAAGGCGGCGGGCACCAGCACTCGCCAGCAGAAGGTGACCATCTGCTCGATCCGGAGGCGGGCCGCCGCGGCCCGGACGGCCGCCAGGATCAGGACCAGCACGGCCAGCTTGAACAGGTACACCACCAGCCCCGGCACCGGTCCCCAGGCGGCGTGCCCCCCCAGGTAGAGGTTGCTGATGAGGGTCAGGCCCACCACCAGTTCGGCCCCGATGGCCAGCCGGAACAGGGCCAGCCGGCCGCCGCTGTACTCGGTGAAGGTGCCGGCCACCACTTCCGTCTCGGCCTCGGGGATATCGAAGGGGACCCGCTCCAGCTTGCCCTGGAGGGCCAGCAGGGCCACCACCAGACCGATCACCTGCAGGGGCAATAACTCGGGCCGGCCGGCCAGGGTCCGGGAGACCTCGCTGATGCTCCAGCTGCCGGCGACGACGGCCGGGGCCAGGACGGCCAGCAGCAGCGGCACCTCGTACCCCAGCAGCTGGGTGGCGGCGCGGACCCCGCCCACCGCGCCGTAGGGACTACCTGAGAACCAGCCGGCCAGGAAGAACAGGATAGCGGGCAGCGTCAGGAGGTAGGCCACCACCAGGAGGTCCCCGGGGAAGGCGTAGACGGCCCGGCCGCCCGCCACGGGCAGGTAGACATAGGCACAGGCCACCGCGGCCAGGGCCAGCACGGGCAGGAAGGTGAACACCGCCCGGGAGGCCAGCCGGGGTACCAGATCTTCCTTGGCCAGCAGCTTGATGAGGTCGGCCGCCGGCTGGAACCAGGGCGGGCCCATCCGGTGCTGGTACCTGGCATAGGCCTTGCGGTCAAGCCACTCGCCGGCCAGCGCCAGCAAGAGCAGGAAGGCAAAGCCCGGGAAGACCAGCACCCGGAAGAGTTCCCTCAACACGGCGGTCCAGTCAGCGCCACCCATCAGGCTTCCCTCCATACCAGCGGATCCCGTAGTCCCGTAGCTGGGCCCAGGTCCAGACCTTCCCGTCGCCGCCACCGGCGGGCGCCAACCGTACCAGGCGGTCGGTGCAACTGAAGCAGGGGTCGATGGACGCCAGGGTGATGGGCACGTCGGCCAGGTGCACGCCGCGCAGGGCCTGCATGATGGTGGGCAGGTTGGCCAGGGTGGGGGCCCTCACCTTGACCCGGTCCGGCCGGTCGCTACCGTTGGCCCGCACGTAGTGGATGTCCTCGCCCCGCGGCGCCTCGTACCGGCTGATGGCCTCCCCCGGACCCACCCGGCGCCTGGGCCTGACGGCGATGGGGCCGTCCGGAAGGTGTTCCACGCAGTAGCGGAGCATGCCGATGCTCTCGTACAGTTCTCCCACGCGCACCACGGCCCGGGCCAGGTTATCTCCGCCGGTGTGGGTGATGACATTGAAGGGGATCTCGCCGTAAGCGGCATATGGTTCGTCCCGGCGCACGTCGGCGTCGACCCCCGAGGCCCTGGCCAGCGGCCCGACGGCGCACAGGTCCACCGCCTGCTGGTAGGGGATGACGCCGACGCCCTGGAGCCGGGCCAGGAAGGTGCTATCGTTGGTGGCGACGTGCTGGTAGTACCTGGTCCGCTCCTCCAGCACCGGCAGCGCCCGCAGGATGCCCTCGGCCGCCTCGGGACCGAGATCCCGGCGGACCCCGCCGATGTTGTTGATGGCATAGTTCACCCGGTTGCCAGAGATCAGTTCCAGCAGGTCCATCACCAGTTCCCGGTCGCGCCAGGTGTACATGAAGAAGGTGTCAAAGCCCACCTCGTGTCCGGCCACACCCAGCCACAAGAGGTGGGAGTGGATCCGCTCCAGTTCCGCCACGATGGTCCGGATGTACAACGCCCGGGGCGGCACCTCCAGACCCATGATCTCCTCCACCGCCTGCACGAAGCAGGTGGTGTGGGAGTGGGAGCAGATGCCGCAGATCCGTTCCAGGAGGTAGACGCACCGGGAATAGGTCCGCTGCTCGCAGGCCTTTTCGATGCCCCGGTGGTTGTAACCGATCCGGGCCAGGGCGTCCACCACCACCTCCCCTTCCAGGGTGAGGGTGAAGTTCTCGGGTTCCTTCAGCGCCGGGTGTTGCGGGCCGATGGGGACCTGGATCCGGCTCATCCCTCTGCCTCCTCTTCGCCAGCGGCCCGGGCGGGCCCGGGAGGCCAGTCCTTGCGAAGGGGATAGATCCCCCGCGGCCAGTCCTCCGTCAGCACCAGCCGGCCGGGGTCGGGGTTGCCGGCCGGCTCCACGCCCAGCAGATCGCGGACCTCCCGTTCGTACCAGGCCGCGCCGGGGATCAGGTCGACGATGCTGGGCACCTCCGGCCGGTCCCGCGGCACGGTGACCCGGAGGGTGACGACGGCGCCGCCGCGGGCCAGGTGGTACAGGACCTCCAGGTCGGTCCCGTTGTCCAGGCCGGTGATGGTACTCACGTGACGCACCTGCCACCGGTCCCGCAGCCGGTGCACGACACCGCGGAGTTCCGCGGGGGGAACGTCGACGAACAGCCGGCGCGGCGGCCCTTCGGCCTGCCCGAAGGCGGCGTCGACGGCCTGCTGGACCCGGTCCAGGTCGGTCACGGCGCCACCCTCCCCTCACTGTCGCCCGCTGGCTGCCCATCGCCCGCCGGAGCCCGGCCGCCCGGCGCTGTCGCCCCACCACCGGCAGCGCCCCGGGCGGTACCGGCGTACGGCTGGCCGGCTGCGCTCTCCCCGGACCGGGCCAGGGCTGCCAGGAGTTGCGCCGCCCCGTGGATGATGGCGTCCGGCCTCGGCGGGCAACCAGGCACGTACATGTCCACCGGGATGGCCTCGTCGACGCCGCCCAGCACGTTGTAGCAGCCCCGGAACACTCCCCCTGAGGCGGCACAGGTGCCCACCGCCAGCACGAACCTGGGGGCGGGGATCTGCGCGTAGATCCGGCGCAGGCGGCGGGCCACCTGCCGGGTCACCGGCCCGGTACAGACCAGCACGTCCGCGTGGCGCGGGCTGCCCTTCAGCAGCATGCCCAGGCGCTCGACGTCGAAGCGGGGGCACAGAGCCGCCAGCACCTCGATGTCACAGGCGTTACAGGCGCCGCTGTTGAAGTGCAGGATCCACGGGGACTTGACCCGGGCCCACCGAACCAGTCGTTGCCACAGGCCCACTGCCTCATCTCCCCTTCACGTCATCCCGCGGCGGCGGAAGACTCTGGCTACGGCCGGGCCTCAGCCAGGAGCGCCCAGCCGGCCAGGGCGATGGCACCCAGGTAGAGCAGACCCAGGGCACCAACGCCGCCCGGGACCGTGGCCACCACCACGGCGGCCACGTGGAACACGGTGAACAGAACCGCCACGGCGAAGAACTGGCCGTAGTCGGGCTCGATGGGCCTGGCCGGCCAGTCCTCGCCGCAGGCGTAGGGCTCCAGCTTCTCCGGATCGGGATCACCCTCGGCCCGGAGGCGGCGACCCAAGAAGTAGAGCGCCAGCGCCGCCAGGACCATCAGCCCCAGGGCCACCGGGGGCGACGCCACCCACGCGGCCGCTACCAGGTACGTATCCATCATGCCGCCTCCCGTGACTGCTGTCGCGGTCGGACCGCGCCCCGCCTCATCCGCCGCCACCTACCACCGAGAGCAGCACCCTCGCCGCCGGGACGGCCACCGACAGGCCCCACTGGGGCCAGAGGCCCAGTCCGACGGTGATCACGCCCAGCACGACCAGGGGCACCGTGATGGCCGGCGGCTCGGCCGGCCCGCCGGCCGCGGCCTGAGACCCGCCCGCCGGCGCGGGCCGCCCGTACAGGGTCCAGATGAGGGGCATGTAGTAGCCCAGCGACAACACGCTGTTGCCCACCGCCAGGGCAGCCAGGCCCCAGCCCAGCGCCCCGCCGAGGCCGATACCGGCCGCGTAGATCAACCACTTGGACATGAAGCCCGACAGGGGCGGCACCCCGGCCAGAGCCAGACCGGCCACGGCCAACCCCGCGGCGGCTACCGGCAACTGGCGCGCGGCTCCCCGCAGGCGGGGGATTTCCCTGGTCCCCAGGTGGTGCAGGAAGGCGCCGGCACAGAGAAATGCCAGGCCCTTCATGAAAGCGTGCGTGAGCAGGTGAAACAGGCCTCCGTCCAGGCCGGCCGTGACCCGGTAGCCGAGTCCCAGCCCCACGCCGAGCAGGATGTAGCCCATCTGGGCGATGCTGGAGTAGGCCAGCAGGCGCTTGAGGTCCCGCTGGACCAGCGCCACCAGGTTGCCCCAGGTCATGGTCAGCCCGCCCAGCAACGCCAGGGTCAGCCCGACCGGGAGCGCCCCGTCGGCACCCAGGGCGGTGCCCGCCCGGAGAAACGCCACCAACCCGGCCTGGATGACGATGCCCGACAGCATGGCGCTCATCGGGCTGGGCGCGGCGGCGTGGGCATCCGGAAGCCACGTGTGTAGCGGCACGACGGCCGCCTTGATCCCGAAGCCGGCCAGGAACAGGGCCACGGCCAGGCCGCGTACCCCGACCCCCAGTTCGGGCGCCAGCCGGGCCAGGCCGGCCAGGTCCAGCCGGCCGGCTACCGCGAACACCAGCGCCAGGCCGAGCAACACCAGCTGGGAACCGATGGCCGAGATGACCAGGTACTTGAAACCTGCCTCCACCGGCTCCCAGTGGCCTCGCCGGTAGGCCACCAGGGGGTACGACGAGACCGCCATCAACTCGAAGAAGACGAACAGGGTGAACAGGTTGGCCGCCGCCGACAGGCCCACGATGCCCGAGACCATCAGCAGGAACAGGGCGAAGTACTTTCCCGAGCCCGCCTCCCCGGCCACGTAGGCCAGGGAGAACACGGCGGCCAGCAGGCCGAGGGTCAGGGCGACGCCGCCGACCAGCAAGGTCAGCCCGTCGGCCGCCAGCAGCGGCACCTGGCCTGTCGGAGGGGTCCAGCCGCCGGCGGCGGCGGCCAGCACCGCCAGGGAAATCGCCAGGGCGGCCACGGCCACCCTACCCGGGACGGCCGCGCCCGGCGGCCGGCCCGCCAGTGCCGCCCGCCCGTCGGTGACCCTCCCCGCGACGTAGGCCAGCGCCGCGCCGGCCGCCAGGACGCCCAGGACCACCAGGACCGCACCGCTAGCCATCAAGGCTCCTCCCTCTCCTCCGCCGGGTCACGGCCCCGGCCAGCCGATGCCCACCACGGCCAGGGCTCGCGACACCAGGCCGACGATGGGCGACGGCACCAGGCCAACCAGCAGGACGGCCAGGCCGGTGACGGCCATGGTCCCGGCGATGGCGCCCGGTGCCTCGTTGACCTCCGCCAGCGCCCGGGGTAGCGGGCCGAAGAAGGCCCGCCGCACCAGGTTCAGTCCGTAGGCTGCCGTCAGCACGCTGCCCAGGGTGGCGGCGGCCGCAAGGATCACGTAGCCGGAACCAAAGCCGCCCGCCAGGATCAGCCACTCGCTGTGGAAGCCTGCCAGCAGGGGCACGCCGGCCAGGGACAGGACGGCCACCAGGGTAGCCGCCGCCGTCAGCGGCATCCGGGCGGCCAGCCCGCCCAGTTCCCCGAGTTGCTCCGTACCGGCCCGCACCAGCAAGGCGCCGACGGCCATGAACAATAACGCCTTGGCCAGGCCGTGGGTGACCACGTGCATCACCGAGCCTGCCAGTCCCAGGGCATGGACCGAAGCCACGCCGAGGAGCACGTAGCCCATCTGGCTCATGGTGGAGTAAGCCGCCAGGCGACGGACTTCTCTCTGCACCAGGGCCATCAGGGCTCCGTACAGCTGGGTCACCACCGCCCAGGTCAGCAGGAAGCCGGCCCACGGCAGTAGCAAGGTGGCCGGAAAGGCGGTGAACACCAGCCGGACCAGGGCGTAGATTCCCGCGCCCATCATGGCGCCGGCCATCGCGATGACGGCCGGCAACGGGGCGGTCCGGTACGTGTCCGGCAGCCAGCCGTGGACAGGAAACAGGCCGAGCTTGACCGCGAGGCCCGCCAGCAACAGGCCCAGCAGCCACCGCAACTGGCCGGGGGCGACGTGCTCCAGGCGGCCCGCCAGCCCGTACAGGTCGGTCGAACCGGTGACCGCCCACAGGCCGAGCAGCCCGGCCAGCAACAGAACGGCACCCACGTGAGAGTAGACGAAGTAGCTGAGGGCCACCCGGCCGCGGTCGGGGCTCTCGCCCCAGAAGCCCACCAGGGCCACCGACGCCACCAGCATCAGTTCCCAGAAGACGTAGAACTGGATGATGTCGGTGGCCAGCCCGGTGCCGACCATGCCCGCCAGTAGGAGCAGGATCCACGCGTACAGCGACGCCGGAGCGCCCTGGCGCCTGGCGTAGTATTCTCCGGCGTACACCAGGGCCAGAACGGTCACGGCCGCGACGGTCCCCAGCAGCACCAGGCTGAGGCCGTCCACCCGCAGGTCAAACCGGATGCCCACGGCCGGCGCCCAGCCGGTCCGCAACGTGGCGGTCCCGGTGGGCCCGGTCATGGCCCCCAGGAGGGCAATCCCCAGGGCCGATGCGACCGCCGCCCCCAGTGCCGCGTTGCCGACCCAGGGCCGGCGTTCGGATGCCCGGGCCGCCAGGACCAGCGCCCCCACGAGCGGAGCACCCAGGCTCAGCCCGATCCCCAGGCTCAACAAGAGACTCCCCCCTAGAGCCACCACAGCAGCAGGATCAGAATGAGTGTCAGCCCCACCAGGGCGCTGACGGTGTTGTCGGCCAGGTCGCCCGTCTGGGCCAGCCGAAGACCGCCGGCCGCCTTGCCGAAGCCCCCGGCCACCAGGTCCTGCAGCCTGACACCGAGACTCGGTTCCAGCCGCCGCCCGGCGGCCAGCCCCAAGGCCTCACCGGCGGCCAGCAGCCGGTTGATGAGCCCGTCGAAGCCGTACCCGGCCCGGAGCATGACCCCGAGATCCGGCGCGACCCTCACCAGGACGGCACCGGGGTCGCGCCAGCACCAGACCGCCCAGCCGCCGGCGGCCAGCGCCGCCAGGGCCACCAGAACGGCCGGCGAGTGCAGGGTGTGGGCGACCAGCTCGGCGGGCCCGAGCACCTCGTGGGCCAGCCCGGCCGCCGCGAGGTGACGCGTCTGGACGCCCGTGCCCAGCCACGATACGGTGGCACCCAGCGCCAGCAAGCTCAGCGGCACCGTCATGACCCACGGCGCCTCCTCGCCCGCCCGCCGGGGCTCACCGCAGAAGACCAGGTAGTAGGCGCGGAAGGCGTAGGCCGCCGTCAGTGCCGCCGCGAGGCCGGCCACGAACAGCGCCAGTGCCCGACCCTGATCCCAGGCGGCCGCCAGGATCAGGTCCTTGGTCCAGAAGCCGTTGAAGACGGGCACGCCGGCCAGGGCCAGGCAGCCCACGAGAAAGGTCCGGCCGGTCCAGGGCATCACCCGGCCCAGGCCGCCCATCTCCGACATGAGCCGCGTGTGGAACCGGTGGATGACGGCGCCCGCGCCGAGAAACAAGAGCGCCTTGAACAAGGCGTGGCTTACCAGATGAAGCTGGCTGGCGGCGATGGCCCCCAGCCCCACCGCCATGAACATGAAACCCAGCTGGCTGATGGTGGAGTAGGCCAGCAGCCGCTTGAGGTCCGGCTCCACCAGGGCCAGGGCGGCGGTGAGGAAGGCCGTGATCACCCCGACCCAGAGCACGGTGTCCAGCCAGCCCGGCACGGCCGTGAACACTGGGGCGGTCCTCGCCACCAGGTACACCCCGGCGTTCACCATGGTGGCGGCGTGGATCAGCGCGCTGATCGGGGTGGGCGCCTCCATGGCGTCGGGAAGCCAGACGTGCAGCGGCAACTGGGCCGACTTGGCCACGGCCGCCAGGAGGAAGCCGAACCCGGCCAGCGCGAGGGCAGCCGGGGAAACCTGGCCGGCCGCCACCCGGCCGGCGATCTCCGGCCACACGAAAGTGTGGGGCGTCGTCGCGAAGTACAGGGTCAGGATTCCCACCAGCAGCCCGGCGTCACCGATCCTCGTGGTCAGCAAGGCCTTGAGTCCCGCCCTGGCCGCCTTGTGCTCGCGGTAGGCAAAGCCGATCAGGGCATAGGAGCACAGGCCCACGATCTCCCAGAACACGTAGAGCAGCAGCAGGTTGGCCGACAGGGCCAGCCCCACCATGCCGCCGATGAAGAGCACCAGAAAGCCGTAATACCGGCTCTGGTCCGCTTCGCCGGCCATGTAGCCGGCCGAGTACAGGACAATCACGGCGCCCAGCACGCCGGCGATGAGGGCCAGGAAGACGGACAGCCCGTCGGTGAAGACCACGATGGGCACCAGGCCCGGGACCCAGTCACCAAGGTAGACCGTCCCGGGCCGGATGGCGGGTAGCAGCAACAGGCTCAGGACCGCCGTGGCGCCCGCCGCCAGCGCGATGACCGCCCCGCGCAGCCGGGCCCCGCTCAGCGCGGCCAGGGGGACCAGAGCCGCCCCCAGCAGGGGAATGAGGACCGCCCAGCGGGCCAGCGCGGCCACGGCTCCCGTGTCTGTCACCCAAACCCCTCCTTTCGTTCCGGCCCCTAGCCGCGGAGCCGGGTCAGCCGCCGGACGTCCGGCAGGCCGAAATGCTGCCGGGCGCCGGCCACCATGGCCAGGCCCAGGGCGACCACGGCAGCGTCAATGGTGATGATGAGGATGGCCATCACCTGGGCCAGCCCTGGCTGGCGCTGGACCACACCCGCCGCCACCACGGCCAGGGTGGCGCCCCTGGCGATGACCTCCAGGCCGATGAGCAGCTTGATCATGCTGCTCTGGGTGAAGATGGCCCAGAGGCCCAGGCCCGCCAGGACGGCGACGGTGGCCATGACGTGACCCAGGCTCACGCCGCGTCCCCCCCTCCGGCGTCCGCCGGCGCCCCGGCCTCGTCGTGGCCGGCCCGAGACTGCCCGGCGGCCCGTGGGACCAGGGCGACGATGCCCCATACCGCGGCCAGCAGAATGGCGGCCTGCCCGCCCAGGTCGAGGGGTCGCGCCACCCAGAGCAGGGAGCGCGGGTCCCCGTCCGGCGGCGTCAGTGCCACCGCCAGTTGGGGGGCGGCATGTAGCCACTGACCGGCCGCCCGGCCGGCCAGCAGCAGGCAGACTCCCAACAGGCCGAGCCCGACGGGACCTCGCGCGAAGCGCCAGCCGCTCGCCGGTTCCGGGGCGCGGTCGGTCCGGGCCAGGGGACCGCCCAGCGAGATGGCGGCGAGAAACAAGACGGTAACCAGACCGGCCGCCACGGTCAGCTCGAAGACCCCGGCGTACGGGGCTCCGAGGCGGTAAAAGACGAGGGCCAGGACTGCGCTGGCTCCGGCCAGGCTGACGACGGCGGCCATCAGGTGCCGCAGGCCGACCGCCATCGCGGCCAGAACCACGATGGCCAGGAGCAGAATGGTGTCGAGCATGCTACTGCCTCCCGACCAAGCATAGGGCGAAGAAATGGAGAAACTCTTGCCAATGTCTAGCCGCGGACTTGCATTTGCGCAGGTAAAATGCGGCACGGGGCTTTGCAGATTCGTTGCGCAGTGCAACGTTGTGCTACAATCAAGCTGGAATCGAGAGACCGGCCCACGCCCAAGAGGCTGCTGGCAAGTCCCGTTCCCGTCGACCAGCGGACGCGGCTCGTTCCGGGGGGAACGGGTATGGCCCCTACCGGCAGGCCGGGACCGGCCCGGCCGGCCCAGACGCTTAGCTTCCGGCTCCTCACCCGGCTGGTGGCCATCACCGTCGTGGTGGCGGCGGTCAACCTCTACTGGAACATCAGCCGCGAGACCCTCCAGGCCTACCGCGACCTGCACGCCCGGGCCCGCCTCATCAGCGTGCAATTTCTCAGCGTCCGCAGCTGGGTCGCCCAGCAGCCGGGGGCGGCCATCCCCGGCGAGAAGTACACCCACCTGGACCCCGAGGCCGTGGCGGCGGGGCTCCGCACGGTGTTTGCCGACGACCCCGGGGTGGCGCTACGGGAGGTCTGGGTTCGGGCCAGCGACGAACTGCACGCGCCCGACCCGCTGGAAGAAGAGGCCATCCGCCGCTTCACCACCGACCCGACCTTGGTGGAGTTCTCGGTGCTGGAACGAGCGGGAGGAGTCAGCCGGTTCCGCTACCTGATCCCCATCCAGATGGAGGAGGCGTGCCTCACCTGCCACCGGCCCTCCAACGGTGCCGCGGCCGACGAAGCACGCGAACAGAACCAGGCTGCCGGCGGAACCGCCGCCCTGGACTCCGGCACCGCCGCGCTGCTCCCGCCCGAGTTCAACCTGGGCGAGGTGGCGGGAGCCATCAGCCTGGCCATTCCCACCCGCGCGCTGGACGCCCGCCTCCAGAGCCAGTTCCTGGTGAGCCTGGGCTTCACCGTGGCCCTGGTGGCCATGCTCTTCGCCGCCGTCTACGCCACCATGGCCCAGCTGGTCACCCGGCCCCTGGCCGGGCTCGGCGCCTGGTGCCGGCGGATCGCCTCTGGCGACCTCGCCCGCCACCCCAGACTGCAGCCGGCCCCGAGGGAGATTGCCGACCTGGCCAGGGAGTTCCAGGTGATGGCCCAACGCCTGCACGACCTGTACCAGCACCTGGAGGATAAGGTGGCCCAGCGCACGGCCGAACTGTCGGAAGCCAACCGCCGCCTCCAGTTGAGCCAGCAGGAGCTGCGCCGGGCGTACGAAGAGGTATCCGAGGCCAACCGGCTCAAGTCCGATTTCCTGGCAACCACCAGCCATGAGTTGCGGACCCCGCTCACGTCGATCATCGCTTCCACCGAACTCCTGCTGGAAGAGGCGCCCGGGGGGCTATCAGACCGGCAGCGGGAGTACCTGCAGGGGATTCTGGACTCCAGCTACCAGTTGCTCGGGTCCATCAACAGCCTGCTGGACATGGCCAAGGTGGAAGCGGGCCGGATGGAGTTCCGCCCGTCCCTGTTCCGCCTGGAGATCCTGGTGGAAGCGGTGGCCCGCCGGATGGAAGCGCGGGCCGTGCGCAAGGGCATCTCCTTCCGGGTGGCCCTGGACGGCCCCCTGCCCGCGCTGACGGCCGATTACCGCAAGATCGAGCAGGTCCTGTTTAACCTGGTGGACAACGCCATCAAGTTCACCCCCGCCGGGGGAACGGTGACGGTGGGCGCCCGCTACCAGCCCGACAGCGGCAGGGTTCAGTTGCACGTTCAGGACACCGGCATCGGCATCGCCCCGGAGGAGCACGAGCGCATCTTCGAGAGTTTCTGGCAGGCGGGATCCGCCTCCACTCGCGAGCACCGGGGCACGGGGCTGGGGCTGGCGCTGGTGAAGCGCCTGGTGGAAATGCACGGTGGCTCGGTCGGGGTCACCAGCGCGCCGGGCAAGGGCAGTACCTTCACCGTATCCTTGCCGGTCGTCACCCCCGCCGCGGCCTCCAGGCCCGGTTCCGAACGCCGCAACAGACGCGAAGGGAGTGAGCCCCCGTGACGGGCCGTCCCAACCTCAACGAAAGCCGGCCGAGCATCCTGGTGGTGGACGACGAACCCACCATTCTCAAGGCGGTGGGCGACCGCCTTGCCCGGGAGGGGTTCAGCATCATCACCGCAACCGACGGCGAGGACGCGCTGGAGAAGTTCCAGCGCCACCGGCCGGACCTCATCGTCCTCGACCTGATGCTACCGAAGCTGGACGGCTTCGAGGTCTGCCGGGTGATCCGGGAACGGTCGTCTACCCCCATCATCATCCTGTCGGTCCGGGGAGACGAGATCGACAAGCTGGTCGGCTTCCGGCTAGGGGTCGACGACTACATGGTCAAGCCCTTCAGTCCGTCGGAACTGGCCATGCGGGTCCAGGCGGTGCTGCGCCGGGCCTCCCGCGCCATGGGGCGCTCCCGGGAGCGCGACGAACTCCGCTATGCCGGCCTGGTCGTCGACCGTGGCAAGCGCTCGGTGACCATCGAGGGTCGCCCGGTGGAACTGACCGCCAAGGAGTTCGACCTCCTGTGGCTTTTGGCGTCGCACCCCGATTACGTCTTCACGCGGGAGCAACTGCTCGACCACATCTGGCAGAGCGACTACGAGGGGGACCTGAACAACGTCACGGTGCTGGTAAGCCGGCTCCGGGAGAAGCTGGGCGAGGACCCCTCCAACCCGCTGTACGTCCGTACCGTATGGGGAGTGGGCTACAAGTTCCAGCCCCCGGCCTGACCCCGGACTCTGACGGATGGCAGGCGTACCACGGGCAAGAAAACGCAAACCCCAAAATGCACGATTCTTTCTAATTTCCCGTCAAATCGAAAGCAATCCGCAAGCCCGCAGCCACGGCGGCGAAACCATCAACTGCTAGCATCAGGGTGCAGCCCTATCAAGGGGGTGACACCCTGTGCTCGCCCGGCTGGGGAAGGCGTACGCGGTCCTCCACTGTGTGTGTTGCGGGGTCTTCATGGCCTGCCACCTGGCCGTGGCCCTCCTCGTCACGGCGCTGGTGGTCTGGGCTTTCGTGGTGGCACCGTTCGTCTCGCCATAGCGTTTCATCGCAGAGCCCCCAAGACCGAGGTCAACGCCCGCCACCGGTCCCCGCGCGGGCTCGGGATCGGGCCGCTGTCGTTCCACCGTCGGCGACACGTACCCGCCTCCCGGCTCACGGTGGCCGAAAGGATCCGGCAAGGACAAGGGGCCGCCCCATGCCTGGCGGCCGGGCCCGGCAAGGGTTCCGCAACTCTTTCGTCCGCCTTGCTCAAGCTACACCCGCCAACTGGCAAGGTTCCTGCTACCAAAAAGCCAGCGCCACGTCAACGGGCCGCAAGCTCGGTTTGCTACCCTGCCCTGGGAGAAAGACCCTCCATTTCAAAGGGGGTGGCGGGATGCCCCCGCGACTGCTGGCCACCGACGAGGTGGAAGCTCTCTTCCAGGCCTTGCGACGCCGGGGCCCGGTGTTCGGGCCGGCGGCCGGCCTTGACTCCGGCGCCAGGCCTCCCCCGGCAGGCCGGCTGACGCCGCTGCGCTACGCCCCTCTGGAGCGGGCCTGCGACGCCGTCCTGGCCCCGGCCGCCTTCGGCTACCCCGCCAAGAGGCTCTGGTTCCGGCCGTCCGTTACCCTGGCGGCCGCCCGCCGGGCAGTGCCGGCCAGCGGCCCGGGGCCCTGGGAGCCCGGGCCACCCCCGGCCGGCGCCGCCCCGCCCCTGAACCCGGACCCGGCCCGCCCTTTCGCCGTCTGGGGCGTTCGTGGCTGCGACCTGGCGGCTCTGGAGCGCTTGGACGCCGTGCTCATGACCGGTCCCGTGACCGACCCTGAATACGCCGCCCGGCGCCGGGCCGGCACCGTCGTGGCGTTCACCTGCACCCAGGCTGGGCCGGCCTGCTTCTGCACGGCGACGGGCGGGTCACCGGTGCCCGCCGGTGGCTGTGACCTGGTGGTCACCCCCCTGGCGGGTGGCCCCGGCGGGAACGGGGCCCGGGAGTACCTGGTGGAACCCCGCTCGGCCCGGGGTGAGGCCCTGGTGGAGGAGGTCGGCGGCCGGCCCGCGGGGCGCGCGGCCGTGGCGGCGGCGGCGGCGGTGATCGGCAGCGTGCGGGCCGCGTTGCCCCGGTCCCTGAACGGCAGGCTCAGGCCTGAAAACGCCGCCCAGAAGGCGGCGCGGCGGCTGGACAGCCCGGCCTGGGACGAGCTGGCCGGCCGGTGCCTGGGCTGCGCGGCCTGCAGCCTCACCTGCCCGACCTGCCCCTGTTTCGACGTGGTCGAACGGGTGTCAGCCACCGCGGACGCCGGCTGGCGGGAGCGCCGCTGGACGTCCTGCCTGGTGCCGGATTTCGGCCGGCTGGCCAGCCACAACGCGCGGGCCCGGCGGGAGAACCGGCTGAAGCACTGGCTCCTGCACAAGCTGGCCCCGGCGGAGAAGGTTACCGGTGGGCTGACCTGCGTGGGCTGCGGCCGCTGCTCGACCTGGTGCCCGGCCGGGCTCGGCCTCCGCGCCGCGCTCGAGAGCCTCGAGGGAGAGGGGGGCTTGCCGTGACCGGGTGCTCCGGGTGGGTGACCCCCAACCCGTACCAGCCCGTGGCCTGCCGGGTGGTGGCGGCGGTCCCGGAGACGAGCGACACCGTCACCCTGACCATCGCGCCTCCTCCCGCAACCGCCTGGCGCTTCCAGCCCGGCCAGTTCAACATGGTCTCCCTCTACGGCGTGGGTGAGGCGCCGATCTCCATCGCTTCCGACCCGGCGGACCCGGAAGGGCTCGTCCAGCACACGGTCCGCGCCGTGGGCCGGCTGACCAGGCCCCTGACCACCCTCCGGCCCGGGGACACCGTGTGGCTGCGCGGCCCCTACGGCCGCCCGTGGCCCCTGGACGCCTGGCGGTCCAGAGACCTCCTGCTGGTCACGGGCGGGCTTGGCCTGGCCCCGGTGCGGCCGGTCGTCCTGGCGGCCGGCCGGGCGCGACACCTTTTCGGCCGGATCGAGCTCTTGTACGGCGCCAGGACGCCCGGCGACCTGTTGTACCGGGACGCCTTGCAGGAGTGGGCCCGGGTGTTTGACATGACCGTCCGGGTCACCGTCGACGCGGTCCCCCCGGACCAGGTCTGGGCAGGTCCGGTCGGGGTCGTGACCCGGCTGTACGAGGCGATGACCTCCCGGCCCGGCGCCGTTGCCCTGGCCTGCGGGCCCGAACTCATGATGCGGTTCGCGCTGCAGGGCCTGCTCGACCGGGGGTTCCCCGCCAGTGACCTCTACGTTTCGCTGGAACGGCGGATGGAGTGCGGGTTCGGCCACTGCGGCCGGTGCGCGCTGGGCCCGGTCAAGGTGTGCCGGGACGGTCCGGTGTTCTGCTGGGACGAACTGGCCGGGCGGGTCTGGGTGGAGGACCAGCCCGTGCTCCAGGCGGTGGGAGGTGGGCCCCGTGGCCCGGCCGCGGCTCGCCGTACTTAAGCTGGCCTCGTGCTCCGGCTGCCAGCTGGAACTGCTCAACGCCGAGGCGACTTTGCTGGACCTGGTCAGCGCCGTGGACCTGGCTTCCTTCCCGATGGCCCGGTCCAGGCTGGAAGAGGGCCCCTTCGACGTGGTGCTGGTGGAGGGGGCGGTGGTCTCCCACCGGGAAGAGGCGGCGCTGGAGCAGGCGCGCCGTGTAGCGGGACTGCTGGTGGCCGTGGGCGCCTGCGCCACCTGGGGTGGTCTCGTCACCTGGCGCCGGCTGGCGGGCGAGACCGCCTTTGCAGCCGCCTACCCCCATCCTGAACTGGTCCCGGCCGGGGCGATCCGCGCCGTCGGCGACGCCGTGCCGGTGGACCTGGCCGTCGGCGGCTGCCCGGCGGACCGGCGGGAGCTCCTGGAAGCCGTGGGTTGCCTGCTCGTGGGCCGGGCCCCCGAGTTGCGTTCAGGCCCCATCTGCGTCGAGTGCCGGTCGCGGGAGGTTGCCTGCCGGCTCGTCAGCTACGGGGAACCGTGCCTGGGTCCCATCACCCGGGCCGGCTGTGACGCCCTTTGCCCGTCACTGGGCAGACCCTGCAACGGCTGCCGGGGACCCGCCGATGACCCCAACGGGCCAGGGCTGGCCGAAGCCTTCCGGCGGGCCCGGATAGACGCCGAACCGGACAGCCTGGGACCCTGGGCCGTCGAACTGATGAAGAGCCAGAGTCGGAGAAGCTGTGTCGGAGGTGACGGCCCGTGAAGGCACGGCGCATCCGGGTGGAGCCCCTCACCAGGGTGGAGGGCGAGGGCAGCCTGGACATCGTCGCCACCCGCGGCCACATCAAGGCCCTCCGGTTGAACATCTTCGAGCCCCCCAGGCTGTTCCAGGGCTTTCTCGTCGGCCGGCCCTGGTCGGCCGTTCCCGATCTGGTGGCCCGGATCTGCGGCATCTGCCCCATGGCTCACGTGATCACCTCCGTCCAGGCCCTGGAGGACGCCCTGGGCGTCGTGCCGTCGCCGGCCACCGTCACGCTCCGGCGCCTTTTGGCCCTGGGCGGCTGGATCCAGAGCCACGCCCTCCACGTGTTCCTGCTGGCCGGCCCTGACTTCCTCGGGTGCGACGACGCGGTCGAGGCCGCAGGCCGGCACCCGGACTGGGTGCAGCGCGGGCTCGCGTTGAAGCGCCTCGGCAACGACGTGGTGGTGGCGGTGGGCGGCCGGGAGGTGCATCCCGTCACCGCGGTGGTGGGCGGGTTCACCGCCGCCCCCGACGGAGCCGGTCTGGAGGCGCTGGCCCGGCGGCTGGAGGAAGCCATCGAGCCGGCCGTCGAAACCGTCGGGGAGGTGGCTGGTTTCCGCCGGCCGGCGCTCGACCGGGCGACGACCCACGCGGCTCTGGTGGACGCCGGCAGCTACGCCGTGAACACCGGCCGCTGGACCACGACCGGAGGGCTGCGGGTGACCGCCAGGGAGTACCGCAAGGCCGTCGAGGAGGTCCAGGTCCCCCACTCCAACGCGCTGCACTCCCGGCTCCGGGAGGGCGGGGGAAGTTTCGCGGTGGGACCTCTCCCCCGCCTGAACCTGAACGCCGGGCGGCTGGGGCCCGAGGCCCGGGCGGCGCTGGAGGAAAGCGGGCTTCGACTACCTTCTTTCAACCCTTTCGACAGCATCGTGGTCCGGGCCGTGGAACTGGTAGAGGCGCTGGCCGGCGCCGCCCGTTGCTGCCGGGAACTGGCCGGCCAGCCGGACCTGGCCCGGGCAGTCCGCCCGGTGGAAGCGCCCACGCGGGACGGGTGGGGTGCGTCATTGACCGAAGCCCCGCGGGGCACGCTGTATCACGCGTACGAACTGGACAGGGAAGGCCGGGTGGCCACGGCCGACATCACGCCCCCCACGGCCCAGAACCTCCGCCACATGGAACTTGACCTCTGGGCCCACCTGCCGCCGCTGCTGGCGGAGGGACAGGAGCGGCTAACCAGGCAGGCCGAGATGGTCATCCGCAGCTACGACCCGTGCATCTCCTGCGCCACCCACTTCCTGAAGCTGCGGCTGGTCGAGGCGGCGGCGGACGAGGAGACAGCCTTGCATGCATGAACTAGGCCTGATGGAACGGATCGTCGCCCTGATCGTCCGGGACGCGACGCCACGCGGCATCCGGCGGGTGACCGACGTGTCGGTGGCCCTCGGCGCCGTGTCCCACGTCACACCGGAAGCCGCCCGGTCGGCCTTCGAGATCGTCAGCGCCGGCACCATCTGCCAGGGCGCCAGGCTTCACGCGAAGCCGGAACCCCTTGAGGGCTGGTGCCCCCGCTGCCGGGCGACGCGGCGGCCCGACCCGGGGGATCTGTCCTGCCCCCGGTGCGGGGGCGCGGTGGAGGTCCCGGAGGGAGCGTCAGGGATCCGCCTCCTGTCCTACGAGGGCGAGGGGCCGGAGGAGGGCTAGATCAGGTGCATGGCCCGGCCCACCTGGTCAAAGACGTCCAGGGCGAAGTCAAGGTCCGCCCGGGAGTGGCCGGCCGAGATCATGGCCCGGATCCGGGCCTTGCCCCGGGGCACGGTCGGGAAGCCGATGGCCTGGGCAAAGACCCCAGCCTCGAAGAGCCGCCGGCTGAAGGCGGACGCCCGCTCCGCCTCGCCGATCATCACCGGGGTGATCGGCGTCTGGCTCCGCCCGGTGTCGAAGCCGAGTTCCCGCAAGCGTGTCTTGAAGTAACGGGCGTTGTCCCACAACCGTCGGACCAGGCTGTCGTCGGCCGCCAAGAGTTCCACGGCGGCCAGGTTGGCCGCCACGTCGGCGGGGGTCAGGGCCGAACTGAAGATGAAGGGCCGGCCGCGCTGCTTGAGGTACTCCACCAGCGCGGCGGACCCGGCCACGAAGCCACCCATCACGCCCAGGGCCTTGGACAGGGTGCCCACCTCCACGTGCACCCGGCCGTGCAGCCCGAAATGATCCACCACGCCGCGTCCGTGGGAGCCGAGCACCCCTTCGCCGTGGGCGTCGTCCACCATCAGGATGGCGCCGTGGGCTGCGGCCAGGTCGGCCAGTTCGGGCAGGGGCGCGATATCCCCGTCCATGCTGAACACGCCGTCGGTGATGACCAGCTTGCGGCCGGGGCGGTCCCGATCCTCCTCGAGCAGCGCCGCCAGGCCCTGGGGGTCACAGTGGGGGTAGACCCGGATGGGGGCCCGGCTGAGCCGGCAGCCGTCGATGATGCTGGCGTGGTTCAACTCGTCGGAGTAGATGACGTCGTCCTTGCCCACCAGCGCCGGGATGACGGCCAGGTTGGCCTTGAAACCCGACTGGAACACCACCGTGGCCTCGGTACCCTTGAAGGCGGCCAGCCGCCGCTCCAGGTCCTGGTGCAGGCTCATGGTGCCGGCGATGGAGCGGACGGCTCCGGGCCCGACGCCGAACCGTTCCACGGCCTCGCAGGCCGCCTGCCGCAGCTTCGGGTGGTTGGCAAGGCCCAGGTAGTTGTTGGAGCACAGGTTCAGGACCTGGCGCCCCTCGATGCGGACCCAGGGCCCCTGGGGCCCTTCCAGCACCCGGATGACGTTGTACAGCCCGGCTTCTTTCAGGCGCTCCAGTTCGTCGGCCAGAAAGGCCAGGGCGTCCTGCTTACCCGTGGACGGTGACGGGCACACGTGACTCTTCCTCCCTTACCGGCCGCTCCACGTCGTCCAGTTCCGCCGGGACCCCGTCCACCCAGAGGACGATCTTGCCGCAGGCGCCGGCGGACATGAGTTCCATCGCCTCGGCGAAGGCCTCCAGGGGAAACTGGTGGGTCAGGGCGGGAGTGACGTCCAGCTCGCCTGAGGCCAGCAGGGACCGGACGCGGTACCAGGTTTCGAACATCTTCCGACCGGTGATGCCGTACACGGTCAGGGCCTTGAAGATCACCAGCCGGTTGAGGTCGACCTCCACCGGACTCCGGTACAGGCCCAGCAGCGACACCCGGCCTCCCGGGGTCACGGCCTCGAGCCCCTGGGCCAGCGCCCCCGGATGCCCGGAGAACTCGGCGAAGACCTCGACCCCGTCGCCGCCGGTGAGCGCCCTCACCGCCTCCACCACCGCTTCCCGCCCGGGGTTGAGGGTCGTGGTCGCCCCGAGGCTCCTGGCAAGCCGCAGGCGGTAGTCGTTGACGTCCGTGGCGATGATGGGAAACGCCCCGGCCGCCCGGGCCACGGCAATGCCGAGCAGTCCCGCCGGTCCGCAGCCGGTGATCAGGAGGGACTTGCCGGTCACCGGCTCGGCAAGGACGGTGTCGACGGCGTTGCCCAGCGGTTCCTGGACCGAAGCCACGGCCGGGGGCAGGTCGGGGTCGTTCTTCCACACGACCGCGGCGGGAAGCTTCACGTACTCGGCGAAGCAGCCGTCGGTATGGACCCCGAGGATCCGCATGTTCTGGCAGACGTGCATCCGGCCGGTGCGGCACTGCAGGCACTCGCCGCAGGGCAGGTGGGTCTCGGCCGAGACGAAGTCGCCTACCCCGACGGACCGGACCTGCCGCCCCACCTCCACCACGTGACCGGCGAGTTCGTGGCCGATCACCTGTGGTGGCCGGATGGTCGCCTGGGACCACTCGTCCCACTCGTAGATGTGCCGGTCGGTGCCGCAGATGGAAGTGACCTTGACCTTGACCAGCACGTCGTCGGGACCGATGGTGGGTACCGGAACGCGTTGCAGCTCGAGACCGGGGGCCGGGCGTGGCTTGACCACCGCCCTCATCTGTGCTCCCATGGCCAGTCCCCTCAGCAGACGTGGACCGCCAGCACGCGGTACTGGTGGTCCTCCGGGTCCTTCACCGGAGCGCCGGGTACTTCGGCGACGCGCAGCCGCGGCGCCATGTGGTAGAAGCCGAAGCTCTCCGAACGTAGGGTGGCCAGACCAGTAACCTGCCATCACCTTTCCGGGTCGCGCCCGCGCGCCCCGCGCCGGGTATTCGACGGGCGAGCGGCCCTCTTCCTGCCACGGCCCGCGGGCGGGCGGACCATCCGCGGTCAAGGGGGAGGGACGGCGGCGCGGCGCACCGAACCCGTCGCCCAGCAACGGAGAGGGGCGATCTTTTCCCGGAACTGGAGACGACTCCTCCCTCCGCCCCGAGCGGTTCGGGCGGCTAGCGGCGGGCCCGTGTAAAATGGAGCCGGGAGGGGCCTGCCGGCGGGCGGCCCCGGCCCGGCGGGAGGAATGGCCATGCGGGTGCGGCTGTACGCGCGGTTTCGAGAACTGTCCGGCGGGCGGGAGCGGCAGGTAGACGTGGAGCCCAGCGCCAGCGTCCGCCAGGCCGTGGCCGCGCTCATCCGGCAGGTGCCCGACCTGGGCCCGGAGCTCTTTGACGAGCAGGGCAACCTCCTGCCCTTCGTCGGCGCCTTCCTCAACGGCCGGGACGTGAGGCACCTGGACGGCGGCCTGGACACCCCGCTGCGGAACGGCGACGAACTGGCCCTCTTCCCGCCCGTGGCGGGCGGGCGCCGGTGAGCCGCCGGCAGGTGGTGAGGTTCCGCGGCGTCCCCGCCTGGGCCGTCCGGGACGCCCTGCTGGCCCTGGGGGGACGGCCGGGGCCTGACGGAAACGTCGAGGGCCCGGGCTGGCGGGCCGAACTGGAGACCACGCAGGTCAGCGTGGGATCTCTCTCCCTCGCCGAGGTTTCCGTCGCCCTCGCGGGCCCGCAAGAGCTGGTTGTTTGCACGCTTGACGCCCTGCGCCGGAAACTGATGCGGACCGGCGGCTGACGCCGGCCCGCATCCGACCTTCCAGGCCTGGCCCGCCCGGGCCGGCCGTCGCCGGCCCGGAAGGACGCCGCTAGACGATACCCAGTTCCTTCAGCTTGGCCTCGGGCACCACGCCGTCCTTCCAGCCCCGGGCGGCGTAGTACTCGGCCAGCATGTCGTCGAGTTCGCACACCGAACCCGAAGCGGCCCCCGTGCCGGGCTCCTTGAGGAAGCGCGGCGGCAGGCTGTCGTGGGCCCGGCCGAACCCGTTCTGGTTATTGTAGTAGCGCTCCAGGTTGTAGATGCGCTCGCCGGTACGCAGCACGTCCTCGGCGGTGATCCTGACCCCGGTCATGGCCGAGCACAGCGCCGCGTACTCCTCGGCGCCTACCGCGAAAGCCGAGAACTTGCAGATGTTCATGGAGTCGGAGAAGGCGTGCAGGTCCTGGAAGATCTTGAGCAGCGGGCCCTTGCCCTTCCAGGCCAGCGGGTCCGTCTTCTCCGGGATCCCCAGCACCTCCGAGGCCGGTGTGTAACCCCGGAGGTGGCAGGCGCCCCGGTTGGAGGTGGCGTACCCCAGGCCCATCCCCTTCAGGCCGCGGGGATCGTAGGCCGGGATGGCCATTCCCTTGCAGTGCATGGCCAGGTTCTCGTCACCGAAGGCCCTGGCCGCCCGCAGCGCGCCGCCGGCCAGGTGCTTGCCCAGGCCCTCGCCGCGCGCCGCCTGGTGGGTCAGCCGGACCATGGTCTCGCCGTCCCCCCACGGCACCGGCTCCTCGATGAGCCCGCGCTCGGCCGCTTCCATCGCCACCGAGAGGCAGTTGCCGAACTCGATGGTGTCCATGCCGTAGTCGTTGCACAGGTAGATCAGGTGCGCGATGGTGGCCCGGTCGCCGTTGCCGCAGTTACCGCCGAGAGCCCATGCCGACTCGTACTCGAAGCTCTCCATGCGGAGCTTGTTGCCGTCCAGGTCGACCTCGACTTCCTTCTTGCAGGCCACCGGACAGGCGTGGCACGTGGGGTCGGCCACCAGGACGTGCTCCTTGACGGCCTCACCGCTGATCTGGTCGGCCTTCTCGAAGTTGGTGGTCTTGGAATTGCGGGTGGGCAGCGCGCCGATCTCGTTGATCACGTTCATCAGGACGTTGGTGCCGTACACGGACAGGCCGCCCTTGCGGGGACCGGTCACCCCGGACTCGTTGATGAGCTGCAGTTCCTTGTTGACGGCGTCGCGGAAGGCGTCGGCGTCGGCCGGCCGGGCCATGCCCTTGTCGGTGGCCTTGACGACGATGGCCTTCAGGTTCTTGGAACCCGCCACGCAGCCGGTGCCGCCGCGGCCCGCCGCCCGGTCCTGCTCGTTCATCCAGTTGGCGAAGCGGACCCCGTTCTCGCCGGCCGGACCGATGGCCATCACGCTGACGTCCCTGCCGCCGTGGGCCTCCGTCAGGAGCTTGACGGTCTCGTGGACGCCCCTGCCCCAGACGTGGGACGCGTCACGGAGTTCCACCTTGCCGTCCTCGCAGAAGACGTAGACGGGCTTGGCGCTCTTGCCCTTGAAGACCAGGCCGTCGAAGCCGGCCCACTTGAGCCTGGCTCCGGACCAGCCGCCCATGTGGGAGTCAACCACGGTGCCGGTCAGCGGGGACTTGGTCACAAAGGCGATCCGTCCCGACATCTGTGCCCTGGTACCCACCAGGGGCCCGGTCATGGCACAGAGGATGTTGTCCGGCGACAGCGGGTCCACGCCGGGCCCGTTGTCGGTGACCAGCTTCACCCCCATGCCTCGACCGCCGACGTACTTCCTGGCCAGGTCCTCGTCAACACCTTGGTACGTTACCGCCCCAGCGCTCAGGTCGATCCAGGCGATGCGGTTGGCGTAGCCCGGTAGGGCCATGGACGGGAGCCTCCCTTCTTCCCTTTGCCCGCATGACAGCGTTCCGCCGGGTGGCGGGACGGGCGCCGTGGTCTGGCAGGAGGGTGGTGTCGGCCCGCCACCGTCAGATGGGAATACGAACCTTGGGGGGTAAATACGCCGGGGTTAAAGGATAGTCCTTCCGGGTCGAGGCCGGCGCGGCGAAACTAACCGGTCGGGTCCCGGCCCAGGAGCGCTGAGCGTTCCACCAGGCGCCGACACTTCTCGGCCACGGCTTCCGGCGACACGTGAACTCTGGCCGCGCCCGTGGCAACGGCCGTCCCGGCCACGGCCGCCGCCACCGCCGGCGCTACCCGGCGGTCGAAGGAGTTGGGGATGATGTAGTCGGGAGCCAGTTCAGCGTCGGCGACGAGGGCGGCGATGGCCCTGGCCGCCGCCTGCTTCATGGGCTCGTTGATGTCGGTGGCCCGCACGTCCAGGGCGCCCCGGAGGACGCCGGGAAAGGCCAGCACGTTATTGATCTGGTTGGGGAAGTCGGACCGGCCGGTGGCCACCACCCGGGCCCCGGCGGCCTGGGCGTCGTCGGGGTAGATCTCCGGCACCGGATTGGCCATGGCCATGATGACGGGATCCTTGGCCATGGAACGGACCATGTCCATGGACACGGCCCCCGCGGCCGACAGGCCAATGAACACGTCGGCGCCCCGAAGCGCGTCGGCCAGGGTGCCCCGGACCCGGTCGGCGTTGGTCCGGCGGGCGACGGCCTCCTTGAAGGGGTTCATGCCCTCGGTCCGGCCCTCGTAGATGGGACCTCGGGTGTCGCACAGGATGACGTCCCGGACGCCCATGTCCAGCAGCAGGTTGGTGGTGGCGATGCCCGACGCCCCGGCCCCGTTGAAGACCACCCGGACCCGGTCGATATCCTTGCCCACCAGCTTCAGGGCGTTGATGAGGGCGGCGGCGGTGACGATGGCCGTGCCGTGCTGGTCGTCGTGAAAGATGGGGATGGAAGTCTCCCGCTTCAGGCGGGCCTCCACCTCGAAGCAGCGGGGCGCGGAAATGTCCTCCAGGTTGACCCCGCCGAAGCTGGGCTCCAGCATCTTGACGACGAAGACCAGTTCATCGGGGTCCGTGGTGTTGATGCCAACGGGAAAGGCGTCGATGCCGGCAAACGCTTTGAACAGGAGCGCCTTGCCCTCCATGACCGGCATGGCCGCCGCGGGGCCGATGTTCCCCAGGCCCAGCACGGCCGTCCCGTCGGTGACCACCGCCACCAGGTTGCCCCGGGCCGTATACTCGAAGGCCAGGTCGGGATCGCGCTTGATCTCCAGGCAGGCCTCGGCGACCCCGGGCGTGTAGGCCAGGCTGAGGTCGTCGTTGTTGCGCAGCGGGACCTTGGAGATGACCTCGACCTTGCCCTGGTAGTCCCGGTGAAGCTTCAGGGCGCGCTCGCGGAGCAGACGGACGGTCTCTTGCTTCAGGGCCACGGACTCACCCTCCCCCTTGACACCAGGGACCCGGGGTCGGTCTTAAACTTCCCTGAAAACAGCGATGCCGGCCGTGGACGGTGAGGTTGGGCGCATGGCGCGCGGGAAAGTCCGCCGGCCTGGCATGGACTCTCCCCCGACGTTATCAGGCCCTGGCAAGACGTGTCAATAGAAGCCACCCGACGCCAGCCGCCTGGCCGCGTCCAGCGCGAAGTAGGTAACGACCAGATCGGCGCCGGCCCGCTTGATGGCGGTCAGGCTCTCGGCCACCACCCGATCCTCGTCGATCCAGCCCCGGGCGGCCGCGGCCTTGATCATGGCGTACTCGCCGGACACGTTGTAGGCGGCCACGGGGTGGGGGAAGGTGTCGCGAACCCGCCGGATCACGTCGAGGTAGGGCAAGGCCGGCTTGACCATCACCATGTCAGCCCCCTCGGCCACGTCCAGGGCCACCTCCCGCAGGGCCTCCCGGGCGTTGGCCGGGTCCATCTGGTAGCTCCGCCGGTCCCCGAACCGCGGCGCGGAGTGGGCCGCCTCGCGGAAGGGACCGTAGAACGCCGACGCAAACTTGGCCGCGTAGGAGAGAATGAGCCGGTCTTCAAAACCTTCCCCGTCCAGCGCGGCCCGGATGGCCGCCACCCGGCCGTCCATCATGTCGGACGGGGCCACCCCGTCGGCCCCGGCCCGCGCATGGGACACGGCGGCGCGGGCCAGCAATTCGAGGCTCCGGTCGTTGTCAATCCGGCCGTCCGGGGTCACCACTCCGCAGTGGCCGTGGTCGGTGTACTGGCAGAGGCAGACGTCGGTCAGCACCAGCAGGTCGGGCCGGGCCTCTTTCACGGCCCGGATGGCTGCCTGGACCACGCCTTCGTCGTCGTAGGCTTCCGACGCGTGGGGGTCTTTGCGCGCCGGTAGCCCGAACAGGAGGACGGCCTTGATCCCGGCGCCGGCCACTTCCGCGGCAACCTCCGGGACGCGGTCGACCGACCAGTGGTACTGGCCGGGCATGGCGGGTATCTCCTCCCGGAGCCCGCTGCCCCACGTGGCAAACAATGGGTACACCAGGTCGTCGGCGGTCACGGTGGTCTCGCGGACCAGGCGCCGCACCGCCTCGCCGCGCCTGAGCCGGCGCAGGCGCAGGCGGGGAAAGCCGGCCTGTTCCCGGGTCACGACTGATCCCTCCCTGAGGTCCCCACGGCCCGTACCACCGCTTCCACGAGCCCGTCGATGGTCGACGGACTGGCCACCGCGGCCGGCTCGATCCCGTACTCCCGCAGCGTCGTCGCGGTAACCGGGCCGATGCAGACCGTCGCGACCCCACCGAGCAGCCTGGCCGGCTCACCGCCGGCGGGAGTGCCCGGGGCCAGAGCGGCGAAGAAGTTGCGCACGGTGGAGGAACTGGTGAAGGTGACGGCGTCCACGGTCCCTTCCGCCAGGGCCGACCGGACCGCCGCGGCGTTGGCGCCGTCCATCACCGTCCGGTAGGCCGGTACCTCCTCCACCTCCACCCCCAGGCCGGCCAGGGCCCGGGTCAGGTGGTCCGGCGCCTCGGCGGCTCGCGGCAAGAGCACCCGCATCCCCCTGCACACCCGTCCCCGCAACGCCTCGGCCAGAGCAAGGGTCTCGTAACGGCCGGGAACCAGGTCCGCCCGGACCCCGCGGGCCGCCAGGGCGTCCGCGGTCCCGGGCCCGACCGCACCCAGCCTGGCGCCGGCAAGGGCGCGGGCGTCGAGCCCCGCCGCCGCCAGTCGGTCCCAGAAGCCGGCGACCCCGTTGGGACTGGTGAACACGATCCAGTGAAACTCCGCGAGCCTCGCCACGGCGCCGGCCAGCGGACCGACGTCCGCGGGCGGTTCGATCCGGATGACGGGAAACTCCAGCACCTGCGCTCCCAGGTCGCCGAGCCGCCCGCGCAGGGCCGACTGCTGCTCGCGGGCCCGGGTGACCACCACCCGGCGCCCGAAGAGGGGCCGCCGCTCCAGCCAGACGATGGCCTGCCGCAGGCGCACCACCTTGCCCACCACCAGCAAGGCGGGGGGCTTCACCGCCTCGGTCCGGGCCCGGGCGGCGATGTCTGAAAGCCGCCCGGTGACCACCCGCTGGCCGGGCGTGGTGCCGCGCTCGATGACGGCGGCGGGGGTGGCCGGGTCTTTGCCGCCGGCCAGGAGGTCACCGGTGATCCGCTCCAGCGCCCCGACCCCCATCAGCACCACCAGGGTGTCGGCGCCGCGGGCCACCGCCGCCCAGTCGACCGGCGCCTCCTCAAAGGTTCCGGCCGCGGCGTGCGCCCCGGGCTCCGCCGGACGGGCGGCCCCGGGCTCGGGCTCGTCCTCGGCCCGGGCCCCGTGGCCCGTGGCAATGGCCAGGCTCGAGGCCACCCCCCGGTGAGTGACGGGAATGCCGGCGTAGGCCGGGACGGCCAGCGCCGAGGTGACACCCGGCACCACCTCGAAGGGAATGCCCCGTTCAGCCAGATACAGCGCTTCCTCCCCTCCCCTGCCGAACAGGAAGGGGTCGCCGCCCTTGAGCCTGACCACCACCTGGTGCCGGGCCGCCAGATCCGCCAGCAGCCGGCAGATGCCCGCCTGGTCCAGCGAGTGGCGGCCCGCCGCCTTGCCGACGTAGTGGCGCTCGGCGGCTGGTGGACAGGCGTCAAGCAGCTCGGCCGGGGCCAGCCGGTCGTAGACGACGGCGTCGGCCCGCGCCAGGAGTTCCCGCCCGCGGACGGTGATCAGGCCGGGATCGCCGGGTCCGGCACCTACCAGGTAGACAGTGCCCGGCAACCCGGCGGCGGACGACATGACCCGCTCTTCTCCTCTCATTGCGCCGGCGCCTGGGCCAGCAGGGCGCCCGCCCCCGCCGCCAGCAGTTCCCGGGCCAGGGTCAGGCCGATGGCTTCGGCCTCCGCGGGCGTCCCGCTCCGGCGGCCGCGGAGCACGGTACGGCCGTCGGCCGCCCCGACCAGACCCCGCAGTTCCAGCTTCCGCCCCCAGACCCGGCCCAGGGCCGCGATGGGCAGCCGGCAACCGCCCCCCAGACCCTTGAGCAAGGCGCGTTCCGCCCGGACGGCGGCCTCGGTCGGCTCGTCCGACGCCTGCCTGAGTTCGGCGGCGAGCTGGACCGCGCCGGCCCGCACCTGCACGGCCAGGGCACCCTGGCCGGGCGCCGGAAGCATCTCGTCGGGGCCGAGTACGTGGACGGCCCCGTCGTACCCCTCCCGCAAGGCCGGCCCGCCGGCCCAGATGCCCAGGCGCTCCAGCCCCGCCGCCGCCAGGACCACCGCGTCCAGGTCTTCGCGCCCGAGTCTGGCCAGGCGGGTTTCCACGTTGCCCCGCACCGGGACCACTACCAGGTCCGGCCGGTAGGCCAGCAGCTGGGCCGCGCGGCGCAGGCTGGAGGTACCCACCCTGGCGCCGGCCGGCAGACTCTCAAGGCCGCCGCCTTCCCTGGTGATCAGCAGGTCGCGGGGGTCTCCCCGCCGCAGGACGGCGGCCAGGCAGAGTTCGGGCGGCGAGTCCACCGGCAGGTCCTTCAGCGAGTGGACGCAGCAGTCGACCTGGCCGGCGAGGAGCGCCCGCTCCAGTTCGGCGGTGAACAACCCCTTGCCCTCCCAGGCGACGTTCGCCCCTTCCACGAGTCGGTCGCCGCGGGTGCTGATGCCGACCACTTCGGCCTCAAGGCCGGGGAGGTGCCGCTTCAACTCGGCGATGGCCAGTTCCGTCTGGCGCATGGCCAGGGGAGAGCGGCGGCTGCCCACCCGCAGCCGCCGGGTAGCCGGAGCCTCGGGTGCCGGGCTCACCTCACTCACCCTTCGACCGGGCCGTTTTCCCGGCCGCCTGGCGGTCTACCGCTTCCTCCACCAGCGCCCAGGCCCGGCGGCGGACGGCGCCGACGTCTCCGCGGGCCAGGTCGCCCAGGGGGTCGGACCCCAGCAGCACCTCGAAGATGCGGGCCCGTTCCTCCAGGGAGAGGTCGGGATGGCGTTCCATGATCTCCCGCCGGAGCTCTCCCAGTACCTGGACGAGGAGCCCGTGCTCCGGCCCGAAGCTGGAGCTGAGCTGTCGCCTGAGGTGCTTCGCCATGGCCGGGCTGAGCCCGTCCGTCGTGATGCTGATGCACAGCGGGCCCCGGCGGACCATGGACATGTAGATGAAGTTGCAGCGGGGCGGGTCATCGACGCAGTTCACCAGGGTCCCGGCGGAGAAGGCCTCTTCCGCCACGATTTCGTTGACGGACCGGTCGTCGGTGGCCGAGACCACCAGGAAAGCTCCGGCCAGGTCTCCCGGGCGGTAGGTCCGGCGGACCACCTCGACCCGGCCTTCCCCGGCCAGGGCTTCCAGTTCCGGGCTCAGGTCTGGACTGATGATTGTCACCCGGGCCCCGTGTTCCAGCAGGCCCCTGGCCTTGTGGGTGGCGATCTCGCCGCCGCCCACCACCACGCACCGCTGACCGCGAATGTCAAGCGCCACCGGGAAGTACCGGGGGCGGTACGACTCCTGCACTCGACGGCCTCCTTCCGCGGCGCCCGCCCGGCCCGCCGGGCGGCCGCGGATCTTGTACCCGGTCACGAGCCGAACTTGTGCAGCCCGGGCACCCAGAGGTTGATCACGAACAGATTCACCAGCACCGCGGCGAACCCGACCACCGCCAGCCAGGCCGCCCGCCGCGGCGACCAGCGCGCCAGACGCCTTGAAAGAAGATACCCCCCGTAAATCAGCCAGGTCAAGAGGGACCAGGTTTCCTTGGGGTCCCAATCCCAGTAGCGGCCCCACGCCACCTGGGCCTGGAAGGCGCCGGTCAGGATGGCCAGGCTCAGGAGGGGAAAGCCGAACGCCACCAGCCGGTAGCCCAGGCGGTCCAGTTCCGCCAGGGACGGCAGGCGGTAGAGAAACTGCCGGAACGTCTTGCCTTTCAGCTGGCGCTCCAGCAGCAGGTACATGACCCCGGCCACGAAAGAAAGCGCCAGGGCCCCGTAGCCGGACAAGGCCAGGACGACGTGGATGGCCACCCCGGCTCCCGTCAGGTCCACGTGGCCACCCGCCACCGGCGTCATGCCCGTGCCCAGGACGCCCGCCCCGCTGAGGAGCAAGAAGGCCACGGGAATGACGAAGCTGCCCAGGACGGGCAGGCGGGCGAAGGCGTGAAAGACCAGGTAGTTGGTGACCCCCAGCCAGGTGAAGAAGAGCACCGCTCCGAACAGGTGCAGAATCAGGTACCGGCCAAAGGCCAGGGCCCCGAGGCCGATCGCCAGCGAGTGGGCCGCCCAGGCCAGCAGGGTCAGCCACACGGCCAGCCGGCCCCACCGGCGGAAAAACAGGGCGCCCACCTGGCCGACGGTGGCCAGGGCGTAGGTGGCGACGGTTGAACCGTAAGCGATGGGGATCAGACCCTCGGTCATGGCCCCGAACCCTTCAAGGTCGTCCGCCCGGCGCCGTGGGGGGTGACGGGACTGGCGGCCGGCCGGCCGGCCTCTGGCTCGGCCTCGGAAGCGGCCGCCTGGTCCAGCCCGAACAGTCTTCGCACCAGTTGCAGGGTCTCCCCGGCCCGGCCCTCGCTGGCAAACTCCTTGAGCTTCAGGGTGGGGACGTTGAGGAACTTGTTGACCATGGTGACCGTCATGGCCTCGATGATCTGCCGCTCCCGCTCTCCCAGTTCGGGCAGGCGCCGGAACACCTCCTCCAGTTCCGACCGGCGGATGGCGTGAGCTTGCTCCCGCAGCGACCGGATGAGCGGGACCACGTCCAGCGCGTTCAGCCAGGCCCGGAACCGCTCCACTTCCTCGTCCATGATGGCCTCGGCCAGTTCGGCCGCTTTGCGCCGCTCGTGAAGGTTCTGGGCGACCACCGCCTCCAGGTCGTCGATGTCGTACAGAAACACGTTGTCCAGCTGGCCGACCTCCGGCGCCACGTCGCGGGGAACGGCGATGTCCACGATGAACAGGGGACGGCCCCTGCGGCGGGCCAGCGCGCGCTCGACCAGCCTGGCGTCCAGCAGGGTTTCGGGAGCGTCGGTGGAGGTGATGACCACGTCCACCGACTCCAGAAGGGCGGGCAACTCGTCGAGGCCGGCCGCCGTGCCTCCCCAGGCCGCCGCCAGGTCCTCGGCCCGGCTCCGGGTCCGGTTGCAGACGACCAGCCGGACGGAGCCGGCTCCCAGCAGGTTCTTCACCGTCAGTTCGGCCATCTTCCCGGCCCCCACCACCAGCACGCCGGACCGGTCAAGCCGCCCGAAGACGCGCCTGGCCAGTTCCACCGCGGCGTAGGGGACCGAGACCGCGTTGTGGCTGATCTCCGTCTCGGCGTGGACGCGCCTGGCCACCGCCAGGGCCTGCCGGAACATGGCGTGGAAGACCTTGCCCACGCTGCCGGCCCGGTGGGCCGCCAGGTAGGCCTCCCTCACCTGGCCCAGCACCTGCGTCTCGCCGAGCAGCATGGCGTCAAGACCCGAAGCCACCCGGAACAGGTGGCGAGCCGCGTCAAGCCCGACGTGGGAGTACAGAAAGGGTCCGAAATCCTCGCCGGAAAGCCCCTTCCGGCTGGCCAGGAAGCCGGCCAGGCTGGCGGTGGCCAAAGCGGCATCGTCCCACGGGCCGGCCGCGTATACCTCCGTGCGGTTGCAGGTGGACACAAGCACCCCCTCGCCCCACCCCGCCTCGCGGCGAAGATGGGCCTTGAGGGCATCCAGCGCCGGCTCCAGGTCGGCCTGGGGAACGGATAACCGTTCCCTGATCTCCACCGGCGCCGTCCTGTGGTTCAGGCCGACGGCCAGGATGAGCATGGCCTGGGGTTACTCACGACCTCCCTGCCACGGCCTTGAAGGCCCGTTCCGCCGCGTTGATGGTCTGGTCGATGTCCCGGCCCGTGTGGGCGGTGGACACAAACGCCGCCTCGAACTGGGCAGGCGGGAAGTACACGCCCTGTTCCAGGAGGGCGTGGAAGAACCTGGCGTAGGCCCGGGTGTCGCAGCGGGCGGCCCCGTCCCAGCCGTGCACCGGGCTGTCGGTGAAGAACACCGTGAGCATTGAGGCGACGCGCTGCACCACCACGGGCACCCCTGCCCGGCGGGCCGCCCCCTCGAGCCCTTCGGCCAGGGCCGCCGCCTTGGCCTCGACTTCGGTGTAGACGCCGGGCTCGGCCAGGATGGCCAGGGTCTCCAGGCCGGCGGCCATGGCCAGCGGATTGCCGGAGAGGGTACCCGCCTGGTAGACGGGGCCCAGCGGGGCCATGCGGCTCATGATCTCCCGCCGCCCGCCATACGCTCCCACCGGCAGCCCGCCGCCGATGATCTTGCCCAGGCAGGTGAGATCGGGCAGCACCCCGTACCTGGCCTGGGCGCCGCCGTAGGCCACCCGGAAGCCGGTGATGACCTCGTCGAAGATGAGCAGCGCCCCGTGGGCGGCGGTGAGCTCCCTCAGCCGGCCGAGGAATTCCTCCCGGGGCGGGACCACCCCCATGTTCCCGGCCACGGGCTCCACGATGACACAGGCGATCCGGTCGCCCTCGGCGTCGAAGACGGCCGCCACGGCCTCCGGATCGTTGAAGGGAACGGTGATGGTATCGCGGGCAGCCGCCTCGGGCACCCCCGGGCTGTCGGGAATTCCCAGGGTCGCGGCTCCCGACCCCGCCTTCACCAGCAGAAAGTCTGAGTGGCCGTGGTAGCACCCGGCGAACTTGACCACCTTGTCCCGGCCGGTGTAGGCCCGGGCCAGCCGGATGGCCGACATGACCGCCTCGGTGCCCGAGTTGACCATCCGGACCAGTTCTATCGAGGGGACGGCGGCCACGATGGCGCGGGCGAGGGCGACCTCCCGGGGGCTCGGCGCCCCGAAGCTCGTCCCGGCACGGGCGGCCGCCGAAATGGCTTCGACCACGCGGGGATGGGCGTGACCCAGGATGAGGGGACCCCAGGAGCCGACGTAATCCAGGTAGCGGTTGCCGTCGACGTCGGTCATGGTGGCACCCTCGGCGCGGGCAATGAAACGGGGGACGCCGCCGACGGCGCGGAAGGAGCGCACCGGGCTGTTGACGCCGCCCGGCAGGACGGACTGGGCTTCCCTGAACAGTTCCTCCGACTTCGACACCGCCGGAGCGGGCCTCGCTACCTCGGCCACGGGTCGGTCTCCCCTCGTCGAGTCATCTTACCCCGGAAATTTGAGCACCGTATGGAGGCCACATCCTGCCGTCCGGCCGCCACCGGTGCCTACAACAGGTGGCGGACGCTTGCGATGGGCTCGCGGACCGACCGCACCGACCTGGCGAAGGCCTCCCGCTCCTCGGGCTCCAGTTCCAGTTCGATGATGCGTTCCACGCCGCCGGCGCCCAGCACCACGGGGACCCCCATCACCACGTCGTCCTCGCCGTACTCGCCGGCCAGCACCGCCGCTACCGGCAGCACCCGCTTCTTGTCCCGCAGGATGGCGTCGGCCATCTGGGCCAGGGCGGCGCCCGGCGCGTAGAAGGCGCTGCCCGTCTTCAGCAGACTGACGATCTCGCCGCCGCCCTTTCTGGTGCGGTCCACCAGGGCGTCGATGCTCGGCCGGTCCAGGAACCGGTCGATGGGAATGCCCCCGACGTAGGCGTAGCGGACCAGAGGCACCATGGCGTCGCCGTGACCGCCCAGCACCAGCGCCGTCACGTCCTCCATGGAAACCCCCACCGCCTGGGCGATGAAGGCGCGGAAGCGGGCCGAGTCCAGGATTCCGGACTGGCCCATGACCCGCTCCCGGGGCCAGCCCGAAACCTTCCACGCCACGTAGGTCATGACGTCCACCGGGTTGGTGAGGACGATCAGGATGGCGTCGGGGGACCGGCGCACCAGTTCCTCGGTGACCGAACGGACGATGTTCAGGTTCGTCTGCAGCAGGTCGTCGCGGCTCATGCCCGGCTTGCGGGCGACCCCCGCGGTGACGATCAGCAGGTCCGAGCCGCTGGTGGCCTCGAAGTCGTTGGCCCCAACCACCCGGTTGGAGAAGCCCGCGATGGGGCCCGACTGCAACAGGTCCAGGGCCTTGCCCTGGGGCAGGCCCTCCACGATGTCCTGCAGCACGATGTCGCCCAGTTGCGCCTGGGCCATCCAGTGGGCCGCCGTGGCGCCGGTCGCTCCCGCGCCGACAATGGTGATCCTGGCACGCCTGTTCATCTTGCTCCCCCCTGCCTCAGCTGGCTGTCGGCCGGAAAGAAATACGGGACGGACCCGACGCCGTCCCGTGAATTCCCCACCGGCAGGGTCCCGGCCCCGCGGGACCGCGGGCCCTGCCGCCACACGGAGTGGTTATACCCGGGCCGTTTCCTTACGGGCACCGGCCCCGAAGTACTCGGGCAGGTGCTTCTCGGCCTGGGCCAGCATCTCCTGCTCGGAGATGCTGGTGGTCCGACGGTGGACGGTATACTGCTCTTCGACCCAGGCGAAGATCCTCTCGACGCCCGGGTGCCGCTTGTCAAGCTTCTCGTCGTCCTTCAAGCCCAGGCGCTGGTTGACCCAGAAGGCCACCCCGGCGATGCCGGACTTGTCGGTGATGTTCACGCCGAGCGGGCGGTTGAGCAGCCGCGCGGTGTCGAAGATGTTGTAGATCTCCTCGTTCTTGATGACGCCGTCGGCATGGATGCCGGCCGCCGTCACGTTGAACTGCCGGCCGAGGAACGGCGTCATGGACGGGATCGGGTAGCCGATCTCCCGCTCGAAGTACTCGCCGATCTCGGTGATGACCGTCGGGTCCATGCCGTTCAGGCTGCCGGTGAGCCCGGCGTACTCGAACACCAGTCCCTCGATGGGGGTGTTGCCGGTGCGCTCACCGAAGCCCAGGAGCGTCCCGTTGACCGCCCCGCAGCCGTACAGCCAGGCGGTGGACCCGTTGATCAGCACCTTGTAGAAGTCGTTGTGGCCGTGCCACTCCAGTTGCTGCTTGGGCACGCCGGCGTCGTTGATGAGGGTGTGGACCAGCTTCGGCACGCCGCGCGGCAGGGTGGCGCCGGGGTAAGGAACGCCGTAGCCCATGGTGTCGCACAGGCGGAGCTTGATGGGAACCCCGGACTCCTCCTGCAGCTTCATGAGGGCCTGGGCGAAGGGCACCACGAAGCCGTTGATGTCGGCCCGGGTCAGGTCCTCCAGGTGGCAGCGGACCCGCACCCCTGCCTCGACGGCCGCGCGCACCACGTCAAGGTACTTCTCGTAGGCCTCGCGACGGGTCATCCCCAGCTTGAGGAAGATGTGGTAGTCCGACGCCGAGGTCAGAATGCCCGTTTCCCGCAGGCCCATGGCCTTCACCAGCTGGAAGTCGGACTTCACGGCCCGGATCCAGCCGGTCACCTCGGGATACCTGTAGCCCCGCTCCAGACACCTCTCCACCGCTTCCCGGTCCTTGTCCGAGTACAGGAAGAACTCGGACTGGCGGATGACGCCGTGGGGGCCGGAAAGCCGGTGCAGCATGTCGTACAGGTCCACGATCTGCTTCACGGTGTAGGGGGGCCGGGCCTGCTGGCCGTCGCGGAAGGTGGTGTCGGTGATCACCAGTTCGTCCGGCGGGTCCAGCGGCACGTCCACCCCGTCGAAGAACACCTTCGGCGGCTCGGTGTAGGGGAACATGTCACGGAGCAAGTTCGGTTCATCCACGTCCTGGAGGGGGTATGGCCTCGGAGCTGGCCTCATGGTCCATCGGGCGTGGCTCAAACAGGATCCCTCCTCCCCCGGTCCCTGCGCCATTATATCTTCTATTGCAAAGGACTTACAACCGAGGGACCAGGGCTGGTCCTGACGCCGGACCGGGCTGCCAGATAACAAGGGCGGGCCCGGAGTCCGGGCCCGCCCCCGCTGGCGGCAAGGATCATCCAAACTTGTAGGTAACCCCGTAGCCGCCCCGGGGGAAGTGCCACTCGATGTTGCGGTAGGGGCAACCCAGGCGGCAAGCCCCGCACTCCAGGCAGCCCTCGTACATGACGGAGATCATGTTGCCCTCGAACTTGTAGACGCTGGCCGGGCAGAAGATGGTGCAGGCGTAGCTGTGGCTCTCGCCGCACCTGGTGAGACAGATCCCCTGGTCCATGACGATGAGGTGGCTCTCCTCGTCGGCCAGCCACCGGTTGAGATACAGCTTGTCTTCGATCTTGACTTCCTTGACCTCGGGGCCGGGCCCCTCCGCCGCCTGGGGCTCGGAGGGCGCCGGCCGGGTCGCCGCAGCCACTGCAGTCATCCGCTAACGCCTCCCGGCGGTTGCAGGCTGTGCCTTACCGCTCGCTCCGGGGTGGCCCGCCCGTTCAGGATGGCCCATGCTACGCGCTCAGCAGGGGCTGGCCGCCCAGCCGCTCGCGGAAGGCCCGGGTGAGGACGGGAACCACCTGGTACAGGTCGCCCACGATGCCCGCGTGGGCCAGTTGAAAGATGGGCGCCCGGGGATCCTTGTTGATGGCCACGATCATGTCGGACTTCTCCATGCCCACCAGGTGCTGGATGGCGCCGGAGATGCCGCAGGCGATGTAAAGCTTGGGCCGGACCGTCCGCCCCGTCTGGCCCACCTGGTACTCATGGGAGATCCAGCCGGCGTCCACGGCCGCCCGGGAGGCACCTACCACCCCGCCCAGGGCCTCGGCCAGTTCTTCCAGGAGCTTGAAGCCGGCAGGGTCGCCAAGCCCCCTCCCGCCGGCCACGATCACGTCGGCCTCTTGCAGCTTGAGGCCGTAGTGCTCCTCGGCCACATAGTCCAGGACCTTGGTGGCGATGTCGGCCTCGGTCAGGCCCAGGGGGGCGTCGATCACCGGGCCCCGCCGCCCGCGCTCCCGCGGCGGCATGGCAAAGGTTTTCGGCCTGACCGTCGCCATCTGGGGCCGGCGGTGCTTGCACAGGATGGTGGCCAGGATCTTCTCACCGAAGGCGGGCCGGCTGGCCAGGAGCAGCCGCGACGGCGGCGGCTCCACGTCGAGCATGGTGGTGTCGGCCGTCAGGCCGGTCAGCACCTCGGTGGCCACGGCCGAGGCCAGGTCCCGGCCCATGCTGGTGGCGCCCAGGAGCAGGATCTCCGGCTTGTACGCGCGGATGAGGGACGACAGGCCGTGACAGTAGGGCCGGGTCCGGTAATATTCCAGCACCGGGTCGTCTACCCGGTAGACCAGGTCGGCGCCGAACTCGAACGCCTCGTCAACCAGGTGGTCCACCTGATTGCCCAGGACGGCGGCGGCCAGTTCCACGTCGAGCCTGGCCGCCAGTTTCCGCCCCTCACCCAGAAGCTCCCAGGAGACCGTGTTGACCCGACCGCGGGCGTGTTCCACCAGCACCCACACGCCGCGGTAGTCCGCGAAGTCCTGGTCCTGCTGTTGCGGCGTGCTCTCGCCTGCCATGGCGCTAGCCTCCCGACCCGCGGACGGCCGCGGGAGCCGCTTCGCGGGCCACGCCGGCGACGGCCGGCGCCTCCCGCAGGCGGCGGATGACCGGATGGTCAAGGACGGCGTCCACCACCCGGTTGGCGACCTGGTCCAGGTCGGCCGCCGCGATCATCTCGCACTGGTGGTCCCTGGGCGGCGGGGCAAACGTCTTGGACACGATGGTGGGTGAGCCCTTGAGCCCGCAGAGGTTCGGGTCCAGGTCCGTGTTCTGCCCGTTCCAGACGATGGGCTCGTAGCGGGTGGCGCGGATCAGGTTGGGCAACGACGCGTACCGCGGCTTGTTGATCTCCTTGACCACCGTCAGCACGGCGGGGAGCCGCGACCGCAGTACCTCGCGGGCGGTCTCGGTTACCCGCTCCACCTCGATGGTTCTCCGGTCAAAATCAATCTCCCGAAGCCTGATCACGTAGGTCAACTGCTGGAAGCCCAGCCGGTGGGCGATGCCCGGCCCTACCTGGCCGGTGTCCCCATCGATGGTCTGCTTGCCGCAGATGACCAGGTCGATGGGGTGCTCGGCGTCGAGCTTCACGAGGGCCCGCCACAGCGCGTAGGTCGTGGCCAGGGTGTCGGCGCCGGCCATGATCCGGTCAGTGAGCAGCACCGCCTCATCGGCGCCGTAGGCGACGCAGCGCTGCAGCGCCTCCTTGGCCTGAGGCGGGCCCATGGTGATGGCCGTGACCCTGACACCGAAGCGGTCCTTCAGGCGGAGGGCCTCCTCCAGGGCCGGCACGTCATACGGGTTGAGCACGGACGGGATGCCGGCGCGCTGAAGCGTCCCCGTCTTCGGGTCGATGCGGATTTCCGTGGTGTCGGGAACCTGTTTCACGCAGACGACTACGTGTGGCGTCCGGGCCACTCCGACGCCCCCTTTCAAGGGCCGTTGGCGACATTGTTACATATTTCACTAACCATCTTACTCAAGTATTGCGGCGGGCGTCAACCACCCGTCCCCCGCGAACCCGGCCGGCAGAGGGATGCAGGACGGCCAGGCCGGCGATGGGCCGGTCAGGACGTCCCCGCCGGGGCGTCGGTTTCCCCCTCCCGGCGCCCCAGGGCCGCGTCCAGGCTCCTCAGTTCCACCTCGAGACGCTGCTGGCGGGCCCGCAGGCTGGCCAGGTAGCCGAAGAGGACCGCCCACACCACGGCAAAGGCCACAAAGAGGAACCACAGTCCTGTCTGCATAGCTTCTCCCACGTCCCTTGCGCTAGTCGGTTCAGGCTCCTCACGCGCTGCGAAGCCGCTCCCGGAGGGCGGCGACGGCGGCCGATACCCGCTCCAGGCGGGTCCGGCAAGCCACCAGAACCGCGTACAGCAGGGTGAAGGCCGCCACGTTCACCAGGAGCGCCACCAGCATGGCCGGTTCCAGGTCAAGCTTGCCGGGGCGGATGACGCTGGGATGGATGGTGCGCCACCAGGTCACCGAGAAGTGCACGATGGGCACGTCGATGAAGCCGATGATGCCAAAGACGGCGGCGATGCGGGCCCGGCGGTCGGGCTGGTCGATGGCGGCCCGCAACACCAGGTAACCCACGTAGATGAACCACAGGATCAGCGTGGTGGTGAGCCGCGGGTCCCAGGTCCACCAGACCCCCCACACGGCCCGCGCCCAGATGGGGCCGGTGAGCAGCACCAGGGTGGTGAAGACCACGCCGATCTCGGCCGAACTGGCGGCCAGCCGGTCCCAGGCCTCGTTCCGGGTGCGCAGGTACGCGATGCTCCCGACGAGCACCACGGTGAAGGCGAGGTAGGCGTTCCAGGCCGTGGCCACGTGGGGGTAGAATATCCGCTGGACCTGACCGAGGATGGCATCCTCGGGGGCCCACACGAGGCCCAGGTACAGGCCGGCGATCATCGCGGCCGCCGCGACCCGGATCAGAATGCGCATGCTGCACCGCCCCTTCAGGCAAAGCGGGCCGTTGCCGGCCCGCTCCCCCTCACGATTCTAGCAAATACTCGAACAAAAGCCACGGCGCCGCGAGAAATACGACAGTGTATACAACGAGGATGCGATACCCGAAAGCAAGCTCCTCCGTGAGCGCCCGCGCCAGGACTCCGCCGGTGGTCTGCACGGCGGCGATGACCACCGGCACCAGGACGGGGAACAGGAGCAGCGGTAGCAGGAGTTCGGCCGCCCGGGCGTTGGCCGCCAGGGCGGCCATGAAGGTCCCGCCCAGGATGAAGCCCAGGGTCCCCAGGACAAGGCTGGCCCAGAGCCGGCCGTCGGAGAGCGGCAGCCGGATGTCGAAAAAAGCGCTGAACACGGGCAGGGCGGCCAGCTCAACAATGCCTACCAGCACCAGGTTGGCCGCGGCCTTGCCAAAGAAGATGGCGGCCCGGTCGACGGGCGCCAGCAGGAGGCCGCCCAGGGGCTCGAAGCCACGGTCGCCGGCGAAGGAACGTCCCAGGCCCAGGAGGCCGGCGAAGAAGAAGGTCACCCATAGCAGGCCCGGAAAGATCTCCTCGCGGGCCTCGCGCCCCGGGTTGAGGGCGAAACTGAACACCACCGCCACGAGCAGCGCGAAGACCAGCATCGCCACGAAGGCTTCCTTGGTCCTGGCTTCGGCCTGCAACTCCCTGAAGGCGATCAGGCCGACCTTCCGTGCGAAGCGGACCATGCCGCCCGGCTCCTTTCGGCGCTCTGGGCTCTGGCCCTGTACTCGGCCTGCACCCTGTCCGGCCCGATCTCCGACGCCGGGCCCTCCAGCACCAGCTCGCCACCGGCCAGGACGGCCACCCGGTCGGCCAGCCGCCAGCCGGCCGCCACGTCGTGAGACACCAGCACGGCGCTGGCCCGGGCCGCCCGGGCCTCTCCCAGCAGCGCCTCGAAGACCACCGCCCCCTGGGCGTCCAGCCCGCTCAGGGGTTCGTCGAGAAACAGTAGGCTCGGGCGGTGGAGAAAGGTGCGCGCCATGGCCAGCCGCTGCACCATTCCCCGGGAAAAAGTCCGCACCGGCTCGTGGGCAAACAGCGCCAGCCCGACCTGGTCAAGCAGTTCGTCCACCCGGCGGTCGGACTGGGGGACGTCGTACAGCCGCGCATAGAAGCTCAGGTTCTCGCGGGCCGTCAGCCGGGGGTCCAGGTAGCTCTCGTGGCCGAGAAAACCGAGGTGGGCCCGGAGGGCCGGTCCCTCCAGCAGTCGTTCGCCATGGCCGGCCGGCCGAAGGACAACCTGGCCCTCGGTGGGCCGGGCCAGCAGGGCCAGGATCCTCAACAGGGTGGTCTTGCCGGCGCCGTTGGGCCCGAACAGCCCGAGCACCTGGCCGTCCGGCACGGAGAGGGAAACCCGGTGTAGAATCCACCGGGAGCCGATGCGCTTGGACACGGCGCCGGCGGCCAGCACCTAGCCGGGCTCCTTGCCGGCGCCCTCGTACTTCGAGGGGCATTTCAGCAGCAGGCGTTCGGCCACGAAGACGCCGTCGGCGCCGAGGAAGCCCTCGGCCACGGCCTCCACGCCCTCCCGGTCGAAGAGGTCGGGCTTGGGGCCCCGGTAGACCACCGGAAGCACGGCCTTGCCGTCGGTGATGGAAAACGCCAGCCGTACCTCGTCGGGCCGCCAGTCGACCTGGTCGCGGACTATGGTGCCCCAGACGCGGACCCGGCGGCCGTCAAGCCCGGCGCCGGGGTCAAGCGCCTCGGACACGTCGTGGTAGTACATGGTCGCCGCCGGCAGGGCCGCCACGGTCAGGTACACTATGCCCCCGACGATGATGGCCGCGGCCAGCAAGACCCGGCGATTCCTGGTCATCCGCGCCTCCGGTACCGGGGACCTGTCCACCCCATTATACCGGCCGCTCTGGCTGGTAGCAAACGCTTCCGGGCACCGGCGGGCTCCGTTGCGAAGGGAAACCGCCTGAGCTATGATGGCGCCGGACGGGAGGCGGGTGCCGTGGCCAGGTCACCCTTTCGCTCGGGCATCGTGGCCGTCGTGGGCCGGCCCAACGTGGGGAAATCGACCCTCGTCAACGCCCTGGTGGGCGCCAAGGTGGCCATCATCTCGGAAAAGCCCCAGACCACGCGCCACCAGATCCGGGGCGTGCTCCACCGGCCGGAGGGCCAGGCGGTCTTCATCGACACCCCGGGCATCCACAAGCCCCGCCATCGCCTCGGGGAGTACATGGTGGCGGCGGCCAGGGCAGCCCTGGCCGAGGTGGAGGCGGTGCTCTTCGTGGTCGACCTCTCGGTTGCGCCGGGGCCGGGTGACCGTCACGTCGCCAAGCTGCTCGGCCGGGTGGAAAGCCCCGTCCTGCTGGTGTTGAACAAGGCCGACCTGGTGCCCGGAAAGCGGCGGGACGGGGCGGCCGGAGCCTACGGGGCGCTGGGACCGTTTGCCTCGGCGCTGCTGGTCTCGGCGGTCACGGGCGAGGGTCTCGGAGAACTGGAAGCGGCCATCTTCGTCCGGCTGCCCCAGGGTCCGCCTTACTTTCCCGAAGGTCAGCTGACCGACCAGCCACAGACCCTGACGGTCGCCGAGGTCGTCCGCGAGAAGGTGCTGGAACTCACCCGCGACGAGGTGCCCCATTCCGTCGCCGTGGAGGTCGAGGAGTTCGCCCTCCGGCCGAACGGCCTCATCTACATTCGCGCCGCCGCCTGCGTGGAGCGCCAGTCCCAGAAGGGCATCCTCATCGGTCAGGGCGGCCGGATGCTCAAGGAAGTGGGAAAGCGCGCCCGGACGGAACTGGAAGCCCTGTTCGGCCACGCTGTCTACCTGGACTTGTGGGTGCGGGTCCGGGAGGGCTGGCGCAACCAGGAGGCCGCCCTGCGGGCGCTGGGCTACCGGGTGGACTGACCGAGGACGAAGGTCTCGATGACCTCCGCCAGCCCGTCCTCGTCGTTGGACGCGGCCACGTGGTCCGCGACCGCCTTCACCTCTTCGGACGCGTTCCCCATGGCCACGCCCAGCCCGGCATAGGCCACCATCTCCACGTCGTTGATGTGATCACCCACCGCCAGGATGCGGCTGCGGGGTATGGCCAGCCCGCGGGCCAGGGCGGCCAGCCCGTCGCCCTTGGAAACCTTGGGGTGGTACAGCTCGACCACCCAGGTGTCGCCGATGGCCCGGGGCCAGAGGATCATCCGGTGGCGGCGCCGCGAGGTGGCCGGTTCCGCGCCGAGCAGCTTGACGAACCGCATGGCCGCAGCTTCGTCCGCAAAGGCTACCAGCCGGAGGGGGTCCCGGTCCAGGTCCCGTTCCAGGTCGTCCACCGGCTGGAAAGCCCCGTCGTCGGGCCGGTAAAAGGTGGCGTCCAGCAGCCGCGACGGGTCGCCCTCGAAGGTGATGCGGTCGCCCTCGAACGCGTTGTGGTAGAGAAAGAGGACCACGCCCGCCTGCCGCCCCAGGCGGATCAGCCGGACGGCCACCCGGCGGGCCAGGTGCCGGTGGTGCAGGATCGTGCTCCCGTCGGCGGAGACCACCAGGGCGCCGTTCTGCACCAGCAGCGGGGTGTCCAGTCCCAGGTCGCGGTGAACGGGCCGGGCCTTGGCGTACCGGCGACCGGTGGCCAGGACCACCAGGGTGCCCTCCTCCCGGGCGCGCCTGACGGCCCGGCGCAACCGCGGGCTGACCTGCCCGTCGCTGTCCAGGATGGTGCCGTCCACGTCCAGCGCCAGCAACTGGTAGCGGAGCTGGGACGCCGGTCGGGGCAGCGCCGGCCCGGGCTTGACGAGGGGCTCCGGTTGCGACATGCGGTGTACGGTCCTCCCTGGCCGGCGCCGCCTGCGGGGCGCCGCCGCCCATTATACCACGGCGGCTACCCGGCGGCGGGCCTAGTAGCCGTCGACGACGGCCCGGACCGCCGCCTCCATCGCTTCCCGGGTCATGAGCCCGGTCCAGATCTGCCGGATAATGCCTTCCCGATCCACGAAAACGCTGGTGGGCAGGCTTTGAATCCGGTAGGCGAAGGTGGCCTCCATCTCCCGGTCTTGCAGCGCCGTGAAGGTGAACCCGTAGCGGTCCATGAACGGCCGGGTGAAGGCCCAGTCGTCCTGCACCGCGACGGCCAGGACGACCAGCCGGGCGCCGTAGGCCTCGTGGACGGCCTGGATGTGGGGCATCTCCACCCGGCACGGCGGGCACCAGGTGGCCCAGAAATTCAGGAGCACCGGGCGGCCCCGGTAGTCCGACAGGCGGACCGGTTCCCCCTCGGGGGTGGGCAACTCGAAGTCGGGAGCCGGATAACCGACCTCCGGCCGTGGTTCCGCCGGCCGCCGGACGGCGTTGGCGACGGTCAGGCCCCCGAGGAGCACGGCCACCGCCACCGCCCCGGCCAGCAGCCGCCTCACCGGCCCGACCGCCCCATCGCGGCGGGTCCGGCCGCCCGCCGCGCGGTCTGG
>DYFQ01000033.1 GCA_020725105.1 Symbiobacterium thermophilum
GGCATCGCTTGGCTGGGGGGCAGCCCGGCTGCCCCCCGCTCGCTTTGGGGTCCGGGTCCGCCGGCCGCAAGTCCCGGCCGGACCCGGCGGCGACCCGGTCCCCGCCGCCGCGGTCGGCGCCGGGGGGGCCGGGGGCCGGCGTCAGAAGTCCCAGACCGACCCCCGCGGTGATCAGGGCGCCCCCCACGAAAAACCCGGTGCCCGGGCTTTCCCCCAGCAGCAGCCAGCCCAGGGCCGTGCCCACCACCGGCTGGGCGAACAGGAAGAGCCCCGCCGGAGCCGCCTCCACCAGCGCGAAGCCACGGTTCCAGCAGGTAAACGCCACCACCGTGGAGATGAAGCCCAGGTACGCGACGCCCCACCAGACCGCGGGCGGCAGCGACGCCGGCCACGGCTCCGCCCGCAACTCCCACCAGGCCAGGGGCGCCGTGAACGCGGCTCCCAGTGCGCAGGTGGAGGCCGTCACCACCGCCGCCGGGTACTTGAGGGTCACCGCTCTGGCCAGGACCGAGTAAAGGGCCCAGGAGAGAGCGGCCACCAGAAGCCACACGTTTCCCGCCAGGACCCTCGAGCCGCCGGCCAGCCCCTCCAGACCGACCACCAGCACCACCCCCGCGCTTGCGATGGCCAGGGCGGCCAGGGTGCGGGGAACGATCGCTTCCCGCAGGATGAGGGCGGCGAACACCACGATGAAGGCGGGGGAAGCCGAGGTGATCAGGGCGCCCAGTTGCGCCGTGGCCAGGCGAGTGCCGGTGAACTGGGCCCCGACCGACACGGTCATCCCCACCAGCGCCATGACGGCCACCAGGCCCAGGTCCCGGCCCCGGGGGGCCGGCTCCCGCCGGAGCCGGGCCCAGGCCCCCAGCACCGCGGCGGCCATCACCAGCCGCAGCACCAGGAGGGTCATGGGCGGGATGAAGTCCAGCACCGCCTTGGACACCACGTACATGCCGCCCCAGATGCTGGCGGCCAGAAGGAGCAGGCCGGCTCCCCACCAGCGGGAGGCGGCGCCGGGGCACGGTCGGACCGGCGCGCTCATGCCGACGGAAGTTCGCTGGCCGACCCGTTCCCTTCCTGCCTGGGCCAACCGGCTCACGCGCCCCGGGTGCGTGGGGCCGGGCAGGAATTTCCCGGCGGGAAGGGAAGTCATCAGGCACCATGGATCAGCGGAATCAGGTTGGCGACCCGGGCCGCCTGTTTCACCCCGACCTGCCTTCCCTGCGGGTGGACGCCCTGACAGGGCTCGGTAACGCCTTTGCTTTTCTTGCCGACCTGAGCGCGGCCGTGGACTGGGCCACCGGCCGCGGCCAGCCCGTCACCCTGCTCCTGGTGGACGTGGACGGCCTGCACGCCATCAACACCCAGTTCGGCCGGGAGACAGGCGACGTCCTGGTCCAAGAGGTCGCCCGGGCGCTCGGGGAAAGCCTGGCCGACCTGGAGGCCGAGGAGGCCGCCGCGGGAGAAGCCGCGCCGGCCAAGGCTGCGACGCACCAAGCCCCGGCCGGCCCGGGGGGTCCCGGTGGGGGCGCGGCGCCCGGCCGCCGGCTGTACCGGTTCGGCGGCGACGTCTTCGCCGTGCTCCTGCCGGGGATTGATACCGCCGCCGCCCGGACCTTTGCCCGGGAAATGCTGGGCCAGATCCGCGACACCATCATCCGGCTTCCGGGAGGCGCCCCCCTGCCCATCAGCGCCAGCATCGGCATCAGCGGCTACCCCGACCACGCCCGGAGCGCGGGGGGCATGATCGTCTCCGCCGAGCGGGGTGTCCGCCGGGCCAAGGAGATCGGTGGCGACGCGGTCTTTCTGCGGGCTCCGGCCGACCCGGCCAGCCCCGACCACCCCGACGCCCCCGCCGCCCGCCTCATGGAGATGCTGGTGCAGCGGGTGGTCGACACCGTCGACCTCCTTGAAGAGACCCGGACCCTGGCCTACACCGATCCCGTGTCCAGGCTGCCCAACCAGCGGGCGGCCAGGGACTTTCTGGAGTGGGAGTGCCGCCGGTCGGCCCGGCTGAACCAGCCGTGCGCCGTCCTGTTGATCGACGGGGACAACCTGAAGCAGTACAACGACCGGCTGGGCCACCGGGCCGGCGACCGGATGATCCGGGCCCTGGGGGAGTTGCTCACCCGGCAGGTGCGGCGCAGCGACTTCGTGGCCCGCTGGCTCCTGGGCGACGAGTTCCTCATCGTCATGCCGGGGGCCGGCCGCGAGGAGGCGTCCGCCGTTGCCGAGCGCATCCGCGCCGCCGTCAATTCCGAGACCCGGGGCTGGGAACTGCCGGTCACCGTGTCGGCCGGGCTGGCCCAGTTCCCCGACGACGCCACCGAACCGGAACTCCTCCTGCGCTGCGCCGAGGCCGCCAAGGACCGGGCCAAGCAGCAGGGCAAGAACCGGGTGGTCGCCTGGCGGCCCGACGCGCCTCCGCAAGCCGGCCGCTCGGCCCGCGCCGGCTGCTGACCGGCCCGCCGAACCGCCCCTCACGCCCAGGAACCCCGGCCGGCCAGACGAACCTGTAGCGGAGAAAGGCGGGGGGTCGCGGTGGACGCAGCCGACCGGCCGCTGGAGGGCCGGGTAGCGCTGGTGACGGGAAGCTCGCGGGGTATCGGCCGCCACATCGCCCTGGGGCTCGCCAGGGCCGGCGCCGACGTGGCCGTAAACTACAAGCAGGCCGCCGAAGCGGCCGGGAAGGTCGTGGCGGCCATCCAGGCCGAGGGCCGCCGGAGCCTGGCCGTCGGGGCCGACAACACCGACCCCCGGGCCTGCCGGGCCATGGTCCGCCGGGTCGTCGAGGAACTCGGGCGCCTGGACGTGCTGGTGAACAACGTCGGCGAGTTCGCCTACAAGGAGACCCGCGAGCACGCCGTGGAGGAGTTCGACCGCATCATCCGGGGCACCATCGGCGCCACCTTTTACTGCACCATGCCCGCCCTGGAGGACATGCGCCCCCGGCGGTGGGGCCGGGTGATCAACCTGGGGGCCGCCGGCGCCGACCGGGCCGGCGGCCGGGCCAGGATCGGCCCCCACCTGGCCGGCAAGTCGGCCGTCGTCTCCCTCACCCGTACCCTGGCCGTGGAGGAAGGGCCGTTCGGCATCACCGTGAACGCCGTCTGCCCGGGGATCATCGAGGACCGGGACCTCTCCCGCGCCGCGGCCGGGCGGATGACCGACCGGCGGAACCCCGTCGGCCGCCCGGGCACCAGCGACGACATCGTCGACGCCGTGCTCTTCCTGGCCTCGCCCCGGGCGAGCTTCGTGACGGGGGCCGTGATCGTGGTCAGCGGCGGCTGGAACCTCTGAGCGAGACTCCGGGGGGCGGCGCACCGTGGGTATAACCCGGGAAAAGTCTCACGAACTCTACGCGGCGACGGCCGCCCTCATCCCGGGCGGCGTGTCGAGCCCCGCCCGGTCGTTTCGGGGCGTGGGGGGCGGCGCCCCGGTGTTCATCACCCGCGCCGAGGGGGCGTACCTCTGGGACGCCGACGGCAACCGCTACGTCGACTACGTCTGCGGCTACGGGCCGGTGATCCTGGGCCACGGCCACCCCGCGGTCGCCGAGGCCGTGGCCCGGGCCGTCCGCCGGGGCGCCGTGGTGGGGGCGCCGACGCCGGCCGAGACCCAGCTGGCGCTTGCCATCCGGCAGGCCATCCCCGCCATGGAACGGCTCTTCTTCGGCAACAGCGGGGCAGAGGCAGTGGAGGGAGCCCTCAAGCTGGCCCGGGCCGCCACGGGGCGGCCCGGGGTGGTGAAGTTCGAGGGCGCGTACCACGGGCACTCCGACGCCGTGCTGGTGAAGGCCGGCTCGGGGGCGGCCACCGTCGGGGTCACCGACTCGGCCGGGACCGCCGGCGCCGCGGCCGGCGCGGTGCACGCCTTACCCTACAACGACCTGGAACCCCTGCGGGAACTGTTCCGGCAGCGGGGGGAGACCATCGCCTGCGTGCTCGTGGAACCCATCGCCGGCAACATGGGCATCGTCCCGCCGGCCCCCGGGTTTCTGGAGGGCGTCCGTGACCTGGCCCGGGCCCACGGCGCCCTGGTGGTCTTCGACGAGATCATCACCGGCTTCCGGGTGGCCTACGGCGCGGCGCAGCAGGCCCTGGGCGTGACCCCCGACCTCACCTGCCTCGGCAAGGTGATCGGGGGCGGCCTGCCCCTGGCGGCCTACGGGGGCAGGGCCGACCTGATGGCCCTGGTGGCGCCGGAAGGTCCGGTCTTCCAGGCCGGGACCCACGCCGGAAACCCGCTGTCGGTGGCCGCCGGCCTGGCGACCCTGGAGGTGCTGGCCCGGCCGGGCGTCTACGACGTCCTGGACGACCGGGCGGCGTACCTGGCCGCGCACCTGGAGGCGCTGGCCCGGGAGGCGGGCTGCCCGGTCCGGCTGAACCGCTGGGGCTCCATGTTCACCCTCTTTTTCACCGACGGGCCGGTCACCGACTACCGGACGGCGCTGCGGGCCGACCGGGAAGCCTTCAGCCGGTTCTTCTTCGCGCTCCTGGACCGGGGGGTCCACCTGGCCCCCTCCCCCTTCGAGGCCTGGTTCCTCACGCTGGCCCACGAGGAGGAGCACCTGGCCGCCAGCCTGGAGGCGGCCCGGGAGGCGTTCCGCGCCGCCGGCCACCAGCACCACGACGATGACGCCCCGGAACGGCGGGTTCGACGGTCAGGCGCCGCCCGGGAAACCCAGGCACGATAGAAAGAGCTCCTGATATCCCGGATGGACGGTGAGTTCCACGTACCCGGCCGCCCGTGCCAGCCGCGCGGCTTCCAGCCGCTTGCTCTCGGAGACCAGGGCCAGGTAGGCGCCCACCCCGGCCGCGTTGCCCACCGGCACGTACGTGGCGCCGGGCAGCCGCGGGAACATGCCGATCGCCGCGGCGTTGCCCGGGTCGATGGCCACGCCGAAGGCCCCGGCCACGTAGACCCGGTCCACCTCCTCCGGCCCGGTCCCGGTGGTCGCCAGGAGCGCCTCGACTCCGGTGCGCACCGCCGCCTTGGCCAGCTGGAGTTGTCTTATGTCCCCCTGGGTGAGCGGTACCCCGCCGAGGCTCACCTGTAGCCCCTCGCTCCCCTCCTCCACCCCCGGCCGGCCCTTGACCAGCCGCCCGCTCCGGTCCACCAGGCCCGCCTGCAGGAGCGCGGCCACCAGGTCGATGACGGCGGCGCCGCAGAACCCGGCCGGCTCGCCGCCTTCCACCACGCTGTAGCGGATCTGGTCCCCCTCCAGCCACACCCGGTCGATGGCGCCGGCGACGGCGCGCATGCCCCGGGAGATGTGCCCGCCTTCAAACGCCGGGCCCGAGGCGCAGGAAGTGCAGGTCACGGCTCCGTCCTTCGCCAGGGCGATCTCGGTGTTGGTGCCCACGTCGACGGCCAGCGCCACCCCGCCGTGGGCGGCCAGGTCCGTGGCCAGCAGCACCGCCACGTGGTCGCCGCCCACGTACCCCGCCACGCAGGGGAGGAGGTGCACGTACGTCCCGGTTCCCAGCTTCAGCCCGAGGTCCCGGGCCTTCACGTCCACCGGCCCGGCCACTGACGGCACGTACGGCGCCCAGCCCAGCTGCGACACGTCCAGGCCCAGCAGCAGGTGGTGCATGGCGGTGTTGCCGCCGACCACGGCGTCGTGGACGTCTTCGGGGCCGCAGCCCGCCTCCGCGCAGAGCCCGGCGGCAAGCTCGTTCACGGCTTCCACGGCCGCGCCCCTTATCCGGGCATAGTTCTCGCCCGAAGCCGAAGCGTACCCCAGCCGGGCGACGACGTCCTCGCCGTAGGCGAGCTGGGGGTTCAGCCGGGCTCCGGCCCGCAGGAGCTCCCCGGTCTCCAGGTCGGCCAGATACGCCGCCAGCTTCGTGGTGCCCAGGTCCACCGCCAGGCCCAGAAGCGGCGCCCCTTCGGGCCGGAGGGCGATGATCTCCCCCCGGCGGGTGACCGCCCGGCCGCGGTAGCCCTGGCGCCGTAGGAAGTCGGTGGTGCCCCTCAGGACCTCGAGGTCGCAGCCGACCCGGCCGAGGGCCTGCAGGAGCCGGTCGGCGTCGCCGAGCCGGTCGCCGACCTCCGGCGGGGAAAGCTCGAACGCCGCCGGGGCGACGGCGGGCTCGGGGGCCGGCGGGTTGAAGGTTCCCGCCACCTGGAGCCGGAGCCCGCTGTGCACCGGCTGGAGCCCGACCCTGACGTCCCCGAGCACCCTGGCCCGGCAGGCAAGGCGGTAACCGTCGCGGGCGCCCAGCCGGGCGAGCATCTCCAGTTCCTTCTCGCCGGCGCCCGAGACGCGTCCCGCCAGGACCTCCACCCGGCACTGGCCGCACCAGGCCTGCCCGCCGCAGGTCGCCCTGATGCCCCACCGGCCCAGGTCGCTCCCGGCCAGCCGGGCCGCGTCGAGCACCGTGGTGCCTTCCGCCACCTCGACCCGCAGCCCGACCGGCTGGAACTCAACCACCGCCATGGGCTAGTCCCCTTCAGCCGGCGCTCAGCTTCCCGTCGCGATAGGCCCGCAGGTACCGGGCGCAGTACTCGTCCCGGCCGAGAAGGGCCTCGGCCGCCCGCAAGAGCGCCATCAACTTCGAGTCAAGGGGGTCAAGGATGACCGAGTCCAGCCCGGCGGCCATCGTCACCACCAGAAACGCCCGGTTGAGCAGGCGCCGTTCAGGCAGGCCGAACGATATGTTGCTCAGGCCGCAGATGGTGTGCACGCCCGGGTACTTCTGCCTGATTGCCCGGATGGTGTCGGCCACCGCCAGGCCGGCCCGGCCGTCGGTGCTCACCGGCCGGACCACCGGGTCGACGAAGATGTCGCCCGCGGCGACGCCGGCGGCCAGCAGGCGGTCCACCAGGCGGCTGCCCTTGGCCACGGCCTGGTCCGCGTCGGCCGGCATGCCCGCGTCGTCCAGGCAGAGGGCAACGACGGCGGAACCGTGTTCCTTGATCAGGGGCAAGAGTTCCGCGAAGCGTCCCTCTTCGCCGGTTATCGAGTTCACCAGGGCCCGGCCGCGGTGCTTCTCCAGCGCCGCCCTGACGGCCGCGGGGTTCGGGCTGTCGATGCACAGCGGCACGTCCAGGGCGCCCTGGATGGTCTCGACGAGCCAGGCCAGGAGTTCAGGTTCGTCCGACACAAAGGTGCCGGCGTTCACGTCGATGTACCGGGCGCCCGCCTCCACCTGGCGGCCGGCCTCGCGGACCACACCGGCCTCGTCGCGCCTGGCGAGGAGTTCGGCGATGGCCGCGCGGCTGGAGTTGATGCGTTCTCCAACGATGAGCACCCTTGACACCTCCCGGACGGGTCGAAAAACCCCTGAGACTGTTCTTCACCCGTGCCAGGAATCCCGCCGGCTACCCGGGTCCGGATCCCGCCGTACGGCGGCAGCAAACCAAGTCTCCCAAAGCCGCTCGGGGATTGCGTTCAGCGCAAGAAACTGCATTTGATAACAGTCAGTTTACCCTGTCGACAGGAGGAGGCGCATCTGGCTGCGGAAGAACAGGTGCGGGAATTTCTCCTCAACCTCAGGATGGCGTTGGCGCGGGACGACCAGTGCCACCTTGTGGACCGGGATAAGAACCTGCGGGCGCTCCTGGAACTGGAGATGTTACGCACCGAGATTCCCGATGTTCTGAGAAAGCTGGCGGTGGAGGACTACTGTCAGGGCCCGCTACCCGATGACCAGGGAAAGTCCAAGGAGCGCGGTCGGACCGGACCCGGCACCACCACCTCGCCGGCGACGCCGATCGGAGCCTGATGCCCGGACGCGAGGAGGCCTGCGCGTGCCCGCGACCGAGACGCCCTCAGCTGCCGAGACACCGGTACCGGCCCGCCGGCTGCCGGAGATCTTCCTCACCTTTCTCAGGCTCGGCTTCACCGGCTTCGGCGGGCCGCTGGCCCACATCGCCCTCATGGACGACCTGCTGGTGGAACGCCGCCGGTGGCTGTCCAAGGAACGGTTTCTCGAGGGGCTGGCCGTCTGCCAGATGCTGCCCGGGCCGGCCTCCACCCAGCTGGGTATCTACATCGGCTACGTGAGGGGCGGCGTGGCCGGCGCCTTCGCGGCTGGGGCGGGGTTCATCCTCCCCGCGTTTGGAATCATCCTCGCGCTGAGCTGGATCTACTTTGCCCTGGGAGCGCTGCCGGACGTGTCGGCCGTCTTCCACGGCATCTCCCCGCTGGTGATCGCCCTCATCGGCGTGGCCACCTGGCGGATGGGCCGCTCGGCGGTGACCGATCGCTTCCTGGCCGCCCTGTTCGCGGCGGCGGTCCTCGTCACGTTCCTGGGCCGGGTCAACGAGGTGATCACCTTTGGCGCGGCGGGCGTCGCCGCCACCGCCCGGTACCTGCTGGACCGCTACCGGCCAAGGCGCCCGGTCCCCGAGGCTGTCACCGAGGGAGCCTCCACCTCGCGGGACACCGGTCGGGGCGGCTCCCCGGAAGAGGGCCCCGCCGGCGGGACCGGCACGCCGTCCGGCGCCGCCCTGGTGCCCCTGGCCCTGGGAGCGGGCGCGGCGGCGCCCATCCTGTGGCAGCTGACCCTGTTCTTTCTGAAGGTAGGCGCCCTCATCTTCGGCGGCGGGCTGGTGATCATTCCCTTCATCCAGCGGGAAGTGGTGCAACTCCTGGGCTGGCTCAGCGAGCGCGAGTTCATCGACGGCATCGCGCTGGGGCAGATAACGCCGGGCCCGGTGGTGATCACCGCGGCCTTCATCGGCTACAAGGTCGCCGGGGTGGTGGGAGCGGCGGTCGCCACCGGGGCCATCTTTGCCCCGTCCTTCGCCTTCATCCTGCTGGCGGCGCCGCACCTGGCGCGGCTACGCCGGAGCGCCGCCGCCCGGGCCTTTCTCGCCGGCGTGAACGCCGCCGTGGTGGGAGCCATCGCCGCCACCACCCTCATCCTGGCCCGGGCGGCCGTGACCGACCCGTGGGCGCTGGCCATCCTGGGGACCAGCCTGGTCGCCATCCTCCGCTACCGGGTGGACACCCTCTGGCTGGTCGCGGGGGCCGGCGTGGCGGGCTGGGCCGTCCGGATGCTGCTGCCCTAACCCGAGGCCGCCGCGGCCCGGGCCCGGAACGTCTCGACGTGCTCTGCCATGGCCTGGTACAGCCGGCGGAACACGGGCCCCGGCCGCCCGCCGGACACCGGCTGCCCGTCGAGCCGCGTCACGGGCAAGAGCTCGGTCACCGTGCCCGAGATGAAGATCTCGTCGGCCCGGCGGAGCTCGGCCTCGGCGGCCGGCCGCTCCTCGACAGGAATACCCAGCTGGCCGGCAAGACGCAGCATCACCCGGCGGGTTATCCCGTTCAGGATCAGGTGGTTGGCCGGGTGGGTGACCACGGTGCCGCCCAGCACCAGGTGGGCGTTGGCCGCCGTGGCCTCGGTCAGGCAGCCGTCCCGGATGAAGAGGGCGTCGTCGGCTCCCGCCGCCGACGCCTTCAGCCGGCCCAGCACGGCGCCCAGGAGCGCGACGGACTTGATGTCGTTGTGGAGCCAGCGGGTGTCGGGGAGGGTGATGCAGTGAAGCCCCCGCTCCACCTGCTCGGCCGAGGGCGCCCTGGCCTCGCGGGCGATGGCCACCACCGTGGGCCGCATGCCGGGCGGCGGCAGGTGGTTGCGCGTGGCCACGCCGCGGGTAACCTGCACGTACAGCCCGGCCTCCCGGAGGCCGTTACGGCGGCAGAGCTCCAGCGCCAGACCGGTAAGCTCCGCCCGGGTCAGCGGCAGCTCGATGCCAAGGGCGGCCGCGCTCCGCTCCAGCCGCTCCCAGTGGGCGTCGGCCTCGAAGGGATGCCCGCCGTAGCAGCGCACCACCTCGTACACCCCGTCGCCGAACTGGTAGCCGCGGTCCTCGACGGGGACGACCGCCTGCGAGTAGGGGACGAAGGCTCCGTTCAGATAGACGACCGGTTCCACCGCTCACGATCCTTTCTCCGCCCGGCCCGAGATCCGTCCGGAGCGCCGGCGGCCGGCCCGCGGGGCCAGGGACGTTGGAATCGAACGTGCCGCCCGCGCCGGGCAGGACTTCTGCCCGGCAGGGCGCTCCCCCTTCCGGGGGAGGAAATGCCGCCGGTCCCCGCGAAGCCGATGGCCCGCGAAGGGAATGATGACCGTGTCCCCGCCCAGGGTTTACGTGTCCCGGCCCCTCCCCGCGGCGGCGATGGAACGCCTGGCCCGTCACACCGACTTCGAGGTCTGGGAACGCCAGGAGGTGCCGCCGCCCCGGGAAGAGTTGCTGCGCCGGGTCGCCCGGGCCGAGGGCCTGGTCTGCCTGCTCACCGAACGCGTCGACGCCGAACTCCTGGACGCGGCGCCCCGCCTGCGGGTGGTATCCCAGGTCGCCGTCGGCTTTGACAACATCGACGTGGCGGCGGCCACCGCCCGGGGCGTCCTGGTGACCAACACTCCCGGCGTGCTCACCGAGACCACCGCCGACTGCGCCTGGGCGCTACTGCTGGCGGCGGCCCGGCGGATCGCCGAGGGTGACCGCTACACCCGCTCGGGCCGCTGGCGGAGCTGGGAGCTGCAACTGTTCCTCGGCCGGGACGTCCACGGCGCCACCCTGGGCATCGTGGGCCTGGGCCGGATCGGCGCGGCCGTCGCCCGGCGGGCCAGGGGTTTCGACATGCGCCTCCTCTACTACGACCCCGTCCGCCGGCCGGACCTCGAGGCCGAACTGGGCGTCGAGTTCGCCGACCTGGAGCGCCTGCTCCGGGAGTCGGACTTCATCACCATCCATACGCCGCTCACGCCGGAAACCACCCACCTGATCGGGCGGCGCGAACTCGCCCTGATGAAGCCCACCGCCATCCTGGTGAACACCAGCCGGGGACCCGTCGTGGACCAGGCCGCCCTGGCCGACGCCCTGCGGCGGGGCGCCATCGCCGGCGCGGGGCTCGACGTGTTCGAGGCGGAACCCATCCCGCCCGACGACCCCCTGCTGGAACTGGACAACGCGGTACTCACGCCCCACATCGGCTCGGCCAGCGTGGCCACGCGGACCCGGATGGCCACCATGGCCGTGGAGAACCTGGTGGCCGCCCTGCGGGGAGAAAGGCCGCCGAACCTGGTCAATCCGGAAGCGTGGCCGTCCCGGCGGGGCGGCTGAGCGGCCGGGTCCCGGCGGCCGGGCCGCAAAAAAGCAGGGAGCGCTTCCCGGGCCCCATGCCCTGGCCCCCCTTTCGAGGGGCACCTGCGGACGCCTGGCCCTCGCGCTCCCTGCTTTCGAGCACCGGCACCCTTGCCCTGGCCCCCCTCTCGGGGGGCACCTGCGGACGCCCGGCCGGTGCTCGTGGTGTACTCTATGCCGGGACGGGCACCGAAGTGCCAGTGGCCGGGCGGGCAGCCCAGATAAATTTTCCTTGCAAAGCCGCGAGCACCGGCGCCCACGCCCTGGCTTCCCTCACGGGTCGCCTCCGGGCTCCCGCCCGGCGCTCGCGGTGTACTCTATGCCGGTCCGCCGGCCGGAGTGCGCGGCAACGGACAACAGTCGAAGAAAGTCTGCGGCCCCCAGTCCCGGCAGGCTCCCGTCACGTGGGCTCCGACCCGGCGGCGCCTGCCCGGGAGGCGTCACGCAGCCGGTAGCCCTCGGGCCCCGGCTCCGCCTTCCGGAGGGTGACCCCGCCCGCCTCCAGCACCGCCGCGGAGTTGGGGTCGGGGTAGTCGGCCAGGTAGACCACGTGCCTCACCTGGGCCTGCACCAGCGCCTTGGCGCAGTCCACGCAGGGAAAGTCGGTGCAGTAAAGGGTGGCGCCGGCCGAGGACACGCCGTAGGCGGCGCAGTAGAGCAGCGCGTTCAACTCGGCGTGGGTCGCCCGCCGGCAGTGGCCGTCCACCAGGAGACACCCCACCTCGTCGCAGTGGGGCGCGCCGCGGACGGCGCCGTTGTAGCCGGTGGCGATGACCCGCCTGTCCCGCACCAGCACGGCGCCGACCCGGCGGCGCGGGCAGGTGGCCCGGGTCGCCACGAGCCGGGCCATGTCCAGGAAATAGTCGTCCCACGACGGTCGCCGGTGGCTCATGCTGATACGGACTTTCCGGCCTCGGCACCCATCTTCCTGCCCTCCCGGCCCGAGATCGGGTACCGCCCGAAACCCGGAGGCCGGCCCTTGCGGGCCGGCCCGGGTGCACACCGTTGCCGGATATTCTGTTGCCGTGTAGTGGCCTTGTCGGTTGCTCCGGCTATTGCTGCGACGAGATGCGGCGATGATTGTCCGGCCGGTGGTGTGACCTCTTCTCAACGGGGAACGGTTTTTACCGCTGGCCCCCGACCTTCAGCTCGTCACGAACCCCGCCGACGGCCTGTACCCGCCACGCGGCCCGGACGGCGGCTTTCTTCGCGGCTTCCGACGGGACGCTCCCCCGCAGGACGACCACGCCGTTCCGGTCGGGGACGACCTGAATGTCCAGGCCCTGGGTCTCCTCGCTGACCTTGAGTTCAACCTTGACTCGGGCCGCGATCCCCTCGGTCAGGGGATCCACTGCCGTAGCCATGTCCGCACCTCCAGCGGGGCCCATCCTGGCGCGCCTGATACTTCGGGTCCCAAAAAGACCCTACGCCAGCCGGGACCCGCCGTCAACCGACCTTCGTCCTAAGACCGGTGGCCTAGCTCTTGTGGGCCGGGAACTGGCCCGTCCGGCCCTGGCCGGGACCGGCCGGCGGGGCTGCCTGCCGGAGGAGTTCGTCGATGCGGGGCGGGTCGAAGCCGGCCACCCACTCGTCGCCCACGAAGACGGTGGGCGTGCGGGTCTGGCCCGTCAGCTTCCTCAGGTAGCCGGGCATGGTGACGTCGTGGGTCAGGGACCGCTCGGCGCAGACCACGCCCCGCTGGGTCAGGTACTCCTTGGCCTGCTCCGAGGCGCGCTCCCCGGCCCGGGTGTAGATGGTCACCGGCAATCCCTTCAATGAGCCCTCTCCCCTCTCTCGCCCGCGACGGCGGCCGTGCCGTCGGCCACCAGGCTCTGGATCCGCTCGGGCTCGAGTCCGGCCTCGAGCAACAGTTCCCGGGTGTGCTGGCCGAGGGCGGGAGCCGTGCCGTCGGGGGGCGCTCCCGCGGCCGCCTCCCCCGCCTCCGGGCCGGCCTCGGGCCTCGCCGCCAGGGCGAGCTGGCCCGCCTCCCGCCCGGCCACCAGCCGCCGCTCGAGGAGCCCCCGGGCGGCCAGGCGGGGGACGGCCAGGGCCTCCTCCAGGCTCCGCACGGGCTCGAGGCACACGTCGTGCTCCTCGGCGAAGCGCTCCCACTCGGCCAGCGTCCGCCGGCCAAAGCGCTCTGTCAGGCCCGCCACCAGGCCCGCCTGGACGGCCGGGTCCGGGTCGTACTGCCGGGGAATCCACTCCGGGTGGCCGAGCGCCCGGCAAAGGGCCGCCCAGAACTTGGGCTCCAGCGCCCCCAGGCTGACCCACCGCCCGTCGGCGGTGGGATACACCTGGTAGCAGGCGAAGCGGCCGCTCATGGGCAGGCTCCCGGGGTAGGCCGGCGCGCCGGTGGCCAGCACCTCCGCCGCCTGCAGGCACTGGACCAGGACGGGCGGGTCGGCCAGGGCCAGGTCCAGCCAGCCGCCGGGCCGCCGCGAGGCGAGCGCGGCCGCGATCTGAAGCGCGGCGAAGAGCCCGCCCAAAAGGTCCGCCCAGGGTACCGGCGGCAGCGGCGGCCGCGGCCGGCCGGGGCCGGCCGCCGTCCGGGCCGCCAGGTCCAGGAGCCCCGCCGCGGCCAGAAAGTTCAGGTCGTGGCCCGCCCGCCGGGAACCCCCGCGCGCCCCCCACCCCGAGAGGGAGGCGTAGATCAGGTCGGGGTTGGCCCGGGCCACTGCCTCGGGTCCCAGGCCCCAGCCGGCCATGACGCCCGGCCGGAACCCCTCGAGCAAGACGTGGGCCCGGCGGGCCAGGGCCAGGAGCGCGTCGCGCCCCCCGGGCCGGCGCAGGTCCAGGGCGACGCTCTTCTTGCCCCGGTTCAACTGGTGAAAGAACACGCTGGTGCCCTCGATCAGTGGCGGCACCGCCCTGAGGTAGTCGCCGGGGCCGGGTTCCTCCACCTTCACCACCTCGGCGCCGAGGTCGGCGAGGAGCATGGTGCAGAACCCGCCCGGCAGGAGCCGCGACAGGTCGAGCACCCGGTACCCGGCCAGCGGCCCGGGAGCCCGACCCCCGGCGGCCGCCCGCTCCGGCACGCGCTACCGCCTCCTACCGACTCCCGTCGCCCGGTGACGCGCCGGTGCCGGCGCCCACCGCCGCCGGTCCGGCCGGCGCCGTGGCCCGGTCCACCAGCTCGGCCAGGTCCAGGGCCTGCACCTCGTCGCCCGAGGTGGTCTTCAGGCCGTCGGCCAGCATGGTCATGCAGAAGGGACACGCCGTGCAGACCGTCCTGGCGCCGGTCTCGGCCGCCTGGCGGGCCCGGGTCTGGTTGATCCGGGTGCCGATCCGCTCCTCCACGAAGACCAGCGCCCCGCCCCCGCCGCAGCAGAAGCTGGACTCGCGGGCCCGCTCGATCTCCCGGACCTCGGCGCCTGAGAGGTCCTTCAGCGTCTTCCGGGGCGCGTCGTAGACGTCGTTGTAGCGCCCCAGGTAGCAGGGGTCGTGGAAGGTGATGGTCTCCCGGACCTCCCCGTCCAGCTTCAGCCGCCCCGAGTCCACCAGTTCCCTGATGAACTCGGTGTGGTGGACCACGTCGTAGTGGCCGCCGAAGTCGGGGTATTCGTGCTTCAGGGTGTTGTAGCAGTGGGGGCAGGCGGTGACGATCCGCCTGGGCCGCCCGTTTCCCAGCGCCTGGTTGAGGGTGGCCACGTTCTCCCCGGCCAGGGTCTGGAAGAGGTACTCGTGGCCGATCCGGCGGGCCGCGTCACCGGTGCACTTCTCCCTGTTGCCCAGGATGGCGAACCTGACCCCGGCCCGGTGCAGCACCCGGGCCAGCGAGCGGGCCACCTTCTGGTTGCGCTCGTCAAAGGCCATGGCGCACCCGACCCACCAGAGCACGTCGAAGTCGGCGTCGGGCCCGGCCCCGTCGGCGCCCGCGCCGCCCGCCGCGCCGCGCGTCCCGCCCCCGGCCGACAGGTCCAGCACCGGCACGTCCAGGCCCTGGAGCCAGTCGGTGCGGGCACCGCCGGTCCCCCGGAAGGGATGCCCCCGGGTCTCCAGGGACCTGATGGCGTCCGCCATGCCCTCGGGCATGCTGGCCTGGTCCATGGCGAGGAAGCGCCGCATGTCCATGATGGCCGGCACGTGTTCGATCTCCACCGGGCACGCCTCCATGCAGGCCCGGCAGGTGGTGCAGGACCACAGGGCGTCCTCCGCGATCACCGCCCCCACCATCACCGGCACCGGTCTGCCGTCGGGGGTCTCCGCCGGCGCGGCCCAGGGGTCGTCCTGGGCCCGCCTGAGGTACAGCGGCCCGTACTCGTGCATGTAGTCGCGGAGGTCCAGGACGACGGCCTTGGGGTTCAGGGGCTTCAGCGTCGCGTGGGCCGGGCAGGCGTCCTGGCACCGGCCGCACTCGGTGCAGGCGTCCAGGTCAAAGAGCTGCTTCCAGGTGAAGTGCCGGAGGTTGGAGGCCCCCAGGAACTCCGCCGTCTCCAGGTTGATGGGCTCCAGCCGCCCCTTGGGCCCAAGCGACCGCATGTAGATGTTGGCCGGCGAGGTGACCAGGTGGGTGAGCTTGGTGTACGGGACGCAGGCGATCCACGCGAAGGCCAGCGCCAGGTGGAACCACCAGCTGAACCGGTGCAGCCCGACCATGGTCTCCGCGGCCATCCCCGTCGCCCGGAAGGCCGCGGCAAACGCCCAGCCCACCGGCGACCAGGCGGCCCAGGGGTCCTCGGTGACGGCGATCCGGAGCCCCTCGATGACGAACCCGGTGACCAGAACGAGCAGCAACAGGCCGAGGAACACGGCGTCCTGGGGCGTCCGGTGGAGCCTGGGCGGCCGGACCACGTAGCGCCTGTAAAGGGCCATCGCCAGGCCCACGATGGCCAGCAGGCCAAAGACGTCCAGCACGAGGGACTGGAAGTAGAGGTAGAAGAGGCCCTCCATGGTTGGGACGCCCAGGTACTCGTCAAGGGCCACGTTGGCGGTGCCGATGAACAGGACCAGCATCCCGCCCCAGATGAAGAAGTGCATCCACCCGGAGTAGCGGTCGCGGAAGTTCTTCTCCTGCACCACCGCGCCCCGGAAGAACCCGGCCAGCCGCCGGCGCCAGTTGTCGCGCCGCCGGGTGGGCCGGCCGATCTTCCACAGCCGGTACTTCGAATAAAAGCCCCGGAAGAAGGCCACCAGCACCGGCACCAGCAGAACATACATCAGGTTCTTGCCGGTGATGTTCCAGTAGACCTCGCGCATGGGGTTGGAAAGGTCCATCGGGACCGGGCTCCTTCCCTGACGGTGACCGCGCGGCGACGGGCGCCGGGAGGGCGGGGCGGCCGCGCGGGCCGCCCCGCCCCCCGGTCACTTGCCCAGCAGCTCCTTCAGGCGGGCGGTGAGGGCGGGCACCACCGCCTTGTGGTCGCCCACCACCCCCAGGTGGGCCCGCTCGAAGATGGGCGCCTCGGGGTCGGTGTTGATGGCCACGATGGTCTTGACCCCCGAGATGCCCGCCGTGTGCTGGCTGGCCCCCGAGATGCCCACGGCGATGTAGAGGTCAGACGCGATGGCCTTGCCCGTCTGGCCGATCTGCCACGACGCCGGCACCCAGCCCTCGTCCACCGCGGCCCGGGAGGCCCCGAGCGCCGCCCCGAGGACCCTGGCCAGTTCCTCGAGCTGCTTGAAGTTCTCGGCGCCGCCGACGCCCCGGCCGCCGCCGATGACCACCCTGGCCGTCTCCAGCTTCGGCCCCTCGGCGGCCTCCTCCACCCGCTCCACCAGCTTCACCCGGTCGACGCCGGGATCGAGGTCCACCGGGACCTCCACCAGCTCGCCCGAGCGGGACTCGTCGAGGGCGGCCGGCTCCAGGGCCCGCAGCTTCACCGTGACCACCTGGGGGGTCGCCCGGGCGGCCACCTGCTCCATGGCCTTGCCGCCAAACGCCGGCCGGGTGGCCACCACGTCGCCGTCCCGGACCTCCAGGGCGACCGCGTCGGTGATCATGGAACCGCCCAGCCGGTGGGCCAGCCGCGGCGCCACCTCCAGGCCGAGCCTGTCGGCGGAGAACAGCACCACCCTGGGCTCCGCCCGCCGGCAGGCGGCGGTCAGCGCCTCCAGGGCCGCCTCGGGCGAGCCGTTGCCCAGGCGTTCGTGACGGACCGAATACACGCGCCGCGCGCCGCCGGCGAAGAGCTTTGCCGCCGGGCCGGCGGGATCGGTGCCGGACCCCGAGACCAGAACGGCTTCGAGGGGGCAGCCCAGGGCCTTGGCCAGGCCGGCCCCGCCGCCCAGGAGCTCCAGCGCCGCCGGGTTGGTGCCCTGTCCCTCGGCGGTCGCGACGATGACAATGCCAGGCATGGACAGGCCCCCCTAGACCAGTTTCAGCTCGACCAGCCGGCGGGCCAGGGCACTGGCCTTGTCCTCCGGGGTCTCGCCGGTGACGAACTCGCACCTGGCGTCGTAGGTCGGCACGTAGAGGTCCAGCACCTCGATGCGGCCGGCCGCCAGCGCCGCCGGGTCCAGGCCCAGGTCGGCCGCGGACCAGGTGGGAACGGGCTTCCGGTTGGCCGCCATCAGGTCCCGGACCTTGGCCAGCCGGAGCTGGTTGGTCTCGGCGTTGGTCACCGTGGCCACCACCGGCGTCCCGGCCTCCAGGATCTCCGCCCCGCCGGGAGTCTCCTTGTACAGCCGCACCCGGCCGTCGCCGCCCGGCTCCGCCCGGAAGGCGAAGTTGACGCAGGGCGCGCCGAGTTCCTCGGCCAGGAGCTGCCCCACCTGCCCGGCGTCCCAGTCGCCCGACTGGCGGCCGGTGAGCACCAGGTCGGCACCGCCCAGCTTCTTGATGGCCGCGCCCAGCACCCGGGCGGTGCCGAAGGGGTCAAGGTCAGAAAAGGCGGGGTCGGAAAGGAGCACGGCCTCGTCGGCCGTGACGGCCAGGGCCTTTCTGAGCGCCTCGATGGCGCTCTCGGGTCCCATGGACACGGCGGTGATCCTGCCGCCCCCGGCCTTCTCCCTGAGCTGCAGCGCCACCTCGAGGGCGTTCTCGTCGAAGGGCCCGATCACCAGGCTGGCATCGGGCATGGCGGGCTTCTTCTTCTGCCGGTCGATCCTGAAGGCCCGCGGCGGGATCTCGTAGTCGATGATCTGCTTCAGACAGACGACGATGTTCAACGCCCGGCTCGCCTCCTCGCCTCCATGTGCGGTTAAAGCCTCATCCCGCTTCCCCGAGGGCCTGGAACACCCGCCTGGAGATGATCACCCGCATGATCTCGCCGGTGCCCTCAAAGATATCGTACACCTTGACGTCGCGGAAACACTTCTCCACCGGGTGGTCCCGCGACGCCCCCTCGGGGCCCATCAGTTCCACCGCCAGGGTGCAGACGTCGGTGGCCACCCGGCCGGCGTAGGCCTTGGCCATGGCCGCCTCCCGGGAGTTGGGGAGGCCGGCGTCGGCCATCCAGGCCGCCCGCCAGATGAGCAGCCTCGCCGCGTCCAGCTTCCGCTTCATCTCGGCCAGGGTCTCCCGGATGCGGGAGTACGCCGGGACCGGCCGGTCCAGCATCAGGTTCTGCTTGAGGTAGTCCGCCGCGTACTCCATGGCCGCCCGGGCGATGCCGACGCCCATGGCCGCCACCACCGGCCGGGTGGAGTCGAAGGTGGCCATGGCCACCTTGAACCCTTCCTTGCCCTGGCGCTGGTAGTGCTCCTCGCCGCCCAGGAGGTTGTCCGCCGGCACCTCGCAGTCGTCCAGCACGAACTCGGCCGTCTCCGAGGCCCGCAGCCCCATCTTCTTCATGATCCGGGTCACCTTGAAGCCCGGCCGGTCGTTCTCGACGACGAAGGCCCGGTGCCCCGCCCGGCCCAGGCTCTTGTCGACGGTGGCGAAGACCACGTTCCACGAGGCCCGGGCGCCGTTGGTGATGAAGGTCTTGGTCCCGTTCAGCACGTAGACGTCGCCTTCCTTGCGGGCGGTGGTTCGGATGCCGGCCACGTCGGAGCCGGCCTCGGGCTCGGTCATGGCGTAGGCCGCCCAGCGGGGCTCCTCGGCCCTGAAGACCGAGAAGAAGCGCTCCTTCTGCTCGGGAGTGCCGATGAGCCTCACCGGCGGGCCGCCCAGGCCCGGGCCGGGCAGGGTGATGACGACGGCCGGGTCGCCCCAGGCCATCTCCTCCGAGGCGATGACCGAGAGGCGGTTGGTCTGGCGCTGGCCCCGGCGGTCCTTGACCTCGCCGGCCCCCTCCCCTTCCCCGCCCACGTCCTTGGGGATGGCCTCCATGGAGATGCCCATCGCCTTTACCTTCTTGAAGAACCCCGGCGGCACGTCGCCCAGCCGGTCGGCCTCGCGGGCGATGGGCCGGATCTCCGTCTCGGCGAACCAGTGCAGGAAGTCGCGGATGTTCTTCTGCTGCTCGGTCAGGGTGAAGTCGATCACGCCGGCACCCCCTTCGGGGCGGGACGGGCGGTGAGGCCCAGCGCCGCGTCGGCCAGCCGGGCGTCGGACCAGGCGGGGTTGCCGCCGGCGTTCAACACCGCGTGGGCCCTGGCGTCCCGCATCCACTTCTCCACCGGATGGTCGTCCACGTAGCCGTGGCCGCCCAGGACCTGCACGGCCCGGTCGGTGACGAAGCGGGCCGCCGCCAGGGCCTGGGCGTGGGCCGCCGCCGCCAGCTCCCCGGCGGGTGGGTGGCCGGTGCCGGCGCCCGGCTCCAGCCCCAGCGCCCAGCCGGCCCGCCAGGTCAGCCACCGGGCGGCGTCGACCTCCGTGGCCGAATCGGCCACCATGAAGGAGACCCCCTGGAACTCGGCGATGTACTGGCCAAACGCCTTGCGCTGGGTGGCGTAGCGGGCGGCGTGCTCCTGGGCCGCCCGGGCCAGGCCGACGGCCTGGGCCGCCGCCTCGATCCTGAGCTCGGCCAGGAACCGGCCAAAGGCCTCGGCCCCCTCGCCCGCCAGCTTCGCGCCGGCCGGCACCCGGCAGCCGTCGAGGACCAGGTCGGCGTAGGTCGCCGTCTCCAGCCCCGTCGTCTCCCGGCGCGGCCCCCAGGCCAGGCCCGGCGTGTCGCCGGGCAGCAGGAAGGCGGCCAGGCCGTCCCAGCCGGCCTCGGGGTCGAGGGTGGCGACGACCACCACCAGGTCCGCCAGCCCGCCGTTCAGCACCATGGCCTTCTTGCCGTCGATGACGTAGTCCGGGCCGTCGCGGCGGGCCACCGTCCGGAACTCCGGCGGGCCGCCGAAGCCCGGTTCGAAGAGGGCCAGCGCCCCGCGGCGCCGGAAACCGTCGCGGCCGGCGAAGGGCTCCAGGGCCTCGGCCCGCTGGGCGCCGTCAGCCAGGACCATCAGGGCGTGGGCCGCCAGGCCCGGCCCCGGCATGGCCAGGGCGGCGCCCAGGTCCCCCCAGGCCAGCTCCTCCCAGACGATGGCCCGGGAAAGCGGCCCCAGGCCCACCCCGCCCAGCTCCTCCGGGAGCGCCAGGGTGGCCAGGCCGAGCTCGAAGAACTCCTTTCCCAGCGCCTCGGGCACCCCGCGGCCCGCCTCGCACTCCCGGAGCACGGGGCGCAGCCGGGTCTCGGCGAACTCCCGGGCCATGCCGGCCAGCGACTGCTCGTCCTGGGACAGTTCAAACGAAATCATGGCGGATGCCCCTCTCAAGCCGCTACCCTCGCCGTTACCCCTCTCAGCCGTCGATCCGCTCGATGATGGTGGCGATGCCCATACCGAAGCCGACGCACATGGTCTGCAACCCGTAGCGGCCCTTGCGCCGCTCCAGCTCTCCCACCAGGCTCGTCAGCAGCCGGGCGCCGGTGGCCCCCAGCGGGTGCCCCAGCGCGATGGCGCCGCCGTTGGGGTTCAGGCGCGCCGGGTCCGCCGGCCGGAGCTCCGCCAGCCAGGCCAGGACCACCGAGGCGAAGGCCTCGTTGACCTCGATGACGTCCATGTCGTCCAGCCCCAGCCCGGCCTTCTGGAGCACCTTTCGGGTGGCCGGGATGGGGCCGGTCAGCATGATGGTGGGGTCCACGCCCGAGAGCGCCATGGCCACGAAGCGGGCCCGGGGCTTGAGGTTGTGCTCCTTCAGGGCCTTCTCCGAGGCGATCAGGAGCACCGAGGCCCCGTCCGTGATCTGGCTCGAGTTGCCCGCCGTGACCTTGCCGTCGGGCTTGAAGGCCGGCACGAGCGTGGCCATCTTCTCCAGCGAGGTGTCGCGGCGGACCGTCTCGTCGGTGTCAAAGCGCACCGTCTCGCCCTCGGGCAGCTTCACCTCGAGGGGGACGATCTCGGCCTTGAAGTGGCCGGCGTCGATGGCGCGGGCCGCCTTCCGGTGGCTCTCCAGGGAGAACTGGTCCAGTTGCTCGCGGGTAAAGCCCCACCGGTCGGCGATCATCTCCGCCGAGATGCCCTGGGGCACGATGGTGAAGCGGTCGGTGACGCCCCTGGCCAGGGGCCCGCCGTCGGTGCCCATGGGCACCCGGCTCATGGACTCCACGCCGCCGGCCACGATCAGGTCGTGAACCCCGGCCATGACGGCCTGGGCGGCGAAGTTGGCCGCCTGCTGGCCCGAGCTGCACATCCGGTTCAGCTGCACGCCTGGCACCTCCACCGGCCAGCCGGCCGCCAGCACCGCCATGCGGGCGATGTTCCAGCCCTGCTCGCCGACGGGCGTCACGCAGCCCAGGATGACGTCCTCCACCGCCACGGGGTCGATGCCGTTCCGTTCCACCAGGGCGTTCAGAAGCGGGGGGACCAGGTCCACCGGGAAGACGTGGGACAGCGTGCCCTTCTTCTTGCCCATGGCGGTCCGCACGCCGTCAACGATATAGGCGTCGGCCATCTGCCTCCAGCCTCCTCACTGCCCCTTGAACTCCGGCTTGCGCCGGGCGAAGAAGGCGCTGATGCCTTCCATGGCGTCCTGGGTCGTCACCAGCTCGGTGAAGGCCTCGGCCTCGGCCTCGAGCCCGGCCTTCAGGTCCCCGCCAAACGCCTTGTGGATGCAGGCCTTGGCCTTGCCGATGGCCACCGTGGCCCCCTCGGCCAGCTCGTGGGCGAGCGCCAGGCTCTTTTCGCGGAACTGGGCCGGCGGGTAGATCTCGTGCACCAGCCCGATCTCCAGGGCGTCCTCGGCCAAAAGCCGCTTGCCCCTGAGGATCATGTCGGTGGCCCGGCCCTCCCCCACCACCCGCGGCAGCCGCTGGGTGCCGCCGGCGCCGGGGAGGATCCCCAGCCGGATCTCGGTGAGGCCGATGGTGGCCCGCCGGTCGGCCACCATGGTCCGGAAGTCGCAGGCCAGGCAGAACTCGAGCCCGCCACCGAGGGCGTGGCCCGCCACCGCCGCCACGGTGGGCTTGGAAAAGGCCTCCAGCCGGTCAAAGGCCCCCTGGAACCGGCCCACCATCTCGCGGACCACTTCCTTCACCGGGCGGCCCTCGGCGCCGCCCGACATCGCCCCGGCCAGGTCCGCCCCGGCCAGGAAGATCCGCTCGTTGGCGCTGAAAAAGGCGACCGCCCGGACGGCCGGGTCGGGCTCCAGCTCGTCCAGCAGCCGGACCAGCTCGTCAAGGAAGTCCCCGGACAGGGCGTTCACCGGCGGGCGGTTCATGGTCACCACGGCCACGTTCCCGTCGGCCTCGCGGTCAAAGAACTGGTAGGGTTCGGCCACCCGGCATCCCTCCTTCCCGCCGGCGGCCGCCCCCGCCCCGGCGCTCCGGGGCGGGGGCCGCCGCCGTCAGCCCGCGCCGCGCGCCATACCGCGGCGCGCTCAGAACACGAACAGCTCGATCCCGCCCGACACGTTCAGCGCCACGCCGGTGATGTAGCCGGCCTCCTCCGAGGCCAGAAAGACTATGGCGTGCGCCACGTCCTCGGGCTTGCCCGGCCGCTTGAAGGCGGTCCGGGCCTCCATCCGCTCCCGCATCTTGGGGTTGGACATCTGGTAGGCCTCGGTGGCCAGGATGCCGCCGACGATGGCGTTGCAGGTGATCCCGAAGCGGGCCCCCTCCATGGCCAGGGTCCGGGTGAGCCCCAGGACGCCGGCCTTGGTCGTCGAGTAGCTGGCCTGGCCGAAGCCGCCCAGGGTGCCCGCCACCGACGCCAGGTTGATGATGCGGCCCCACTGCTGCTCCTTCATGATGGGCCAGGCGGCCTTCGAGCAGTTGTAGACGCCGGTCAGGTTCACCTTGAGGTCCCGCTCCCAGAGCTCGTCGCTCTGGTTCTCCAGCTGCGCCACGTGGTCCAGGGTGGCGGCGTTGTTCACGAGAATGTGCAGCCCGCCGAACTCCTCCTTGACCTGGCGGAACACCTCGCGGACCTGGTCCCGGTCGGTCACGTCCATCCGGTAGGCCGCCGACCGGCGGCCCATGGCCTGGATGTCCTGGACCGTCTTCTCCGTGTACACCGCGCCCTGGGCCTTCATGATCTGGGCCAGCGGGCCGTAGCGCTCGGCCGCCTCGCCGGAGGCGTCCGACTCCAGGAGGATGTCGGTGACCACCACGTCGGCGCCGGCCCGGGCCAGCGCCAGGGCGTCGGCCCGGCCCAGCCCCCGGGAGCCGCCGGTCACCAGGGCCACCTTGCCGGCCAGGGAAAACATGGGTTCGGACACGGGGACGCCCCCCTTACTGCAGTACGTTCTGGAGCTTCATGGCCAGGCCCATGTCGCCCTTGACCTTGAGCTTGCCGGACATGAAGGCCTGGACCGAGTTGAGCTTGCCGGCGATCATGTCCTTGAAGTCCCCGCTGTCCATGACGATGGTCACGCCCGGGCTCGCGTGGGCGCCCTCGGCCACGGTGGCCTTGCCGCCCGACGTCACCACGTGCCAGGCGCCGGCCTCCTCGCCGCCCAGCTCGAACTGGAACACCGCGTCCAGGCCCCGGATCTTGTCGGGCCGCTCGTCCAGCCGCTGCTGGATCCCGCTGAAAATCTCCTTCACGGTCATCGTTCCTGTGAGGCCTCCTTCCCTTTGCTCGGAAACCCGTCGCCCTGAAACCCTTTGTCGTCGGATCCCTTGCCCCGCGCCCTAGCGCGCCGGAACCTGATCACGCCGCCGGTACCGTCCATGGCCACCCGGCCTTCCTCGACCAGCAGGCTCAGGTGCCCCACCACCTCCGACAGCCCCAGGAACAGCTGGCCCGGCCCCAGCTCCCCGAAGAGGTCCCGGCTCACCTGGTACGCCGTGCGGGGGCCGTCCAGCCGCCGGTGGACCTCCTCCAGCCGGTCCCGGTGAAACGCCAGCCGCTCGTCGATGAGCGCCCGGTGCTCCCGCACCGCCGGGCCGTGGCCCGCCAGGATGACCCGGGCCGGCAGCTCCCGGAGCCGGGTCAGGCTGGCCAGATACGTCCTGAGGCTGAGCCACGCCCCGGGCACGCCCCGCCCGCCGCCCGCGCCGGCACCGGCGCGCCCGTCGGGCACCACCGGCTCCACCAGGGCGTTGGACGACACGTTCTGCAACAGGATGTCGCCGGCCAGCACCTCCCCCGCCTCGGGGTCCCACAGCGCCAGGTCGGTGGGCGAGTGCCCCGGCAGGTGCAACACCCGCCAGGTCCGCCCGCCCAGCGCCACCCGGTCACCCTCGTCGATGGGCTCGATCCCGGCGCCCGGCAGCGGCTCGGGGCCGAAGCCGCCCAGCCGGCGCATGCCCATCGCCTGCTCCTGGCACCTGGCCTCGGGCACCCCCATCGCCCGGGCGAACCGGAACATCGACCCGCTGCGTGCGTCCCACGCCGCGGCGTAGTTCCTGAGCCACGGCACGCCGACCGGGTGGATCACGAGCTTCGCCCGGGACGCCCCGGCCACCAGCCCCGCCAGCCCCACGTGGTCCACGTGGGCGTGGGTGAGCACCACCACCTCCAGGTCTTCAAGCGCCACCCCGGCGTCCCGGAGCCCCGCCTCCAGGGCGGCCCGGGCCTCCGGGGTGCGGGGGCCGGTGTCCACCAGCCCCAGCGGCTCGCCCAGGACCAGGTAGCAGTTGACCGGGCCCACCGGAAAGGGCGTGGGCACCACGATCCGGCGGACACTAGCCAACCTTCAGGCCCTCCAGGAACAGCTTCACGAAAGACCGGGCCACGTCGTCCGGGCCCAGCCGGCCTTCCGGGGAATACCAGCGGTACAGCCAGTTGCAGGCGCCCAGCACGGCCATGGCCGCCATCTTGGGGTCCGCCGGCCTGAACTCCCCCGCTTCCTGGCCGTCACGGATGATCCGCTCCAGGAGCCGCGCGTAGCGGTCCGACTGCTCCAGCACCGGCGCCTGCTGCTCCCTGTTGATGGCGTAGCTCTCCCGCAGATACGTGGTGAAGGTCGCCCGGTTCTCGGCGATGGCCTTCACGTGCTGGGTGATGGCCCGGGCCAGCCGTTCCGAGGCCGGCAGCGCCAGCCCGGCCGTCTGGGCCAGGCGGTCGGTGTGGGCGCGGATGGCGTCAAGCACGATCTCGATGAGCAGGTCGTCCTTGGAGGAGATGTAGTGGTAGAGGCTGCCCTTTCGCAGGCCGACGGCCTCCGCGATGTCCTGGACCGACGTGGCGTGATACCCCTTCTCCTCGAAGAGCCGGACCGCCGCCGCCAGGATGGCGTCCCGCCTGCCGGTGGCCATTGGATCCCTCCCCTGGGGCCGGTTTCACATCTATTTCGCCGTGAACGGGCCGATCCCTACCAAACGGTCGGTTGGTTTTGGAGAAAAGATATGCCGGGAATGGCCGAGCGGGTCCAGGCGAATACCGGGCCAGGCGGACCAGCCGCCCGGGCGCCAGCAGGCCCCGGGTGAGGGCCACGCCACCGAGCACCAGCACGGCGCCCAGACCCTGGGCCGGGCTCAGCCGCTCCCCCAGCCAGGCCCAGGCGGTCAGCACCCCCACCAGCGGGATGAGAGAGTAGTACGCCGACGCCCGGATGGGCCCCAGCCGCTCGATGTTGTAGTACCAGAGGAGGTAGCCGGCCAGCCCCGACCCGAAGGCCGCGTAGAGCACCATCCCCCAGGCCCCCGCCGAGAGTCCCGCCCAGTCTTGCTCCAGGGTGGCCCGCCAGCCGGCGGGGATCACCAGCCCGGTGCCGATGACCAGCGCCAGGGCGATCACCTTCACCGCCGAGTGCCGCTGCAGCACGTCGCCGGCCACGCCGAAAGCCGCCCCCGCGCAGGCTCCCGCGGCCAGGGTCAAGAGGTCGCCCCGGGCCGAGGCGGCCGTCAGCGCCACCCCGCTCCCGGCCCGGCCGGCCACCACCAGGTACACTCCCAGCATCGACAGGGCGAGCCCCGCCACCTGCCACCGGCCGGGCCGGCCATTGCCCAGGACCATAACCACCAGCGCCGTCCAGACCGGCGCATGGGAAAGGCGGCGCCCCAGAGGAGGACGACGGTGAGGGCGGCCAGGTCGGCCCGGTCGGCGCGGGCCCGGACGGGCCGGTCAGGGCTGGGACGTGCCAGGTGTCGCGGTTCCGGTGACGTCGGGCAGCCACTCCCTCGTTGGTGTCCACAAGGTCTTCCGGCCGCCCGGCGCCTTCACCTGCTCCGCCTCGCCCGCGTCGCGGAGCCCGGCCAGGGCCGCGGCCACAAGCAGCTCCGGCCAGCCGAAAACGGACTGGACCTCCCGCTCGTCGGCCCCGCCCACCAGCTGGAGGTAGCGGAGCGCCAGCCGCCTGGCCGCCTCCCGGGCCGAGAGCGCCCGCGCCTGCCCGACGGCGTCGGGCCAGTGGCGGTCGAAGGTGTCCCAGCGGTAGCTGTAGCCGCCCACCTCCACCTCGTCCACCTTCACCACCAGAAACTGCCGCTGCAGCTCGGCCAGGGCCCGGTCGATGGCTGTGTCGGAGCCCGGGAAAAGCCGCTTCAGCAGACGGGTGGTGGCCGGCCCCTCCTGCACCAGCCGCTCGGCCACCTGGTAGGCCAGCCGGCTCAGCCGCCCCTCCTCGTAGGCCCGCTCCGGGTCGTCGGGCTCGCCCAGGTTGCCGGTGGTGGCGTAAAAGGCCGGCAAAAACTCAAGGCTGATGAAGCTCGGCCGGCCGTGGAGCACCCGGCCGTAATACGCCCGGCCGGACTGGGGAAGCTCCTCCTTCCACTTCCAGACCCAGCTCCAGCGGGTCTTCTCACTGTCGGTGGCCAGCACCTGGAACAGGGCGGGCACCCGGCCCGGGCCGGGGGTGAAGGCGTAACAGAAGCCCAGCGCCAACACGAAGCCCAGCGCCGCATCAGGGTCGCGCACGCTGAACGACCGGAGGTACGGGGGACCGTGAGCCGCGCGCTTCATGAGGGGAGTCTTCTGACCGGAAGGAAGCATCCCCTCCGGCGCCGGCATTCTTGCTCAACGGGGTCCGAACCCCACCCAGCGGGCCAGGGAACCCGCCGCCGGGCCGTTTTCGGGCCCGGCCCGGTGAAGCCAGGGCTTGTATAGCACCCGATCTAGACTCGCTGAGGAGCATCCGCCTCGTGCTGCTTACAAGCACCGAGAAAGAAGCGTGGAACTTCTACGCTCCGGACTCCGCTCCCGCGGGCGGGTTTTTCCAGCACGTGGAGTTCATCGAATGGCATGCTACCGGCAACGGTAACGGTAGCCGTACCCGCAGTCAGATCAGCATTTACTCCCAGGAACTCAACTCATCACTTGGTGCCTGGTGAGCGAACGTAGCCCTTAGCGGGACTGACAGCACGCTCGCCCGGCAATGCTGTGCCGGAAGGGGTAGTACCTCGTTGAAGAAGAACACTGGGGTACCAAACGCCATGAAGTTTAGTCCGAAGTGCCGGAGGGAATTCCAATGCTGACGAAGCTGACCATACGGAACTTCAAGAAGTTTGGGAACGTTGAGGTTGAACTCGGCAACCCCGTTGTATTCATCGGCCCGAACGGTCCCGAAGCATAATCCTCGCGCTCCGCGGCGGGGCGGGGCCTTTCCGCTCCAGTCCGGCAGCGTAGCTCTGACGTTGGAACTTCAGCGCCGGTGACCAGCGGGTTGGCCTCAATCGTGCAGTGGTCTACCCTGCCGCCAGGGCAAAGTAGCCTCAATGGACTCTTTGAGTCCCTCACGAATCTTATCGCGGTGCTCTGGCTTGATTTGTCGACGGGCTTCGCGCTTGGCACTCTGCCAAAGAGAGCGCCGTTCCTCGGGCGATGGGTCCCGAACCTGATCCATCGGCTGACCGAGTTCTAGGCCGGGATGGAACGTGCTCGTCGGCAGGGGAAGCGCATCGGCCGGCCGCAGGTGACGGCGAGACCGGCGTTCGCGGAGCGGTGGGCGGGGGTTCAGGCGGAACTGGAGGCAGGCCGCATCAGCCGGTCGGAGGCTGCCCGACGCTTGCACTGCGGGTACGCCACGCTCCTCCGCCTCCTTGCGTCGGCGTGTCTGACAGCAGGAACGTGATCACGGCGCCCGTTCTCCCTTGTCCACCGCTGCAATGAACCAGCACGGGCTTCGGCAGGCGGTCATACGCGGCTCGTGCAGCCACCAGTTGCTCCTGCGTCGCGACAGGACATGCATAGTCAGGGATGGGCACAGACTCCACCGCGAAGCCGTTAGCGCGATAGTGCGCCAAAAGCCCGCCCGGCAACCACTTATAGAGTTCCAGCTCCGCATCCTCCAGCAAACACAAGATTCCTCGTATGCCGAGTCGTTTTGCTTCATGGAACCACGCGGCTACGGCGTCCCGATCGACACTCTTGCTACCGTCCGGTTTCTTCGCGTAGCCTGGCCGCCTGCTCCTCGCCAACCGCCCTTGGATGACCCACTCCATCTGACACTCCACCCCCACGTCCGCCTCCGGAACCGGGGTCCGTGCGAACGGGCCGACTCGCGTGTAGAGTAGACGTCGACGGTAGCTCCGCAAGGGCTCGATTTTTGGACGTTGAAAGCAATATTTAGCCTCAGGCGATTGCCGATGCCTGTGCCTTGCTCTTAAACCACTGGTAAACTGCCCAGGTCGCGTCGAGGTCTTCCTCGTTATAAGCGACGCCCTCGGCTATCAAGCGACTAGCTCTTTCTGGATCGTTCTCCTCGCAAGCCTCAATGTACTGGGCCATCGCTCTCTCGCCGTTCCATTCCTGCAGGCGGCGCTCAAACCGTACGTACTTTTCCACCACCTTTAGACTGTAACTGGGGAGCGGAAGGTACACGCTCTTTCGGGCAATGGATTCCAAGTCAACGAGCAGTTCCAGCAGCTTGGCGGCCACACTTTCTGGGTCGCCATACCGGCTGATGTATTGTCGCACCTTGGTCCTCTCGTACGCTGCCCAATGAATGAATGGGATCAGCCCAAACTCGTCAAACACCGTGTGCACGAGGCCCAGAAACTCGAACCATGCCTCTCGATCGCTGTTGCAGCCCGGCATGGCGACAACGCGCTCATACCGTGGTGCCCCCTCGCCAAAGATCTTGATACCCCACAGAAAGATGCGGTCGAGCTCGTCCAATTGGGGCGGGAGCCCCTCAAGGTCGAACATAGCGAGAACTGGTCCTGGCGGCAGTTCCGGGTCAGCAACCCAGATCAAGTCGCCCGAGGCCGTGGCGCGCGCAGCAAGGAGAATCGAACCCGCTTTCTTGCCAACGCGTTGCATGCCCTGCCCCCAAGGACGTTGAAGGTTGGCCATTTCCGACTCCCCGAAGCGCAATAACTCGCTCACGCTGCGGCAACCGAGCTCGTAAAGCCGGCGAGCAAGCCCCTGATCCACACCCGGGACCAAAGACACGTCCTGCCGCTCTTCTGCGGCCGGCCAGCACCGGCTGAAGAAGCCGCACCCCGAACACTTCGACCAGCCGACCGGCTCGTTTGGCAGCCGCCCAATGTGCGCTTCGGACACTATCGCCCCCAGTTCAGCGAGTGCCGCCCGGCCACCGTCGTACGGTACTTCGACAATCGAGCCGTCTGCAACCACAACCTGCAGCCGGGTAGGGCTATACCCGGTGGCCTGCTCCAGCAGCCAACCGTATAGGCCGACCTGTAGGCCGATCTCCGGGTGGTCGTCCAGGCGTCTGGCTATCTTACAATCGCGTACGATCCAGGATCGGCCGTCAGGAAGAAGGAAGTCAGGGATGCCAATCACTTCGGCACGATGGAGGTTCGCGGCCAGCACGGGCTGATAGAGGATGGACCGTCCAGAAGAAAGTGCTGTTCGGGTCGCGGCTATCCGCTCGGGTAGTTCACCGCTGCTCAGGTCTTTTACCGTGGGTCCCAGAGACAGCAAGTGGGACCGTTCGTGGCGTTGCCCAAGGTGCGCTAAGCACTCCTGATAAGGCCCCGGGGGGGCGGGCCGCTCGCCAGCCAAGAGCAATTGGGGCCGCAAGGCACAACGCTCGGGTTGATAGAGTTCGTGAAGAAGCGTCGCTGTAAAACGCATCGCGTCACCCTAAACGAAGCAAAGTGAATAAGACTCCAAACCCATAGTTCCGGCTCGTTGTGCGTTGTACCCGTCCGGCCACCCGCGAACCGATCAACATATACTCTCTTCCTCTATCGGTACATGTCTTCTTGTGCATCTTCTGCATCGGCCTTATGGACCAGATCCGCCATGTAGCCACCCATATCGGCTTCATGCCACAGTTTATCGATCAACTTCTTGAGTTCATGCGTTTCCAGGGTCATCACCAACCCGATAAGATGCTGCAGTTGCTCGGCACCAGGAAATCGGGCAGATATTCGTGCCGCTCACCCTGCCAGGGGTACGGGATGGCGAACCCGAGGTGGTCGTTCTTGACATAGCAGCGGACGAGGGCGCTCGTCTCCAGGTAAAAGGCCACCCTGCGATCCGTGTCGGCCACAACGGTGCTCACGTGGGACTTCTCCGTGGGCCAAACAGGTCGGCTCGTCCAGGCTTATGCAAGGGTATGGCATTTCCTCCTTTAGGCTGGTCCTTCGGCGCGCAGCTCCTATTCGACGGCTGCTTTCCTTACTCATACCAGCCGTTACCAGCCGCCGGCAATGCCCTAGCTTTAAAATGGAGGTGCCGAACTCACCATTCAGGCGGACGCGACGGTTAGGAAAAGAGGATGGGTTATTGCGCCAAGATGAAGTGTTAGCCAAGGATCGCCTAGCAGCCCGTGTGGGTTTTGGTCACCGTCAGCCGGGCTTGGACCGATCGACGCCAGGTGGTGATAAGAATCAGGCGCTATCACGGCCGGCCGAGTCGGGTACCGGTGGCTTCATCCTGCAGCAGGGGCTGCCTGTCCTTGTCCTTCCAACGTCCGGTGCCAGTACAGCTTCATCAGGTTGAAGGCGGCGCACTGAAAGCGCCACACCGATCTGGCCTTTTGCTCGCCACGCAACAGCAACTGTCTGAAGCCCATGGCCTCCTTTATGTGGCCGAAAACGGGTTCCACCGAGGTCTGCCTGAGCTTGTACCGGGCCCTGCCCTCTTGGGTCCTGAGCTTATGCCGCATGAGCTCTTGCGGGGTGGCGTCCTTGGGGATCGGCTCGTCGGGAGGCGCCTTTTTTCGCCACTCGCTATGCTTTACCTTCTCGGGCGGAATGAAGGGCTCGATCCGTTTTTGCTCAAGCTCGGTCAGGTTATCCTCGCTCCAGTACCCGGCGTCGGCCGAAAGCTCCTGGGGAGCGCTGCCGGTGTTATCTTGGACCTGCTCCACGATGCTTATCAGGTGCGGCGCGTCCGAAGCCTGGTTGGTGAGGTCCGCGGCCACAATCAGATGGGTCTGGGCATCCACCGCCGCCTGGGCGTTGTAGCCCTGGATAAACGCCTTGTCGGAGTTCTTCATGATCCGCGAGTCGGGATCGGTGAAGTTCAGC
>DYFQ01000034.1 GCA_020725105.1 Symbiobacterium thermophilum
TCTGCTCATGGGAGCAGACGCGCCCGTGGATGGCAAGCACCCGCTGCTGGAGGACGGGGTCTCGCCCCGGAGGCGGATCCACGGCACGGTCACGGTATCACGGCCAGACGCTGGCTGCAAGTCGTTGTGGATGGCGGCACGTGCTCCTGCGGGCGGCGGCCCATGCCACGGAGGAGTCTTGACTGCGGCCCGAGAATCCGCGGCACCTGAAGCCTGATTTCGCGCGGCAGGCGATCCGGCCCTGCGGCCACTGCCGCATGTTCGGTCGGGAGGGACGGCACGCCATGGTGGACGGCGAGACCCGGGAAAGGGTTGAAGCGCTGCGGCGACGGATGGCCGAGGCCGGGGTCGACGGGGTGGCCATCCCGCCGGGGGACGACATGCGGTACCTCATCGGGTTCTCCCCCACGGCCGACGAGCGTCCCTGTTACCTGCTGGCTGGCCCACGGGGCGCGGCGGTGGTGGTTCCCAGCCTCAACGCCGAGCAGACGGCCGACCACACCGACCTGCCCCTTTACGTCTACGCCGACGCCGAGGGACCCAGCCAGGCGCTGGCCGGAGCGGCCGAGGCCACCGGGCTGGCTTCCTGCCGGCGGCTGGCGGTGGGGGACACCATGCGGGCCGACTTCCTGCTGCTGCTCCTCGAGGGCTGGCCCGCGGCCCGTCCGGAACTGGCCTCCGCCCTGGTGGGGCCGCTCCGGCTGAGGAAGTCGGCGGCCGAGATCCGGCGCCTGGAGGCAGCGGCGGCGCTGGCCGACCGGGCGGTGGAGGCGGCGGTGGCCGCCTGCCGGCCGGGGGTTACCGAACTGGAGGTGGCCGACGCGGCGACGAGGACCTTCCTCCAGGGAGGCGCCGAGGAAGTACCCTTTGCCATCGTTGCCTCGGGGCCCAACGGGGCGTATCCCCACCACCACACGTCCGGACGGCGGCTGCAGGAAGGTGACGCGCTGGTCATCGACATTGGCTGCCGGCTGAACGGGTATTGCTCCGACATCACCCGTGTGGCGTACCTCGGGGAGCCTGTCGAGGAGTATCGCGGGGTCCACGCCGTGGTGCAAGACGCGGTTCAGGCGGCGATGGCCGCGGCCCGGCCCGGCTCCCCCTGCGCCGCGGTGGATCGGGCGGCCCGGCAGGTCGTCGAGGCCGCGGGCTACGGCCAGTACTTCACCCACCGCACCGGCCACGGCCTGGGAGTTTCGGTCCACGAGCCACCGTACATGACGGGCACCAACGAGCAGCCCATCGAGGCCGGCATGGTCTTCTCCATCGAACCCGGCATCTACCTGCCGGGGCGGTTCGGGATCCGGCTGGAGGAGATCGTGGTCGTCACCGACACCGGGTGCCGCCGGCTGAGCGGGCTGCCCCGGGACGTCTTCCGGGCAGGCTGACCTGGGGTGCCGCCCATCGAGCCCCAGGCCGGTCGGGCAGGGCCCACCCCGGATCTGGCCATGCTCTTCTCGACCCGGGGACTGCTCCTCGATGCCAACGGCGACGGTCTTCCCGACGGCGCTCGGGCCAGGGTCGTGGTGGACGAAACCGCATCCGCCGGCGAGGTGGCCGCCGCCGCCGAGATCGCCGCGCGGCTGGGGTTGGAGACCATGGCCCTGGACCTTCCCGTCGGGACCCTTGCCTCCGAGCTTGAGTCACTGCCCGGCGGCATGGTGGAGGTACGGGTCGGGGTGAGTCCAGGCGAGATCCCTGCCGGCGCGGACCCGGCTGATGGCTCGCGGGGGGAGCCCCCGGACCATGAACGGGGGTGGGTCGAAGCGGGCACCTCGCCGCTCGGGCATCCGCTGGTGGTGGTGAGCGGCGGTTCCGCCGCCGCGGTCCGCCGGGCCGCCCGGGCCCTGGCCACATGGCTCACCTGGCCGGACGAGACCGGCACCACCCCGCTGGCCGGGGCGGCGGGCGGCGGGCGCGTCGCCCGCGTCGAGGTGGGCCCGGCCGGCGACGCTCTGGTCCGGGTCGAGTCTCGCCGGGGCGAGATCGCCCGCGTGCGGCTGCACCCCTCCGAGCCGCCGGTGACAGGCGGCCTGCCATCGGCTGAACCGCCAACCCGGACCGCCGGGGAACCGGCCGGCGAGCGAACCGCCTCAGGCGTCGGCTGGGGCCTGGGATCCGTCCTCGATCTGGAGCGGACCGGCCGGGACGCCGTGCGGCGCGTCGGTGAGTTTCCCGGCCTCCTGGCCGACACGGACAGTGACTGGCTGCCCGACGACTGCCGGGCCGTGCTGGTTCTCGATCCCCAGGCCGGCGGCAGAGCCCTGGTGGGCGCCATCGACGTGGCGGCCAGGCTGGGGCTGGAGAGCACCGGGCTCACCTGGCCGGTGGCGGTGGTCGGCGGGGAAGAAGTCCCGCCGGGCAGGATCCCGGTCCGGATCGGGAGCCAAACCGGAGAGGCGGAAAGCTCCGGCGTGCTCCGGGCCGAAACCGGCCCGGCGGGGGCCTTTCTTGCTGTCGAGGGGGGCGGTGCGGCCGGCCTGCGGCGGGCCTGCCGCCACCTGGCAGAATCCATGCCCCGTGTCGGATCCGAAGGTGGGCCGACCTACCGGGACCTCGAGGTGGCGGCCGAAGAGATCCTGGCGGGGCGTTCCCCGGCGGGGCAGGCTGCCGATGCCGTGCGTCTGCTGAACGACGATCGAGGTTTGGCCGGCGCCAGGGTGGTGCTGGAAGAGCCTGATCCGGAACTCGAGGCCGTGCTTGGCGCGGCCGGCAGGGCGGTGGAGGTGGTTGACCGCCGCCAGACCCGGACGGAGGTCGAGTTTACCTGGGACGCCCCGTGGGAAGTACCCCGCTTCTGGGAGCTTTACCGGGCCCGCGTCCGCCCGTTGCTCCCCGACCTGGCGGCCCTGGGTCCCGTTCACGTCGAGGTCGGGCTGAGCGAGCCCGCCGAGATCCTGGACGCCGTGGCGGTCTCCCTCCGCCAGGACCTGGACAGCCTGGGACTGGAGGCGCCAAGGGGAGACGCCTGGTGCCTTTGTGCCTACAAGCCCGGTCTGTCCTGGCTCCGGCGGGTGGTACTGCCGGCCCTGGCTGGCCAGGAGGTCACCCGGCTCGGGCTCACCTTCGCGCCCTTCGAGCCTCCCGACCCCGTCGGCGCCCCGCGCTGGTACGAACTCCGGACCCGGTGGCTCCAGGAAGCCTACCCCGCCCGGGAAGTGGTTGCCCGGGCGCTCGACCTGAACCCGGAACAGGTGGTGCTGAGCTGGGGAACGGCTGACGGACCCGCCTACCGGGTCGAAGCACTGGGGCCCGACGGCCCGACGGTCCTTGCCGCCGAGTTCACCCCGCCGGTGCGGGAGGTCCCCTACGTTCGCGCCTTCCCCGCCCGTGGCCTGGTCCACCCCACGACGGGCTGGATCCGGGTGCTGCAGGCCGGACGGGTGGTGCTGGAAGAGACCTTCCCCACCGACAGGGAAGTCTTCTGGTCCTTTTACCAGGAGTACGTGCTGCCGGAAGTCTTCCGGAGGGTGAGGGCGTGGACGGGCGGACAGCCCGGACCGGCCCACCAGCCTCTCTTCGCCCGGCTACGGGTGGACGTGACCATGAGCGAACCCGACGACGAGGCGCTGGGGGTCCGGCACGAGCGGCTGTCGGCGCTGGAGGCCCTCCACGAGGACCTCTATTTCGTCACCCTCGACGCCTTCGGCTTCCTGGGCGAGGAAAGCGGCGGCGAGCCGCTTCGGGCACCCGGTCTGGTGGAGCCGTGGGTCCATTCGGGCCCTCCCGGAGAGCCCCGGGCCACCATCACCCTGGAGCGCTGGCCCTATCCCCGGCCGTGCCTGGCCCGGCCGGACGGTGCGCTGAAGCCGCTGGCTGAGACCGCGCCCGTACCTCCAGGAGCTGTCCGGGCGACCGAGGTGGTGCTTGATGACGTGGCCGGTCGGCCGGCCACCGTGACCCTGCGGGCGCTGACCCACGACCACGAGACGTTTCTTGTCTGGCGCGGCCGGGCGCAGGCACTGGAGGACCTGCAGGTCGCCGGGGCGTACCGGGGGGCGCTCGCCCTCGCGGGTAGTGAAGTCCGCCTGATACTGGAAGGACCGGCCGAGCAGGCGGCCTTTGCCTTTGCCGCCACCGGGCCAGCTTTATCTCCCGCCGGCCCCGCAGCGCCCGGGGCGGCCGCCGGTGCCGCGACCTCGGTGGTTCCCATGGATCACGTGCTGAGCTGGGAGGAGGCAGCGGCCATCGGCCGCCGGCTGGCGGAACGCCATCCGGAGGTCAGCTACCGCCAGGCGGGCCGGACCTTCTGGGGCCGCCCGGTGGGGGCCCTCGAGGTGCGGCTGCCGGCCGCGGGGCGGCTGGTGTCCCAGGCCAAGGCGGCAGGCTGGAAGCTCGTCTTTCTCGTGCAGGCGCGCCACCACGCCAACGAGGTCTCCGCCACCAACGCCGCCCTGCGCCTGGCGGAGATGCTGGCGGCGGACCCGTCCTGGCGGGCGGCTCTGGCTCGCCTCAACGTGGTGATCGTCCCCGTGGCCAACGTCGACGGGGCCAGCCTGGGCCATGCCCTGCAGGCGGAACACCCCCGCTGGATGCACCACGCCGCCCGCTACAACGGATGCGGGCTCGAATTCTCCCGGGAATACTTCAACGCCGACACGGCCTATCCGGAGGCGCTCGTCCTGCCCGGGCTATGGGCCCGGTGGTTGCCGGACCTGGTGGTGGACGACCACGGCTACCCCAACCACGAGTGGGTGCAGCCGTTTGCCGGCTACGGGCCGCCGGGGTTCCCCTCGTTCTGGATCCCCCGGGGCCTCTTCTACGGCATCGTGCAGCACCCGCCCGACGCCGAGGCGGCCCGGGAGTTCGCCGCCCGGGTCAGGGACGCGGTCATCGAGGCCCTCAATGCCGACTCCGGGATCCGGGCCGCCAGCGCGGGTTGGATAGAAGCTTTCAGGACCTACGGTACGGCGTGGCTGCCCGATGTCTTCCCGCTGAGCGAGGACCGCGGCATGGTCTTCTACTTCGGCCCCTGGGCGCCGGAACACCCCTGGCGGGGGCTTCACCGCCGCTTCCCACGGGTCACCGCCCTGGCGTGGACCACCGAGGTGGCCGACGAGACGGTTCAGGGCGGGGACCTGGCGGAAGCGGCCAGGGCCCACCTCCTGGCCGACCTGGCGCAGGTGCGCTTGCTGGCCGACCTGGACCCGGGGCTCCGCCGCCGCCGCTTTCAGGGGCCCGGCGGCCTGCGCCTGGCCATCGGCCGCCCACGGCCCCTATGGGCAGCCCTGGGCGGGTCGGAGACGGAGCCCGAGTAACTGCTGGTTGAACCGCTTTTTCCCTCCTTTATGCCTGCAGGAACCGGATCCGGTGCACCGAACTCGAGTCGGTAATGCAGCAGGCGGGGCCGAAAGGCTCCGCATTCTTGCTGCTCGGCTGCATGTCCTCGGCGCTTATCGGACGGCGGTTGAAAGGAGCAACGGTCGTGACAAGGGTGCAGCAATGGGTGGCGTTGGTGCTGGTGTGGGCGCTGTCGCTGGGCGTGCCGCTGGCGGGCACGGTCGGCGCCCAGGAGGAGGCCTTCGAACGGTACTTCTTCACTCTCCACTTGGTCTACCGCTCCGACGATCTCACCGACGATGCAATCGCCAAGATTACCAAGCAGGAACTGGCCAAGATCGGCATCAACGTAGAACTCCACACCTACGAGTGGGGCGCGTTGCTGGACCGCATCTTCTTCGCCGGCGCGCAGAAGCTGTTTGAAGAGGGCGGCCAGGACATGCACATCTGCTACTGGATCTACGACGTGGCCGACGTGGACCCGCGGTCGGTGTGGCACTCGGCGGCCATCAGTCCCGCCGGGTATCAGCCCTACGTCTACAAGAGCGGCATCGTGGACGCCCTGATCGAGGCGGCCGAGGAGACCTTCGACCTGGAGGTCCGGGGCGAGCTCTACCGCAAGATGCAGGAGGAGATCTACAAAGATCACCCCTACGCCTTTCTGTACATTCCCAAGTTCGCCTACGTGCTGAACCCGAACATCGAGAACTTCGAGCCCATCGAGAGCCTGCGCCAGCTGTCTCAGGTGCGGGTAAAGGGCAAGACGGCGGCCGACGACGTGCAACTTGTGTTCCAGACCGGCGCCGAGGTGAAGAACATCGGCCCCATCCTGCCCAAGGACACCTGGACCATGATCGTGGCCCAGAACCTCTACAACCCGCTCATCCGGCTGCACAAGGACCCGGTCACCGGCGAGCTCTCACTGGCGCCGGACGTGGCCGAGAGCTGGGAGATCGCCCCGGACGGCAAGACCATCACCTTCAGGCTGAGAAGAGACGTCAAATTCCATGACGGCACGCCCCTCACCGCCCGGGACGTGAAGCTGACCATCGACGCCCACCGGGCCAAGGACACCGGGTCGGTGCGTTACAGCATCGTGGCGACAGCCCTGGGCGACCTGGACGAGAACCCCGGCGCGGTAGAGATCGTGGACGACTACACCGTCGTGCTTCACATCAAGAAGCCGTACGCCCCGCTCCTTTCTACCCTGGCCGATCCCACCGAGTTCGGCATCGCGCCCTACCACATCTGGGGCCAGGTGCCGCGCTCGGAGTGGATCAACCACTGGATGAACACGGGTGCCGACGGGCGCTATCCCATCGGCACGGGGCCGTACAAGATCGTCCGCTGGGTGAAGGACGAGTTCATCGAGATCCAGGCCAACACCGACTTCCACGGTGAAAAGGCCTTCGTGGACCGGTGGATTTTCCGGATCATCCCGGAACGGTCCACGGCCATCGCCGCTGCCGAGAAGGGCGAGGTCGACGTGGTCCACTACCAGTCGGTCCCCCCGGCCGACGTGGAGCGGCTGCAGAAGGTGCCCCAGGTGAAGGTCCTTACCTACCTGCATCCGGGGTTCAACGGCATCGGCTTCAACCTGAACCACCCAGCCCTCAACAACGTGAACGTCCGCTGGGCCATCTCGTACGCCTTGCCCCGGCAGCACATCATCGACAACATCCTGAAGGGCATGGGCGCGCCGGGAGCGGGCCCCGTTCCGGTCCAGGTCACCTGGGCCTACAACAAGGAGTACAACTCCGGCACCATCCCCTACGACCTGGAAAAGGCGCGTCAACTCATGGAGCAGGCCGGCTACCGGTATGAGTACCTGCGGCCCGCCGCCGAGGCCCGCGGCTTCGCGATGGGGACCTTCATCGGTGGCCTGGTGGTGGGTGCCGTGCTCACCCTGGCCATCCTGATCTTCGGACGGCGCCGGGCGCCTGCGGTCAATGCCTGAGGCGCCTGGCGAAGGCTCAAGCCGGCGTCGGGCGGGGCGGGCGGACGTGGCCCGCCCCGCCCCCGGTTTGGACGGGTGAGACAGGACCATGGAAGGTCTGCGATCCTACCTGATCCGGCGGGTACTCATCATGGTGCCCATGTTCTTCGGCATCGCCCTGGTGGTCTTTCTCCTGATGCACCTGGCGCCGGGTGACCCGGTCCAGATCATGCTGGGGGGACGGGTCCAGGTCACCGAGGAGGTCATCCGGAACATCCGAACTCGCTACGGACTGGACCAGCCGCTTTTGGTCCAGTACTGGCGCTGGGTGACGAACCTGCTCCAGGGCGACCTGGGCTTCTCCTACGTCTCTAACCAGCCGGTCGCCGCCCTCATCGGGGCAAGGTTCTGGAAGACGGTCCAGCTGACCCTGACCGCTCAGGTGCTGGCCGTGGCCATGGCGGTTCCCCTGGGGGTGATGGCGGCTCTCAGGTACCGCTCGTGGACTGACAACCTCCTGTCGGGCCTGTCGCTGTTCGGCTACTCCATGCCCAGCTTCTGGCTGGGACTCATGCTGGTGTGGCTCATCGCGCTGAAGCTCGGCCTGCTCCCTTCGTCCGGGGCCCGCACCGTAGGCGTGGCCTTCGCGGCGCCGTGGGCGGCGCTGGTAGACCAGTTGAAGTACATGCTGATGCCCGTCGGGGTGTTGGCCTTCAACCAGTCCACCTTTCTGTTCCGGCTGACCCGTTCCAGCATGCTGGACGCCCTGAAGCAGGACTACGTCCGCACCGCCCGCTCCAAGGGCCTGGCCGAGCGGGTGGTGGTGTACCGCCACGCGCTGAGAACTGCGCTCCTGCCGCTGGTGACCACCATCGGCCTGAACCTGGGGTACCTGCTGAGCGGTGCCGTGCTCATCGAGACGGTTTTCGCCTGGCCGGGTATCGGCCGGCTGACGGTAGCCATGGCCCTGCAGCGGGACTACCCGACGCTGATGGGTATTTACATGCTGCTGGCCGTGAGCATGCTGGTGGCGACCCTGCTGACGGATGTCCTTTACTCCTTCATCGACCCGAGGGTGAAGCTCAAGTGATGGACTGGAGCCGCCTGGACCTGATCGACGTGAACCTGGAGGGCTGGCTGGGGCCCCTCCGCCGGCTCGCCCGCAGTCGGTCGGGGATGGTAGGGGCCTTTATCGTGCTGGTCGTCGTCGTCACCGCCATCCTGGCCCCCTGGATCGCACCCTACAAGCCGACCCGGCTGTTTTACGGCAACGAACTGCTGCCCCCGTCCCGGGACCACTGGTTCGGCACCGACCTCATGGGCCGGGACATCTTCAGTTTCGTCGTCTGGGGGACCCGGAGCGCCATGGTGGTGGCCGTCATCGCCGTGGGCCTGGCCACGGCCATCGGGGTTGCCGTCGGAGCCGTCTCGGGCTACTTCGGCGGCTGGGTGGACATGGCCCTCATGCGGTTCACCGACGTCATCCTGGTCACGCCAATCCTGTTCCTGATCATCCTGGCCACGGCGCTCTTTGTCATCAGGGCTGTATGGCTGACGGCGGTGATCATCGGCTTGTTCACCTGGCCGTACGTGGCCAGGATCGTCCGCAGCGAGGTGCTGGCCCTGCGGGAGCAACTCTACGTTGAGGCCGCCCGGTCCGCCGGCGTCCGCGACGGCCGCATCATCCTCAGGCACGTGCTCCCCAACGCCTTGCCCTCCATCATCGTCACCGCCACCATCTACGTGGCCTACGCCATCCTGACCGAGGCCTCCCTGGGCTTTCTGGGCCTGGGCGACCCGGGGGCCGTCACCTGGGGCGTGATGCTGAACGTCGGCCGGGACGTCCTCCGGCGGGCCCCTTGGGTGGCCACCATTCCCGGGCTGCTGATCTTCATCACCACGTGGGCTTTCAACCTCTTGGGGGACGGCATCCGGGAGGCCCTTGACGTCAAGGAGTACCTCCAGTGACCAATGCGCGGCGTTGCGGGGAGGAACCGGGAACATGAAGACCGGGCTCAAAGCCATGCCGGCCACCTTTTCCATCGTGGCCTGCGACCTGGACGCGGGGGAGTGGGGGGTGGCGGTGCAGTCCCGCTACTTCGCCGTGGGGGCGGCGGTGCCGTACGCCCGGGCCGGGGTGGGAGCGGTAGCCACCCAGGCCTGGTTTCACCCCGACCACGGCCGGCGGGCCCTGGCGCTCCTGGCCGAGGGCCAGGCGGCCCCGGCCGTGCTGGAGCGGCTGCTGGCGGGCGACCCGGCCCGCCGGGTCCGCCAGCTGGCGGTGGTGGACGCCCGGGGCCAGGTGGCCGCCTGGACCGGGCCCGATTGTATCGAGTGGGCGGGGCACCGCTGGGGCCGGCACTTCTCCTGCCAGGGGAACATCCTGGCCGGTCCCGAAGTGGTGTCGGCCATGGCCGAGGCCTTCGAAGGTGGCGGCGGGCGGCTGGCCGACCGGCTGGTGGCGGCACTGCGCGCCGGACAGGGGGCCGGCGGTGACCGCCGTGGCAAGCAGTCGGCCGCGTTGCTGGTTGTCCGCGAGGGCACCGGCTTTGCCGGCATAGGTGACCGGGGCGTCGACATCCGGGTTGATGACCACCCGGAGCCCATCGAGGAACTGGCTCGGCTCCTTGAGGTCTACCGCGGGACCGTTTGGGGGCAGCTGGCCGAGGGTGCCGTTCGCCTGCTGGAGCGCGAGACCGTGCAGTTTCTCCAGGCGATCCTGGCCCGGGCCGGGGCCTACCGTGGTGAAACCCACGGGGACCTGGACGCCGCCACCCGGCTTGCCCTGGAGGAGTTCGCCCGCGCGCGCGGCCTCGAGGGTGAGGTGCTGGCGGACCAGGTGGGCCGGGGGCTGTTCCGGGCTCTTTGCGAGGCGTACGAGCGGGCCGGCTAGTCCGACCAAGGCCTGAGGCCGCCTGGGCGGCGCCGGAGGGGATCGAGGACCTGAGCGTCTCGGTTGCCCGCGCGCGCCGGCCGCAAGACGCTGCCCCGGAACCCGCGATATAATCTTCCGAGGGGCGGCGACGGCAGAGCCGTCGCCGCGGCAACGACGGCCCGGTCCGTGCAGCCTGGTGCCAGGCCGGGCACGGGAGGTGGTGCCATGGTTCCCAGGGTGACGACCCGCGCCATCAGTGCCCGCGACATCACCGACGCCGTCGAGCGCCTCTGCCGCGAGGCCAACATCGCGCTGCCCGACGACGCCATGGGCGCGTTCGAGCAGGCCCGGGCCAGGGAGGTCTCGCCGATGGGTCAGGCCGCCCTGGACCAGCTGCTGGAGAACTTCAGGATCGCTCGCCAGGAACAGATCGCCGTCTGCCAGGACACCGGCATGGCGGTAGTCTTCCTGGAGGTCGGGCAGCAGGTCCAGGTGGTCGATGGTGACCTCACCGAGGCCATCAACGAAGGCGTGCGCCGCGGTTACGTCGGTGGGTACCTGAGGTACTCGGTGGTGGGCGACCCGCTCAAGCGGAAGAACACCGGCGACAACACCCCGGCCGTGATTCACACCAGCATCGTGCCGGGTAACCAGCTGAAGATCACGGTGTTACCCAAGGGTTTCGGGGCCGAGATGTGGACCCGCCTGGCCATGCTGACGCCGGCTCAGGGCGTGGCCGCCCTCAAGGACTTCGTGGTGGAATCAGTAGATCGGGCTGGCCCGGACGCCTGTCCGCCGGTGACGGTGGGGGTCGGGATCGGCGGGACGGCGGAGTATGCGGTTTACCTGGCCAAGAAGGCCCTCATCCGACCGGTGGGTCGGCCTCACCCTGACCCCGACATCGCCGCCCTCGAGGCGGAACTGCTGGAGCGCATCAACAGGCTGGGGATCGGGCCGGAAGGCATGGGCGGCGTGGTGACCGCCCTGGCCGTCCACGTCGAGACCTACCCCACGCACATCGTGGGCATCCCGGTGGCCGTGAACCTGAACTGCGCCGCCCCCCGCCACAAGGAGGTGGTCCTGTGAAGGAGCACCGGCTGAGGCCGCCGCTGGACGACGAGACCGTGGCCCGGCTGCGGGCGGGCGACCGGGTGCTCATCTCGGGCACCGTCTACACCGCCCGGGACGCGGCGCACCTGAGAATGGTCGATGCCCTGAAGCGGGGCGAGCCGCTGCCGTTCGGCCTCCAGGGGCAAGTCATCTACTACGTCGGGCCCACGCCGACGCCGCCCGGCAAGGTCATCGGCTCCGCCGGCCCCACCACGTCCCGGCGGATGGACCCGCTGACCCCCATCCTGCTCGAGCACGGCCTCAAGGCGACCATCGGCAAGGGTGCCCGCAGCGAGCCGGTCAAAGAAGCCATGAGGAAGTTCAAGGCCGTCTACCTGGCCGCGGTGGGCGGGGCCGGGGCACTGCTGGCCCAGCGGGTCCTGGCGGCGGAAGTGGTGGCCTACGAAGACCTGGGGCCCGAGGCCGTCCGCCGGCTGACCGTGGAAGACTTCCCGGCCCTGGTGATCAACGACATTTACGGCGGCGACCTGTACGAGGCCGGCAAGGCCCAGTATCGCAACGCGCTCTGACCGGGCAGGCAAGGACCCTTTGCCGGGCCGCGCCACCCAGGTGGCGCGGCCCGGCTGCTTGAACCAGGGCTACCCAGGGCCCTGGCGGTGGCCAACGTGCTGTCGCCCAAGGGGTCGGCCGGGATCTACGAAGGGCTGCGAGCGTACCTGGAGCGGGCGCTCGGCCGGCCGGTGGTACTGGTACAGCGGGCCACTTACGCCGAGACCAACGACCTGATCAGGAGCGGCGAGGCGGACGTGGCAGCGCCCCGGATCAAGTTTGCCTTCACCGACCCGGTCTCCAACTCCGGCCGTTTTGCCCCCACCTACCAGTTGCTCCAGTCGGGAGAGCGCCCAGACACCTTTTTCAGCCGCTACATCTTCACCTACGCCACGACCGGTCCATCGAGGCGGTCGCCGAGAAACTGGTGGACGGCGGGGGCAGTCCTGACCCGCCAGCCGGGAGTATCACGGCCCCCCCAGCGTGCCTGTGGGTCTTCTGGCACAAAGATGGATTCTTCCCTGTCTGCAGGACTCGGACCGCCGGCCTTGAAGTTTTTTGAAGGGTTAAACCAAATTAGATAAGCGGCGGGACCTCTGCCGGGTGGGGTTCTGCCCTTTTCGTGGGCCGGCGCCGGAGCAAGGCGCGGGATCCCGGAAAGCTGGAGGTACGGCCAACATGAACCTGCCAACGGCGTTTCGTTTTGCCAGGTTGATCGACGGCACGGGGTCGCCTCCCCTGTCCGAGGGCATCCTGCGGCTCACGCCCGACGGCTTCATCCGGTCGGTCGAGGTCGGGCCACCCGCCGGCGGGGCGGGCGACGGGAGCGTCGACGTCACCGGTGGAGGCCGCTGGACCATCTTGCCGGGGCTGGTGGACGCCCACGACCACCTGTGTTACGACGTGGGCGACGAGGAGGCCCAGGCCCGGGCCCACCACGCCATGCTGGCCCTGATCGGGGCCAGGAACGCCAGGAAGGTCCTGGCGGCGGGGATCACCACCCTCAGAGACCTGGGCGAACCCGGCGGCATCGACCGAGTGTTGCAGGAGGCGATCGCCCGGGACCTGATCCCCGGCCCCGCCGTGCTGAGGTCGGGCAACTGCCTCACGCCCACCGGCGGTCACTCCTGGTGGGACTGTATCGAGGTGGACGGCCCCGACCAGGTACGGGCGGCCGTCCGGCGGCTTTGCCGGGACGGGGTGGACTGCATCAAGCTCATGATCAGCGGCGGCATCTCCACCCCCGGCTCCGAACCGACCCAGGCTGAGTTCACCGACGTCGAAGTCGCCGCCGCCATCGAAGCCGCCCACCGCAAGGGCCGGCGGGTGGCGGCCCACCTGCACGGCGGGCCGGCGCTCGGCCCGGCGGTGGCTGCCGGCCTGGACTCCGTGGAGCACGGGGTATACCTGACCCGTGCCGACCTGGATCGAATGGCCGAGGCCGGGACGGCCCTGGTGGTGACCTACGGGGTGACGGTGGCCGGCGCGGCGTCGCCTGACGTCCCGGCCAGCGTGATCGACAAGTACCGGCGCGCCGCCGACCGCTACCTGGAGACCATCGCCGAGGCGCTGCGGGCGGGGGTGCTCATCGCCCTTGGCTGTGACCAGAACCACGGCCGGCTGGCCGATGAGATCCGGGCCCTTCTGACGGCGGGCGCCACGCCGCTGGCCGCCATCCGGGCGGCGACCCTCAACGGGGCCACCGTGTGCGGAGTTGCCTCGGCTACGGGCTCGCTGGAGCCGGGCAAGCGGGCTGACTTCATCGCCGTGGAGGGGAATCCCCTTGAGGACCCCGGGGCCTTCGACCGGGTCCGGCTGGTGGTCAAGGCCGGCCGCCCGGTGGCGTGGAACGGACGTTGCCTCGAGCCGGGAGAGGGTTGGCCAGCGTGAGCGTGAGGGCCCGCTGGGGTGAGATGGCCTGGCCCGACGTGGGCCAGGCGTCGCTGGAACGCCGGGTGGTCATCCTGCCGGTGGGGAGCGTCGAGGGACACGGTCCCCACCTGCCGGTGGATACCGACGCCCGGATCGTGGACGCGGTGTGCCAGCGGGTGGCCGATGCCGCACCCGACCGGGTGGTGGTGCTGCCCACCGTGTGGTACGGCATCTGCCCTCACCACATGGACTTCCCCGGCAGCATCACCATCTCAGAGACGACTTTCATCCAGTATGTCCTGGACGTCTGCGAGTCCGTGGCGCGGCACGGCTTCAGGCGGCTGCTCTTGTTGAATGGCCACGGCGGGAACCAGTCTGCCCTGGACCTGGTGGCCAGGATGGTGGCCACCAGGCATCCCGGAGTGCTGTGCGCGGCCACCGCGTACTACGTGTTGCCTCAGGCCGAGGCGGCGGAAGCCCGGGTCCGGGACCACCCGACCAGGGGCTCCATGGGCCACGCCGACTTCTCGGAGACCTCGCTCTACCTGGCCATCCAGCCTGAGGTGGTGAAGATGGGGCGGGCGGTGGACCAGCCACTGCCCGCCGGCGGTTTCGGCTTCGCGCCCGAGGACGCCCCCGTCACGCTCATGCAGCACTGGAGCGCGATCACTCCCACGGGCGTGCTGGGTTACCCGACCCGGGCTTCGGTGAAAGCAGGGGAGGTGATGCTGCAGGGGGCGGTCGAGGGCGTCATCGCCGTCGTCGACCAGCTCCTGGAGCTGTCCCCGGGGCCGCGGGTGGACCACCACCCCCGGCAGGGCCCGGAGGAGCAGCCCTGATCAGCCAGCCAGTAACGGTGCGTGCACCCGGAACAACGGATAGGGCACGTCTGTCGTCCATGAACAGGAGGTAAGTCATGCACCGACGCCGGATCGGCCTCGCTGTCGTCGCCCTGCTCCTGGCCGCCGCGCTGGTGGCCGGGGCGTGCGCCCGCCAGGCGCCGCCGCCGGACGCGGGTCCGCCTCCCGTGACGCCCTCGGCCGAGCCCCAGCTCGAGGACACTTTCATCATCGGCTCGAGCCAGGAGCCGACCACCCTGGACCCGGCCATCGTCTACGACGGCTCTGACCGTATCACCCGGCTGATCTACGAGAGCCTGTTGGACTACGAGGGCTCCACCGCCAACGTCAAGCCCCACCTGGCCACCGAGTGGTCGGTGTCCCCCGACGGCCTGGTCTACACCTTCAAGCTTCGCCAGGACGTCAAGTTCCACGACGGGACACCCTTCAACGCCCAGGCGGTCAAATTCTCCTTCGACCGGATGATGAGCATCGGCAAGGGAATGGCCTGGGCCTTCAAGATGGTGCTCAATGAAGTGAAGGTGGTCGACGACTACACCGTCGAGTTCCACCTGAAGAAGCCCTATCCCGGCTTCTTGGGCATGGTGGCCAACCGCTACGCGGCGCCCATCATCAGCCCCAGCGTGAAGCAGTACGAAAAGGACGGTGACCTGGGCCAGGCCTGGGCCTTTGACCACACCATCGGCACGGGACCTTACAAGCTCGCCAGCTGGGTCAAGAAGCAGGAGCTCACCCTGGTCGAGAACGACCAGTACTGGCGGGGGTGGGAGGGCAAGCACATCTCCCGGGTGATCTACAAGATCCTGCCTGACTCGGCCACCCAGCGGATGATGCTGGAGCGGGGCGAGATCCACACCGCCACCCACATCGGGATCGACGACATCGTGGCCCTCATGGACAACAAAGACATCAAGATCGTGCAAGCTCCGTCGTCCAACTTCAACTGGTTCCTGCTGCTGAACACCAACAAAGGGCCTTTCAGGGACAAGCGGCTCCGCGAGGCGCTGGCCTGGGCCTTCCCTTACCAGGAGACCATCGAGCAGCTGTTCCGGGGCCAGGCGCGCCAGGCGGTGGGCCCCATCCCCTTCGGCGTGCCCGGGCACGAGCCCAACGTGTTCCAGTTCCACCGGGACCTGGCCAAGGCCAAGGCGCTCATGGCTGAGGCCGGCTTCCCCAACGGCGGGTTCAAGGTGACCATCACCCACGGCGAGAACGACTGGGCTCGCAAGATCCTGGAGATGACCATCTCGGCCCTGGGGGAGCTGGGGATCACCGCCGAGACCAGGCCGCTGGTGTGGGGGGCCATGCTGGACAACATGAAGAGCATGGACACCGCCCCCGACATCGTGGTGGGCGACTGGTGGGACGACTACCCCGACCCCGACGCCTACCTGGGCGGCATGGCCGACGCCTTCTGGTGGGGCGGCCGCGAGGAGAAGGACTACTTCTACACCAACCAGGAGGTCAAGGAGCTCCTGGGGCAGGCCGCCTTCGAGGCTGACGACGCCAGGCGGCGGGAGCTGTACCGGCAGGCGCAGGAGATCATCGTGAAAGACGTGGCGGGCGTCTGGGTCCTGGACTATCTCTACGCGACCCCGTTCCGCAAGAACGTCCACGGGTTCGTCTTCAACCCGTACTACATCATGACCTACAACGTCTACGACATGTGGATCGAGAAGGAGACCAAGTAGTGCAGCCGGCCCAGGGGGGAGGGCCTGGTCGCCCCTCCCCCCCCTGGGCCAGCTTACTCTGGGGCGGGGTGGCGCAGTGCTCGATTACACGCTCAGGCGCATCGCCTTTCTGGCCCTGGTCCTGTTCGTCGTCACCACCATAACCTTTTCCCTGGCGTACCTGGTCCCCGGTGACCCGGCCCGGCTGGTGGCGGGTGACAAGGCAAGCCAGGAACAGGTGGAGGTGGTCCGGATCCGGTTGGGGCTGGACCGGCCCATCCCGGTGCAGTACGCGATGTACCTGGGCCGGCTGCTCCGTGGCGACCTGGGCCGCTCGCTGCACTCCAACCGCCCGGTGCTGGAGGATATCCGCGACTTCTTCAGCGCCACCTTCGAGCTGACCACCCTGGCCATGGGACTGACGGTGGTCATCGGCATCCCCCTGGGCGTGCTGTCGGCGGTCAGGCGGGGCTCCCTGGTCGACCACGCCAGCCGCCTCTTTTCCCTGGCGGGAGTGTCGTTACCCGTGTTCTGGCTCGGGCTCCTGCTGCAACTGGCCTTCGGCATGGCGCTGGGGCTGCCCATCGCCGGCCGGGTCAGCTCGCGGGTCCTGATGGACGCCCCGCTGCAAACGGTGACCGGCATGTACTTGATCGACAGCCTGCTCACCCGTAACTGGGCCGTGTTCAGGAGCGCGGCCACCCACATCGTACTGCCCATGGTGACCCTGGCCCTGCCCAGCTTGGTGCTGGTCACCAGAATGGTGCGGTCAAGCCTCCTGGAGGTACTGGTGCAGGACTATATCAGGACTGCCCGGGCCTACGGCTTCCCCGAGCGGGTGATCATGTTCAAGTACGCCCTGAAGAACGCCATGCTGGCCACGCTCACTCTGATCGGTCTGGCCTACGGATACCTGCTGGGTGGTTCGTTTCTGGTTGAAGCGGTGTTCGCCTGGCCCGGGCTGGGGCGCTACGCGGCGTCTTCCATCATCCTCAGCGACTATCCGGCCATCATGGGGGTCACACTCCTGGTCACGCTGGCCTACGGCCTGGTGAACCTGGCGGTGGACCTGTGTTACGCGTGGATCGACCCTCGGGTGAAGCTGAGATGAGACGAGTGCTACGGCCCCTCTTGCGCAACCGGCTAACCCTGGGGGGCTTTGTGGGCCTGCTGGGGCTGGTGCTGGTGGCCGTCACCGCTCCCTGGTGGGTACCGTTTCCCGAGCACGGCGGCGCCGCCCGCAATCTGGCCCACCGTCTCCAGCCGCCGGACAGCACCTACTGGTTTGGCACCGACGACCTCGGCCGTGACATCTTCAGCCGGGTCCTTCTGGGGACGGCCATCTCGCTCCGGACCGGCGCGCTGGTGGTGGCCGTGGCGGCCGGGCTGGGGGTGACCCTCGGCGCGGTGGCCGGCTACGCCGGCGGGTTGCTGGACGAGGCCATCATGCGGGTAACCGACGCTTTTCTGGCCATCCCCTCGCTGGTGCTGGCGCTGGCCATCGGGTCGGCTCTCGGACCCAGCCTGACCAACGCGCTCCTGGCCATTGCCCTCGTGTGGTGGCCCTGGTACGCACGGCTTGTCCGGGCTCAGGTGCTGTCCATCCGGGAGCAGGAGTACGTCGCCGCGGCCCGCTCCCTCGGCTCGGGGGCTGGAAGGATCCTGTACCGCCACATACTGCCCAACGCCATGGCTCCCATCCTGGTTCAGGCATCGCTGGACTTCGGGTACGTCATCCTGACCGCGGCCAGCTTGGGTTTTCTCGGCCTGGGGGCACAGCCACCGACCCCCGAATGGGGGTTGATGGTTTCGGTCGGCCGGAAGTTCTTCCCCAAGTGGTGGTGGGTGGCGACCTTTCCGGGGTTGGCCATTTTCGTCGCGGTGCTCTGCTTCAACCTGGCCGGCGACGGCCTGCGCGAACTGTCGGATCCGCGCCTGCGGAAGCTTGACGGCCAGGCCAACAAGGAGGTCTAACAGATGGACCCGTTGCGCCTCGTGGACAGAGAGCGCCTGCTCACCGCCGTCAAGGCGGAGCTGGCCGCTTCCGGCGCGGCCGCTCTCGTGGCCATGGCGCCAGAGAACGTCTACTACGCGTCCGGCGCCTATATCGACAGCCAGAAAGACATCCGGGAACGGGCCAACTTTGTGGTCTTCTTCCCGCAACGTGACCCGCTGCTGGTGGTCTGCGAGGTAGAGGCCGCCGGGGCGAGGGACCAGACCTGGCTTGGGGACGTCCGGACCTACCGCGAGTTTGCGCAGCACCCCGCCGCAGTGCTGGCAGAGGTGATCCTGGCCGAGGCGGGGTCCGGATCGGTGGCTGTGGAGCACGAGTACCTCCCGTCAGGTTGGGCGCCGGTGTTGCGGGCCGGGCTGGGCGGGCGAGAACTGATCTCCTGCGACCGGTTCTGGGACCGGCTGCGCATGGTGAAAAGCCCTGGCGAGATCGAGTTTCTCGCCCGTATCCACCGGGAGACTGAACGGGCCATCCTGGGCGCTTTCGCGGCGGCGCGGGCCGGTGACACCGCCCGAAGTGTTGCGGCAAGGATGATGGAGCTTCTGGCCGAGCGAGGAGCGGACAGCATTCCTTTTCTTGCCTGGGGGCTAGGCCGTGAGGGTTCCCTCTTGATCCACGGGCGGCCGGACGACACTCCCCTGGCACAGGGCGACATCGTCAGGGTGGACTACGGCGGGATCTTCGGTGGGTACTGGTCGGACACTGCCCGGATGGCCGTGGTCGGACGGCCTTCCCGCGAGCAGGAGGAGATGTGGGCAGCCTTGATCGATATCCAACGCCGGATTATCGCCAGCATGCGCCCGGGGGCCTCTGTGGCCGAGGTATACGCTGCCGGCGAGCGTGCCTATGCCCGTCACGGCCTGCCCTTCGCCATGCATCACGTCGGGCATAGCATCGGGCTGGAAAACCACGAGTACCCGCTACTGTGCCCCCAGCATGACGAGGGCCTCCAGGTGGGGATGGCATTCGAGGTTGAGCCGTTCATTCTCCACCCCGAACTGGGGGGCTTTCACGTTGAGGACCTGGTGGCCATAACCGGCGACGGACCGATGGTGCTGACGGGGGCGTTCAGCACGGCCAGCATGTTTGTCATCGGCTAGCCTTCCTTTGTCCCGCAAGCAGCCTGCCCTTGCTAGCCAGTCGTGCGGCACTGCAGGCGGCGCAGCGGTGGCAAGCTGCGGTGGAGGGCGGCGCAGACCACCAGGACTGCGCCGCTTGCCCATAGCACGGGTATCGTGCCCGTCACGTCGGCGACGGCGGGTAGCGCCAGGGTGGAAACGAGCAGCGCCGTGTAGAGGATCGCCGTCCGGGCCCCGTAGAGCCGTCCCACCAGGTGCGGGTCGGCCCGCTCCTGGACCAGCGCCTCGGTGGGCACGTAGTACAGCATGTTCCCGAACCCCACGAAGAAGAGGCCGGTAACAGCGGTGAGGACGGCGGGGACCGCCGGCAGGGCCAGGGTGGCCAGCCCGGTGACGGCCAGCCCCGCGCTGATGAGCCAGCCGGTGGAACGCCGCATGGCGAGGGTCCCCGCCGCCAGGGCGCCCAGGATCATGCCCGCTGCCGCGGCTCCCCGGGCGAGCCCGAAGTCCAGGGGCGACCCCCCGGCCACCGTGAGCAGGTAGACCACCACCAGGGGGACCAACCCACCGGAAGCCAGGATGGCCGCGCCGAAAACCCACATGTTGGCCCATAGCACCGGGTCGGCACGCAGCGCCCGAAGCCCGAGCAGACCCGACCACGGCCGGCGGGCGGGTGTCGGCTGGGGCAGGGCTTCGGCACCCGGGGAGGCGGCCGACCCGCGGCTCTCCAGACGGCCGGGCAGCCGGATGGCGGCGAGGGCAACGGCGGACACGACGAAGGTTGCCGCGTTGATGTAAACCACGCCGACCAGAGACAGGGTCGCCGCGGCCAGGCCGCCGGCCAGGAAACCAAGGACGTCGCCCGCGTTCTCAACCGTGATCGCCGCCGAGTTGGCTTCGACCAACCGGTTCCGCCGCGCGAGCGTCTTGGTCAGGGCGGCGCGCCCCGGCCTGGAGAGGACGTTGCCCACCGCGACACCCAGGATCAGTGCGTAGAGCAGGTGCAACGAGCCGGGGAAGACCAACGGGATGGCCAGCACCAGAGCCGCGCGGAGGATATCGGCGGCGATCATGGTGCGCCGGGCGCCCCAGCGATCCACCACCCACCCGGCTGCCATGCCCAGGAGAAGGAAGGGAAGGAGTTCGGCAGCCGTCAGAAAGCCTACGTCCACAGCCCGACCGGTCGCCTGAAAGACGAAGATCTGCAACGCCACGTACTGTAGCTTGTCGCCGAGCACGGAAGTGAAGTGTCCGGCCAGGAAGAGGGCGAAGTTCCGTTCGAGCCACACCGCGCGCCGCTTGGCCTGGGTCACCCGTAGCTGGCGGATAACCATCCCTGGTCGTCCCCCTATGGCCACCACGCCCAGGCCCTTGGCCGCAGAGGCCGGGCCGACGGCGCCTGGTCCAGGCGGCGGCCCCCCCGCCTGGAGTTTACAGACGTACGACACGCCAGGGGTAGGCTAGTTTAACCTTGTTAGAAATTCGTTGCGTTCCCAGGCATCCCCTTCCGGCGGGCCGATCAGGATCCTTGAGGGCGCTTGCGTTCGGGGTGGTGGAGCGCTTCCACGTAGCGGACGGTTCCCGTCCGCCTGCGCATCACGACCGAGTGGGTGTAAGTGCCTTCCCCGCTGAACCGGACGCCGCGGAGCCAGTCACCGCCAGTGATGCCGGTGGCGGCGAAGATGGCGTCGTCCCCAGGAACCAGGTCGGCAATGGCCAACAGGCGACCGTCGTGGGCGAGGCCGGCCTCGGTCACGCGGGTCCGCTGGGCTTCATCGGCCGGCCGGAGCCGGGCCTGGAAGTCCCCGCCGAGGCAGGCCAGGGCGACCGCCGCCAGCACGCCTTCGGGCGCGCCGCCGGTTCCGACCAGGAGGTCGATGCCGGTGCCCGCCTGCGCCGTCGCCACCGCTGCGGCCACGTCCCCGTCGCTGATGAGCCGGATCCGGGCGCCGGCCTTTCGTAGCCGGGAGACGAGGTCGGCGTGCCTCGGGCGCTCGAGCACGGCCACGGTGACCTCGCCGACGGGCTTACCCAGCGCATCGGCCACCGCGGCCAGGTTGTCCTCGACCGGCCGGTCCAGGTGGACCCGGCCGGCGGCGGCGGGACCTGCGGCCAGCTTCTCCATGTAGACGTCGGGGGCCCGCAGAAGCCCGCCCCGGGGAGCGACGGCCAGGATGGAAAGGGCGTTGGGCAGTCCCCGGGCGACCAGGTCGGTCCCGTCGATGGGATCCACCGCCACGTCGACGGCCCGGCCGCGGCCGCTGCCCACCTTTTCGCCACGGTAGAGCATGGGCGCTTCGTCCCGCTCGCCTTCACCGATGACGACGGTGCCGGCCATGTCCACCGTGTCGAGCATGGCGCGCATGGCGTCCACCGCCGCCCGGTCGGCGGCGACGTTATCGCCGCGGCCCATCCACCGGGCGGCGGCCATGGCGGCCCACTCGGTGACCCGGACCACTTCCAGGGTGAGTTCCCGTTCCACGGTTTCGCTCCCGATCCGATCAGCCAGAAGCTAGTTTGCCAGAAGCTGTGCCGCGACGGCGGCGACGGCCGATACCGACAGGACCACGGGACAGCCGACGTGGCGGCGCACCCGGCGTCGGTGGGCGTCCGTGTAACCCATGCAGTCCATGACCACCAGGTCGGGCTCCCACGCGGCCAGCGCCCGGGCCGCATCATCCAGGGCACCGGACCCAGGGTCGTACGGCGACGCCGCCTGGACGTTGAGCGCCCGGCCGCGGCGACGCCACTTGCCGTCCAGTTGCCCGACCTGCTCGGGCAGGGGGACCAGCACGCCCAGCCGGCGGGGCCGCAGGGCGTCCACCAGCCGGCCGACGACGCGGTCCGGTTCCAGGAGCACGCTCCGTTCGGTCAAGGGAGGAAACCGTCCGGTGCACATGAGTACTGCCGGCGCCACTCCAGCCTCCTCCACCCGCCGGACGGCGGCCCGCACCAGCGGAATCAGTCGCCGCCTGGCCAGGACAACCGAGGGGCCGTCCCGCAGCCGGGTAACGTAGACGTCCTCGCCGGCCCGCGGTGCCAGGGCGGCCAGTTCCCGGGGAGAAACGTCATCCAGCGCGCCGACCTGGTAGAGTTCCACGTCCGGGGGCAGGTACGGTGCAACCTGGTCCTCCAGGTCCTCTCGGGGGGCCTGCCCGATGGTGATCATGCCCAGTCGACGGCTCAAGCTCCACACCCCCCGTGCTCCGGCTCCAGCAACCACCGTCCCACCGCCGTTTCGGCTTCCCGCAGGAGTTCGGGAAAGCGCATCCCCGCTCCCAGGATCAGGCGCTCTCTGGGCGCCGCCACGACAGCCACCGCCATGTCCTGAGCGAGTTCCGCCGAGGCCACCGGCAGCCCGGTGGCCTCGGCCAGCACGGCGATGAGGTCGGGAAAGGTGGCCAGCCGCGCGTGGCCGGCACCCTCCGCCCGCCCTTGCCCCGGGGCCGCCAGCCGCTCAGCGGTCATGAACTCGTTCCAGAAGGTGAGCTCCAGCCGGCTGCCGTCCTCCCCGGTGACGATGGCGTGGCCGGCGTCGAACCCGCCCCGGGTTTCCAGGTGGACCGCGGAGACGGTGCCTCGGCCCAGCAACCTGCCACCAAGAAAGTCGAGCACGGCGGCCTGAACCGCCTGGGGCCCGGCCGCCTCGGCCTCGAGCATCCGGCGGCCCAGTTCGATGGCCTGCGAGATGGCGCCCGGGGCTCCATGTTCCATGACGTAGCTCGCCGGCTGAGGGTCGCGGGCCACGGCCACCAGCCCGCCGGCCTCCACCGCCGCCGCCCGGACCAGGCTTGCCGCCCGGGAGAGCGGCGCCCGCACCACCAGCTCCACCCGGCGGCCGGTGTCGGGATTGCCGCCGACGGCCGCCTGCAGAGAAGTGTAACCAGGGCGGGCGTGGAGCCCCATGGCGCCCATCTTGCCGGTGGGGTGGGCGCGGCCGTTGCAGGGCGCGTCCACCACGGGCAGGCCCAGGACGGCTGACTGGAACCATCCGTTGACCGTGGCGGTGCCGCCGTTTTCGTTGGTGATGAGGCCCCGGACGGGGCCGGGGGCGCCGTCGATGGCCAGCCGGGCCGCGGCCAAGTAGTCGAGGGGCCGGATGAACCGTTCGGGGGCGGCCGGCGCGCCCACCGCCGAAACGGTCAGCAGCAAGGCGTCAGGACCGTGGGCCCCGACGAACTCCCCCAGGGTCCACAGTTCGGGCCGCCCGACCCGCAGCGCCAGCACGGCCCGCTCCAGCCCGTCGTCGATGTATCCGCCGCCCCCGCCGCCCAGCACCGCTCCGCCCAGCACCGCCGCGCGGGCGGTCGCCTCGTCAGGTCTGATCACGGCCGTTACCTCCCACGAGCCCGGGACCTGCGGGCTACGGTTCCTCCACGGGACTGTAGTCGATATCGAACCCGAAGTGTCCGGGACCCAGCGCTTCCAGGCCACGAGGGGACCTGAAGGCGTCGACGCAAGGCAGTCCGAACACGACGACGGGCTGGTCGACCTGGACGTCCGTATTGGTCACCGGTTCGCCGGACGTGGCGTGGACCACGCTGATCAGGTCCGGGCTGGACGCGACCGGGACGCCGTCGAGCCAGCCCACGTGATTCTCGTTCTTGAACCAGATCTCGAAAACCCCACCGCCTCCCGGCGATCCGATGATCGTGGTCTTGCCGATCATATAGCCGTCGCGGTCCTCCCATTCCTTCTTGGAGACGATTCCGGTGAACAGGCGGACCGCGCCCGTGGCCTCCAGGATGGCCTCGACCACTGATGTCCGGGCCTCTCTGGCCTCCCGAATGACCCGGCCCAGATGATGGCAGCGGGAGAGGGTTCCGCGAACCACCACCGGTCCGGCCTCACCGACCCGCATCAAAAAGCCTGCCAAGCCGGTGTGTCCAAAGGCGGCGACAGCCAGAAACTTCCCGATGCGCTCGGCCATGGCGGGGTTGACTGTCTCCCGGATCAGGGATACGTCGCCCCAGAGGTCCACGGCCGCCATGGGCGTCACGGGTTTACCGGCAAGGACCGGGAGGGTTTGCGTGATCTCAGGGATGGCCCGGCCGGCCAGGTCTGCGTCGACGGTTGCCAGGCCCAGTCGAGTCGCCGCGGCCAGAGGGTTCGGGGTATTGGAGCCTCCGGGTTCCAGTGGCACTACCGCCGTGAGCCGGCGACCGGTGTAAGCCTCCAGTTCCCTGAGGGCGGCAGCCAGGTTCTTCTCGACCCGCCATCGCTCCAGGCCGACGGCGGCCATGGCTGCCTCCCGCTCAGGGGTTAGGGGGGCGATGGAACCCATGCCCCAGGCGCATGCCAGCCAGGCATCGTCCGGGAGTTCGTCCAGATCCACCCAGGCCGGCACGCGGCCGTCAGCGAGTTCGTCGGTAAGCAACTTCAGTCCCTTGCTGGGCGCACCCCCACCTCCGACCCCGAAAAAGGTACAGCCCCGCACGAAGTCTTCGCAGTCCCGGATCGTTTCCAGCTTGCCCCTGGGCACTACGTCCCCTCCCGGTCAACACACTAATCAGGCACCGAAGCTAACCAGTTCTCGCGATGATGGGCTGACGGACGATGGCGAACAGCAGGCCGGCTGCCGCCAGGTCCGGGTCGACCACGGGAACACCGTGGGCCTGATGAATCTGGGCGGTGATGGCCAGCGTGGACATACCGGTGCAGCCGTAGAGGATCAGCCTGGCCCCCCGGCGCACCAGGCGCTCGGCGGCGGCCAGAGTTGCGGATCGGCCCCGCTCGGTGCGCAGGTCCAGAGCTGTCTCAACCCCGGACGGTCGGTCCACGGCCACCAGGGCAGGCCCCAGCGTCCTCACCATCGGCTCCGGCCCCGCGTCCGAAATGCCGAGAATACCGACGGGCACCTCATAAGCCAGGGCCAGCAGCGCGCCTGCCCGGCCGGCACCCAGGATCGGGAGATCCGGCAGGCGGGCACGGGCCATGGCTACGCCGGGATCGGCCGCGCAACTCACGTAAATGGCATCCACGCCTTCCGCGGCCAGTCTCTCGGCGAGATCGGCCACCTTCGGCTCGGCGGCTTCATGGGTAGCCCGGTCGTGGACCCCGGTGGGCTGGTCCGGGATGCACGCCGACCTGAGCTTCCATTCAGGAAAGTGGTCGCCGATGTGGCGGGCGTGGGCGTAGAGCTCGCCGTGGACCGATGTGGTGACGACGGTGATAACCCCTAGTCTCAAGGCGGGCACCCCGCTTCAAAGGTCGTGGAGCCAGGACTCGAAGACCTTGCCTACTCCGTCAGGAGCAAGCTGTCTTCACACCGCCAGCCGAGCCACACGGTTGTGCCCGGTTCCAGCTGCGGTGCCGCGCGGTCAGCGGGTACCTTGACCGTCAGTTGTTCCCCAGCCTCCAAGGTCAACTGGTACAGGATGGCGTCGCCGATGAACTTCATGCCCTGCAGCCTGGCATGCACGCGGTTGGCCAGGTCGGGCTGTTCCGTCGACAGGCGGATCCGTTCCGGCCGGACGGCGACGAAGACGGGAGCACCGGCCTGGACCCTTTGCCGTCCCGCCTCGGAGGCTGCCAGCCTCCACCCGGTTGGCGTCTCTACCTCGACTTCTCCTCCCGAGGCGCCCACGACCCGGCCCGCCAGGAAATTGCTGGAGCCTATGAAATCGGCGACGAAGCGGCTCGCCGGCTGACGGTAGATCTCCGCCGGCGTGCCCACCTGGATGATGCGGCCGTCCTTCATCACCGCGATCCGGTCGCACAGGGTCAGCGCCTCCTCCTGGTCGTGCGTTACATAGATGGTGGTGATGCCCACCTTCTGCTGCAGTCTCCGGAGTTCAAACTGCATCTGCTCCCGAAGCTTCTTGTCGAGGGCGCCCAGGGGTTCATCCAGCAGCAGGACCTTGGGTTCGATGACCAGCACCCTGGCCAGTGCCACGCGCTGTTGCTGTCCCCCGCTGAGCTGCCTCGGGTAGCGTTGCTCCATGCCCGACAGTTCCACCAGGGCCAGGGCGTCCCGGACACGACGACGGATCTCATCTTGAGGCACCTTGCGCATCCGGAGACCGAAGGCGACGTTTTCCAACACGGTCCGGTGCGGAAACAGAGCGTAGTGCTGGAAGACCATCCCTGTCTCCCGCCGGTGCGCCGGCACGTTTGTCACGTCTCGACCGTCGAACAGGATGGAGCCCGCCGTGGGTTCGATGAAACCGGCCACCATGCGGAGAGTGGTCGTCTTGCCACATCCGGACGGCCCAAGCAGCGAGAAGAACTCTCCGTCCTGGATGACCTGGCTGACCGCGTCGACGGCCACCATTTGGTCAAACCGTTTGGTCACCTCGCGGAGCTCCACCCGTGCCAAGGCGTCTAGCCCCCTAAGATCTCGATGTACCTGCGGGCCACGTCCGACTCAACCTTGTTGTACCAACTCCAGTCGAACTGCCTCAGCAGCGCCACTTTCTCCGGCGTGTCGAAGGTCCGGCCCTCAAACTTGCCGCCGAGCCTGACCGTCCTGTTGGCCACGCCGTAGGCCAGCTCCTCACCCATGAGCTTCTGGACCTCCGGGCTGAGAATGTGGTTGATCCAGGCGCAAGCCAGTTCTTTCCTGTCACTACCCTTGGTGACGTTCATGATCTGTTCCAGGGCGGGGATTCCCTCCTGGGTGAAGGCCCAGTCCAGCGGAGCGTCAGGCAGATGCCGCCACACGGCGCTGTCGTGAATCACGCCCACCACGACCTCGCCAGAAAGGAGCATCTTCTCCATGGTTCCGGTGAAATCCACCAGCTTGATGGGCTTCAGCCGCTTAATGGCCTCGAAGGCGGCGTCCAGGTCCTGGTAGCTGGAGCCGTACATCTCTCCGGCCATGAGCAGGAGGGCAACACCGAGGCTGTTGGTGATGACGTAGGTCCCGCGCTTGGCGGCGAACCGTTCCTCCCAGAGTTGCTGCCACGAATTCAACTTGCCTTCCACCAGGTCGGTCCGGTAACCCAGACCGATCCCTGACACAAAGACGCACACTCCGGGCACCGTGTCGGCAGTGGCAAAGTCATAACAGTCCTTCAGGTTGGGGACTTGAGCCGCCGTCAGCTTTTCTTCGAGATACCCAGCTTCCATCACCTTGGTCACCGGCTGGTTGTTGGAATGGAAGACGTCGTAGACCGGGCGGTTTCGGGGACTGGCCATCAGCTTGGGTTCGAAGGGGAAGGCAGTGTCCACCTCGACCTTGACTTTGAACGCCCGCTCGAATTGGGGGATGACGTGCTTCTCGTAGATCTCGCCCCATTTGCCGCCCCAACCGGTGATCCGGAGCACGGTGGGTTCCGTCTTGGTCGCCGGCCCCACCGGCTCGCCACGCGCACACGCCGCCAGGATGGAGGCGATACCTGATCCGGCCAGCCCTGCTCCCGCGGCCATCGCCGCGCCCCTGGCCAGAAACTGCCGCCGGGACAGCACGTCGGAGTCGGACACGGCGGGATCAGAACCGGCGCCGTTCGACCGGTGTTCGGGTTTGGTTTGCCCGGACTTCACTGTCGTCGCTCCCCTTCTCATGGGTGCCGTCTGCTCCAACCTCATCCATCATTGAGCCGACAAGACCGCTGCCCAGGTCTTGCATCACCTCCCCGGCGCGGTCCAGGGGATCTCTACAGTCGCGCGAACTGGTGCAGCCCGAAGATCCGCTCCAGCAGCAGGACGACGATCAGGCTCAGCGCGATGCTCGCGGTGGACGCCGCGGCGATGGTCGGATCGAACGAGTATTTGAGATAGCCGAACATGTAGATGGGCAGGGTTTCGAAGCCTGACTGAACCAGAAAGAGCGACACCGGAAACTGGTCGTATGAGACGATAAAAACGAAGATGGCCCCCGCCATGACCCCGGGACGGATGAGTGGCAACGTGATGTAGAGGAAGGTCTGGAGCTCGTTGGCCCCCAGGTTTCTTGCTGCTTCTTCCAGCGACACCTCGAAGTTCTGAAGGACGGCGGTGACCGTCCGGATGATATACGGGGTGGTCACCACGACGTGGGCCAACAGCAGGCCGGTGAAGGTCCGACCCCAACCCAGGAGGACGTAGTACTGAAACAGCGCGAGCCCGGTCAACAGAGCTGGTAGCAGCAGGGGCGACAGGAAAGCCGCGCTGAGAAAATCGCGGCCCCAGAAGCGTTGCCGTACCAGCACCAATGCCGCCGCGGTGCCCACGATGCTCGAGATGACCACGGTGTAGGCAGCCAACCGCAGGCTAACCTTGAAGGCAGCCATGAAGTGGCGCGAGGTGAAGAACTTCACGAACCACCGGATCGAGAAACCTTCCGGCGGAAAGGTCAGGAACAGGCCGGAGTTAAAGGCCTGCAGCACCACGATGAACACCGGAGTCACCAGGAAGATAAGCACCGCGGTGTTGAACGCCGTTAGATAGCGCCAGCCCGGGCCCCGGGTACGAGCCGTGGCCTCCATCACTGCAGCACCCCCTGCCCGACCAGACTCAATATCCGGTAGTACAGCACGATCACCGAAAGGCCCACGGCCAGCAGCAGAACTGCCAGGGCGGCGCCGAAGGCAAAGTTGAAGATACCGGCGATCTCCTGGTAAACGAGGATGGGCAGGGTCATGTACTGGAACCCGCCCATCAGGATGGGCACGACGTATGAACTGACCGTCAGGCTGAAGACCAGCAGGCAGCCGGCCAGAATGCCCGGCAGGCTGAGAGGGAGGGTCACCTCGCGAAAAGCCTGCCATCTCGTGGCTCCCAGGTTCTCGGCCGCCTCCTCCAGGCTCTCGTCAATCCCGGAGATGACGCCACTGATGGTGAGGATCATGAACGGGATGAAGACGTGAACGAGGGCCACCACGATTCCGAACTCGTTGTACATCAGGGGCAGCGGGCGGCTCAGCACTCCCAGCTTCATCAAGGTCGCGTTTATCAGGCCGGTATCCGCAAGGATGCTCATCCAGCCATAGATCCGAACCACGATGCCGACAAGCATGGGAGAGAGCACTGCCACCAGCATGATGCGCCGCGCCCCGGGCTCGCGCGTGCGGGCCAGTTGGTAGGCCAGCGGGTACCCCAGGACCAGAGACGCCGCCGTGGCGACAAGACCGAGCTTGATGGTATTCCAGAGCACCCGCATGTAAAAGGAGTCGCCAAAGATGCGGCGGTAGTGCTCCAGGGTGAAGACGATGGGGTCTCCCGCAATGGGGTTGCCTCTCATCAGGCTGATGGCGATCATGACGGACAGGGGAGCCACGAAGAAGGCCAGGAAAAGCACCAGGCCCGGCAGCAGCAACAGCAGTCTGGTGCCGCGGCTACGGCGGCCTGCCGGAACCGGTGGCGCCGGTCGACTTTCAGTCGCCGGCCTGCCGGTGAGGGCCGGGCGGGCCATGCGCTCTCCCTCCCGATTGGTGGCCGAGCCTTTCCGAGATGGTTGCGGCAGCCGAGGTCACGTCGTCACGCAGGCGCTCCAGCCGGTGCCGGAACCGAGGAATGAGGCCGGCCAGGCTCAGGGAAGCTACGACCTGTCCGGTGGCATCGAAAACGGCCGCCGCCACGCCCGCCACTCCCTTGAACGTCTCTTCCTCGGTGTAGGAGTAGCCCAGGCGGCGGATCGCCTCCAACTGGTCCATGAGCTCCGCGACGGAGGACGGTGTCTTCGGTCCCACCGGCGGCAGTCCCTGGCGGTTCAGGATGTCGCGGACCGTATCATCAGGCAGGTGGGCCAGGATGACCTTGAAGGCCGCTCCTGCGTGTAAGGGCCCGCGGCTGCCCACTTCCATGGTGACCCGGATCGGGTTGGCAGGGTCAGCCCGTTCCAGCAGAACTCCCTCGCCGCCAAGCGGCACCACCAGGTAGGCAGACTCGTCTGTTACGGCGGCCAGGCGCTGCATCACCGGGCGCGCCACGAGCCGGAGGTCGTTACGCGAGACAGCCGCCCGGCCCAGTTCGAGGCTGCGAGGCCCCAGCCGGTACCGCCTGGAAACCCGGTCCTGCTCGGCGAGCCCATGGAGCCGCAGCGTGGCCAGAACGCTGTGGACGACGCTCTTGGGGATTTCGAGTTCTCGGCTGAGTTCCGCGGTACCCCACTCGCCTGGTTCCCGGGCCAGGCAGAACAGGACTCGGAGTCCGGTGTCAAGACTTTGCAGGGTTCGTGAGCCGGCCACAACGGCCACACCTCGAGGGTTGTTCGCATGTCGCGAACGCCGTTCGCATCACTTGCCAGTGCATTCGCCTTTCCGGCGAAGATTCCTGCCTGGGTCTGGAAACCAGAGGTGTCGGTTCTCACCAGTCGGTCGTTTGCGGGGCCTTGACCTTATCCGGTCTGGCGCACCATGGTCAGCAGCAGGCCGGCGGCGGCAAGTTCAGGGTCGACCACCGGCACCCCGTAGCGCTCGCGGATGGCGCGGGTGACACCCAGCGTGGACAGGCCCGTACACCCGTACAGCACGAGTCTGGCTCCCCGGGCCACCAGCCTTTCCACCGCCGCCAGGGTCTCGGTCTTACCCTCAGGCGTCCGCAGGTCCAGGGCGGTGCGGACTCCGTCCGGCACCTCGTCGGCAACCATCGCCGTCCCCAGCAACCGGACCAGGGGCCTGGGTTCCTCGTAGGAGAGGTCCAGGAGCCCGACGGGCAACCCGTAGGCCAGAGCCACCGCTGCACCGGCGGCCGCGGCCCCCAGAATGGGCAGGCCCGGCAGCCGGCGGCGGGCTTCGCCGACGCCAGGATCGGCCGCGCAGCTGACGTAGATGGCGTCCACCCCGTCGGCGGCCAGGGTCTCCGCCACGGTCGCCACCTTGGGTCCCGCCTCGCGGTAGGTGGCGACGTCGTACACGCCCAGGGGCTGGCCGGGGATGCAGCGGGAAACCACACGCCACTGGGGAAAGTGGGCGGTGATGTGGCGGGCGTGCGCCTCCAGCTTGAGCGGGTCGTGGGTGGTCACCACGCTGACGAGCCCGAGTTTCATTCGGCCCTTCCTTCCGCTGCCCGGGCGGCCCGGGCCCGGATCAGTTCCGGCATCGCCGGCGACGGGCGGAAGACGGTTCCGAGGTTGAGGGTCTTGCCCCGATACACCACCAGCCACCAGCCCTTTCCCCTTGCCGCGGGCCAGTCCCGGACGGGCACGACTTCCGGCCGGTCGACCCGGTACGACCGGAGGAGCCGAGCCGAATTCCGCCGGTCCCAGGGCCCCAGCGCGATGACGGCCGTGCCACATCCCGCATTTCGGGCCGCTCATTGTGGACCGGCCCGGGCCGGATGGCGGATTCGTAGCTGGCGATCGACACCGCTGTCACCCCCCGCCCGCCGCCCGGTGCTGTCCCGGCAGCCTGCCGCCAGCGAGACCTACTGACCGTCGTTCGTGAGGTACTTCTTGAACCAGCCCACGATCTGCTCCAGCCGGTGGACCCGGTGCCAGGGCTTCCCGCTGCGGGACAGGCCGTGGAACTCGCCCGGGTACCGCACGAACTCCACCGTCTTGCCCAGCTTCTTCAGGGCCACGTAGAGCTGCTCGCCGTGGTCGATGG
>DYFQ01000035.1:0-5675 GCA_020725105.1 Symbiobacterium thermophilum
CATGGGTCGTCGCGGCAGGCGGAGTCGATGGGTGCGGGCCCTGCTGGTCGTGGGACTGGCAGGGCTCCTGGTCTACGTGGCGTGGGCCTGGTCCTGGCGCCAGCTTTACCCGCTCCACTACGGACCGGCCATCAGCCGTCACGCCGAGGCCCACCGGCTCGACCCCCACCTGGTGGCCGCCATCATCCGTACCGAGTCCCGCTTCAACCCCCGCGCCACCTCGCCCCGGGACGCCCGCGGCCTCATGCAACTGATGCCCGACACCGCCACCTGGGTGGCCAGCCGGGCGGGGATCGAGGCCTTCGACGCGGACATGCTCTACGACCCGGAGGTCAACATCGCCCTCGGCACCTGGTACCTTGCGGACCTCCGCCGCCAGTTCGGCGGGGACCTCCTGCTGGTGCTGGCGGCCTACAACGGCGGGCGGCGGAACGTCGAGCGCTGGGTGGAGGAAGGCCGGCTGGCGCCGGGGGCGCCCCTCGGTGACCTGCTGGCGCCGGGGCCGACCGGCCGGGTGACCCCGGCCGTCGAGGCCCGGCTGGCCGCCATCCCGTTCCGGGAGACCCGCGACTTCGTCCGCAGGGTGCTGGTGGACTACGCCCGTTACCGCTGGATCTACGGCCCCCGCCTCGGGTGGCCCCAGGCGACCGGAACGGGCAACCCGTCTCCTTCTTTCGCGACCTGCGGGTCCGGCAGGCCTCTGCCCACGCCGTGGAACCCCCGGTGGGCTTGTCGCGGCGCTGCCAAGTTCCTGGCCCGGCTGGCGCCCCCCTGGGACCCTTCGGCCGGTACTGGAACGTTCACCTGTGGACCTGGTCCGCCCGGTAGGCGCCGTGGCCGGCGCCCTCCGTGACGTACCACTCCTGCAGGTGCCGGCGAAATCCCCGCCGCCGCCTGACCGACCGCCACCAGGCCTCGTGTTCCACGTACCAGGTGAGCGTCTCGGCCAGCCCCCGGTCAAAGCTCCACCTGGGCTTCCAGCCCAGGGTCTCAACCTTGCGGGTGTCCACCGCGTAGCGGTAGTCGTGTCCCGGCCGGTCGGGAACGAAACTCATGAGGCTCCAGGGTTTACCCAGCAGGTCCAGCACCCGCCGGGCCACCTCGAGCCCTGTGACCTCCAGCCCGGCTCCCAGGTTGTAGGCGTGGCCGGGTTCGCCCTCGTGAAGCACCAGGTCGATGCCGGCGCAGTGGTCCTCCACGTGCATGTAGTCGCGGACCGCCGAGCCGTCGCCGTAGACCGGCAGCGGCCGGTTTTCCAGGGCGTTGGTCACGAACAGCGGGATTATCTTCTCGGGATACTGGTAGGGCCCGTAGGTGTTGGAGCCCCTGGTGACGACGACGTCCAGGCCGTAGGACGCCCCGTAGGCCAGCACCAGGTGTTCGGCGGCGGCCTTGGTGGCGGCGTACGGGCTGCGGGGGGCCAGGGGGTCGGTTTCCGCGGACCGGCGGCCGGTGCCCGCCAGGTCGCCGTAGACCTCGTCGGTGGAGACCTGGAGGAACCGCCTGACGCCGGCGCGCCTGGCCTCCTCCAGCAGCACGAGGGTACCCTCGACGTTGGTCCTGACAAAGGGTGCCGCGTCCAGCAGGGACCGGTCCACGTGGGACTCGGCGGCGAAGTTCAGCACCGCGTCGGCGCCCCGCACCGCACGCCGCGCGGTCGCGGGGTCGGCGATGTCGCCCCGCAGGAAGGTGACGTGGTCCAGGAGGCCGCGCAGGTTTGCCAGGTTCCCGGCGTAGGTCAGCTTGTCCAGGACCACGATCTCCCAGTCGGGGTGGTTGGCCCGAGTGTACCGGACGAAGTTGGAGCCGATGAAGCCGGCGCCGCCGGTCACCAGGACGCGCTTGAAGCTAGCCACGGTCGTCACCCCACAGTTCCGAGCCGAAGTAGTCCCAGGGCAGCCGGCCCTCGTTGGGTGTCTCGGGGTCGAACTGACTGTTGGCGGCGTAGAGCAGCAGGGCACCCTGGGGCCCGGCCCGGTAGCCGTGGGCCACTCCCGAGGGGACGTAGAGCAGCCCCGGCGCCTCGGCGCTCAAGAGGTGCCGGCTCCGCCGGCCGAGGGTGGGCGAGCCGGCGCGGCAGTCCACCAGCCAGACCAGGAGGGTCCCCTGCACGACGCACCAGAGCTCGTCCTGCACGGCCCGGGGGTGGATGTGAAAGGCGTTGATCCGCCCGGGGACGGCCGCGGCCAGGGAGATCTGGCGCGCGGCGAAGGACACCGGCAGGTCTTCGACCTGGCCGTCCGTCAGGCGCAGGCACTCGGCAAACCAGCCTTCCAGCGCCCGGTGCTTCGGCAGCGGCTTGAAGAAGACACCCTCGAGCCCGGGCTCCGGCCCGTAGCTTTGGAAAATCACCGCCCGGGCGATCTCGGGCGACAGCGCCACTTCATCCGGCACGGCCGGCGCACCTCCCCAGTAGGGCTTTCAGGGTCTGCCACCGCGACGTGTCCAGGGAGACGTCGTCGGGCAAGGGCACGCCGGCTTCCCGCTTGCTGCCGGCGCGGACGCCGGGCCGCCGGCGGCGGGCCAGCTCGTAGGCGGACTTCCGCTCCGTGGCCACGTGCAGGGTGTCCCAGGGTATCTCCCGCCACCGGGCGATCGCCAGGGCCAGCTCGGGGGCGATGACGTCCAGGTAGTCCTGGCTGGTGAAGAGGTCGGTGTAGGCCACGGGGTGGGGCCAGTCGCGGCCGCGGAAGCTGGTCCGGATGACCAGGTGACGGGGGACCAGCCGCACCAGTTCCTCGGCCACCAGCTTCGAAAGACCGTAGTAGTTGGCCGGCGGGCCCACCGGGTCGTCCTCGCGGTACATCCCGCGGCGGCCGTCGAAGACGTAGTCGGTGGAGATGAAGACGAGGCCGGGACCGCCCGCGGCCAGGGCGGCCGCCAGGTGGCGGGTGCCCTCCACGTTCACCCGCCAGCAGGCGCGCCGTTCGGTCTCCGCCCGTGACACGTCGGTAAAGGCCGCCGCGTGGACCACCAGCTCCGGCAGGTAGCGGTCTAGAGCGGCCCGGACCGACTCCGGCCTGGTGAGATCCAGCTCCGAGCGGGGAGGCGCCACCGCTCCGGGTAGCAGGCGCCGGAGCTCGCCGCCCAGCCGGCCCGAGCCGCCGATCAGGAGCAGGCCGCCCGCCGGGCCGCTCACAGCCGTACCACGCTCCGGTCCCCCAGGACCAGTTGCAGCGTGTGCCGGCGGGGGCCGTTGGCCTGGCCCCGCACCGCCACGCCCTGGCCGATGACGCTGGCGTCCAGGCGGTAGGGAAGGTCGCAGAGCTCGGCCTCGCCCAGGACGATGGAATACTCCACTTCGCTCCGGATCACCCGGGCGCCCGGGCCCACGGCGGTGTAGGGTCCGAGGTAGCTTTCCTCCACCACCGCGCCCCGGGCGACGTGGACGGGGCCCCGGATCACCGAGCGGCTGACCGTCGCCCCCGCCTCCAGTACCACCTCGCCGGCGACCTCGGAGGCCGTCACTTCCCCCTCGAGCCGGCGGGTGAGCTGGCTCAGGACCAGCCGGTTGGCTTCCAGCAGGTCCTCCGGTTTCCCGGTGTCCTTCCACCAGCCACGAACCTGGTGGGCGGTGACGCGGCCACCCCGGTCGATCAGGCCCTGGATGGCGTCGGTGATCTCGTACTCGCCCCGCCGGCCGGGCCTGAGGCCGGCGATGACGTCGTGGACCGCCGGGCTGAACAGGTAGACCCCGACCAGGGCCAGCTCGGACGGGGGCACGGCGGGCTTCTCCACCAGCCGGACCACCCGTCCGGCTCCGTCCAGCACCGCGACCCCGAACTGGCGCGGATCGTCCACCGGGGTGAGCAGCACCAGCGCGTGAGGCATGGTCCGGCGGTACTCGGCCACCAGGTGGGCGATGCCGCCCGACAGGAGGTTGTCGCCCAGGTACATCACGAAGGGATCGTCTCCCAGGTACTCCCGGGCCACCTTCACCGCGTGGGCCAGGCCCAGGGGTTGGGGCTGGAGGATGAAAGAGAAGCGTGCCCCGAACCGGCCGCCGTCGCCCAGGGCCGCCTTGACCTCGTCTCCGGTGTCGGGGCTGATTATCACCCCGATGTCGGTGACGCCGGCCCGCACCAGGTCCTCCACCACGTAGTAGAGGTTCGGCTTGTTGGCGATGGGAATCAGCTGCTTGGCCCGGGTGTAAGTGAGGGGCCTCAGGCGCGTCCCCTTGCCTCCCGACAGGATGAGTCCTTTCACGGCCCCGGCCTCCTCGCGCTGCACCGGCTCAGTAGGCGGCCACCGGTGATCCGGCCGCCGCGGCTTCCGGTCCGCCGCCGCCGGCCGGTCCGGAACCGGCGGGCGGGCACTCCAGCGCCCGCCGGACCAGCCGTCGGAGGTCCTCCGGCCCCCAGCCGCCGGCCACCGGCAAGCCGCAGGCGGTCGCCTCCCGGACCAGGTGCCGCCGTCGTTGCCCGGGAAGGGGAATGAAGGCGGAGGCGGCGGTGTAGAGGGCGCCCCGCCGCCGCGGCGGCAAGAAGGTGGCTTCCACCACGACATCCGGCCGCTGGGGCTCGGGCACCTGGGTTTCGGCCTGCAGCGCTTCAAGCTCCAGGCAGACGCGGCTCACGTAGTCCGCGGTGGTGGGCTCGACGCGAACCACCAGGGTTACCGGGTCTTCGGCCGTGAAGCCGGCGAGAAAGCCGCGGACCGCTTCCCGCCAGGTCGCCGACGGATCGGACCAGTCGGGAATAAGCAAGAGGGCAACCTCCCGCCGGCCCTCGATGGCCATGGGTGGCACCCCCGGGTGGAACACCGCCTTGCTGTCGGGCGGGACGTAGTGCAACTCAGGGTCGAACCTGGTTCGGGAGAGCACGTCAGCCTGACTGTAGGCCTGGTAACCGGTGACCAGGCCCCACTTGCCGGCGAACAAATCCAGGTTGAGCTCCAGCAGCCGCCGGAAGTCGATGCCCAGGGCGCCGAAGGTGCGGTGGCCGTGGTGGTGGACGAAGACGTCCCGGGCGATGAACAGCCGGTAGCCCGCCAGTCTCAGCCGGAGGCACAGGTCGTCGTCCTCCAGGTTACCGGTGCCGAAGACCGGGTCGAACCCTCCCACCCGGTCGATGGCGGCGCGGCGGAAGGCCACGCAGAAGCCGATGAGCCGCCCCGTCTCGGCCAGGTCGCCGGCGTTGGCCGCGGCCCAGTCGGCCGCCCAGCGGTCCAGGTCCTCCGGCCGGTACCGGGCATCGTCCACCCGCTGGTCGCCGGCGCAGTAGTTGGTGACCGGACCCACGGCGGCCACGTCGCCCGCCAGGGCGAGGGGGGCGATGAGCCGCCCCAGCCAGCCGGGGGTCAGCACCAGGTCGTTGTTGAGGACGACCAGGTACTCGCCGCGGGCCAGGGCGATGCCCTGGTTGCAGGCGTAGGCGTAGCCCTCGTTGTGGGGGTTGAACACCAGCCTCACGTTGGGCCGCCGGGCCGCCAGCTCGCAAAGGTACGCCCTGGTCTCCGGGCCTGAACCGTTGTCCACCACGATGAGCTCGAAGGGTCTGGGCGTGTGGCGGAAGATGGACTCGACGCACTGCCGGGTCAGCTCCAGGTTGTCCAGGACCGGGATGATCAGGCTGGCCAGCCCGGTCTGGGGCGACGGCCCGCCCTTCCCGCCGGGCCGGGCCGTGGCCGCGGCCGGTTCGCCGGCGTCACCCGCACCGGCGACGGTTCAATCTCCA
>DYFQ01000035.1:5685-31628 GCA_020725105.1 Symbiobacterium thermophilum
GGTTCGCCGGCGGCGGCCGTCCCGGCCTCGAAGGCGAGGTTCGCCGCCTGCTGGGCGAGGTACCGCGACCGGGAGACCTCGCCCTTGGGCACCGCCCTGACGACGAACTGGTAGGTCAGGGCGTCGGGATCCTGCTCCAGCATGGCCAGGACGGCCGGGGGAATGGATCCCGGTGGCGGCGGGGGAATCTCCGTATCAAACAGGCCGGCCTGGATCCGGATGAGCTCCGTGACCTCCAGCCCCGCCGAGTCGAACAGCTCCATCACGGTGTCGCGGGTGAAGAAGCGCAAGTGGGTGTTGTCGAGCAAGCCCAGCTCGCGGTACCGGAACTCGCCCCGCAACAGGGCCAGCCGGACGCTGCCATGGGCCACGTTGGGCAGCGACGCCACAAAAAAGCCGTCCTCGGCCAGAAACTCGGCCAGGCGTCTCAGTACCAGGTCCGGCCGGCGCAGGTGCTCCAGCACGTCGCCCAGGAGCACCACGTCGAAGCGGCGGTCCCCCAGGGCCGCCGGCAAGTCCAGCTCTTCCACGTTGCCCACCATGACCTCGCAGACCTCGGCCGCCTCGCGGGCCGCGGCGGGGTCCAGCTCGATTCCGGTGACCTCGCAGCCCCGGTCCTTGAGGACTCGGGCGACGTAGCCGGAGGCGCAGCCGACGTCCAGCACGCGGCTGCCGGGGGGAATGAGCTTGATGAGGGCCGAGTGGGCCCCGTCACGGTTCAGGTCCACGTGGAAGTGGTACTTGTTGGTGCGGGACTCGAGCACGAGACGCCTCCCTCCCTAGATGCGCCTCCTGTATTGCTATCGGCCGGCCGGCGGCAGAGTTTAACCGGCGGCCGGTTCAGGAGGACGGGAAGGGAGGCGAAAGGCCGGATCGGCGAATGGAACACGCCGTGAGAGCCGTCGAGCGGTTCAAGATGACGCTGGTGATGATCCGCGAGGTGGCCGACTAGCGCGGCGACCAGCCGCGGGCGCCCGATGAGATGAAAGGAGCAAAGCGAGGCCGGATGGAAGCTTCGATCATCACGCCTCTGAAGTGGAGCGGCGCCCCGCATCTTCCCCGGGGCGCCCCAACTTGTCTAACCGGGTCTTTTGTGTGTGCGGTGGAGAGGATTTGAACCTCCACGGGCGTAGTGCCCACTAGCCCCTCAAGCTAGCGCGTCTGCCATTCCGCCACCACCGCGCTGCGGCGGGCCCGGACGCGGCGCAGCCGGCCTCGCCCGGCTGCCAGCGCGGCCGGCGCGTCGCCGACCGCAAACGTGGGGCAAAAAACGTGGTGCCGAAGGTGGGATTTGAACCCACACGGGCGTTACGCCCACGGCGCCCTGAACACCGCGTGTCTGCCAGTTCCACCACTTCGGCACGAACGCATCGGCTCGGTTGGCACTCACTAATATAGCAAAGCTCGCCCGGCCTTTCAAGCTTGCCGGCGTGGCCGTCGGTTCCACCTGATTTCGCTCTGGCGGCGGTGGGAACCCTCACCTGGCGCGGAACGTCAAAAGAGCGAACCGTCGAAAGAGCGAACCGTCGAAAGACTGGACCGCCGAAAGACCGGACCGAGCCGCCAACTGTTCCGACGGTGGCCGGTACCGCGTCCGACCGGCGAGAAGGTCGCCCCGAGGAGGGCGCGATGTTGATGGCAGCGACTTCCAGAAATGGCCGGAAAATCAGATGCTGGCCGGCACTTCTTTTGCCGGCGATCGCCGGGGCGCTCGCGCTGGCAATGGTTTCTAGCCTGCCCGCGGCCGGCCAGCCCGCCGGCCCGGTGCCCTTTGTCCGGCATTCCGTCTCCGACGTTCCGCGGGCCGTGGCCGACTGGGCAGAAGGTTTGAGCCGCCAGCAGGGCACCTACCGCCTGGATCACGGCGACCGGACTTACCTCCTGATCGGGTGGGGTGAAAAGCCGACCGGCGGTTACGTGGTGACGGTCGAGCGTATCCAGCCATACGGCGACGACGTGTACGTCGTGTCGGTGGCGCTCCGGGCGCCCGGGGCTGACGACATCGTGACCATGGCCATCACGTATCCGTACGACCTGGTGTCGGTGGCCCGGACGACCCGCCTGTTCGCCTATACCTTCGATGGGGCTCCCTGGCTCGCCGGCCGGGCCGGCGTACCCCCGGCCAGCCGCTTCATCTTCGTGGAGTCGCCGCGACCCGGAGCCGCCGTCCAGAGCCCGCTGGTCGTCAGGGGCGTGGCCCAGGTTTACGAGGCCACGTTCACCGTGGAGCTGGAAGACGGCCACGACGTGCTGGTCCGGCGCGTGGTGACGGCCAGCGAGGGCGGGCCCGGGTGGGGCACCTTCGAGGTGACGCTCACCTTCCCGGCGGCCACCAACCCCACCGGGATGCTCATCTTCAGCCGCGAGGACGCCGCCACCGGGGCCCGCATCGAGGAAGTGGGCATTCCCGTCCGGTTCGCGGCCACCCGGCCGCTGGGCCCCAGCCTGTCCGACGTGGCCGGCCACTGGGCGGAGGCGGAGATCTGGCACGGCGTGGGCCTGGGCTTCGTCGGCGGGTACCCGGACGGGACCTTCCGGCCCCAGGGCACCGTGACCAGGGCCGAATTCGTCAAGATGCTCCTGGCCGCTTTGGGCAGGCCGCGCCTCGACCGTGCCGCCTCCTTCGCCGACACCGGCGGCCACTGGGCGGCCGGCCTGATAGAGCGGGCGGTGGCGGACGGGATCGTCCGGCCGTCGGACTACGAGGCCGGTATCTTCCACCCCGACCGGTCCATCACCCGGCTGGAGATCGCCGTGCTGGTGGTCCGGGCGCTGGGGCTGGAAGGACAGGCGCCCGCCGCGGCGCGGGTGGCCGATCAGTTCAGGGACGGCCCCGTGCTGGCCCAGTGGGCCCGGGGCTACGTGGGGATCACCGCCGACCGTGGCATCATCAAGGGCTACCCTGACGGCTACTTCTACCCCCGCCAGGCGGCGACCCGGGCCGAGGCGGTGGTGATGGTCAACCGGACCGTGCGGGCGCGGCAATGACCTGGGCCGCGATCCCACAGCGCGGGCTCGCAAGGGGCGGTTTTCAGCCGGTGACCGGTCCGGCGGGGGGCTGGGGCGCGCTCCTCAGGTGGCCCCGGGCCCTCGCCAGGCGGCAGGCGGCGAAGATGGCCCGGGTGGTCAGCCCGCCCCGGGCCAGCAGCCGCCGGGCGTCCGCCTCCAGCCCCTGGTGGCGGACCTTGGGGTCCGACAGGTAGATGGCGGGGAGGCCGTGGACCATCATCGCGTGCAACTCCGCCGGCGGGAGCCGCCGGACGGCGGCGTGAGCCCGGTCGGCCAGCCAGGCCAGGCGGCCTCCGACGTCGGTGCCGGGGGGGTAATGGCTCACCAGGTTCAGGTCGCCGCCATGGCGGTCTTCGGCCTGGTCGATGTAGTAGTCCAGCAGGATGTGGAGCGCGCACAGCCAGGGAAAGCAGGCCTCGACGACCCGGGCGGCGCCGCCCGGGTCCAGGTCGGCCCTGGTGGCGGCCAGGGCCAGGGCGAAGACGCCCACCGTCGAGCCGGCAGCAGCGGCAAACTCCCACCAGCCGAGGTCGGCCAGGGCGGCCGGCGACACCCACGGCCCGATGCCCCGCCGCCGGTGCACGGTGAACCACGCCTCCAGCCGGCGTCGGGCCATGGGCGGCGGCAGGTGCTTGGCCACCTGGAACTGGGCGTACAGCCGCACCAGACGTGAGGCGGCCGGCCGGGCGGCGGGATACCCCGGCAACTCGGCCGCCGCCCGCCGGCAGGTGGCGACAAGCTCGGCCAGATAGCCCCCGTCCTCCGCCGCGGTCCGGTAGCGGTAGAAGTCCACGGCGCCACCGGGGTTGCCGGGACGGTCACGGCCGGGGAGGGCTGGCCCGCTCACCGCCTCCCACATGGCCCGGTGCAGGCGGCGCAGGTCCCGGGCGCGAAGCAGCACCGCGCGGCGACCGGCCGCCGGGCCCCCCGACCGTCCGGCGACCCACAGGTCGCGGTCGCAAAGGTTGTCCAGGTAGTCGCTGATGGTCTGCAGCGCCACGATGTAGCGGACCAGGGGGCGGGCCAGCCGGGGGGCCCCGACCGCGTAGAGGCCCCCGCCTTCGCAATGGAAGGCTTTGTGGTGGAGGCTGAGCAGAGCCTGGGTCCGGAGTTCCGGGTCGGGGATGGCCTCCGCCCGCCGGCGCCAGTGCTCGAGTTCCCGCCGGACCAGGGGCAGGGCGACCCGGTAGGCCCTGGCCGACAGGCTCAAGCGGCGCCACAGGCTGATCAGTTGCCCCTCACGGCCCAAGACCGGCCCTCCCCCGGTAGGATGGCCTGGTCCGGGCGGCAGGTATGCCCGGCCGGCCGGTTCACCGGGGCTCGCCCGGCCGCAGGCCGCCGCCGAGCAGGCCGTCGGCTTCCGCCCGCAGCCGGCGGGCGAACCGGTCGGCAAACGCGATGCGTTCCCGGAGCGCCCGGCGGGTGGGCTCGAAGTTGGCATGCTCCAGCGCGTAGCTGCGCCAGCGGCGGGCGTTGCCGCCGCCGAAGTAGGCCAGGAAGTCCTCCAGCCCCTCGCGGTGTTCGGCCGACCGGTAGGCCGCCAGCCAGACCTCCATGGCCCCGAAGTGGTCCACCAGGTCGGCGTCCTGGACCAGTTGCACCTCGACCGGGTCGGGCTGCCCGACGGCGACGGGCCGCCGGCGCCGCCGGTTGTGCCGGGCAATGATGGCGCAGACCCGGTCGAGAGCGGCCGGCGGAAAGACCCCGGCCAGCCCGCCCCGGGCCAGTTCGGCCCCGCGGAGGGCGTGGTCGGCGGGGTCTTCCCGGCCGACGTCCTCGCGGGCGACGTCGTGGAGGACGGCTCCCGCCCGCAGGATGGCCAGGTCGGCCGCGTCCGGCCTGTAAAGGCGGCGCACCTCTTCCGCCCGGGCCAGTGCTTCGGCGAGGGCGGCGACGCGGAGACCGTGGGTGTAGCGGTAGCCGGGTTCCCGGCCGGGCGGCCGGGACCGGGCCGCCACCTTGCACGCCAGTTCGCGCGCGGCCGCCAGGGCCCGGTCAGGGTCGAAGCCCGGCCCTTCCTTCTCGGGGTCCGGTAGCTCGCGCTCCATGCCGTTCCCACCCCCGCGTCCCCGGCGGGCGGCCGGGGCGGGCTGTCGTGGAATGGGTTCCGGCCGCGGGCCCCGTCTCCTCCGGCCGTCCAGGGGTTTCTACAGGTGTTTGCCGCGCCAGTTCGCCACAATTCGACGTTCTCGTTGGAGGGTTTCGACAACCGCCGGTCGAACGGCAACTCCTGTGCGGGTCGGTGCCCAGACCGGCAGGCAAGGGGGCAAGGGGCGTGCACGTGGGACAGAAGATCCGGGAGCTGAGAAAGGCTCTCGGCCTCACCCAGGCGGCCCTGGCTGGCGAGCACTTCACCAAGGCGTACATCAGCCAGATCGAGAGCGGTAAGGCCGCTCCCTCCCGCCGCGCCCTGCGGATCATCGCCCGGCGGCTGGGTAAGCACGTCTCCTACTTCGACCCGTCCGAGGACGAGACCAAGAGCCAGATCAGAGCCCTGCTTTCCCTGGGCCGCGCCCTGATCCACGAGGGGGCGATCAAGGACGCGGTGGAACGGCTGACCCGCGCCCTGGAACTTAGCCGGCAGTGGGAGGACGAACTGGCCCAGGCCGCCGCCCTGGAGGCCCTCGGGTTCGCGTACCTGAGGGCGGGCGATTCCCGGGCGGCCGTGGGACGCTTCGGGGCCGCTCTGGCCATCCTCGAACAGCATCCCGACCGGGCCGCCGAGGCCCGGTTGCTCTACTTCTCGGGCGCGGCGCGGCTGCAGACGGGAGACCACGCCGGCGCCCGGGCCGACCTGGAGGCGGCGCTGGAGCGGCTGGACGCGGCTCCGGCCGAGGCCGGCACGCTACGGGCCTACATCCATACCCGGCTGGCCATGGCCAGCTACCGCGCGGACGATCTGGCCGCCGCCACCCGTCACTTCCGGCAGGCGCTGGCCTTCCGGCGCAACGCCAGCGGCAGCGAGACGGCCCACCATTACCTGAGCCTCGGCGTGGCCCACCTGATGCAGGAGGACTGGGAGCGGGCCTGCGAGTACAGCGAGCGGGCGCTCCACATCCTGGAGGGCCTGGAGGCGCTGCGGTCCGAGGCTGAACTCGAGTTCGTGCTGGGGATCAGCTGTCTCCGGGACGGGGAAGCCGACAAGGCCCCACCCCATCTTTACCGGTCGGGAGTCCTCTTCGCCGCGCTGGGCGATTACGCGGCCGAGGGGCGGAGCCTGGAACGGCTGGCCACGGCGGCCCTGATCCGGGGCGACCTGGCCGAAGCCGGCCGAGAGGCCCAGCACGCCCTGGAGCACCTGGCGCCCTTGGGCCCGTCCGTGGCGGCCGCCCTGGCCCACCTGACCCTGGCCCAGGTCCTGTTGGAGGAGGAGCGGGCCGAGGATGCCCGCCACCACCTGGCCCAGGCGTCGGAGATGCTGGAGGCCGCCGAACTGGACGCCCAGACCGGCGACGTCCTGGAAGACGCCTTCACCCGGCTGGGGACTCTCTACGAGCGCCTGGGCCCGGTGGAGGCCGCCGCCAGATACTACCGGCGAGCCCTGGAGTTCCGCCGGACCGGCGTGTCCCCGGGCCGGGTGGCCGGCAGGGGCGCGGGCTAGCCTTTCGGCTCCGCCGGGGTCTCCAGCCCGGCATACCAGCGGGCGATCAGCCCCGCCGTCAGGTCCGGATCCTCCATCAGCACGGCGTGGCGGAAGTCGGGCACCTCGTGGACGGTGACCGGGGCCCGGGCTTCGGCCAGCACCTTTTGGGCCGCCCCCACGTCCGTCACGTGCTCCCGCCCGGCCAGGATGGCCAGGGTGGGCAGGCGGAGTTCCCCGGCGCGGCGTCTGGCCTCCGCCTCGGCGGCCAGCACCTGCCGGGCGTAGCCCAGGCTGTAGCGGCGCCGGACCATGGGGTCCCGGTTGGCCATGTCAATGCCGGCCGCGTGACGCGTCACCCCTTCGAAGCTGAAGGTGGCCGGCATCAACAGCCGGGGCCACCAGGCGCCGATGCCGAGCAACGCTCGCTCCACCCGCCCCGGCCGGTACATCAGGCGAAAAGCCGGGCTGGCCAGGACCAGACCCCTGGCCCAGCCGGCCTCCAGGGCCGCCAGGAAGGCCAGTAACCCACCGAGGCTTTCCCCGGCCAGGACGACCGGCCCCCTGCCGGCCAGCTCCCGGCCGAGCCCCAGCAGGTCGCGGACCCAGCGGCGGTAGTCGTCGACGTGCCCGGGGGCGCCGTCGGAGCGGCCATGGCCGCGAAGGTCCGGGAGGACCACCGAGAAACCGTGGCCCGCCAGCGCCAGCGCCTGGGGCATGTAGTACTCCGAGTGGACCCCGGCGCCGTGGGCCAGCAATATGCGGGCCCGGGGAAGCGCCGGACCCAGCGCCCGGTAAAACAGCCGGGCGCCGTCGTCGGCAAGGGCCAGGTCCACGGCCAGCCGGAGCCCGGTGCGGGGAAGAGCTTCGATCCTGGTGTTCACGGGGCACCCCGACCGTCCCGTTCACCCGGGACAGCTCGCTTTCCTTTCGGCGCCGCGGCCTCAGGCGTCGGCCTCGGCGCTCAGGTGCTGCCTGGCCAGTTGCCACTGCTCCCGGGCTAGCTTTTCCAGCCAGCGGTGCTGGCCTCCCCGGGCCCGGACCACGCGGGAAAAGTGCTGGATGGCGTCCCGGTGCCGGTCAAGCCGGCGCGCGAGTTCGCCCAGCAGGTAGCAGACGGCCATCTCGTCGAGGTTGCCCGGCAGGGCCGCTTCCGTCTCGAAGGCCCGGCTGTAGTAGTGCAGCGCCCGGTCCAGGGCCGCCCGCTCGGCGGCCTCCTCGCCCGACTGGCGGTGAAGCCAGGCCAGCCGGTGGTAGATGGTGGCCAGGTAGCCCAGGTTGGGGTGGCGCCACTGGGCGCACTCCAGGGCCTGCTGGAAAGTGGTCAGCGCGTCCTCGACGGTCCGCTCGCCCGTGAGGTCCTTGCGGAAGGCCTTGCGGCCGAGCCCGTCCCTGGCAGCCGCCAGGTTGAAGTGGCGGGGGTTCTCCCAGGCGGTCTGGGGGGCCGAGAACCCGCACCGGGAGCACACCCACACCCAGTACAGGTTGGGGTCGCCGTTCTCGTACTGCATGTAGAGGTCGGTGTGGCGCCGGACCAGACGGAGCTTGGAGGTGGCCACCTTGGGTACCTCGACCGCCTGCCCGCAGGCGGGACACCTGACCCGGGCCCGGTAGACCAGTCCGCCCCCGCCGCTGCTGCCCAGAACCGTCCGGCCGGCGGTGCCCGGCTGCCGTTCGGCGGTCTCTGGCTGCGGCAGGACGGACGCTATGGCGTCCAGAAGAAACCTGTTGCACTCGGGGCAGTAGAGTCCGCGCTCCACTGCCTGGCCGCACCGCCGGCACGCCGGTGCTTGCTGGTCTTCCATCAGACGACTCCCCGGGGGAGCCGGCCGCCGGCGGGCTCCCCAGACTGGTTCCACCATACATCTCGGCGCGGACCGGGGAATTTTTAGAAAGACGGGGGGCGCAAGGGGGCGGCAATCCCCTTGACGGGGAGGATGTCACTCGGAGCGGGTGATGGACGGCGTGGAGGCAACCTTCGAGGAGTTCCTGCGCTTTGAGATCCGGGTGGGCCGGGTGCTGTCGGCGGAGCCGCTGCCCAGGGCGCGGCATCCCGCCTACCGCATGGCCATCGACTTCGGTCCGGCCGGGGTGAAGCGCTCGAGCGCCCGGCTGACCGACTTCTACCGGCCCGAGGACCTGGTCGGCCGGCAGGTGGTCGCCGTCGTCAACTTCCCGCCCAAGCGGGTGGCCGGCTTCGTCTCGGAAGTGCTGGTACTCGGCGTTTACACCGAAGGCGGTGTCGCCCTGCTGGTGCCGGACCGCGCCTGCCGGCCGGGAGACCGCGTCGGCTGACGTCTCAGGCCCGGCTGCAGAAGTCCACGACCACGTCCCAGGCGACCCGCAGTCCGAAGCCCAGGCTGGCCACGGAGATCCGCTCGTCGATGCCGTGGACCGTCCGGATGTCGACGTCGGGCAGGGTGGGGGAGAAGCCGTAAACGGGAACGCCCCGTGGCCGGAAGAACCGCCCGTCGGTGGCGCCGGTAAGCAGGTACGGCAGCACCCGGGCGTCCGGAGCGTGGACGGCCATGGCCCTGCGGATGCTCTGGACCAGCGGCCCGTCGGGAGGCGACTCGTAGGCCGCTCCCGTCTTGATGAACTCGATTGCCACGCGGTCGAGGAGCCCGGCGGCCTCGAGGACCGACTCCAGTTGCCGGCGGACCGCGTCGGGTGTCTCGCCGGGCAGAACCCGGCAGTCCATGGTCGCCTCGGCCCGGGAAGGGATCACGTTCACCCGCGATCCGGCCTGGAGCATGGTGGGGCAGGGGGCGTTTCGCAACTGGGCGGACAGGGTCGCCCGCTGGTGCTCCTCCAGGGGGAGCCCCTCGAGGATCTGATCGGCCCGCTCCGCTTCCAGCAGTTCCAGCAGGGCCTGACGCACGCCGGGCGCCTGGTCGGCCGCCACGCCCTCGATGAACGCCCGCATGCTCGGCGTGACCTTCACCGGCAGCCGGGCCTCGCCCAGGGCCACCACGGCCCTGGCCAGGTGCACGACGGCGTTGTCCGCGTGGGGGACCGAGGCGTGCCCCGGGGTACCGCGGGCCCGGACCACGAACGGGCAGCCGACCTTCTCGGAGGTCTGGACGGTATAATACGTGTGCTTGCCGATTTTGACGCCGACGCCGCCCCCCTCGTTGAGGGCCGCCTCGCAACCGACCAGGTCCCAGCGGTGCTCGGCCAGCCACTGGGCGCCCCACTCGCCGCCGGCCTCCTCGTCGGCCGAGGCCATGAAGATCACGTCCCGGCGGGTCTCCAGGCCGGTACGCCGGAGCCACAGCATGATGCAGAGCCACGTGGCGACGGTGTTCTTCATGTCCAGCGCGCCCCGGCCCCAGACCTGGCCGCCGGCCACGTCGCCGGAGAACGGGTGATGAGACCATTCCTCGGCCACCGCGGGAACCACGTCAGTATGGGACATGAGCAGGAGCGGCCCGGGTCCGGTGCCGCCGGCGGGGCGAACTCGCGCCGGGATCCGGGCCACCACGGAGCCGCGCCCCGGGGCCGGTTCCACGAAGGTGCAGTCGATGCCCTGGCTGGTCAGGCGGTCCTGGATCCAGCGGGCGCAGGGCGTCTCGTTGCCCGGCGGGTTGGTGGTATCGAACTTGAGCAGGCGGGAGAGGATTTCGACGCACTCGTCGGTCGCCTGGCCCCACGGGATGCTCGGGCCGGGCGCGTGGCGGTCGCTGGGCACCTCGGACCCTCCTCGGGACGGGTTTGGAGACACGGACGGAGCTTGCCTTCGGCCAGGCGGCGCCGGATTCCTTTCGGTGACCGAAGGGTTTGGGCATGTCTTCCAGGCAAGGAAAGGCAACCGTATGTGCCGGCGGCGGCTGGCGGTGGACCGGCTCCGGCCGTTCCCTTGACACCGCGTGCCGGCAGTGCCTATAATTTTTGAGAATGATTCTCAATAGAGGGCTCTCCCGAGGAGGACCAGATGGCCAGTTCGCTGCAGATCAAGAACCTGCACGCCGGTATCGAGGGCAAGCCGATCCTCAAGGGTGTCGACCTCGAGGTCAAGCAAGGCGAGATTCACGCCGTGATGGGACCCAACGGCTCCGGTAAGTCAACCCTCGCTTACTGCCTGATGGGTCATCCCAAGTACGAGGTGACCGAGGGCGAGATCCTGCTGGACGGGGAGGACATCCTGGAGCTGGAGCCGGACGAGCGGGCCCGGCGGGGCCTGTTCCTCGCGTTTCAATACCCCTCGGAGATACCCGGCGTCGGGCTGCCCAATTTCCTCCGGCTGGCGCTGCGGTCAATCCGCCAGGACGACCCGGAGGCGGAAAAGCAGCTTCAGCCGGTTCGCTTCCGCAAGTTCCTGAAAGAGAAGTTCGACCTGCTGGGCATGCCTGATACTTTCGCCGAGCGGTACCTCAACGAGGGCTTCTCCGGCGGCGAGAAGAAGAAAAACGAGATCCTGCAGATGGCCGTGCTCAAGCCCAGGTTCGCCATCATGGACGAGACCGACTCGGGCCTGGACATCGACTCGCTGAAGGACGTGGCCCGGGCCACCACCAGCATGGCCGGCCCGGACCTCGGGATCCTGATCATCACCCACTACCAGCGGATCCTGAACTACATCAGGCCTCACTTCGTCCACATCATGGTGGACGGCCGGATCGCCCGCTCCGGCGGGCCGGAACTCGCCCTCGAACTGGAGGATAGGGGTTACGACTGGGTCAAGGCCGAGGTGGCGGCCTCATGAGCCAGGACGCGGCCCTTTCCGCCGGGACGGCCGGACCGGTGCCGGCCACCGGCCCCTCCCGGGCGGCCGTGCTGGCCCTGTCCGAGCGGCTGGACGAACCCGACTGGCTCCGGGAGAACCGGCTCGAGGCCTTGCAGTACTTCGAGAAGCTGCCGATGCCCCAGGGGCGGCCCCATACCGCCGTCCGGCGGCCGGAAGTCTACGGCAACGTGGTGCCCTTCGTCCCGGGCCGGCCTCAGGCGGACCCCCTGGCCGGGGTGCCGCAGGACGTCACCGGCCGGGCGGAGGAGCTTTCCAACCTCCTGGTCCAGCGGGACTCGACCCGGGTCTACCTGAAGGTGGACCCCGAACTCGAGGCCCGCGGCGTCGTCTTCACCGATCTGGGCACCGCCGCCCGCGAGCACCCGGAACTGCTCCAGGAGTATTTGCGCCGGTCGGTCCCGGCCCGGGAGCACAAGCTGACGGCGCTGTCCGCCGCCCTCTGGTCGGGCGGGGTCTTTCTCTACGTGCCGAAGGGCGTGGAAGTTGAGACGCCGCTCTGGGTGTATCTCCTCCGGGAGACGCCGGGGCTCGGCCTCTGGCCGCGCACCCTGGTGGTGGCGGAGCCCTTTGCCCGGGTCACCCTGTTCGAGGCCCACCTGTCGGTGGCCGAGGACGACTGGGGCCAGCACGATGCGATCGTGGAGGCCAGCCTGGCCGACGGTGCCGACGTGACCTACGCCAGCGTCCAGCACCTGGGCCACCGGGTGCAGAACGTGGTGGTCCAGCGGTCGCAGGGCGGCCGGGACAGCCGGATCACGTGGATCAACGCGCTTCTCGGCGGCAGGCTGACCAAGCACGACTGTGAAAGCTGGCTGGCGGCCCCGGGGGCGCACACCAACACCCTGGGCGTTTACTACCTCACCGGCAACCAGCACTTCGATCTGTCGTCCCTGGCCGATCACCAGGCGCCCGGCACCACCAACGACACCCTGTACAAGGGCGCCCTGCGGGACCGGTCGCGGTCGGAGTACCGGGGCCTCATCCGGATGCACAAGGGCGCCCAGAAGTCCGACTCGTACCTGGCCGACCACAACCTGCTGCTCTCGCCGGACGCCCGGGCCGACGCCATCCCGGGGCTGGAGATCGAGGCCAACGACGTGCGCTGCACCCACGGGGCGACCATCGGTCACGTCTCCAAGGAGCACCTGTTCTACCTGATGAGCCGGGGGATCGACCGGGAGACCGCCACCAGGATGCTGGTGGACGGGTTCTACGAGCCGGTGCTGGTCCGGGTGGCGTCGGAGGCCGTCCGGGACCGGGTGCGGGGCTTCCTCCACCGCAAGCTGCACGGCTAGGCGCGGGTCGAAGGGAGTCGAGGTCGGATGATCGAGCGGACGCTGCTGGACGTGAACGCCCTGCGGCAGGACTTCCCGGCCCTGCGGCGGCTGGTCCACGGCAGGCCCCTGGTGTACCTGGACAACGCCGCCACCTCCCAGAAGCCGGAGGCCGTCCTCCGCGCCCTGGACGAGTACTACCGGGAACACAACGCCAACGTCCACCGGGGCATCCACACCCTGGCCGAGGAGGCCACGGCGCTTTACGAGGGAGCCCGGGAGAAGGTGGCCCGGTTCATCAACGCCCCCGGCCCGGCCGAAGTCGTCTTCACCAAGAGTTCCACCGAGGCGCTGAACCTGGTGGCCTATGGCTGGGCCTACCACAACCTCCGCGAGGGCGACGAGGTCGTGGTCACCGTGATGGAGCACCACTCCAACCTCGTCCCCTGGCAACTGGCCTGCCGCCGGACGGGGGCGCGCCTGCGCCACCTGGACATCGACGACGAGGGCTATCTCCGGCTGGACCAGCTTGACGAGGTGCTGTCGCCTCGCACCAGGCTGGTGGCGGTGACCCACGTGTCCAACGTGCTGGGCACCATCAACCCGGTGGCCGAGATCACCCGCCGGGCCCGCGCCGCCGGCGCCCTGGTGGTGGTGGACGGCTCGCAGGCCGCCCCGCAGATGCCCGTGGACGTCCAGGCGCTGGGGTGCGACTTCTACGCCCTGACGGGCCACAAGATGCTGGGGCCCACCGGCGTAGGCGCCCTCTGGGGCCGGCGGGCGCTCCTGGAGGCCATGGAGCCGTTTCTCGGCGGCGGCGAGATGATCAAGAACGTCCGGCTCGAGGACGCCGAATGGAACGAGGTGCCCCACAAGTTCGAGGCGGGTACACCCAACATCGCACAGGCCATCGGCCTGGGCGCGGCGGTGGACTACCTGCAGGCGGTGGGCATGGACAACGTCCGGGTCCACGAGCGGGAACTGACCGCCCACGCCCTGGAAGCCCTGGCCACGGTGCCGGGGGTGACCGTGTACGGCCCCCGCGAAGTGGAGCACCGGGGCGGGGCCGTCACCTTCAGCGTGGAGGGAATCCATCCCCACGACCTGGCGACCGTGCTCGACCAGGAGTTCGGGGTGGCCATCAGGGCGGGCCACCACTGCGCCCAGCCGCTCATGAACCGGCTGGGGGTTCTGGCCACCGCCCGGGCCAGCTTCTACCTGTACAACTTGCCGGAGGAAGCGGACCGCCTGGTCGAAGGGATCCGCCAGGCCCAGCGCCTCTTCGGTGTGTGAAACCGAAGCGTCCCGGCTGGCCTCCGGCCCGGCTCCGGCGAGCGGCCGTTCCCCGGCGGCGGGAATCGTGGTAGCCTGGTACAGGAACCTGCCGGCAGGCGGGCGACCGGAAGGCGATGGTCCGCTTGGACATGTACCGCGAGTACATCCTCGACCACTACAAGCAGCCGCACAACTTCGGAACCCTTGACGACCCGGACATCAGCCACGAGGACGTCAACCACCTCTGCGGCGACGAGATCCGCATCGACGTGAAGCTGGACGCCGAGGGCCGGGTCGCCGACGTCAGGTTCAAGGGGCGCGGCTGCGCCATCAGCCAGGCTTCGGCCTCGATCCTCACCGACACCATCAAGGGCATGTCCCTGGACGAGATCAAGGAACTCAGCAAGGACGACGTCGTGGAGTATCTCGGCATTCCCCTCGGCCCGGTCCGGCTGAAGTGCGCGCTGTTGTCCCTGCAGGTGCTCCACGCGGGGGTCTACGCCTACGCGCCGCCGGAGGGGCCTGGGGCAGCGGTGTCCCCGCGGCAGGGGACGGCGGACACGCGGCACCCGGGCAAGGGGCCGGTGCAACAGAAGGCTTCGGAATGACGGGCGCCGCGCCTGAAGGGCCGCCGGCCTCGGCCGCCCAGAGCTGGCCGTTCATCGCGCAGGCCGGCACGGTGCCGTCGTCCAGGGCCTTCGAGACGGGGATGGAGTCCGGCTAGCCGTCGGCGGCGTGCAAGACGACCTTGAGCGCTCCCGGCTGTAGCCCACCGGCCTGTTCCGGCAAGGTCCGGTCCACGACGGTACGCGACCTCGGGCGACAGGCCCGGCACGTTGAACCCCGGGTCACCCGGCCGGGTGACGGGCCAGCCCCGGCGAAGACCCTCTCTGGCGCTCTCTGGTAATGATAGTACCGGCTGGACCGGGGCGCACCGGCGGTGCCAATGTCTGCCAGGCGGGCGCCCAGGCAGGGGCTGCCAGACCTGGCAGCGAAGTCTGGCGGCCAGGCAGACCGCGCGCCAGGGGGCGTGGGGGCCAGGCCGCTCACCGGCCGGGGGTGGGAGGAGGCTGAACGTGGACAGGCTGGCTCGTTCGGGCGTGACATGGGTGGTAGCCGCCGCGCTTCTCGGCTCGGTCCTCCTGGCGCCCGCGGCGGCCGCCGCCTCCAGCGCCGTCCTGGTTTACGTCAACGGCCACCTGGTCTTCACCGACGTGCCGCCCCGCCTGGAGTCCGACCGGCTGCTGGTGCCGCTGCGGGCCCTGTTCGAGGCCCTGGGAGTGGAGGTTCACTGGGACGCGGCCACCCGGACGGTGCGGGCCGGGGGGGCTGACCTCAGCTTGGTGCTGCAGGTCGACCGGGAGCTGGCCCTGTTGGGAGCGGACGAGGTTGAACTCGAGGTTCCGCCGCGCCTGGTTTCCGGCCGGGTGCTGGTTCCGGTGCGCTTCGTCGCGGAAGCCCTGGGCGGGACGGTCGAGTGGGACGCCGTCCACCGGGCCGTCAGGATCCAGGCCCCGGTGCTGAGGAGCCCGGACGCGTCTGTCGCCGGGGAGCAGGTAGAGGGGTCGGGGCTGCTCACGGTGGCGGAGGTGCTGGCCCTCGTTCCCGAGGCGGACATCCTGCTCCTGGCCCGGCTGATCACCGCCGAGGCTCACGGCCAGCCCTTCGAGGGCCTGGTGGCGGTGGGTGCGGTGGTGTTGAACCGGGTGGCCGACCCCCGGTTCCCGGCGACCATCCGCGACGTCATCTACCAGCCCGGCCAGTTCCTCGTGGTGCGGAACGGCCGCATCGACCTGGCGCCGACCCAGGTCTCGGTGGAGGCGGCGGTGGAGGCCCTGCGGGGCCGCGACCCCACCGGCGGGGCGCTGTTCTTCTACAATCCGGCCCGCAGCACGTCCACCTTCTGGAAGGGCCGCCCGGTGCTGGCCATCATCGGGGACCACGTCTTCACCCGCTGAGCCGCCCGGCGGCCGCCGGGCGGCCCCCCAGGCCGACCGGTTCCCGCCGGCGACCACTGCTACGCGCCGCCAACGCCGTGCCGGCCGGTCGTTCAGTCGTTCGGTTGGTCAGTCGTTCAGTTCCCGCCGCTCCCCCGTCAGCACGTACAGGAGCCACTCGGCCAGGTTGGTGGCGTGGTCGGCGGCCCGTTCCAGGTGGGTGGCCACCATCAGCAAGTGCGTTGCCTGGGTGATGGTTCCGGGGCGGTCGATCATGATCTGGAGCAGTTCGTCGAAAACCGCTCGGTAGAGCCGGTCCACCTCATCGTCCAGCGCGGCCATGGCCAGGGCGGCGTCCTGGTCCCGGCTCATGAAGGCCTGCAGCCCGCGGTCGACCATCTCCCGGACCACCTCGGCCATGCGGGGCACGTCGATCAGGGGCTTGATCAGGGGTTCGTCTCCCAGCCTCAGCGCTACCCTGGCGATGCCCTTGGCGTGGTCGCCGATGCGTTCCAGGTCGGTGACCAGCTTCAGCGTGGCGCCCAGCGCTCGCAGGTCAGAGGCCATTGGTTGCTGGGTGGCCAGCAGGGTCAGGGAGCGTTGCTCGATCTCGAGCGCCGCCCGGTTCACCTCGACGTCGGCGTCGATGACGGCCTGAGCCAGGGTCCGGTCGCGTTCCTTCAGCGAGCGGACCGCCCGTTCGAGGGCGGCGGAGACCGTTCCCCCGAGCCTGACGATCTCGTCCTGGAGGGCTTCAAGCTCCACGTGGAGCGTTCTCCTGGGCGGGGTGCCCACGGCCCCACCTCCCGCTCCGGCCGTCCGGATCTAGCCGTACCGGCCGGTGAGATATGCCTCGGTCCTGGGTTCCTTGGGCGCGGTGAACAGGCGCTCGGTCTCGGCGAACTCCACCAGCTCGCCGTGGAGGAAGAACCCGGTCCAGTCGGCGATCCTGGCCGCCTGTTGCATGTTGTGGGTCACGATGACGATAGGGTATTCGGCCTTCAACTCGGTGATGAGTTCCTCGATCCGCCCGGCGGAGATGGGATCCAGGGCCGAGGTGGGTTCGTCCATCAAGAGCACGTCGGGCTCCACCGCCAGCGCCCGGGCGATCACCAGCCGCTGCTGCTGGCCGCCGGACAGGTCCAGGGCCGAGTGGCGCAGCTTGTCCTTGACCTCGTCCCACAGGGCCGCCCGGCGGAGGCTCTGCTCGACCACTTCCTCCAGGCGCCGCTGGTTGGACAGCCCGTGAATCCGCGGCCCGTAGGCCACGTTGTCGAAGATGCTCTTGGGGAAGGGGTTTGGCGTCTGGAACACCATGCCCACCCGGCGCCGGAGGTCCACCACGTCCACGCCCGGGCTGTAGACGTCCACGTCGTCCAGAAAGATCTGGCCTTCCACCCGGGTGTTGGGGATGAGGTCGATGAGCCGGTTCAGCGAGCGCAGAAAGGTGGTCTTCCCGCAGCCCGACGGCCCGATGAGCGCCGTCACCGCCCGGTCGGCGATGGACGTGGTCACCCGGCGCAGCGCCTGCAGCTCGCCGTAGTATACGCTCAGGCCGCGAACACGGATCTTGTCGGCCACCGGGCTGCCTCACACCCTCCGGGCCCGCCGGTAGCGGGCGCGAACCGCCGCCGCCAGCAGGTTCAGGCCGGTCACCAGGCCCACCAGGACCAGCGCCGTCCCGTACTGCAGTTCCACGGGCATGTTGGGAATCTGGGTCGACACCACAAACAGATGATACGGCAACGCCATGACCTGGTCAAAGATGCTCACCGGCAGCCGGGGCAGGAAAAACGCGGCCACGGTGAAGAGAATCGGCGCCGTCTCCCCGGCGGCCCGGGCCATGCCAAGGATGATGCCGGTGAGAATGCCGGGCGTGGCCGACGGCAGCACCACCTCGCGGACCGTCTGCCACCGGGTGGCCCCCAGGGCCAGGCTGGCCTCCCGGAGCGACCGGGGGACGGCCCGGATGGCTTCCTCGGCGGTGGTGATCACCACGGGCAGGATGAGCAGGGCCAGCGTCAGCGAGCCGGCCAGGATGGACGTGCCGAGGCCCAGGAAGATGACGAACAGGCCCAGACCGAACAGCCCGTACACCACCGACGGCACGCCGGCCAGGTTCACGATGGCCAGCCGGATGAGCCGGGTGAGGCGGCCCGGCCGGGCGTACTCGGTCAGGTAGACGGCGCCCCCCACTCCCAGGGGCAGCGCGACGGCGATGGTGAAGCCGACCAGGTAGAGGGTACCGACGATGGCGGGGTAGATGCCGCCCGAGCGCATGCCTTCCCTGGGCGGCTGGGTGAGAAACTCAAGGCTGATGGCGGGGGCGCCTTGCCAGACGATGACGCCGAGGATGGCGGCGATGAGCCCCACCACGCTCCAGGCCAGCAGCCCCAGGCCCCACGAGTATAGCCGTTCCACCCGCAGCCGCCGCGCCCGCCGGGCCACGAGGTCCGGATCGAGGCGCCAGTAGGTCCCCGCCGGCCGCCGCCCGCGGCCCATCACCGGGCCTCCCGGCCCCGGGCCACCCGGTCGGCCGCCAGGTTGACGAGGAAGGTGACGGCGAAGAGCACCGCGCCGACGGCGAAGAGAGCGTGATAGTGCTCGGACGGGCGTACCGTTTCCCCCATCTCCGCGGCGATGGTGGCGGTCATGAGCCGCGCCGGGTCAAAGAGCGAGCGCGGGACGATGGGCGCGTTTCCGGTGACCATGAGCACCACCATGGTCTCGCCGATGACCCGGCCAAAGCCCAGCAGCACCGCGGCCAGGAGGCCCGACCGGGCGGCCGGGATCACCACCCGGGTGATGGTTTCCCACCTGGTGGCGCCCAGAGCGTAGGACGCCTGGCGGTAGGTTCCGGGGACGGCGCCGAGGGCGTCCTCGGCCACGCTGATGATGGTGGGCAGCGCCATCAGCGCCAGCAGCGCCGCGCCGGTCAGGGCGGTGAACCCCGTGGGCAGGCCAAACACGGCCTTGACCCACGGCACCAGCAGCCGGATGCCGAGAAAGCCGATGACCACCGAGGGCAGCGCCGCCAGCAACTCGACGGCCAGCTTCAGCCCCTCCCGCAGCCGGCGAGGGGCGATCTCCGCCAGGTACACGGCGGCCCCCACGCCGATGGGGACGGCCGCCACCGCCGCCGACACGGTGACCGCGAAGGTTCCGGCGACCAGCGGGACGATACCGAAGGACGGCGGCTCCGAGATGGGGAGCCAGTCCCGGCCGAAGAGGAAGTGGCGGAGGGAGACGTCCCGGAAGAGCGGCACCGACTCGCGGAACAGGAAGAGGAAGATGAGGACCATGACCACGACGGACGCGATGCCAGAAAGCGCCACCAACCGTTCGTAGATCCAGCCTTCCAGGGCGCGGAGGTTCCGCATGCGAGTTCCTCTCCTGCCGCCGGCGTCACCGCACCGGCACGTACCCCACGTCGGCGACCGCCGCCTGGCCCTCCGGGCTTATGGTCCACTGGAGAAACTCCCTGGCGAGGGCCTTGGGGTTTTCCACGGCGTAAAGAAACAGGGGCCGGACCACGGGGTAGCGGCCCGACTTGACGGCCTCTTCGGTGGGCGGCACCGGCTCGGCGCCGGGTTCGGCCGCGACGGCCACCGCCTTCACCCGGTCCGAAAGGTAGCCCAGGCCGACGTAGCCGATGGCGCCACGGCTGGCGGCCACCCCTTCGATCACGTGATGGCTCGAGGTCAGGAGCAGGGTGTGGGGGGCGAACTCCTCGTTGTCAAGCACCTGCTCGCGGAAGTAGACGTACGTCCCGGAAGCCGTCTCCCGCGACATCAGGATGATGGGCAGGTCCTCGCCGCCCACCTCCCGCCAGTTGGTGACGGCGCCCGTGAAGATGGCTTTTATCTCCTCCAGCGACAGGGCGTCCACCGGGTTTTGCGGGTGAACCACCACCGCCAGCCCGTCCAGGCCGGCGATGATCTCCACGGGCGGCCGGCCCCGGACCCGGGCCAGTTCCTTCTCCTTGGCCTTCATCGGTCGGGACGACATGGCGATGTCGGCCGTACCGTTGATGAAGGCGGCGATGCCGGTCCCGGAGCCGCCACCGGTCACGGCAATGAAGGCGTCGGGGTGGAGCTTCATGAACCGCTCCGCCCAGGCCTGGCCCAGGTTGACCATGGTGTCCGAGCCCTTGAGTTGCAGCACGAACTCGGTGGCCGCCGCCCCCTCCGGCGGGCGCGCGAAGAAGCCCCGGTTGGTCACGAGCAGGAGAAAGAAGGCAGCCAGCACCGCCCAGCGGGCGACCCGCCTCCACTCCCAGCCGATCAAATCAAGTCCTCCGTTTCACGGCTGCCCGTGTCCGGCTGCTCGCCGCCCAGGCGGGCCAGGCGGGCGGCTAGCCGCTTCCCGGCCTCCCAGTCAAGCCGCCGCTGGAGCACCACGCGCTGCGCCTGGGGCGACCCGGCGCCGTGGAGACATTCGACGATCGCGGTGGCCCCCGTCATGTTCTCCACCAGCCGGCCCAGCTTGATGCGGTCGACCGGGTCCACCTGGGGTCCCGTCTGGTAGAAGCGGCGCACGAAGGGGGCGACCCTTGGATTACTCAGTTCCCGTTCGGAAGGAAGGGTGGCGACGAAACCACCGGCGATGTCCGACACGTCCTGGGGAATGTGAGTGTCCAGTTCGTGCACACTTTCGATGTACTGGGCGCCGGTCAGCAAGGCGATCCGCCCCCGTTCCCGCCGCTTGTGGCCTGACGCACAAACTTTCCGCGGCCCCGGCTCCGGTCCCTTCCGCGGTGGCGTGGCCGAGCAGCCGACCCCGGGGCGTTTTGAAGGCTTTCGAACCCAGAAGGTCTGGACAGGTTCGGAAATCTGTGCTAGTCTTTTGGCCAATAACAGGTCAACAAGCTCTGGTTGCCCAGCTACGGGCACGAAAGGCGAGGAACGGGGCTAGTAAGCGACCCGCCAGGCGGGCCGAGAGAGTCGGGCCAGGTGGAAGCCGACCCCGCTCGGGACGCTGAATGGACCCGGGAGCCGCAGGCCGAAAGGTCGAGACCGGCCGACTAGGCCCTGCCGGGGTTCCGCCGTTACAGGGAAGCGGGTATAAGGACCGGTGCGGCGCTCCGGGTGCGCGGCGGTCCCGTACCCGGCGGAGCGAGACCGGACCTTCTTCTCTGGTCCGGGCTAACCGGGGTGGCACCACGGAAGCAGGCCTCCTGTCCCCAAGGGGACGGGAGGTTTTTGATTTCGGAAAGGAGCGTGGCCGAGGATGGACGACCGGCGCACCCAGTTTCTCCTCAGCGAGAAGGAGTTGCCCCAGGCCTGGTACAACCTGGCAGCCGACCTGCCCTTCCCGGTGGAGCCGCCGCTGCACCCGGGAACGTTGCAGCCCATCGGCCCGGCCGACCTGGCTCCCCTGTTCCCCATGGCCCTCATCGAGCAGGAGGTGAGCACCAGGCGGTTCGTCGACATCCCCGGCGAGGTGCTGGACGTGTACCGGATGTGGCGGCCGACGCCGCTGGTGCGTGCCCGGCGCCTGGAGGCCGCCATCGGCACCCCGGCCCGGATCTACTACAAGTACGAGGGCACCAGCCCCCCGGGCAGCCACAAGCCCAACACCGCCGTGGCCCAGGCCTACTACAACAAGAAAGAAGGCATCCGCCGGCTGGCCACCGAGACCGGAGCCGGGCAGTGGGGCTCGGCGCTGTCCATGGCCTGCGCCGCGTTTGGTCTGGAGTGTAGCGTCTACATGGTCCGGGTCAGCTACGAGCAGAAGCCCTACCGCCGCTCCCTCATGCAGGTGTACGGGGCCGACGTGGTGCCCAGCCCCAGCCCGCGGACGGCGGTCGGCCGGGCCATTCTCGAGCAGAACCCCGACTCCCCCGGCAGCCTGGGCATCGCCATCAGCGAGGCGGTGGAGGACGCCGCCGGCCACGCGGATACCCACTACTCGCTGGGCAGCGTGCTGAACCACGTGCTCCTGCACCAGACCGTCATCGGCCTTGAGGCCAGGCGCCAGATGGAACTGGCCGGCGACTACCCCGACTACGTCATCGGCTGCTGCGGCGGGGGCAGCAACTTCGGCGGCCTCAGCTTCCCGTTCCTGGCCGACCGGCTGGAGAAGAAGGGCCAGACGGCGGGAGGCAAGCGCCCGGCCGTCATCGCCGTGGAGCCGTCGGCCTGCCCGACGCTGACCCGGGGTACCTACGCCTACGACTTCGGCGACACGGTGGGCGTGACGCCCCTGGTCAAGATGTTCACCCTGGGCCACAAGTTCGTACCGGCCGGCATCCACGCCGGTGGTTTGCGATACCACGGCGACGCCCCGCTGGTGAGCGCCCTCTACAAGCACGGCCTGATCGGCGCAGCGGCCCACCCGCAGGTTGCCGTGTTCGAGGCGGCACGGCTCTTTACCCGGGCCGAGGGCATCCTGCCGGCGCCCGAGTCGGCCCACGCCATCAAGCAAGCGGTGGACATCGCCGTCCGCTGCCGGGAAGAGAACCGGGAGGCGGTGATCCTGTTTGGCCTGAGCGGCCACGGCCACTTCGACCTGGCGGCCTACGACGCCCTCCTGAACGGTACCCTGGCCGACTACGAGCACCCCGAGGAAGAACTCCGGCGCGCCCTGGCGGAACTGCCGCAGGTACCGGTGGCCTGGCCGGCTGCCGGCGAGGTGGCGGCGGGCCGCGAAGGGGGAGGGTAGGGGTGAACCCCAGGCTCCTCTTCGGGCTGGTAGAGTTGAGTGCCCTCAGCATTCACGAGGCCGTGGTGCCGGAGCGCCTGGAGCGGCTGATCCGGGAGATCCTGGCCGACGGGGAGTTGCGGCACCCCATCCTGGTGGACCGGCGGAGTCTGGTTGTGCTGGACGGCCACCATCGGCTTACGGCCCTGACGAATCTGGGGTACAGCCTGGTCCCGGCGTACCTGGTCGACTACGAGGACCCGGCCATCAGCGTGACGACGCGGCGGCCGGAGATCCCGATCACCAAGGCCAGCGTGGTGGAGATGGGCCTGTCTGAGTCGGTTTACCCGCCCCGCACCTCCCGGCACATGCTGCCCGCGCCGCCACCGCCGCGCCCGGTGAAGCTGGACTTGCTTCGGCGGCTGGCCGACGGGCAGGTGGCGTCGGGACCCTCCGGCCAGCCACCGGGCCGGGCCCCGCAGGCCGCAACAGAAGGGGAGGGGGAGCCCCGGTTCCGGGTGGCGCGGTAGTGGCCCTGTCGCGCACCGCTTGAATGAACTGCTCACGCAGGAGGAACTGCTGAGTCGGATAGTGGGGTAACGGGGGCTTTGGAGACAAGAGCCCGGAGGGTCCCTACATGCCGACCGGCCGCGGGATTTCAGCCCTGGACTCGGCGCAGCACCAGTTGGCCCGGGCAGCCGAGCGGATGAGCCTTCCGCCCGGGACGCTTCATCGCCTGAGCCGGCCTGACCGGGTCATAGAAGTATCCATCGAGATCCAGCTGGACGACGGGGCACCGGCCTGGTTCACCGGATACCGGGTCCAGCACAGTAACCTCCTGGGCCCCTACAAGGGCGGCATCCGCTTTCACCCCGGGGTCACCCAGGACGAGGTTAGGGCCCTGGCCATGTGGATGACGATCAAGTGTGCCCTGGTGGCTGTTCCCTTCGGGGGGGCCAAGGGCGGCGTCGCCTGCGACCCCGCTTCCTTGACCGGGGACGAGATGGAGCGGCTGAGCCGTGGCTACGTCAGGGCCATCTATCGCGACCTGGGACCCCGGTGGGACATTCCCGCTCCCGACGTGAACACCGGCGCTCAGGTCATTGGCTGGATGGCCGACGAGTTCGGCCGGCTTCACGGGTCCTTCGAGCCCGCCGCCTTCACCGGCAAGCCCGATGCCCTGGGCGGCCTGCCGGCCCGGACCGCCGCCACCGGCCGCGGGGTGGCTTACATCACCATGGCCATCGCCCGGCGCATCGAACTCGACATCAGCCGGGCCACCGTCACGCTGCAGGGTTTCGGTAACGTTGGCAGGTACGCGGCCCTCGACCTGCACCGGGCGGGGGCGCGGGTGATTGCGGCTACCGATGTCCACGGGGGTGTGTATAATGCCAAGGGCCTGGACGTGCCCGCCCTGGCCGAGCACGCGTCACGGACGGGGCGAGTGTCCGGTTTTGCCGAGGCCGAACCGCTGGATCGCGACCGGGTCTTCGACGTCAAGGCGGACGTCTTCATCCCCGCGGCCATCGAAAACCAGATCACCGGTGAAACCGCCCCACGGTTACGGACCAGGGTCGTGGTGGAGGGCGCCAACGGACCGACAACCCCGGAGGGCGAGGCCATCCTCCACGACCGGGGAGTGCTGGTCGTCCCCGACATCCTGGCCAACGCGGGCGGGGTAATAGTGTCGTACTTCGAGTGGACCGGGGAACAGACCGCCGGCGGCCGGGGCCAGGCCGGAGTCGAAAGGGGCCTCAGAGACCACCTGACCCGGGCGGTGGACCAGACCTACACCGTCGCCCAGTTGCACGGGATCGAGTTGCGCACGGCCGCCTACATGGTGGCCCTGCGGCGCCTGGCCGAGGCCCTGGTGGCCTGGCGGGGCCGGCAGTAGCGGGCCCGGCGCTTTCCCGGATGGCCTGCTTGTTCATCTGCCGCCCCGTGTGGCGATGCGGTGTCTGAATTTTCCTGTAGCCCGTCGGAAACCCTGCTCAGGATCTCGCCGTCAACATACTGACACCCACGGAAACAGCGAGCGGCTCTCGAATGGCTATGCACGGCCGCCGGCGATCACCAGGTCCGGCCAGTCCGGACGGGGCCGGTCCGGGGGGTGACAGCATGGTGACACGACGTGAGCGCAAGCGCCGGGGCGGCTCCGACCTCGAGCGGCGGCCCGAGCCAACCAGGTACTTCGAGCCAGCGGCCCGCCGCGACCGGGGCGGCGCCGTGCCGGCCTTCACCTGGTGGCTGGTGCTGGGCGCGGTCGTTTTCGTGGCGAGCGTGCTCTTGAGCTATCGCTTCTTCTTCGAGTGGCTCTGGGCTCAGGCCTGACCGCCACCTGGACCGGCGTACCGGCGGCGCATGAATTCCAGCACCTCGCCGTCGATCACCGGCCCGTCCTTCCAGCGCTCCTCGAAGTTCTCGCTGCGGAAGAAGCGTTCCAGGGCCTCCCGGGTGGCGGCGTCGTACTCCCCGGTGACCCGACCCCGGTAGTGCCCGGCCCGCGCCAGAAGGGCCTGCAGTTCGGCGGCCAGGGACCCGTCGACGGGCGTGAGCCGTGCCGGGTCCCCGGTGCCGAAGTAGAGCCGGTGCAGCCGCAGCAGGTCGCCCAGGGCGACGATGGGAGCCGGATGGTCGTCGACCCTGAGGTCGATGGCCCGGTCGGTCCAGCCGCCGTAGCTTCCCTTTTCCCTGACCACCAGTAGACCGGCGGACTGCTGGCCCCGGCGGTCGCCGCCTGCCGCCTGGCCGGCCTCGAGCGCCGCCACCAGCCGTTCGGGCAGGGGGCCCCGGCTGGTCTCGAGGGCCTCGGCCATGGCGGTGACCACAGCCTGGCCGGCCAGGATGTTGCCCTGGCAGGCGTAGTGCTCCCCGACCACGTGGCCCGCCCATTCCAGGCACGCCGCCCCCGTGAAGGCCGCCGCCCGGCCATCGCGGTCGACCACCCCCAGCTGGCGGTGGTCCCGGCCTTCGTCGGCGCTGACCAGGCGCTCTACCACTTCCTCTGCCGGCAGGCCCGCCGCCAGCAGTTCCAGCCCCTGGGGCCCGTAGCTCATGTTGGCCCAGGCCTGGGTGGCCACGGCGCCGGCCTCGGCCCGGGCCCACGACACCACGGCCGCCGCCGCCAGGAACCTGGACTGGACGGCGACGCCCCACTCCCGGGTCGCGGGGTCGAAGGCGACGACGGAAAAGGTCGACGGAAAGCAGCCAACCATTGCGGGACCCTCCCTTTCCGGCACCGGTTACCGGGGCGATGCCAGGGGCTTGCATTGCAGCAAGCTTTCGCGGGGTGCAGGCCGGTCCCTGCCGGGCGTGGCGTCCCGCGGGGAGCAGCTGGACGGGGCGAGGCCATTTCGTTGACGCCCACCAGGCCGCGGGATACAATGCCCAGTAGGGGCCAGAATTCCGAGTATGTCTATGGGTTTTTCCGCCCTGATCCGCGGCGTGAAGCCCAGCGCGGAGAGCCGAGGTGATCGTCG
>DYFQ01000036.1 GCA_020725105.1 Symbiobacterium thermophilum
GCTGGCCGGTGGCGGGCCGACGGCCTACCAGAGCACGGCCGGGGCGGTGTACCTTGTGCTCTTGCTGGCCGGCCTGTTCAACGTGGCGGCCCAGATCTCGCTCACCACCGCCCTGGGGCTGACGACCGTGGCCAGCGTGAGTGTGGTCACCACCTCGGGCGCGGTGCTGGCGCCGCTTCTGGCGCACCTGCTCCTCGGGGACCCGCTCAACCTGATCATGGTCGGCGGCATCGGCCTGGCGCTCGGCGGCGCCTTCCTGGTGCAGGTAGGGAAGGCCGCCCCGGCCGGGCCCGCCGGGGCTAGCCGGCCGCCCGCCGCATCGCCGTCGCCAGCCCGGCCGCTGCCTCCAGGATGATCCCCGTCGTCCCGGCCAGGAAGAACCGGTGCCCTTCCGCGTACCAGCGAGCCACTTCTGCGGCCGAGTTGGCGATGGTGCCCACCGCCTTGCCCGCGTCCAGGCTGGCCCGGGTGATGGCGCGAAAGGCCTCCAGCACCTCGGGGTGGTCGTGGTCACCCGGGTGGCCCAGGTCCTGGGAGAGGTCGGACGGCCCGATGAAGATGCAGTCCACCCCCGGGGTGGCAACGATCTCGGCCGTGCGCTCGAGTCCTGCTTTCGTCTCGATCTGGAGGATCACCAGGGCGTCCCGGTTCGCCCCGGCCACGTACTCGCGGGTGCCGCCGGCGCCCCAGCGGGCCGCCTGGGTGCTCCTGGCCAGGCTTCGCGTGCCGTCAGGATAGTACTTGAAGGCTTGCGCCGCGGCCAGGGCTTCGGCTCCCGACTCTATCTGCGGGACCATCACCCCCAGGCAGCCCGTGTCCAGGGCCCTGAGGACCAGCTTGCGGTGGTTGTCCCAGACGCGGGCCAGGGGCGTGGTGCCCGCCGCCTGCGCCCGCCGGACCAGGCCGGCCAGGGTTTCCTCGCCGAACGCCCCGTGCTCCATGTCGAACATGATGAAGTCGAAACCGGCAATGCCCATGATGTCGGCCACGGCCCCGGAGCCCGTGGGGTCGATGACGCCCACCACCGGCAGTTGCCGGGCCAGCCGCTCCTTCACCGGATTGGCCACGCTACCTCGCTCCTTCCGCCCGCCCCCCTTCCCATACGCCGGCGGCCGCCCCCGGCCCTTCCGGGGCCCCGTCGCGGGAGGGACAACAAGCTGGGCCGGTGAAGCTATCCGACGCCGCCGGAACCAGCATCAGTGAGGAGGATGCCTGTGACCGCCACGTCGACGACGCCACGGACACCCGCCCGTCCTTCGCCCGAGCAGGCGCTGGCGCTACGCATCAGCGAGACCGAACTCCGCCAGCGGCGCAGGCGGGTGGCGAGCGAGCTTCAGTCCCGCGACCAGCGGGCGATGGTCTTCTTCAATGCCACGTCCGTCTTCTACCTGACCGGGTTCGCCTTCATTCCCACCGAGCGCCCGCTGGCGCTGGTGCTGACCGATGACGACCGGGCCCTGGCCTTCGTGCCCCGCCTGGAACAGGAGCACGCCGCGGAGACCGGGCTCTTTGACGACGTCCGGGCGTACCCCGAGTACCCGGGCGAGCGCCACCCCATGGCCCGGCTGGCGGACTTGCTCAGGGACCTGCGGCTGCACGACCAGCCCCTGGCCGCCGACGCGCCGGGGTACGCCTCGGGCTGGGGCTACGACGGGCCCAGGCTCGCCGACGTGCTGCCGGACGCCCGCTGGACGTTGCTGCCCAAGCTGGTAGAGACCCACCGGATGATCAAGTCGCCCCGGGAGATCGCCCTCATCCGGGAGAGCGCCCGCTGGGGGAACCTGGCCCACGCGCTCTTGCAGGAGTACTCCAGACCCGGGGCGGTGGAAACCGACGTCGCCTTCCGGGCTTCCTACGAGGCGACGATGACCATGATCAGGACCCTGGGCCCGAGCCTGGAGTTCCGGGGTGGGAAAGGGGCCACGGCCGGGTTCCGAGGCCAGATCGGCCCCAACTCCGCCCTGCCCCACGCCATCACCAGGAACATCCGGCTCAAGCCCGGGGACGTGCTGGTCACCGGGGCGGGCGCCACGGTGTGGGGCTACAACTCGGAACTCGAGCGGACCATGTTCGTGGGCGAGCCCACGCCCGAACAGCGGCGGTACTTCGACCTGATGGTGGCCATGCAGGAGGTGGCTTTCGAGGCCATCCGTCCGGGGCGCCCGTGCGCCGAGGTGGACCGGGCGGTCCAGGCTTTTGTGGACCGGCACGGTCTCCGGGAGACGTGGCGCCACCACGTGGGGCACGCCCTGGGGATCCTGGGCCACGAAGCCCCCTTCTTTGACGTGGGCCACGAGACTGTCATCCAGCCGGGCATGGTCTTCTCGGTGGAGCCCGGCATCTACGTGCCCGGCCTTGGTGGTTTCCGCCACTCGGACACCGTGGCGGTGACCGAATCGGGGATCGAGTTCCTCACCTACTACCCGCGGGATCTGGGCTCCCTCATCTGCGGTTAGAGCGGTGCTTCGGCAGGCGACACGGGGCGGCCGTTCCGGCTCCCGGGCCGGTGGCGGCCGCCCCGCCACGAAGCTCACCCCGTAACCGGCCCGCACTCTTCGACGCCGGCCGAGCTTGACAGAGCCCCCGCCCGTGGAGTAGACTGAAGCCGGTCGTTGTAGAGACTGGCTATCAATAAGTTGAGAGACCTAGTAGCACTCCGGAATTTGAAACTAGTGGGTAGCGAGGAGAGTCCTCATGACGCCTGACAAGGCCGCGCCCGCTGCCGAGGGCAGGAGTGGCAAGTTCCGACGCGACGTCCGGCGGGAACTGGACAGGTTCCGGCGCTTGCTGCGGGAGCGGGGGCACCGCATGACCCCCCAGCGGCTGGCCATCTACCGCGTGCTGTTGTCGGAACGCACCCACCCCCGGGCGGAGGACCTGTACCGGCTGGTACGCCACGAGTATCCCATGATCAGCCAGGCAACGGTCTACAAGACGCTGGAACTCTTCAAGGACCTGGGGCTCATCGTGGAACTGGGGTTCGGTGACGACGTCAACCGCTACGACGTCAACCCCCGTCCCCACCTGCACATGATCTGCGTCCGCTGCCGCCGCATCTTCGACCTGGAAGACGAGTCCCTCAACGAGGCCCTGGCGAGGGCGGCCGATCCTCCCGGCTTCCGCGTACATTACGCCCGGTACGAATACTATGGCTTATGCGCCGAGTGTGAAGCGCGGGGCGGGCGGCCCGCAGCCGAGGCGGCCGGGCGAGGCTAGGAGGACGAGGCAGCACCGTGGGAACCCTGGCAGGGACACCGGCGGGTATCTCTACCTCCGCGCAGGCCCCGGGCACCGGCGCCGCGACCGGCGCCCGGATACCGGCGCCGCCGCGAGGCGAGCCGGCGCCGCCCGGAGCCAGGCCGGCCTGGAGGCAGCGGCACTCCGGTGCCCTGCTGACCGGCGCGTGCCTGTTCTTCATTCTCCTGGGGCGGGTCGCCGTCGGGCTCGGCTGGGCCGGGCCGGCCCTGGGGGCGTACCTTCTGGCTTACCTGAGCGGCGGGTACTTCGCCGCCGTGGCCGGGTTTGCTTCCCTGAGGCGGCTCCGCATCGACGTGGACCTCCTGATGGTGCTGGCCGCCCTGGGGGCGGCCGCCATCGGCCAGTGGCAGGAGGGGGCCGTCCTGCTGTTCCTCTTCTCCCTGTCCAACGCGCTGCAGAGCTACGCCATGGACCGGACGCGAGACGCCATCCGGAAGCTGGTCGACCTCCGGCCGCCGGAGGCCCTCGTCCGCCGGGGCGGCCGCGAGGTCCGGATCCCCCTGGAAGAGGTCAGGCTGGGCGAGACGGTGGTGGTGCGGCCGGGCGAGCGGGTCCCGGTGGACGGGAAAGTGGTGGACGGAGCCTCCACCGTTGACCAGTCACCCATCACCGGTGAGGCCCTGCCCGTGGAGAAGCGCCCGGGCGCCCAGGTGTTCGCCGGCACCATCAACCAGCACGGCGTGCTGGAGGTGCGGGTCACCAGGCCGCCCGAGGACACCACCCTGGCCAAGATCATCCGGATGGTCGAGGAAGCCCAGACCCGGCGGGCGCCCACCCAGCGAATCATCGACCGGATCGAGCAGCCGTACGCCATCGGGGTGATCGCCCTCACGGCGCTGGCGGCGGTCGTACCGGTGGTCCTGTGGGGGCAACCCTTTGACACTTCCTTTTACCGGGCCATGACGCTCATGGTGGCCGCGTCCCCGTGCGCGGTGGTGATCGCGACCCCGGCCGCGGTGCTCTCGGCCATCGGGGCCGGCGCCCGCCGCGGCGTGCTGTTCAAGGGCGGCGTCTACGTGGAGACGCTGGCCGCGGCCGACGTGGTCGCCCTGGACAAGACGGGCACGCTGACCGAGGGCCGGCCCCGGGTGACCGATGTCATCCCCCTCAACCACCTGGCCGAGGACGAGCTACTGCAATTGGCCGCTTCCGTGGAGCGCCTGTCGGAGCACCCCCTGGCCGAGCCCATCATCCAGGCGGCCCGCCGCCGGGGCCTCGAGTTGCTGGACGACATCCAGGACGTCCAGGCCGTCCCCGGGCAGGGCCTGGTCGCCCGGGTCAACGGGCGCCGGTTCTGGATCGGCAACGAGCGGCTCTTGCGCAACGAGGGCAACGGCCTGGTGGCCGCGGTCCGGGACCGGGTGGCGGAACTGGAGGCGGAGGGCAAGACGGTGGTGTTCCTCGGCGCCGAGGAACCCCTGGGGATGCTGGCCGTGGTGGACACCCTGCGTCCCGACGCCCGCCAGGCCGTGGAGGAGCTACACCGGCTGGACATCCGCCGCACCGTCATGCTGACCGGTGACAACCACCGGGTCGCCCGGGCCATCGCGGCCAGGGCCGGCGTGGACGGGTTCCAGGCGGAACTGTTGCCCGAGGACAAGGTGACCGCCGTCCGGGACCTGCAGCGCGGCGGGGCGCGGGTGATCATGGTGGGCGACGGGGTGAACGACGCCCCGGCGCTGGCCACCGCCCAGGTGGGCGTGGCCATGGGGGCGGCCGGCACCGACGTCGCCCTGGAGACGGCCGACGTGGTGCTCATGTCCGACGATCTGCCGATGTTGCCTTACGCCATCCGGTTGTCGCGAGAGGCGCGGCGGGTCATCATGCAGAGCCTCGGTCTGGCCCTGGGCGTCATCCTGGTGCTGGTGGCGGCAGCCCTGACCGACCGGATCAGCCTGTCTGCCGGCGTCATCGGCCACGAGGGCAGTACCGTCCTGGCGATCCTGAACGGCCTCCGCCTGCTGGCCGTGCGCCCGGGCCCCGCCAGGGCCCGGGGCTGACCCCGCCTAGAGCCTGAAACCCTTGCCGAGCGGGTCTTCCGGATCGATGAGGAACTGGTGGACCCCGGTGATGTGGGCGCTGCCGCTCACCTCGGTAACGACCGCCGGGAGGTCGGCCACCCGGGTCTCCTCGAGGATCCGTCCCTCGAACAGGGTGCCCAGGATGCTTTCGTACACAAAGGGCTGCCCCGGGCGGTGGCGGCCGGCGGCCCACATGGCCGCCAGCTTGGCCGAGGTGCCGCTGCCGCACGGCGACCGGTCCACCTGGGCGTCGGCGAAGATGGTCACGTTCCGCAGGTGGGCGTCGGGGTGCCGCGGCGGCTCGGAGATGATGGTGCCGTAGATGCCGTGAAGCTCCGGCTCCAGCGGGTGCTCCACCCGCACCCTGGCCTCGACGGCGCGTTTGATGGCCATGCCGGCCTCGACGAGCGCCCCCAGCCGGGCGGGAACGACTTCCAGTCCCAGGTCCGCGGCATCCACCAGGGCGTAGAAGGCTCCCCCGAAGGCCACTTCCACCCGGACCTTTCGCCCGCCGGGAAGCTCTACCCGCACGTGATCCAGCAGGCGGAAGGAGGGCACGTTTTGAAACGCCACGCGGCGGACCCGGAGCGAGCCCGCGGGTGACCGGGCCACCTCCGCCCTGGCCCTCACGGTGCCCGACGGCACGTCCAGCACCACGTCCCGCTCCTCTGTCCACTCGATCAGCCCGTTCTGGACGGCCACCGTGACCAGGGCGATGACACCGTGGCCGCAGGCCGTGCTGTAGCCCTCGTTGTGCATGAAGATGACTCCCAGGTCGGCGCCGGGGGTCACCGGTGGCGTCACGATGCAGCCGTACATGTCCCGGTGGCCCCGGGGCTCCCACAGGAGGGCCCGGCGGACGTGGTCCAGGTGCTCCCGGACCCAGCGGCGCCGGGCCAGGATGGTGTCGCCGGGGATGAGGGGCAGCCCGCCGGTGACGATCCGGAAGGGCTCGCCGGCCGTATGGGTGTCGATGGTGGTTATGATCCTCGAGAACTCCAAGGCGCGCCTCCTCGGGACACGGTGCGGGTTCCTCCGTGAGCGGTGTGTTCTCCGGGCAAGGAGCCTTCCCCTGGCCGGTTGCCTCCACCCCTGGCTGCTCGGCGAGGCCGGCTTCACCGGCGTGCCGGTGGCTTTCGAGACTGGTCCCTGCTGCGGCGGTGGCGTGGTCCGGTCCGCTCTGGTCGGCGCGGTCAAGCCCGCCTGGTCAGGGCGAGCAGGGCCAGGACGACCACCGCGGCCAGCAGGACGGGACTGGCCAGGGCGGCGCGAAGAACGGCCTGCCCGCCCCTGGCCACCCCCGGGGCCACCTGGACGACCAGGAGGAGCAGGCCGACCGTGCCCGCGAGCAGCAGGACCCTGAAGAAGGCGCCGCGGCCGGCCTGGCGCTCCCCGCGGACCAGGGCGAGCAGGGCGTAAACCAGAAGCCCGATCGCCAGGGCCTTGAGCACTGGGGCCAGGAGGGCGCCGGCGGCCACTACAGGTCCTTGAGTTGCCGGAGCACCTTGAGGACGCTCGACAGCGCCCGCTCCTTCACCAGTGCCCGGGCCTCCTTGGTGCCCGAGGCCCAGGCGAAGGTGTCCCGGCGGCATTCCGGGCATGTCCAGCGGACCTGGGGCCAGATGGCCAGCAGGTGGCGCCGGCCGGCCTCCTCGAGCCGCGTCCCGCAGTGGGGGCAGAAGGGTCCCTCCACCCACGCGTCTTCCCCCGGATCCCGGGTCTTCGGCGCGTCGGCGGGGGGGTCCACCATCACCAGAACCCAGTTGACCCTGAACATCTCCACCGGGAACTGCCTGGAGCCGCCCGCCATCCGGTCCCGGAAGCGGGGTGGCGGTTCGTCAGCCTGGCCGGGCAGGCGTCGTCTGGGCCACAGCAACGGTCGTCGCTCCTCTCGGGGGCGTCTTTCGCCGCGCCGCGCTGTTTCCCTGGCTGCCCGCCCGCCGGGCGGGCGGCCCGTCCACCTCTTAGATGTCCCCGGTGACGCCGGTGGGCTTGTTTTAAGGTTAAGTGCCCGTAGTGCGCTCGTGTCAAGAAGCGGGTGGCCGGTGGCGGCGGCCGCGCTGGCGCTGGTCGTGATCCTGGCGGGTTGCGGTGCGCCCCGGGAGGCGGGCACCCCGGCCGAAAGCGCGAGGGGAAGCGGCGGGCAGTCGCCACGGAGTTCGCCGGGCCACCGTGAACTCGGCATGGTGGGTGCTGATGGTTGCCGCCGGGGACGGGGGTCGCGGCGGGCACCGGTGACGCCGGGAGCCGCCGGAAATACCGGCGGCGGAGGTGAGCGGCGGATGGGCGCTCCCGGACCACCTGGCGGCGCCGGCGCGCTCCCCCGTTGCTCTAACCGGTAGCCGGCGCGGACGCTGCCAGCCGCTCCAGCACCTCCGAGACGGGGATCAGCTGGGCTCCGTAAACCTGCTTCAAGTACTCCAGCCCCGACTTGTGGTCTTCCTCGGTGAAGGCCTGGACCCCGTCGGTGGGGACGACGATGCGGTAGCCCCGGTAGAAAGCGTCAGCGGCGGTGTGGCGCACACAGATGTTGGTATGCAGGCCGGTGAGGATGACGGTGTCCACACCCAGCTCCCGCAGGAGCATTTCCAGGTCGGTGCCGTAAAAGCCGCTGTAGCGCCGCTTGGGAACCTGGTAGTCCCCCGGCTTGGGGCCCAGCTCCGGGATGACCTGCGCCCCGGGGGTGCCGGCGATGGCGTGGGGGCCCCAGATGCTGAACTCGTGGTCCACCTCGGGCACGTGGGCGTCGTTGCTGAAGATCACGGGCACGCCTGCGTTCCGGGCTCCGTCGAGCAGCCTGCCGAGAGGTTCGAGGATCTGCCGGGCCCGCTCGCACTTGAGTGCCCCGTGGACGAAATCATTGAGCATGTCGACGACGACGACGGCCGGCTTCATTTGCCAATCCTCCCTGCGCGGTGGGTGCGGAGGCCGGTTTCTTCGCCGGCCTCCCCTTCAACGGGAAGTTTAACATCTGCCTTGTCAGCTGACAAGGCGGCCCGACCCATGCGGGCCGGTACGGACTTGGGGCGGCGTCCCGGGCCTGCCGTAGCACAATTTGCCGTTTCGTGCTACACTTGGATGGAAAGCTTGGCCGGTCGCCTCGTCGCGCCGTGCCAGGGAGGAGGGGAGCGGGCGGTGGCGGACGGCAAACCCACCATCCTGATGCTGGCCACATTCGCCATGGAGATTGTCGAGTGCGGTGGCGCCCTGGTCAAGAACGCGCGGGCCGGAGGGCGTTCTCACGCGGCGGTGGCGCTGTGCCGGCCCGAAAACCGGCAAGATGCGGCGCGGGCGGCGGAGGTACTCGAGACCTCGGTCGAGTTTCTTGACTTCGAGTACGGACACCTCGCCCCGGAGGCGGGCCCCAAGAAGAAGCTCGTGGGAGTCATCCGCAGGGTCAGGCCTGACATCTGCGTCATGCAAGACCCGGAGCACTCCTTCCACGACCTCGACCCTGACCGGCGCCTGGCGATGATCCTGTACCTGGAAGCGCTGGCGCTGGCTTCCCGCGACTTCGCCCTGGAGGATCTCCCCGGACTGGAGCCCTGTCCGATCCCCACCGTCTACTACATGACGCCCGAGCGCCCCAACTGCGTCGTCAACGTGGCCGACGTCTGGGAAGTCAAGGAACGGGCGATGAACTGCCTGAGGGGTCAACAGCAGTTCACGGCCAGCGTTCTCCGGCAGAGGCTTCCTGCCGCGGCTCTGGAAAGCCTGGTGGGGTCCGAACTCGCGCGGGCGGGCGACCTGGAGCTGGGAAGGGCCTTGCATTCGGTCCTGGACCGATCCTTCCACGTCTACCACGGCCTGCTCTCCCATAGCCGGTACGCGCTGGCCGAACCGTACAGGCGGCAAGGGTCCTTTGAACTGGAAAGGCTTGTAGGGTGAACCGGATGGAGGGACCTGAATGGTGCGGACAACCACAGGACGAGCCGGGATCCTGCTGCTGGCATCCGTGACGGTGCTGGTCGTGGCGGCCCCGGTGGTGACGGCGGCCGGCACGGAACTGCGCATCGGGACGCACACCGACGAGGGGCCGCTCACACCGTACGGCTACACGTTTGGCTACCCCGGACTTCAACTGGTAAGGCTGACTTACGACTCGCTGTTCATCATGGACCGGGAGCGGCGGCCGGTGCCCTGGCTGGTGCGGGAATACGAGGTCTCGGAGGACGGCAAGCGCTGGACGCTTCGACTTCATGAGGGTATCAAGTTCCACGACGGGTCCGACCTGACCTCGGCAGACGTCAAGTTCACCTACACGTATATGACCCGGCACGCCCACGCCGTCTGGCAGCGGGCCCTGCGGGGGATCGAGGCGATCGAAACCCCCGACCCGTTCACGGTGGAGGTCCGGCTGGCCGCCCCCCAACCGCTGTTCGCGCTGCGGCCGCTGGCCGAGGTGCCGATCTTGCCGGCCCACATCTGGGAGGGGGTCACCGATCCCCGCGCCTTCACCGACGCCACGGGCAGCGGGCCTTACCGGCTGGCCGAGTACAGGCCCGGCCATTTCTACCGGTTCGAAGCCCACCCCGATTACTTCCATCCCGAGTGGAAGCCGGCCGTCGGGACCATCGTGATGCCGATAATCCCCGACGCCACCACGCTCTTCACGGCGCTGCGGGCCGGCCAGGTGGACATGGCGACCCGGGTGGTGCCGCCGGAACTGGTGGAGGAACTGAGGCAGGCCCCCGGGGTGGCGGTGCAGCGGGGGCCGTCCTTCGTCAGCACCCTGCTGCAGATCAACGCCGAACGGGAGCCCTTCGACCGGGTGGAGTTCCGCCGCGCCCTCGCCCTGGCCGTGGATGTCCAGAACCTGGTGGACACCATCCAGCTGGGTTACGCGACCGCAGGCGGCCCCGGTTTCGTGCACCCCATGTCGGCGTGGCTGTTGCTCCCAGGCCCGGAGGCGCAGTACGACCCCGACCGGGCCCGCAGCCTGCTGGAGGGCATCGGCTTCACCGACCGGACCGGGGACGGCCTGCGGGAGGACCCGGCGGGCATGCCCTTCAAGCAGACGATCCTGGTGTACGCCGACCGGGCCGACCGGGTCCGGGCGGCGGAGATCCTGGCGGAAGCGTTCCGGGCCATCGGCCTGAGGACCGAGGTGAAGGCGATGGAGGCCGGGACCGTTGACTCGCTGGTCTGGCCCGAGTTTGACGTGACCAAGGGCAGGGACTACGACCTGGCCATGTGGGGCTGGTCGGCCGGCATCCAGGAAAACCCCTTGTCCCTCCGCGAACTCGTCCACAGCCAGGGCTCTCTGAACATCGGTGCCTTCTCCGACCCCGAGGTGGACCAGGTGGCCGACCGTCTGCTGGTGGCCACCGGCATCGCCGACTTCGGGCCGGTGGTGTCGGAACTGGCCCGGCTGGTGGCGGACCGGGTCCCCTTCGTCACCCTCTGGTACCCCGACGGGATCTATGCGTACCGCCCGGAGGCTTACGACGGTTGGGTCTACGTCAAGGGGCTCGGGATCCTGGACAAGTTATCGCTGGTGACCAGACGGGTCGAGGTGCCCGAAGCCGCGCCGGTAGCCGAACCGCCGCCGGCACGGCAACGAGGCTGGGCGTGGCTGTTGCTGGCGGCGGCAGCCGGGGCAGCCGTCGTTCTGTTCGGGCTCCGGCGGGCGAGGCCGGCCCGTCCGTAAGCGGCAGGCAAGAGAGCGTGCAGAGTGCGCGGGCGGCTGGGGACAAGGGCAGTCCAGTACGGCGTGCTGATCTTCCTCACCGTCGCCCTGAACTTTTTCCTGCCCCGGGCCATGCCCGGCAGCCCCCTGGCCTACCTGGCCGGTGAGGACGTGGGGCTGATGTCGGCGGAGGTCCGCCGGGAGGTCCTGGCCAGGCACGCGCTGGACCTCCCGCTGGGCACCCAGTTCGCCCGCTACCTGGGGAACCTGGTTCGCGGCGACCTGGGCCACTCGTACCAGCGCGGCCGGCCCGTGGCGGAGATCATCGCCGAGCGACTGCCGTGGACCCTGTTGCTCACCGCGACGAGCCTGGTGCTCTCCACCCTGATCGGCGTGGCCCTGGGCGCCTGGGCCGCCTGGCGCCGCGGGCAGTCGTCGGACCTCTCCCTGCTCCTGGTGGTGATGTTCTTCCGGTCCATGCCGTCTTTCTGGATCGCCGTGATCCTGGTGGCGGTGTTCGCCGTCGGCCTGGGCTGGTTTCCCATCTACGGGGCCTACACACCCTGGCTCGTCGCCACGGGGTGGGAGCGCGTGCTGAACGTGCTCCGCCATCTCGCCCTTCCGGTGCTGAGCCTCACGCTGATCGGTTCGGCGGAGACCTTTCTGGTGATGCGCTATGCCATGCTGGACGTGCTGGGCGAGGACTACATCGCCACCGCGCGGGCCAAGGGCCTTTCCGAAAGGGTGGTCCTCTACAAGCACGCTCTCCGCAACGCTTTGCTGCCCGTGGCCACGGTCTTCATGTTGAACCTGGGATTCACGGTCAGCGGCGCCACCGTGATCGAGACGGTGTTCGCCTACCCGGGTCTGGGACGGTTGATGTACGAGGCCGTCCTCAGCCGTGACTACCCGTTGCTCCAGGCGAGTTTCCTGGTGGTCACCCTGGCGGTGGTGCTGGCCAACCTGCTGGCCGACCTCCTCTACCCCCTGCTGGATCCGAGGGTGAGGCTGAGCGATGGCGCATGAGGGTGTGACCCGCCTGGGCCGGGCGCTGAAGACGAGCCCCCCAGGCATGCTCGGCATCTCTGTCCTGGCGGTCCTGCTGCTGATGGCCGTGCTGGCGCCCGCCACGGCGCCCTACGGGCCCAGGGAGCGCGTCGGGCGGCCGTTCCAGCCGCCCGGCTCCCGGCACTTGCTGGGCACCAACGACGTGGGTCAGGACATCCTGTCCGAGGTCATCTGGGGCGCCAGGGTCTCCCTCACCATCGGCATCGTGGCGGCGCTGGCGGCCACCAGCGTGGGGACGGTCGCCGGGTGCGCCGCGGGCTATTTCGGCGGCCTGGTGGACGGAGTCCTCATGCGCACCGTGGACCTGGTGCTGGTGGTGCCCTTTGTGCCCCTCATGATCCTGCTGGCGGCCTACCTGGGACCCAGCCTTTACAACCTTGTGTTCGTCATCGCGGGGCTGATGTGGGCGCGGCCTGCCCGGGTGGTCCGGTCCCAGGTGCTCAGCCTCCGGACCCGGTTGTACGTGGAGGCGGCCAAGGCGGCCGGGGGTTCGGCGCCTCACATGATCCGGCGGCACATCGTCCCCGGCGTCCTGCCACTGGTGCTCGCGGAGTTCGTCGTGTGCGCCAGCCTGGCCATGCTCATCGAGGCCTCGCTGAGCTTTCTTGGCCTGGGGGATCCGCTACAAAAGAGTTGGGGGACCACACTTTACTATGCACGGGTGCGGGGCGCCTTCCTTACCGGCGCCTGGGTGTGGTGGGTGCTGCCGCCCGGCCTGCTCATAACCTTGACCGTACTTGGTTTTGCCTTGACTGGCTTTACCCTCGAGGCCCACTGCGGCCCCCGGCTGGCAAGGCGGGGGGCTGGCCGGTAGGGACCCGCCCGCCGGCCGCGGAACCCTATGGCTGGCGCCATGCTCCGGTTATGGGGGCGATGCAGGTGGCGGAGAGCGCCGGGCCGGACCCGGCTGTTGTGCTGGCAGAGCTGGTCGGCGGGGAGAGGGTGGCTTCGGACCCCGACACCCTGGCCAGGTTTTCCCGGGACCACTGGCCCCTGGCGATTCTGCTGGAAGGGGCCGGGCGGCCGGCGGACCGTCCCGCCTGCGTGGTCCGGCCCCGCCACGCGGGTGACGTGGCCGCGGTGTTGCGCTGGGCGTCGGAGACGGGTGTCTGGGTGATACCCTACGGGGGCGGGTCGGGAGTGTGCGGTGGGGCGGGGGGTGTCAGGGGTGCCGTGGTCCTCGACCTCCGGTCCCTCGGCCGGATCCTGGAGCCCGACCGCGACGCGCTGCTGGTCCGGGCGGAGGCGGGGGTCCTCTGGGCCGACCTCGAGCGTCAGCTGACCGAACGGGGCTTCACCACCGGGCACTACCCCCAGTCCATCGACCTGGCCACTGTGGGCGGCCTGGTGGCGACAGGCAGTTCGGGCCAGTTCTCCACCGGCTACGGGTCGATCGAGGATCGGGTGGCCGGGCTGGAGGTGGTGCTGGCCGACGGAACCGTGCTCGATCTGCCCGACCGGGCGCCCAGGCGGGCCGTGGGTCCCGAGTTGATGCGCCTGTTCATCGGGTCTGAGGGTGTGCTCGGGGTGATCACCGCGGCCAGCCTGAGGGTCCTGCCGCTTCCGGCGTCAAGGTCGGTGTACAGCCATGCCTTCCCGCGCTGGGAAGCAGGTGTCGAAGCCATCCGGCGGGTGTTGCAGGCGGGCTGGCGGCCCGTCCTCACCCGCCTTTACGACCCGCTGGACGCCGCCCGGTCCTTCCCCGAGCACGCGCCGCCCGGCCGGGCGGTGATGCTCTGGGCCTCGGAGGGTCCGGCCGAGCGGGTCCGCGCGGAACGGGAGGCGGTCGACGCCCTGAGCCGCGACCTGGGGGCCACCGAACTCGGTCCCGACCCCGTCGTGCACTGGCTGGAGCACCGCAACGACGTGCAACTCTGGTACGACGCCCTGGCCATGGGGGTGCTGGTGGACACCATCGAGGTGGCCGCCAACTGGGGCCGGGTCGACGCCCTTTACGCGGCGGTCCGTGCCGCCATCGAGGGGGTGGCGGGCGTGTTCTACGTGGCCTGCCACGCGTCTCACGCCTACCCCCAGGGCACCAGCCTCTACTTCACCCTCGCCGCGCGCCCGGCCGAGCCCGACCCCGACGGCATAGAAACCCTGTACTACGGCGTCTGGGAGGCGGCCATGGAGGCTTGCGTGGCGGCGGGCGGGACCATTTCCCACCACCACGGGGTGGGCCGGGTGCGCCGGCGGTGGGTGGCGGCGGAACTGGGCCCCGGGCTCGACGTGCTGCGCCGCGTGAAGCAGGTCCTGGACCCGCGGGGGATCCTCAACCCGGGGGTGCTGCTCCCTTGACGGAGGCTACCGCGGTGTCCGGAAGCTTTTCGGCCCTGACCCGTTTGCGCAACCTCGAGCGCCTGGGTAGCGAAACCTTTGACCTCCTGGTGGTCGGGGGCGGCATCACCGGGGCGGGGGTTGCCCGCGCGGCGGCCCGGCGGGGGTTGAAGGTGGCCCTGGCCGAGCGGGAAGACTTTGCCGGCGGCACCAGCGGCCGCTCCTCCAAGCTCATCCACGGCGGCCTTCGTTACCTGGCTCAGGGCGAGGTCGCGCTGGTCCGGGAGGCGGCCAGGGAGCGGGCCGTGCTCCACCGCCAGGCGCCCCACCTGGTCAGGCCCACGCCGGCGCTCTTGCCCGTGTGGGAGCCGGAGTCGGTGGCCCGCATCCGCCTGGGGCTGGCGCTTTACGACTGGCTGGCCGGGGTCCCGCCGGCGCTCCGCCGGCGGTTCCTGGACCCCGACACGGCGGTGGCCGCCGAACCCTGGCTCAGGCGCCGGGGGCTCAAGGCGGCCGGCAGCTACTGGGAGTTTGTGACCGACGACGCCCGGCTGACGCTGGAGGTCGTGCTGGCCGCCCACCGGAGCGGGGCGGTGGTCGCAAACCACGCCCCCGCCGTCGAGTTGCTCCTGGCGGGCGGCCGGGCCGGGCGGCGGGTGGCCGGAGCGGCCGTGGCCGACGCCCTGACGGGGCGGCGGGTGGAGGTCCGGGCCGCGGTGGTGGTCAACGCGGCCGGCCCCTGGCTGGACGGGGTAAGGGCGCTGGCGGGTCCCCTCCGGGGCAAGGCGCTGCGGGTGACCAAAGGCGCCCACCTGGCCTTTCCCCGAACCCGGCTGCCGGTGGGCCGGATCCTGTTCGTGCCGGGTCCCGACCGCCGCCCGGTGTTCATCGTGCCCTACGGTGACTGGACCTTTGTGGGGACCACCGACACGGACTACACCGGGCCGCTGGAGACGCCCGCCGCGGACGCGAATGACGTGGCGTACCTCCTGGCGGCGGCCAACACCGCGCTGCCCGAGGCGCGGCTCGGCGCGGGGGACGTGACCGCGACCTGGGCGGGGTTGCGTCCCCTCATCCACCAGCCCGGAAAGCCGCCGGCGCGGGTCTCCCGCCGCGACGAGGTGTGGCATGACCCGCCCGGGCTGCTGTCGGTGGCCGGAGGCAAGCTGACCACCTACCGGCGGATGGCCGGCCGGGTGCTGGCCCGGGCGCTTGACGCCGTCCCGGCGGCCTCCAGGTTGCCGGCCGGCGGGCGGTGGCCGCCTGAGGGGCCGCTACCCGGCGGGGAGGTGGCCGGTGGGCCGGCGGGCTGGCCGGCCCGGGCCCGAGAACTCGGGGCGCTGGCGGAACGGTTGGGCCTGCACCCGGTGGCGGCCCGCCGGCTGGCCGGGCGTTACGGGTCGCGCGCCGAAGGGGTGCTGGACCTCGTCCGCCGCGATCCGGCCCTGGCCCGGCCCCTGGCTCCTGGCTGTCAGGCGGTGGCGGCCGAGGTGGTCTTCGCGGTGGCCGAGGAGATGGCCCTCACCCTGGCCGACGTGCTCGACCGCCGGCTGGGGCTGCTTTGCTTCGACGCCGCCAACGGGCTTGACGCCGCGCCGGCCGCGGCCGAGATCATGGCTTCGATCCTGGGCTGGGACGCCGCCCGCCGGCAGGCCGAACTGGAAGCCTACCGGAAACTGGTCGGCCGCCACCAGGCTCCGCCGGTGGCCGGCGCCGCTGGCCGGGAGCCCAAGGGGGTGGCAGGGGCCGGGCAGACCGGCGAGGCCGGGTCTGGTGACAGGGCAGGCAGCCGCCCGCCGGCTCCTTGACCTACCTGGTGGTCATCTTCGTCAAGCGGGTGGACGGAGTGGAGGTCTATGACGCGGACACCGACTTCAACCCCCTGGCCGTCCGGCGCTGACCCGCGGCCTGACGGGACCATCGACCCGGCCTTCGAGGCCGCCGCCGAGGAGTTCAACACCTCGCCGGTGGTCCGGTTGCTCGGCTTGCGCCTGGTCCACCTGAAACCCGGCCGGGCCCGGCTGGTGCTGGACGTCAACGGCCGGCACCGGAACCTCCGGGGCGTGGTCCACGGCGGGATCACCGCGACCCTGCTGGACGCCGCCTGCGGCAACGCCCTCCGGGCGGCGCTGGGGCCCGGTGGCTCCGTGACCACGGTGGAACTGAAAGTGAACTTCCTGGCGCCCATCACCGAGGGCCGGCTGGTGGCCGAGGGTCAGGCCGTTCACGTGGGCAGCACCCTGGCCGTGGCCCGCGGCGACCTCTACTACCTGCCTCCCGGCGACCCCGGGGACGCCCCGCCGGAAAAGCCGCCGGCCGGAGCCCCTGCGGGCCCCGGCCGGCTGGTGGCCACCGCGCTGGCCACCTTCTACGTCCTTGATCGCGGCTAGGGTCAGCGGTACCGGTGGGAGATGGTCTTTGCCTGCAGGAAGTAGAGCAGGTAGTCGGGCCCGCCCACCTTGGCGTCGGTGCCGGACATGTTGAAGCCGCCGAAGGGCTGCGTCCCGGCCATGGCCCCGGTGGACTTCCGGTTCAGGTACAGGTTGCCGCAGTGAAACAGGCGCTTCGCCCGGGCCAGCTTCGCCGGGTCCCGGGTGAAGACGGCGCCGGTCAGGCCGTACTCGGTGCCGTTGGCGATCTCCAGGGCGTGGTCGAAGTCCCGGGCGCGGATCACCGACAGCACCGGGCCGAAGATCTCCTCCTGCGCGATGCGGGCCCCGGGGTCCACCTCCGTGAAGATGGTGGGCTCCACGTAGTGGCCTTCGGCGCGGGGCTCGCCGCCGCCGAGCACCAGTTGGCCTTCCTGGCGGCCGACGCCTATGTACTCCAGGATCTTGGCCTTGGAGGACGCGTTGATGACCGGGCCCACGGGGTAGTTCTCGGGGGCGGGGCCGACGGCCAGGGCCCGGGTCTTTTGCGCCACCGCCTCAAGGATCGCCCCGTGGACGCCGGGGGTGGTGATCAGCCGGGAGGTGGCCGAGCACTTCTGGCCCTGGTAGCCAAAGGCGCCGGCGACCACCTGGTCGGCGGCCCACTCCACGTCGGCGTCGTCGTCCACGATGGCCGCGTTCTTGCCGCCCAGCTCGCAGATGACCCGCTTCAGCCAGATCTGGCCCGGCTGGACCGCCGCCGCCTGCTGGTACACCCGCACTCCCACGTCCTTGGAGCCGACGAAGGCAACCCACCTTACGCGGGGGTGCTGGATCAGCGGATCGCCCACCTCGCCGCCGGAGCCGGTCAGCAGGTTCAGGATCCCGGGGGGCAGGCCGGCTGCGTCCAGCGCCTCCCAGAGCCGGTAGGCAGTGACGGCGCCGTCCGAGGCCGGCTTCCAGATGACCGGGTTGCCGGTGACGATGGCGGCCAGGATCATGCCGGAAGGCAGGGCGAAGGGGAAGTTGAAGGGGGTGACGACCGCCCCGACCCCCAGCGGCTCGTACACGTACTCGTTGAACTCGTTGGGTAGCGGCGGAAGTGGCTGGCCGTCCTTGTAGCGCAGGACCTCCCGGGCGTAGTACTCGCAGTGGTCGATGACCTCGGCCACCTCGCCGTCGATCTCCGCCCAGTTCTTACCCACTTCATGGCTGGCCCAGGCGTTCAGTTCTTCCCGGCGCCGCCTCAGGTGCTGGGCGGCCTTCAGCAAGACCACCGCGCGCTCCTCGGCCGGCACCCGGCGCCAGTGAGAGAAGGCCTGCCAGGCGGCTTCGACCGCCCGGTCAACCTCGTTCCGGCCCGCCCGTTGCAGCACGCCCACGACCCGAGTCTTGTTGGAGGGGTTGTACGAGGCGAATTGCTGCTCCGTGGTGATCCGCTCGCCGCCGACGATCAGCGGGTAGGTCTCACCCAGCTGCCCGCCGACCGTCCGGATCGCCGCCTCCATGCGTTCCCGGACGGCTGGATCGGCGAAGTTCAAGAATGGTTCGTTCTGGAATGGGGGTAGCGCCACCGGTTCGCCTCCTTCCAAAAAATCCTCGGTGACGGTCACGCGCCCGCCGGAACGGCGTAGCGGTCGCGCGTGCCTGCGGTAGGTGGTTCGACCGGGCCGGCCGGCCACCCTCCCCGTCACCTACCAGGGCACGAAGCTCGTCTCGGGCCCCATGGCCGCGACGCTGTAGGCCAGGAGGTGGTACACTCGCTCCAGGTCCTCCAGGCTGACCGCTTCCACCGGGGTGTGCATGTAGCGGTTGGGGACGGACACCAGGCCGGTGGCCACCCCGCCCCGGGAGAGCTGGATGGCGTTGGCGTCGGTCCCCGTCCCCCGCGGCTCCGCTTCGAACTGGATGGGGATGCTCCTGGCCTTCGCGGTCTCGACCAGCAGGTCGAAAAGCTTGGGGTTGATGTTGGGGCCGCGGGCCACCACCGGACCGCCGCCCAGGCGGATCCGGCCGATCCGCTCGCGCTCGTCCTTCATGCCGGGGTAATCGGTGGCGTGGGTGACGTCGACGGCGATGGCGGCCTGGGGCTGGATCCGGTAGGCGCTGGTGATCGCGCCCCGGAGGCCGACCTCCTCCTGGACGGTGGCCACCGCGTGGACCTCCGCCCCGGGCTTCATCCGGGCCAGCAGTCGCGCCGCCTCCATGACGACGAAGGCACCGCACCGGTCGTCCATCCCCCGGGCGACGGCCACGCCGTTTGGCAGTTCCTCGAACCCGTGGGCCAGGACGGCGCAGTCACCCACCGCCACCCGGGACCTGGCCTCCTGCTCGCTCCTGGCGCCGATGTCGATCCAGAGGTCTTCCATCTGCGCCACCTTCTTGCGGGCGTCTTCCTTGAGGAGGTGAATGGCCTTCTTGCCGATGACGCCGGGGATCCGGCCGCCCGAGGTGCGGATCCAGACCCGCTGGCCCTGAAGGATCTGCGGGTCCCAGCCACCGATGCCCACGAACCGGAGGAAGCCGTGCTCGTCGATGTTGGCGATCTGCAACCCGATCTCGTCCACGTGCCCGGCCAGCATCACCCGGGGCCTCCCGCCCCGGTTGACCACGGCGGTCACGTTGCCGTGCACGTCCACGCTGACCTCGTCAGCGAAAGCGGCGGCCTCGGCCTTGACGACCGCCGCCGCTTCATCTTCGTAGCCCGACGGGCTGATGGTGTTCAGCAGTCGCTCCAGGAAAGCCCGAGACACCTGTTCCAACGTTCCACCGCCTCCATCTTGACTGAACTCCGTTCGGGGTGAAGTTTGCCGTGTCACAACCTCCGTCCTGCCCCGAAGCGGCTCGGGGCCACTCTCAGCCGACACGCGGGCTCGAGTGGCCGTCGCCCGTCCGGTCCTTGAAGTGTGCGGCCGGCCGGTGGGTTTCGCTGGCGGTCGGGGTGGCGGCGGCGCCGGCCGCGCTCCCGCCGTGGCAGGGCCGCGCCAGGGTCCCCGGCACCGTGTCCCGCCCGCCCGGCGATACGCTCCGGCGCGGCGGAGGCGGTGCGTTGGGAGCGGGATAGCGCCCCTCGGCGACCGACGCCGGCTCAGGGACCCGACAGGGTCACCAGGCGGTCGCCATCGCCGTAGCGCCGGCTAAAGGTGAACAGGACGATCTGGCCGGCGCGGGCCAGCTCCTGAAACAGGACCGCGGCCTCGGCGGCCCGCCGGTCGTCGAAAGCCAGGCAGGGGTCGTCCAGTACCAGTGGGGGAGGGTCGTCGCCGTAGAACAACCGGACCAGTCCCAGCCGCAGGGCCAGGTATAACTGGTCCTGGGTGCCCCGGCTCAGTCCTCGCCAGTCCACTTCCCGGCCGTCGGCGACCACCCGGACCGACTGGAGGCGCTCGTCGGTGCGGAGGGCCCGGTACCGGCCGCCGGTGAGCCGGGCGACGTAGGGTGACACGGCCTCGGCGATCCGCCCGCTTACCTCGGCCAGCAGTTCCGCCTGGGCCTGGTCCAGCGTTTCCCTGGCCAGCGCCACCGCCGCGGCGTGTTCCTCCACCCCGGCCAGGCGGTCGGCCAGGGCGGCGCGCCGTTCTTCCAGTTCGTAGAGGAGTTCGGGCTCGGTCTCCTGCCGGGCGAGTTCGAGTTCCGTCCGGCGGATGCCGGCCATGACGCTGTCCAGCCGCTCCTGGGCCGCCCGCAGTTCCGCCTGATGCCTGGCGAACGCGTGGGGCTCCAGCCTGAGCGGCGCCAGCTGCTCCATCTCCCGTTCCAGATCTCTCAGGTCCCGGCGGCAGTCGTCCACCTCGCGGTCGACCTCCTCGACCGGGCGGCCGCCCAGGATGTCAGCCAGGCGCCGCTCGGCGGCGGCCACGGCGGCCCTGGCGGACTCCAGGCGCTCCAGCCGCTCCCTGAGGGTCCCGGGTGGCTGGCCGCCCCAGGCCGCCAGGGCTTCTTCCAGCTTCGAGGCGGTCTTCTCCCGCTGCGCCCGCAGGGTGGCCGCCGGGTCCGGGGGTGCGGTGGGAGCCGGCGCCAGTCGCGGGGCCAGGGCAAGGCCCAGTCCCAGCACGGTCAGGAGGAGCCACCAGGAACTGAACAGGAGGCCCAGGAGCACCCCGGCGGCGGCGAGAACCACCCCCAGCCAGGGCAGGGCCGCCAGCGCGGAGCGGGGGGCCGCCGGTTGTGGCCGGGCAGCCGCGGCCGCGGCCAGGTGGGCCTCGATGGACTGATCCAGCGCGGCTATCCGGCCCGCCAGCGCCTCCAGCCGGTCCAGTGCCTCCCGGTCGGGCGCCGGCTCCCGGCCGGCGGCCTCCAGCCGGGCCCGGGCCGCCTCCAGTTCCCCCTGGGCCTCGGCGACCCGCCTCAGCCGTTCCCTGCCCGCCTCGTACTGCCGCGCCAGGGCCTGCCGCTGCCGCTCCAGCTGGTGGAGGCGCTCGTTGGCCCCCACTACCGTCCCGAGGTCGATCACCTCTTGCTCCAGGCTGTCTTTCTCCTCGTGGAACTGCCGCAGCCGCCGGCGGAGGTCCTCGGTGGCTTCCAGGCCGCGTCTGGCGTCGGCGATCCGCCCGTCCAGCGCCTCCAGGTCGTCGCGCAGGCGCCGGAGAGGCCCCGGGTGCGCCGCCGGGCGCTCGAGGCCCTTGCGAAGTTCCGCCAGGCGCTGGTCCAGGAGCCGTGAAACCTGCCGGGGTGACCGGCGGCTGCCGGAACCCACGATGGCGTCCTGCAGCCGCTCCAGCAGTTCCGAGGTGGACCGGTCGTCGGCGGTGAGGCGGACCAGTTCGTCGTGGTTCACGCAGGCCAGCCGGCTGTAAACGATCTCGGGCCCCAGCCCCAGGTCGCCCTCCAGGCGGTGCTGGACATCGTCGGGGTCTCGCCAGACCTCGCCGGTCGCCAGGTTCTCCAGGCGGGCGGTGCGGGCCTCGAAATCCTTGCTCAGGCGATGGCCGGCGCCGGCGGCGATGAACTCGAGTTCCAGGTCAAACAGGGCGTCGGCGTCCCAGTTCCGGTGGGCCAGGAGGTCCCGGTGCCGGGAGCGGGGCGACCTGAACAGGACGGTCATGAGCGCGTGGTACAGGGACGACTTGCCCGCCTCGTTGTCACCCCGGACAACCGTCAGGCCGGGGTGGAACTCGACGGTCACGTCGTCCAGGCAGCGGAACCGCCGGGCCCGGAGGCGCACGAGACGCATCCTACCACACCTCGCGCCCGTCCAGGAGCGCCAGCCCCAGCCGGAGGGCTTCCGCAGCGGCCCGCCGCTCGGGCTCGGTGCCGGCCGCCTCCAGTCGTTCGCGGAGCAGGCGGCAAAAGCGGCCGGCAATCAGCCGGTCGTCGTCGCCGGCCGGCGCCGGTACCTCGGGCGCCGACCGGTCCTCCACCCTGAGGTGAAAGAAGCCGGAGGCCAGGGTTTCCTCCAGGGCGGCCGGGTCCAGGTCCCAGCCGGCCCTGCGAAGTCCCACGATCCGCGCCCGCAGGACGGTCCGGTCGCCCGCCTGGCGGGCGATGAGGGCGGCCGCCTCCTCGGGGCCGGCGAGCACCGACAGGTCCAGTTCCAGACCGGCGACGCGGATCTCACCCACGGGTACCGGGGTGACACCCGGCGGCCGTCCCCGCTCGAGGTCGACCAGCAGCGCGACCCCCGGCTCGCGGGGATCCGCGGACACCGGCTCGGGCGAGCCGGGGTAAAACGCCCGGGTCGCGCCGGCCGAGAACTCGCGCCTGGCGTGCCAGTGGCCCGCGGCCACGTAGTCCAGAGCCGAAGCGGCCACCTCGGCTTCGGACACCAGGTAGTCCTCGTCGCCCCCGGCCCCCAGGTCGAGCCCGGCGTGGATCAGGCCGACGTTGAACGCGGTCTTGGTGGGTGTCGCCGGCCGGCCGGCCAGGGCCCGGTACCGCCCCCCCCGCTCCACGGTGGGGCGGGCCCAGACCGTCAGGTCGAGGCCGGGGAAGGGTTCCACGTCCCAGCCCCCGGGTCCCTCCCCCCGGTAGACCCGCACCCCGGCTTCCTCCAGGTCGCTCCAGCCATACACCCCGCCAGGCTGGAGCCGGTCGTGCGTCCCCGGGAGGATCCGGACCGCGACGCCCTTCGCCGTCACCCGATGCAACTGGCCGGCCACCCACTCCACCAGGTTGCGGCCGGGCTGGTTCCGGTCGAAGAGGTCGCCGGCGATGAGCACCAGGTGGACTCCCTCGGCGAGGGCGGCGTCAAGGGCGCGGGCGAAGGCCCGCTTGATGTTCTCCCGGTGGGCCCTGCCCTGCTCGCCGAGCCAGGGCAGGGGGGCCCCCAGGTGCACGTCGGCCACGTGGAGCAGGCGGACCACCGGCGTTCCCCCCAGGTCTTTCCGTTCGCGCCGGCGGGTGCATGTCCTGCCCGGCCACATTTCCGGGGAATATCGACAAACGGAAGGCGAACCAGTCAGGCCAGGTTGAATTGCTGGCGGCCGCGAGCGGGGGGAGACCCCCGGGCAGGTGTGGTACCATGGGAGCGGCGGGGGAGGAGGTGGCCGGTGGCCTTTCGGAGCAGGGCGGAGAACCCGACTCCCCTGCCGCTCCTGGCGCGCGGCGGCGGCCGCTTCGCGGGCGACCTGGCCCCCGACGGGGCCGTCTACGCCGCCGTGCTCCGCAGCGCCCATGCCCACGCCGCTCTCCGCCGCGTCGACGGCGGCGAGGCCCGGCGGCGGCCGGGCGTGCTCGCCGTTGTTACCGGGAACGACCTGGAGCCTGACCCGGGACCCCTCCCGCTCCGGGATCCCCCGCCCTGGCCCCCGAGACTCGCCGCGGCGCTGCAGCCGCCGCTGGCCAGGGACCGGGTGCGGTATGCCGGCGAGCCCCTGGCGGTTGTGCTGGCGGACGACCCCTACCGGGCCGAGGACGCCCTGGAGGCCATCGCGGTGGAGGTGTCTCCCTTGCCGGCGGTGGTGGACCCGGTGGAAGCACTCGCCCCCGGGGCGCCCCAACTTCACCCCGGGGTCCCCCGCAACCGGGTGGCCACGCTGGGGATGATGGCCGGCCGCCGGGGCCGTGACGGGCATCCGAGCCCGGTGGCGGTTGTCCGGGCGCGCCTGACCGTGCAGCGCCAGGCCCCCGCGCCGATGGAGCCGCGGACCATGGCGGCCCGGTTCGACGGGGGCGCGCTGACGGTCTGGGGCGCCCTCGACGACGGGCACGCCAACCGCCGCCTCCTCGGCCGCCTCCTGGGGCTGGCCGAGTCCGACGTCAGGCTGGTCCGCACCGACGTGGGGGGCGACTTCGGGAGCCGGGGCGAGTGCTACCCGGAGGATTTCCTCATTCCCTACCTGGCGCTCCGCACCGGCAGGCCGGTGGTCTGGCTGGAGGACCGCCGGGAGCACTTTGCCGCCACCAACCAGGCCCGGCACCAGGTCCACCAGGCGACCCTCGTCCTGGGGCCCGGCGGCGCCATCGCCGGCCTGCTGGTCGCCGCCGTCCATGACCTGGGCGCCTACGTCCGCAGCCAGGGGCTGATGGTGCCCCGGGCGACGGCCGCCTTCCTGCCCGGGCCCTATCTCGTGCCCCGGTACCGGTGTCAGGTGTGGTGCGCCGTCACCAACACCACCCCGGCGGGCACCTACCGGGGCCCCGGCCGGTTCGAGGCCACCTTCGTCCGGGAGCGCGCGGTGGACCTGGCCGCAAGGGCCTGCGGTCTCGACCCGGCCGAGATGCGCCGGAGAAACCTGGTGCCGCCGGAAGCCATGCCGTACGCCCCCGGCACCACCGCCTTCGGCGAGCCCCTGGTCTACCGGGCCGGAGACTTCCGCGCCACCCTTGAGCGGGCCCTCGCGGCCGCGGACTATGCCGGGTTCCGGCGCCGCCAGGCGGAGCTGCGGGAGGCGGGGCGGTGGCCGGGCGTCGGTCTGGCCACCTTCGTGGAGCGGGCCGGTCACCGGTCGCGCGGGCGGGCAACCCATCCCCACGGCGTCCACGTGGCCCTGGTGGAGGTTGATCCCGACACCGGCGCCGTCAGGGTCCTGCGCTACCTGGTGGCGTGCTGCACCGGGCGGCTCGAGGACCGGCGGCGGGCCGAGGACCAGGTCCAGGGGGGAGTCGCCCAGGGCCTGGGCGCCGCGCTGTGGGAAGGGGTGGCCTACGACCCGGCCGGCCAGCTTCTGACCGCAAGCCTGCACGACTACGCGGTGCCCGGTCCGGCCGACCTGCCGCCCGTCGAGGTGCTCCTGCTGGAAGACGAAGCGGTGTTCGAGGCCGGCACGGGAGTGGGGGAGAGCGGCATAGTAGGGGTGGGAGCGGCCATCGCCAACGCGGTGGAAGACGCTCTCTGGCCCCTGGGCGTGCGGGTCACCGGGCTGCCCCTCACTCCGCCGGCGGTGCGGGGGCTCGTCGAAACCGCCACGGGCGCTGCCCAGCCGGAGGCCGGTGGCGCGGGCCGGGGCGCCCGGTCCGGGCGGCGAGGCTGAAGGGGGGAGGCCGCGTGCGGCAGGCGCTACTGTTCGGCGTGAACGACCTCCGGGTGGTGGAGACGCCCGACCCCCGGCCGGGGCCCGACGAACTGCTGGTCAGGGTGACGGCCTGCGGCATCTGTCCCACCGACGTCCGCAAGTACCGGCACGGCAACGGCCTGGAATACCCCTTCAACCCGGGCCACGAATGGGTCGGCGAGGTGCTCGAGGTCCTCGGTGACTGGGGTGAGGTGACGCCGGGCACGCGGGTGGTGGGGGGCGGCTACCGGGGTTACGCCGAGTATGCCGTGCTCGGGCGGCGGGAAAAGTACGCCGGGGCCCTCACCCCGATTCCCGCCGGCCTCGCCGACGAGGTGGCCACCTTCTGCGAGCCACTGGCCGACTGCCTGCACGCCCTCCGCGACCAGGCGGGCCTGGCGGTGGGTGACACCGTCCTCATCACCGGCGCGGGCCCGATGGGCCTCTTGCTCCTGATGGCCGCCAGGGCCATGGGGGTCCGGGCGCTGGTGTCCGAACCCCTGGCCGAACGGCGGGCCCTGGCGGCCCGCTACGGGGCGGTGGCGGTACTGGACCCGGCCGCCGAGGACCCGGGTGACGCCGGCCGCGAGCTGACCGGCGGTCGCGGTGCCGACGCGGCGGTGGTGGCCATCGGGGCCCAGGACGCGCTGGAACAGGCGATTGCCGCCGTGAAACCCCGGGGCCGGGTAGTCCTCTTTGCCAGCTTCACCGGGTCAGGGCGGGTAACCGTCGACGCCAACGCTATCCACCGGCGGGAGACCGCCCTGGTGGGTAGCAGGTGGGTGGGGGTGCCGGGTGACCTGGACTTCACCCTCTACCCGGTCGCCCTGCGGTTACTGGCGTGCCGGGCCGTACCCGCCGGGGACCTGATCACCCACCGGCTGCCCCTGGAGCGGGTCGAGGAAGGCTTCCAACTGGTCGAGAACAGGCAGGCGCTGAAGGTGGTCGTGTTCCCTCAGGGCGTGACGTCCCGGACGTAGCCGGCCTGCCTAGTGCTCTCGCGGCACCAGGTCGGTGGGTGGATCGGGGGGCGCGGTCCTTTCGTTCCGATCCCCGGCGCCCACGGTGTTGGGCGGCCTGAAGCCGCCCAGCATCGGCGCGATCTCCACGGGCAGCGGGAAGATGATGGTGGAGCCCTTGCGGTCCGCCAGGTCGGGCAGGGTCCGCAGTACCCGCAGGGCCAGGCCGCCCGGCTCGGCCGAGAGGATCTTCGCGGCTTCCGACAGCCGCTGCGCCGCCTGCCGCTCCCCCTCGGCGTGGATGATGAGCGCCCGGCGCTCGCGCTCCGCCTCCGCCTGCCGGGCGATGGCCGAAAGCAGGTCAGGCGGGATGACCACGTCCTTTATCTCGACGGTGGTCACCTTGATGCCCCACCGGTCGGTGGCCTCGTCCAGGATCTGCTGGAGTTTCGAGTTGAGCCGCTCCCGTTCGGTGAGGAGCTGGTCCAGTTCCACCTGGCCGACCACGCTCCGCAGGGTGGTGGCGGCAAGCTCCGCCGTGGCCCGGTGGAAGTTCTCCACGTTCACCACCGTCCTGGCCGGATCGACGACGCGGTAGTAGACGACGGCGTTCACGCGGGTGGTCACGTTATCGCGGGTGATCACCTCCTGGGCCGGTACGTCGAAGGTCACCAGCCTGAGGGACAGCTTCACCCCCGAGTCGATGAAGGGGATCAGGAACACCACGCCCGGCCCTCGGGTGCCGAGCAGGTGGCCCAGCCTGAAGACCACCAGCCGTTCGAACTCCCGGACGACGCGGACGGCGGCGCTGGCGAACCAGCCCAGAATGCCGGTCAGGACAACCAGGCTGACCAGGTTGACGGGCATCGGGCGCCTCCTCGTGCGGGCCGGATGCCACCGGGCAGGAGTTGCGGAAGACCCCCCGGGACCCGGTGCGCGGCCGGCAGGGGTAAGTCGCGGTTAGTATGCGCGGCCGGGGTTCTTTCCACCGCCCCCTGAAGAAGGGACCGGCAGGAAGGTGGCCTCACGCCGCATAAACATGTTGTCAAGACAGGTGTCTAGACAGTGGGGGGAACCACCATGAGAGCACGGGACCTGGCTATCGGCGCGCTCCTGGCCGCGTTCGCGCTCCTGATCCCGCTCACCTTCACCTTCCTCCGGGTCATGATCCCGCCCTTCACCGCCACCCTGGCCTCGCACGTCCCCATCATGCTGGCCATGTTGATCGGCCCGTCCGTGGCCCTCATCGCGGGCCTGGCCTCCACGGTGGGGTTCTTGCTGGCGCTGGGGCCGGTCATCGCGGCCCGGGCCTTCATCCACGTCATCTTCGGCGTGGTCGGCGCCTACCTGGTCCGCAGCGGCCTCACCTTCTGGGCCGTCGGACTCATCGTGCTGCCCATCCACGCCCTCGGGGAAGCGCTGGTGGTGGTGCCGTTCGGCTGGAACCTGTACCGGGCCGGGGTGGTGGTGGGCGTGGGCACGGCGCTCCACCACATCGTCGACCTTTTGATCACCTTTGGCGTTCTGGGCCTGTTGCGGGCGGCGGGGATGCCGGTCGTGGGGCGCAAGGCGGCCTGAGCCCTATTCCCTGCCGGGAGGACGGGCAGGCTCCGCCGGCCTCACGGTGAGCAGCAGCCCGTCCCGCGACACCACTTCCACCCGGGTGCCGGCAGCCACCCGCTTTCCGCCGGCGGCACGGGCCCGCCAGAGTTCGCCGGCCAGTCTCACGGAGCCCTCGGGTTCCAGGTCGGTGGTTGCCACCCCGAAGCGGTCCTCCAGGGGTGGGCCGGCCCGGCGTCGCTGGCGTCTGGCGCGCAGCACGGCGGCGACGGCGGTGAAGCTTATGGCGGCGGCGGCCAGGACGGCCCCGGCGGCGGTGCCCTGAAAGGCCCGGTGCCAGCCGGTGGGCATCAGGGGTTCCCGCGGGAGCAGGATGGCGCCGAGCAGAAGGGCCAGCGCCCCCCCGATCCCAAGGGCGCCGAAGGTGGGCGTGAACGCCTCGGCCAGCAGGAAGGCGAACCCCAGCGCCATCAGCAGGACTCCGGCCACGTTTGTCTGGAACAGGCCCAGGCCGAAGATTCCAAGCAGCAGCGCTATTGCTCCCAGCACCTCCGGGACCAAGGTGCCCGGAGCTGAGAGGCCGAGGTACAGGGCGTAGGCTCCGCCGATCAGGAGCAAAAAGGCCAGTTGCGGGTTGGACACCAGGTCCTGGAGCCGCTCACCGGGGGACATGCCGAGTGCCCGCGCGGTCGCCCCGTCAGTTTCCAGGGTGACGGGCCCCGCGGCCGTCCGGACCTCCCGGCCGTGAATGGCGCTCAGCAACTCGTCGAAATCCTCGGCCAGCAAGTCGGCGATGCCCTGCTCCCGGGCTTCCCTGGCATCGAGGGTCAGGTTCTCGGTGACGAAGGCCTCCGCCACCTCCACGGGGCGGCCCCGTTCCCGGGCGACGCTCCGCATGTGCCCGGCCAGAAACCTGGTGGTCTTTTCGTCGGCGGCCCGGGTCTCGCCGCCCGTCGGGTCCACCACCACCGGCATGGCGGCGCCCACCGTGGTGCCCGGGGCCATGGCGGCCACGTGGGCCCCCACCAGGATGAAGGCTCCGGCGGACGCGGCGATGCCGCCCGAAGGCGCGACCCACACGACGACGGGGCGGCCCGCCCGGGCCGTGGCCCGCAGGATGTCCAGGGTGGCGCTGACCAGGCCCCCGGGTGTGTTTAGCCGGAGCACCACCGCCGCCGCCCCTTCCCGTTCCGCCCGCCTGATGCCGGACGCGACGTAGCGGGCCGTACCGGCGGTGACGGTTCCTTCCACCGACAGAACGAACACGGCAGGGGTCGCGGTGGCCACCGGCGGCGACGTGGCCGGCAGTTCCGGCAAGCGGCCGGCGGGCCCCACCGGTATGGCGGCCCGGAGCTCCGTGGCCGGAATAAGACCCCGCAACGGTGGCGCAAGCAGAACGAGCAGCATGACGGCCAGGCCCCGGGCCCGGCGCCGCATCAGGAGCCCTCCCCGGGCGGCCCGTTTTCGCGGGGGCCGCCCGGGGTAGTATGCCCGCCGGGGCTGGCCCTCCGGCTACCGGCCCAGCAGTACCGCCGTGGCCAGCAGGTACACGCCCACGATCACCAGGGCGTCGACGCCTACCCGCAAGTAAGCCCGGCCTGAGCGGTAGTAGAGCCCCACCACGGCGATGCCGCTCATCAACAGCCCGAACAGGGCGGTGATGGCGTGGGCGGGGGACACCGCCGAAAGGATGGGTCCCTGCCGGTAGGCCAGGTCGGCCGGGGCCAGAATGGCCATGTTGAACAGGTTGGAACCCAGGATGTTACCCACCGCCAGGTCGACGGCTCCCGCTCGGACCGCCGCCACGCTGGCGACGGTCTCCGGCAGCGAGGTGCTGGCCGCCACCAGGATGCTGCCGACAAACGTCCGGCCCAGGCCCGTTTCGGCAGCGATGCGGTCGGCCGTCACCCCCAGCACCAGACTGGCGCCCAGCACCAACAGGGTGGCCAGCGCGAAGCGGATTGCCAGCCGGCCCATCGCCCGGGAGTCGGCAGACAGGTCGGGGGCCGGCGCGGGACGAGGGTTTGGCGCCGGGCTGCGGGCTGGTACCGGTACAGGTCTCGGGCGGGTGCCAACCACCGGCCCGCCGGGCGCGGTGGGAACGCCGCCTTCCGCCTGTTGCCGGGCGAAGCGGGCCAGCATGGCCGTGGCTATCGCGTACGTTGCGAGAATCGCCAGGCTGTCGAGACCGATGCCTCCGATGGACCACGGCTGGCGGATGAGGACGGCCAGGGCGGCCATGGCGGCCAGCACCATGCCAAAGGCCCCCGCCAGAACGTGTCCTTCGCTCAGCTGGATGGCCAACGGGCCCCTGCCGTGCACCAGGTCGGCCAGGGCCAGGATCGTCAGGTTGTAGATGTTGCTGCCGAACACGTTGCCCACGGCGATGTCCGGCAGCTTCAGGCTCCCGGCGAATATGCTGGTGGCCACCTCGGGCAGCGAGGTGGCGCCCGCCAGGAGCACGCTGCCGATCCAGAGTTCGCCGACGCGCGTTTGACGGGCGATGTCCCGCGCGGCACGCGCCAATGTCAGGCCGCCCGCGAGGATGACGAGGGCCGCCAGCACAAATGCGATAACCGACAGTGTCAGGTCGGGCGTCACCGGGTCCCTCCCTGTAGGCTACCGTTCCTGAAAACGTAATCATTCATCCGTAAATGCCTGCTCACGACGCCGGGCGAACAGTGTTCCCGGCGGTT
>DYFQ01000037.1:0-8581 GCA_020725105.1 Symbiobacterium thermophilum
GAACCCGCGACCCTCGCCTTGGCAAGGCGATGCTCTACCACTGAGCCACTTCCGCGTTGGTGCCCGGGGAACCCCGGCACACCTGGTGGGGCAGGCCGGAATCGAACCGGCGACCCTGCGGTTTTCAGCCGCATGCTCTACCGACTGAGCTACCGCCCCACTGCCAGACTATTCTTTTCGCCATGCTGTCCGGACAACCTGCGGAGGCGACGGGATTTGAACCCGCGATCTCCTGATCGACAGTCAGGTATGTTAGGCCGGACTACACCACGCCTCCGAAATGAAAAAACCACCGGCCGGCCGGGAATCCTACCGCTGGCGGCCACCGGCCGCTGGCGGCTGGCGGCTGCCGGCCTTTACCGTGGGCGAACCAGGGTTCGAACCTGGGACCTCGCGCTTGTAAGGCGCGCGCTCTTCCGCTGAGCTATTCGCCCTGTCTGGCCGCCCCGACCCGCCGCCGCGCATAAACCAGTATACTGGTTCGCCCTGGGGTTGTCAAAGCTGAGCCGCAGGCCGGGTTACCACAAAACGCCAGCCCGGGCGGGCTGCCGAGCCGGTTTTGGCGAGCCCGCCGCGGCTCGCTCCGGCGCCTCAGTCGAGCAGTTCGAGCCGGCTGCCAAGCCCCTTCTCGCGCGCCCTGGCGACGATCAACTGGCCCACGGCCACGTCGAGCGCCGCCGTGCCGACGCCTTTGTAGACGGTGATGGCGCCGTCGGAGCGGCGGCCCGGGGCCCGCCCGGCGGCGATGGCCCCCACCTCGACCAGGTCTTCTCGCCGGATGAGCCCGGCTTCCAGAGGCGCCAGGATGTCTCCCGCTTCCTCCAGCACTCCGGCCAGCGTGTCCACGGCCACGACGCCCGTATCGCGGGCCCGCGTGACCGTGGTGGCGTCGATCTCCCGCATGGTCGGGGTGAAGGCGCCGATGGCGTTCACGTGCGTGCCGGGAGCAAGGCCGTTGCCATCGAACACCGGCCGCGTCGAGGTGGTGGCGGTGATGATCACGTCGGCCCCGCGAACGGCCGCCTCCGGAGTGGCGGCGGGCACCAGCCTCACGCCGGGCAGCTGCTGGCTCATCTCCTTGATGTATGCGTCGCGCACGTCGGGCCGCACGTCGAACACCCGGGCCTCCCCGATGGGCCGCACCGCGGAGACGGCCTCCAGTTGGGTCCGGCCCTGGACACCGGCGCCGAAGACCGCCGCCACGCTGGCGTCGGGCCTGGCCAGGTGCCTGGTGGCCACGCCGGAGGCCGCTCCCGTCCGCAGCGCGGTGAGGTAGCCGCCCTCCATGGCCGCCTCGGGTACGCCGGTCTCCGCGTCCAGCATGATGACGACCGCGTGAATGGTGGCCCGCCCCCGCGCCGGGTTTTCGGGAAAGACCGAGACCACCTTGATCCCCAGCCCCCGGATGCCGGGCAGGTAGCCGGGCATGAACAGGCTGACGCTCTGCTCTTTGACGGGGATCTGCGTCCTCACGGGCACTCTGGCCTGGCCCGAGGCGATCTCGATGAGGGTCTTCTCACAGACGTCGATGGCTTCGGACATGGTCACCGCGGCCTGAACCTGGCGGCGTGAAAGCACCAGCACCTGGCGTTCCCCCTCCCGTTCACCGGCGACTTCGTCGGGTCTCGTCCGGCGTCCTCCTCACCCGCCGCCGCGGCGTCGCATACTGTCGAAACGGGAGGTGCTTGGACCGTGCACCACTTTGAGTTGCCCCGACGCGTTTTCAGATACCCGGTGGTCGAGTATATCCCGCTGCCGGTATACACCGTCTACCAAGGCCCACTCCCCGAGGCGAGCGCGCCTGAGCCGGCCGGAGCGTCCGTCTCGGTTTTCCTGGACCCCGGCGAGATGGAGGCATATCTGGCCGGGCTGGGGATCAGCGCCGGCTCGCCCGAGGCGCCCTGGTCCGACGCCGAGGAAGCCTCCGGCGTTCCGGCCGCCCTGGGCATCGTGGCCCGCGAGGCCTGCATCCTTGGCATGGTCTACCGGGGGCACGAGGTCCCGGTGGTACTGGAGGGCCGGCCCGCCTGGGTCCACGCCGCCCTCTTTCCCAGCCGGTACTTCTACAAGCCGTCCCTTGACTTCCTCACCTTCGGCCCCACGGGCGAGCCCGTGAAACCGTGGCCGGCGGCCAGCGTCAGGCTGGCCGGACCGTTGTCTCCCGCGAGCGCGTCGCCGGGTGGGCCTGGGCCCGGTGACTGACATCAACGAAAGCCCGCCGGCCACCCGCCTGGCGGCGCCGGACCCGCGGGGCGGCGGCGTGAGCCTCGACCTGGCGGTCGTCGGCCTTGGTTACGTGGGCCTGACCACCGCCGCCGCCCTGGCGGCCTGGGGCCACCGGGTCTGGGGGATGGACCGGGACCCCCGCCGGGTGCGCACCCTGGTGGAGGGCACGGCGGCCGGGCTCGACCCGGACCTGGACCTCCTGGTCCGTTCCGAACTGGCTGGCGGCCGGCTCCGCCTGGGGACCGACCTGGGTCCGGCGGCCGGAGCGGCCGCCGTTTTCGTCGCGGTACCCACTCCGGCCGGGCCGTCGGGGCGGCCGGATCTCAGCGCCCTCTGGGCCGTCGCCGGTGGCCTGGAGCAACTGGAACCGCCGCCTCGCATCGTGGTCATCCGCTCGACCGTCCCGGTGGGAACCGGCGACGACCTGGCCCGGCGCCTCGGCCGGCTCGCTCTCCCGCCGGCCGTGATTTCCAACCCCGAGTTTCTCCGGGAGGGTACGGCACTCAGAGACTTCCGCCATCCCCACCGGGTGGTGATCGGGGCGGCGGACCCCGAAGCCGCCGCGGTGCTGGCCTCCATCTACCGGTCCACCGGCGCGCCGGTGATCCTCACCGACCGCCCCACGGCCGAACTGGTCAAGTACGCCAGCAACGCGTACCTGGCCATGCGGGTTTCCTTCGCCAACGAACTGGCGGATTACGCCGCCCGGGCGGGCCTGGACGTGGCGGGCGTACTGAGGGCGGCGGGCATGGATCCCCGCATCGGACTCCACTACCTCGGCCCGGGACTGGGATTCGGCGGACCCTGCCTCCCCAAGGATCTGGACGCCCTGCGCTGGGCCTTCCGGCGCCAGGGGTTGCGACCCCGCCTGCTGGACGCCGCCAGGCAGGTCAACCGCGAACGGGTCCGGAGCACCGTGAGCCAGCTACAGGACGCCCTTGGCGGTCTCGGCGGCCGCGCCGTCGCCGTGTGGGGCCTGGCCTTCAAAGGCGGCACCGCTGACGCCAGGCAGTCGCCGGCCGTGGCCCTTGTCCGGGCGCTGGTCTCGTCGGGCGCCCGCGTCACGGCCTACGATCCGGCGGCCGGACCGGTCCGCGGCTGGCCCCGGCAGGCCTGCCGCGCCGCCGACCTTTACTCGGCGGCAAAGGGGGCGCACGCCCTGGTCATCGCCACCGACTGGCCGGAGTTCGGCCGGGCCGACCTGGAGCGGGTGCGGTCGCTGCTCGAGGGGGACCTGATCCTGGACGCCCGCCGCCTGCTGAGCCCCGCGGCCGTCCAGGCCGCGGGGCTCAAGTACGCGGGGCCTGGTTACCCGCCGCCGGGCGGGCCGCTCACCGCTGCCCGGTAGAGTTCCAGGAGTTCTCTGGCCACCCGGTCCCAGGTGTACCGGGTCTCCAGGAGGTGCCGGGCCCGCCGCCCCATGGCCTCGCGACGGTCAGCGTCCCGAACCAGGGTCAGGATGGCCGTGGCCAGCGCCATGGTGTCGTGCGGGTCATCCACCACCAGGCCCGTTCCCCCGTCCTCCACCACCTCCGGCAGCCCGCCCCGGCGGCTCACCACCACCGGCAGGCCGGTCGCCATGGCCTCGTACACCACCCTGGCCAGCGGCTCCTCCCAGATCGAGGGGCACACCACCAGGTCCGCCGCGGCGTAGAGCCGGGGCACCTGGCCGGGCGGCACCCACTGGGTCAGGTGCACCTGGGCGTCGATGGCCGCCGCCAGGCGGTAGCACTCGGCCACGTAGTCATCTATCCGGTAGCTGGCAAAGTTCTTGGACCCGGCCACGAGCAGTTGCGCCCGGGGCTCCTCGCAGACCACCTGCTGCATCGCCTGGAGCAGCAGGTGAACACCCTTCTTCTCGCTCAGCCGGCCGATGAACATGACCACCGGCCCCTCTCCCAGGCCGTAGTCGGCCCGGGCCCGGCGCCTCACCTCTTCCATCCCCGGATGCCACCGCGGGCGGATCCGCCCGGGATCCGCTCCGGAATAGACGGGCCGGAGCTTGGGCCGGGCCTCCGGAAACCGCTGCGCCACCGTGTCGGCGATGTACCGGGAGACGGTGGCGATGAAGCTCACCCGGCGGACCACCCGGCTGCCGTCAGGGTCCGAGATCTTGTCCGGGTGGAACATGGCGTTGTGCAGGTTGAGGCCAAAGGCCGCCCGCGGGGCCACCTCGGCAAGCGTGAGCACCGACCGCGGCCGGTTGAACACGTGCACCAGGTCCACGGTCTGGCCGGCCAGGTCCCGGGCCACCGCCTCCAGGTAGCCGTGGCGCTCCAGTCGCCGGTAGGTCACACCCCCGACCGTTTCCACCGCGGGCAATTCGGGGTCGGCCGTGGTGTAGACCCTCACCCGGACCTCCCTGGCCAGCCGGGGAACGACCCCGTCGATGTAGACCTGGATGGCGCCACCCCGGATGGGCGGGACGGGCAACCGCTCCGTCGACACCAGCGCCACGCGCACCCTGAACCACCCCGCCTGTTGCGTGCTCCACCATCCCTATGCAACTGCCGGACAAGGTGGCACCCGGGGCGGGCTCACACCTGGCGCGGACGGACGGGACAAGGTGGCACCGTGGCTGGCCCTGACATAGCATACCAGGGACGCCGATAGGGAGGTCTGCCGAAGGTGGCTGACGGCGCCGCCTACAAGACTGAACGGGACCGGGTGGGTCCCCTCCTGGCCGCCTACGGCATCCGGGAGTACCGGATCCGGGAGGTCAACGACAAGGAGAAAAAGGTCGTCTGGGAGCTGACCACCGACCGCGGCCCGCGGGTACTCAAGGGCCACCGCTGGACGCTGGGCCAGGTCCGGTTCATCGCCGGCGCCATCGAGCACTGCGCCGCCCGAGGCGTCGGCGTCACCGGGCTGGAGCGGACCCTCGAGGATGAGCCGTTCGTCTGGGACGGAGAGTTCGGCTACCTCCTGTTCCACGCCGTTTCCGGGCCCTCGCCCCGCTACGAGGAGCCGGCCGAGCTCCGGCTGATCATGGAGACGCTGGCCGACTTTCACCTCCGGTCGCGCGGGTACGAGCCGCCGCCCGGGGCCGAGGCCCGCTCCCTGCTGGGCACCTGGCCCGAGACCTACCGGCTCCACCTGGGACGCATGCGGGCCTACCTGGTGGAGGCCAGCGGGGGCTCCGACCCCTTCCGCCGGCTGGCGGCCGAGCACCTCCCCCGCTTCATCGGCCGGGCCGAGGAGGCCCTCGAAGCCCTCGAGCGATCGGCCTACCGCGACTGGGTGGACCAGGCCACGACCGAGCGGGGCCTCTGCCATCAGGACTTCTCCGCCGGCAACCTCCGGCGCCAGCCCGACGGGACCCTCGCCATTCTCGACCTGGACGGGCTGACCCACGAACTTCCGGCCCGGGATGTCCGGAAGATCCTCAACAAGGTGATGAAAAAGAACCGCTGGGAAGCCGACCTGGCCCTGGCCATGCTTGGCTGGTACCGGCAGGCCCATCCCCTGGCCCCGGAGCAGTGGGAGGTGATCCTGGTCGACGTCGCCTTCCCCCACCTGGTAGACGGGGTGGTGGACAAGTACTTCCGGAACCGGGACCCCGAGTGGTCCGACGCCAAGTACCTCGAGCGGCTGAAGTGGATGATCGACGTGGAAGATTCAAAGGCCGAGGCCGTAGCCGCCCTCCGCCGCGCCCTGGTGGAGGCGGGGCCGGCGGGCGGGGCGCCGGGCAGATGACGCCACGGCCGCACGGGAAGGGACGAAACCATGGCCGTCAGCGCGCTCAGGAATTTCGAAGCCATCGCCCGCCAGTTCGGCCGGGTGCTGGTGGACGTCAGCACCATCAACGACGAAGGGACCAAGGGGGTCTGGCGGCTGGAGACGGACGCGGGCCCCCTGGCGCTGAAGCAACTCGACCACGCCGAAGACCGCTGCCGCTTCTTCCTGGCCGCCCAGGCCCACCTCCACGCCCGGGGCGGCCGGGTGCCGGAGCTTCTTCCCACCACCACCGGCAACTGGTGTTGCACCGTGGGTGAAGCTCGCTACGGCCTGTCCCGGTGGGTCGACGGGCGCCACCCAAACCTCGGGCGCGAGGAGGAACTCGTCCAGGTCACCAGGACCCTGGGCGAGTTCCACCGGGGGTCCGAAGGCTTCTCCCCGCCCCCCGACAGCCACGTCTCCACCAAACTCGGCCGCTGGCCCGACCACTACCGGAAGATGGCCGCCGAGCTGCGATCCTGGCACCAGCGGGTCCTCGCCGAACCCGAGTCGGCCCTCGCCCGGGCCTGCCTGGACGTGCTGCCCGAGGCGGTGGTCCGGGCCGAGCAGGCGGTCGACCTCCTGGTCCGCTCCGCCTACCAGGCCTGGGTGGCGGACGCGGCCCGGGCCGGTACCCTCTGTCACCAGGACTTCGGCGGGTCCAACACGCTTCTGGCCGCGGACGGCGTCTGGATCGTCGACCTGGACAACGTCACCTTCGACGTACCCGCCCGGGACCTGCGGAAGCTCCTCAACAAGGTGGCAGTCCGGGGCGGCCGGTGGGACGGTGCCCGGATGGAGACGGTGCTCGGGTGGTACCAGGAGGCCAACCACCTGACCGCCGACCAGTTGCGGGTGCTCTACGCCGATCTGTGGTTCCCCCACGAACTCTACGGCGAACTGAAGAATCCCTTCAAGAAAGGCGAGCCGGTGGAGCCCGGCTACCGCCGGGACGTGCTGGAGGCGGCCGGGTTCGGGCGGTCCAAGACCGAGGTCCTGGCTCCTCTGCTGGGCCTCTCCTTCTAGGCCGGCCTGTCAACCGGCCCCGCCCCCGACCAGGTCCTTCAGCCAGGTCACCTGGGCGGCCAGGCCAACCTCGAAGGGAGTCCGGGGCGCCCAGGCCAGCGCCTGGCGGACCAGGCTCAGGTCCGCCCAGGTCTCCTCCGGCGTACCGGGCGGCGAGGGCCGGTACCTGACGGCCACCGGGCGGCCGAGGATGAGCCCAAGGCACCGTACGGCGTCGGCCAGGGCCACCGGCTTCCCGCTCCCCACGTTCAGCACCGTCCCCGGGGCCAGGTGGCTTGCCTCCAGGGTCCGGATGACGGCCTCGACGGTGTCCCCCACGTAGGTGAAGTCCCGGCGCGGGACCCCGCCGGCGTGGAGCACCACCGGCCGGTCCGAGAGGGCGGCCCGGATGAACCGGTGAAGGGCCATGTCGGCACGCTGGCGCGGCCCGTAGACCGTGAAGAACCTGAGGCCGACGGCGGGCACCCCGAACTCCCCGGCGTACAGGGTCGCCAGCCCTTCCGCGGCCAGCTTCGATAGACCGTACGGCGACCGGGGGCGGGTAGGGCCGTCTTCCCTGGCCGGCAGCGGAACGTCCCCGTAGACCGATGAACTGGACGCCCACACCAGCCGGTTCACGGGCTGGCGGCGGAGCGCGTCGAGCAGCCGGGCAAAGGCCACCACGTTGTCCCGGAAAGTGGGTCCCACGCCCGGCCCCCAGCTGGCCCTGACCCCTGGCCGGGCGGCCAGGTGGACCACGGCGCCGGCGCCGTCCAGCAGCCGGGGCCAGTCAGCGGCCGACAGTTTCATCAGGTCCGCGACCTCCAGGCGGAAGCCGGGCCGGCCCAGGACGGCCCGCAGGTTTTCCGGGTCGCCGGTCCGCCTGTCCACCCCCGTTACCCGGTACCCCCGCTCGAGCAACGCTTCGACCAGGTGGGAGCCGACGAAGCCGGCGGCCCCCGTCACCACCACGGCCCCGCGGCTCATGGGCACGCCACCCGGGCCCGGTGGGCCAGCGCTCGGATGAGCCGCCAGCGGGCCGGCCGTTCCCGCAGGTAGCGGTGGACTAACTGCCGGCCCCGGGGCACCGGCACCGAACGGCCCTCCACGAACCACTGGACGCCGAGTTGCCAGACGTCGTTCGGCCAGGCCAGCAGGGGAAGGACCGCCGCCTCGGCCCCAGGCTCCCGGCAGGCGAACCGGCGGTAGCGGTCGAGGGTCGCCGTCGCCCGGTCGGGGTCCCAGCCCGCGGTCCGGAGGAGCCTGCCCAAGAGCTGTGCCACGTCGTGCCACGGGCTGTCCACCACGGCGTGGTCCAGGTCCAGGAGACCCACGGAACCCGTCTCCGTCACCAGCAGGTTGCCGGGCGCCAGGTCGTGGTGGCAGGCGGAGCCGGTGGCGCCTCCTGAGGACAGCGCCGGCCCCAGGGTCTCCAGGAGGGAGAGGGCCAGCCCGGCGTCCTCCAGCGCCGCCGGGGCTGCCTCGGTGTACAGCCGGCCCGCGGGCTCCAGGGCCGGGTCGGGCGGGCTCGCCGCCAGGGAGGCGAACCGTTCCAGGTCCGCCTGCCGGCCGGCCAGGCGCTCGCGCCACCAGCCCCGGATGAGCCTGCCGGGCGGAGCGGCGGGCGGCGGCT
>DYFQ01000037.1:8591-9777 GCA_020725105.1 Symbiobacterium thermophilum
CCCGCCAGTGGCCTGGTGAAAGGTGGCCAGCGCGGCCAGCACGGCGTCCAGGTCGGCGGGCGCCGCCAGGTCGGCGGCCCTCCCGGGCAGCCACGGGCTCAGGACCGCGCGGAGGCCCCAGTACGCCGCGGCCGGCCGCCCGTCCCGGGCGGTCAGAAACCGCGTGAGCAGCGGAAACCCCGAGGCTGCGGCGTGCTCCTGCAGGGCGTGGACAAAGGCCAGTTCCGCCTCGTCCAGGCGGGTCAGTTTGAAGGCCAGCGGCCCGCGGTCCGACTCCAGCCGCCACACCCGGCTGCTCAGGCGCCCGGCCCGCCGGACGCGGACGCCGAAAGCCCGCCCCACGGCCTCCCAGAGGTCCAGCTGGTACCGGGGAACCGCCGCCAGTTGCCTGTCCATGCCCCTGCAGTCTATGCCCCGCGGCCGGCCGGTGTCCCCCGGCGGACCCCGAGCCGGCCCGCGGCCATAGGATGGTACGTCCAGGCTCTGGCGGGAGGGAACGCCGTGCGGATCGTTCTCGACGCGGTAGGCGCCGTGCTATACCGGGGAACGGGCATGGGTACCTACACCCACGCCCTGGCGACCCACCTGGCCGCCCTGGTACCGGCGGCCGGCGCTGAGCTTCACCTTCTGGTGCCCTGGGGTCTCCCGTGCCAGCTGCCCCGCTCGCCGGGAGTGGTCTTGCATCCCGTGCCGCGGTATCTCTCGGGCGGCCGGGCCCAGCGGGCGCTGGCGGGATGGCTGGGGCGGATCGCCCCCGACGTCTTTCACCAGCCCAGAAACGGCCTGGGCCTGCCCCCGGAGGGGTGGGACCGGGAACCGGCCCTGGTGGTCACGGTGCACGACCTGATCCCGTTCCGCCGGCCGGAGTGGTGCCAGCAGGGCTACCTGTACCGGTTCCGGGCGGAGGTGCCCCGGGCCGTCGCCCGGGCCCGGTGGGTCATCGTGCCCACCGACTTCGTTCGCCGGGATCTCCTGGCCAGGCTGGAGGTGGATCCCGCCCGGGTCGTCGTGGTGCCCGAGGCTCCCGAGCCCGTCTACCGGCCCCTCGACCGCGAGGTCATCCGGCGACGGCTTGAAGCGTACGGTATCCGGACGCCCTACTTCCTCTACGTCGGGGGTTACTCCCCCCGCAAGAACGTGGGCCGCCTGCTCGAGGCGTTCCTCCTCGCCGCGGACAACTTGCCAG
>DYFQ01000037.1:9787-21500 GCA_020725105.1 Symbiobacterium thermophilum
GTCAACCTGGTGCTGGCCGGCCGGCTTGACCGGCCGACCGCCCGCCTGCTCGACGCCATGCCGGCCGGTGTCCTGTCCAGGATCGCCAGGCCCGGCCTGGTCCCCACCGCCGACCTGGCGGCCATGTACGGCGGGAGCCTTGCCCTGGTCTACGCGTCGCTGGAGGAAGGGTTCGGCCTGCCGGTCCTGGAGGCCATGGCCTGCGGCACCCCGGTGGCGTGCGCCGGGACCTCAGCCCTGCCCGAGGTGGCGGGGGCCGCCGCCCGCTACTTCGACCCCGAGCGCCCCGACGACCTGGCCCGGACCATGGTGGAGCTGGCCACCCGGGAAACCCTCCGGCGACGCCTGGCCGCCGCGGGACTGGCCCGCGCCGCCCGCTTCAGCTGGGAAAAGGCCGCCGCCAGGACCCTCTCCCTCTACCGGCAGGCGGTACAAGAGCCGGCCCCGCCCCTTGGCTCCGGCGGGCAACGGCCGGGGTGAAGGGGCGGGGCCGGCGGAAGCCGGAGACCGTCCGGGCGACCGGATCACGGATCGCGGACCACGGTGCGCACCCTGACCTGGACGACCTCGCCCACCTTGACGAAGAGCTCCAGGATGACCTTCTGCATCAGCCCGGCGAAGAGGTCGTCGACGCACGGATCGACGTAAGGGTCCCGGTCGCACGGCAGCGGCGGTACCGGCACCGGGATCTCCTCCGGCCGCAGCAGCCGGAAGTCGACGAATTCGACCCTGGCCGTCACCTGGGCCTCCACGCCCGGCCTGGGCTCAATCCGGACAGGGAGTTCGACGAAGGTGCTGAATGGCACTTCTTCCCGCTGGTGGTGGACCACGTCGTCGGACCCGACGAAGAAGATCTGCTTGTCGAGGACGCCCTGAACCACTATCTTGCGGGGCAGGATCTCCGTGCGGTCCACGGTCACCCGGGCGTCGATGTTCCGCACCTTGCGGGCGGGCATGTCGAACACCTTCAGGTGCTCGACCAGTACCTGCCGGGTGGCCTCGGCGATCACGCGCTCGGTCTTGATGAGGGGGCCGCGCGTGTCCTCGATCAGCCGGAATTGCTCCGACCGGCCAACCTTCACGAAGACCTGCAGCGCCGCCCGCTGGATCGCCTGGGTCGTCGGGGTCGGACCCACCAGCTGCACGAAGACCTGGCCCACGGTGACCTGGACCTGCACCTGCACGCCCGGTTCGGCCTCGGCGATCTCGGCGGTGGCGGTGAAGGGAACCTCCACCTCGAAGGCGCGTTCGATGTCGTCCACGCCCACGAAGAAGACCTTCTTGCGGAGGGTACCGGTCACGATGACCGCCCCCGGCACCACCTGGTGCTCCACGTCCATCACCCGGACCTCGACCGCCCGAACCTTGATGGCCGGCAGTGGCAGTTCGATGGGCGATACCTCCACCACCGGCACCACGTCCTCGCCGAGTACCCGTTCGATCTTGAACAGGGGCTTGCGAGGATCGTCGGTGGTGACCACCGTCAGCTGCGCGGTCTCGTGGACCTTGACGAAGAACTGGATCACCACCGCCTGGCGCACCCGGGTGGCGTTCACCAGTTCGAACTCGACGTCCACCACCCTCGGAAACACCTGCACGTTCATGCCGGGCTCGGCCCCGGGCACGGTGACCGAGGTGGCGAAGGGAACGGGCTCGGCGTGGTGCCGCACGCGCGCCTCGGGGTCCAGCTCCACGAAGAAGATCTGCTTGTGGAGGGTGCCGGTGATCACCACCGCGCCTTCCGCCACTTCCGCCTGGAGGTTGACCACCCGGGCCTCGATGTTGACGATCTGACGGGCCGGCACGTCCAGGCCGACCTGGGTCTCGACGGTGATCTCGCGGACGGCCTCGCCCACCACCCGCTCCGTCTTGACCAGGACGGGCCGAACGTGCTCGGCTTCCACCGTTTCGGTGGTCACGGTCGTGTCCCCCCTTGCTGTCCCTGCGACGAACCGGCCGGTGACGGCCTGGTGGCCTGCCCGTCCGGGTTCGTCCTTGTCTGGGCCGGTGCATTATATGTCACCGGGGACAGGGGGGTTCCGTTGTCCCGGTCGCCCGGGCCATGCCGTCGGCGAACCGGGACATCCGCCCAGGCGCGCGGGCCCGGCGACGGTCGGCCCGCGACGGGCCCGCGCGGTGATTCCCGGTGGGACCCGGACCGTTCACGGTCCCACGAACAACTGGGTGAAGAACATGCGGTACGGCCCGCTCTGGATGACGCCGATGCCCACCCGGGCGTAGGCGGGATTCAGGATGTTCCGGCGGTGGCCCTCGCTGTTCATCAGCGACGCGTGCGCCACCTCGACGGTGGGCGCCAGGGCCAGGTTCTCGCCGGCCCGCTGGTAGCTCACGCCCGCCCGGTTCAGCATGTCAAAGGGCGAGCCGTAGGTCGGCGAGAAGTGGCCGAAGTAGCCCAGGTCGGCCATGTCCTGGCTCTTCTGCCGGGCCAGGGTGGTGAGCACGGGATCGGCCGTCAGGGGCCGCACACCCGCCGCCAGCCGCTCGGCGTTCACCAGGTCCAGCATGCGCTGTTCGGCCGGGGTGAGGAAGGAGACCTGACCCTGCGCTCCGGTGACCGGTGGACCGGTCCCCGGGGCGGGATCGGCCGGTGGCGGCTCCGCGGGCGGGGGCGGGGGGGGCGCCGGGGGCGCGGGGGGCGCCGCCGGGGGCGGCGGGGGCGCCGGCGGTGCCGGCGGTGCGGGAATCGCCGGCCCCGCCTGGGCGGCCCGCTCGGTCAGGCGCCGCAGCGTGGCGCCGTCCACCACGCCCGTGACCGGCAGCCCCTCGTCGGCCTGGAACCGGCTGACGGCCTGCTCCAGGACGTGGTCGAAGATTCCCTGGTAGGAGCCGGTGTCATAGCCCAGCAGGCGGAGCTTGGACCGGACGTCGTAGACCGCCAGGCCGAAACTGCCCCGGTAGAGTCGTACGCCGGTGGCTCCCGAACCCCCGCTGCCAATGGGCCGGGACGGTGGCGAGCCCGGCGGGGGTGAAGCTGGCTGCGGCGAAGCGGGCTCGGTGGGCCCGGCCGGCGGGGCCGGTGGTCCCTGGCGCCACCAGCTGGGCAGCGTTCCGGTGGATCCGCCAGCGGTGCCTGGAGTCGCGACCCAGCGATAGGTCACGGTCCGGCCGTTCGCGGCCAACTGGGGGGTCAGCGTGAAGGTCCAGCGGGTGACGGTCCCACCGGTGGTCCGGGCCGCCGCGACGGAGGGCGCGACCGCCGGCCCGCAAAAGAGAATGGAGAGCAGGGCTGCCGTGGTCAGAAGAGCCACCAGACGGCGCATGGACATCGTCCCCCGATTCTACTGGTGTGTAAGCCCATCATACCGGGCGCGGGAACGAGGCCAGAAACCTCAAAATCTTTGCTTGAGGCTGGTTTTGGTGGCAGGCGTTGAGCATTTATGTAAACATAGCCGCCTGGTGGATAAAACGCCCGCTTTTGACAGCCGGAGGACAGGCTGGGACCAGTTCCCTGCCCGGCCGCCGTGGCAGCCAGGTTCACGGCCACAGGGCAGCCCGGGGGTGGCGGCGAACTCCCATCGCCCGGAGGGAAGCCGAGACCATGGTGGCACGAAACGCCCGTAGCCGTCCCCGCCGGCGGCGCGCCAGGTCCCGCTGGTGGGCGGCCGTCCCCGCCGTCCTGGTCGCCTGGCTCCTCCTGGCCTGGCTGGCGACGGCGGAGGTTCCCCCGGCAGGTCCCGAAACCGGCGTCCCGCCGGAGGCCGGCAGCCTCCCGGCGGCGCAGCCACCGCCCGCGGAGCCCGACAGCCGGCAGCCCACGCTGGACGTAGCCCTCTCCGTTCGCCTGGATCCCCCGGTCCTGCAGCCCGGTGACCTGCTCGTGATCAAGGTGGGCCTGCCGGGACCCGGCGGTCCCTTCGAGTCCCTCAGGGCCGGGCTCCTCGGCCGCTCCCTCGAACTCTCCCCCCACCGGGGCGGCTGGGTGGGGCTGGCCGGCGTGGATTACCGCACGCCACCCGGCCGCTACCCGGTCACGGTGACCGCCGCCGGCCCGGCCGGTCTGGCCGGCGCCACGGAGGTGCTGGTGGTCGAGCCCAAGGCCTTCGCCGAGTCGCGGCTCACGGTCACGGCGGAGCAGACGGCTCTGCTAGCGGAAGACCTGGTGCTCCGGGACCGGGATCGGGTCGCCCGGGCGAGGGCCAGGTCACACGCGGCGCCCCTGTGGAAGGGAAGCTTCCTCCTGCCCGTCGAGGGCAGGCTGACCACGGACTTCGGACACATCCGCTTCGTCAACGGCCGGGAGCGGGGCCGGCACTCGGGTGTGGACCTGGCCGCCCCCACGGGCACCCCGGTCCGGGCCACCAACCACGGCGAGGTGGTGCTTGCCGAGGCCCTCCACGTGACCGGGCTGACGGTCATCATCGACCACGGGCTGGGGCTGTATTCCTCGTACGGCCACCTGTCGGCCATCGACGTGGCGCCGGGGCAGCGGGTGTCGGCGGGCGACCGGATCGGCGCGGTGGGCAGCACCGGTTTCTCCATGGGCCCCCACCTTCACTGGAGCATGATCGCGGGCGGCGTCTTCGTCAATCCCTGGCGGTTCGCCGGGGCTTCGCTGGAACTCGACTGAACACCGGCCGGCGCCCTGGACCCGACTGACCGCGCGTGAGCGCCACGAAGCCGGCTCGACCGGGGTAGCGGCCGGTGGCGGGAGGTGGCCGAGCTTGCGGTACGGACCTGAGGACGCCCTGGTGACGCCCCGCTTCGCCGGCGTCAGGACCTTCATGCGGTTACCCCACGTGAGAACCACCGAGAACGTGGACTTCGCCGTGGTGGGGATTCCCTTCGACACCGGCGCCACCTTCCGGGTGGGCGCCCGGTTCGGCCCTTCGGCCATCAGGAACGCCTCGGTACTCCTGCGGCCCTACAACCCGGCGCATCGCCTGGCCATCTTCGAGCGGCTGTCCGGGGTGGACTACGGCGACCTGCCCGTCGTCCCCGGCAACACCGAGGCGTCGTACGGGTTGATCACCGAAGGCCTCCGCCCCCTGGTCGCCGCGGGCGTGGTTCCCATTGCCCTGGGCGGGGACCACTCGATCACCCTGGCCGAACTCCGGGCCGTCCACGCGGCACTGGGTCCGGTGGCGCTGGTGCAGTTCGACTCCCACCCCGACACCTGGGATTCGTACTGGGGCCAGCGCTACACCCACGGGACCCCCTTTCTCCGCGCCTGCGAAGAGGGGTTGCTGGACGCCGCGCGCTCCGCGCAGGTGGGGCTGCGGGGGTCCGGTTACGGTCCCGACGACCACGAGGCGCCGAGACGGCTCGGCTTCGACGTGCTGACCGCCGACGACGTGCGCCGGCTGGGGCTGGAGGTCGTGGTCCAGCGGATCCGCCGGCGGGTGGGCCCGGGGCCCGCCTTTGTCTCGTTCGACGTGGACTTCCTCGACCCGGTCTACGCCCCGGGTACGGGCACCCCCGAGGTGGGCGGCTTCAGCACCGCCGACGCCCTGGTGCTACTCCGGGGCCTGGCGGGGCTGGACATCGTGGCGGCCGACGTGGTCGAGGTCCTGCCCGCGCTGGACCCGGCCGAGGTGACGGCCCTGGCGGCGGCCACCGTGGCTTACGAACTCATCAGCCTGCTGGCCCTGGGCCCCCGCCGGCGGAAGCCGTAGAATTCGGGGAGGGAGTGGTTCAACGTGCATGCCATTCAGGTGCGGGCCCACGGCGGGCCGGAAGTGCTCCGCCTGACCGAGGTGCCGGTGCCCGAGCCCGGCGCGGGGGAGGTGCTGGTGCGCCTCGAGGCGGCCGGGGTCAACTTCATCGACGTGTACCACCGGACCGGGCTTTACCCCGTCGACACCCCCTTCATCCCCGGTATGGAAGGCGCCGGGGTGGTGGAGGCGGTGGGCGACGGCGTGACCGGCTTTGCCCCCGGCGACCGGGTGGCCTACGCCTTCCACCGGGGTTCCTACGCGGCCTATGCCGCGGTGCCCGCCTTCAGGCTGGTGCATCTGCCCCACGAGGTCGATGCCAGGACCGGGGCTGCGGTGATGCTCCAGGGCATGACCGCCCACTACCTGAGCCACAGCACCTACCCGCTGGGGCGGGGCAAGCGGGCCCTGGTCCACGCGGCCGCGGGCGGGGTGGGACTGCTGCTGATTCAGATGGCCAAGCAGCTCGGCGCGACGGTGTACGGTACCGTCTCCACCGAGGAGAAGGCCGAACTGGCCCGCCGGGCCGGGGCCGACCAGGTCATCCTCTACACCCGGGAAGACTTCAGAGCGGCCACCGAGCGGCTCACCGATGGCCGGGGCGTTCACGTCGTCTACGACTCGGTGGGCCAGGCCACCTTTGAAAAGAGCCTGGACTGCCTCGCGCCCCGGGGCATGCTGGTCCTGTTCGGCCAGTCGAGCGGCCCCGTGCCCCCGGTCAACCTTCAGGTCCTGGCCCGGGGATCCTTCTTTGTCACCCGGCCCGTGCTGGGGCACTACATCCTCACCCGCGACGAGCTGCTCGAGCGGGCGGGACAGATCTTCGCCTGGCTGGCCGCCGGCAGCCTGGAGGTAAGGGTTCACGCCGCGTTACCCCTCGGCGAGGCCGCCGAGGCCCACCGCCTCCTGGAGGGCCGCAAGACGGCGGGGAAACTGCTCCTGGTCCCCTGACCGGGCGGGGGACGGGCGCCCACGGGCAAGCGCTCGCCCGTGCCGGGCGTGCCAGACGGAGAGCCGGGGTCTGAAACCCCGGCTCTCACGGTAGGATCGCCGCGCTCGCCCGGCCGCGGGTTCCCCGGCGGCCGCGGCGCAGCCAATCCGGCTTTGGCTGGGCCCCTCGAGCTATTTCTGGAAGAAGGCCCGGTTCTTCTCGACGTAGTCCTTCCACTGGTCCGGGACTTCTTCCTCGTGGAAGATGGCCTGGACCGGGCATACCGGCTGGCAAGCCATGCAGTCGACGCAGGTGTCCGGGTCGATGTAGAACTGGTCGTCCCCTTCGTGGATGCAGTCCACCGGGCAGACCTCGACGCAAGCCTTGTCCTTGACGCCGATGCACGGCTCGCAGATGACGAAGGCCACTGGCCAACCCTCCTCCTGTGCGGGTTATGCGGAGCACTCCCGGGACCGGGCCGCCCGGCCGTGGCCGCCGCCTCACCCGCCTTGGCGACACGCCGCCCTTGCAACGGGCCACGATCCCGACGAACGCCGGGAATGTAAGTCCTGGCGCCCTGTCGGCGTTTCGGTGTCCGCCCGGTCAATCCCTCCGGGCTGTGACCATCCGGCCCGATAAGACTTTTTCGATGCCCGATCCTTGAGGTGGCGCCCACACTATAATTACCACGTGGCGGCAATTGCCGGCAATGCCGGTGAAAGCGCCGCCGCCCCGCGCGGTTCGCCACCGGCAGCAGCCCCCACGATGGGGGCGATCCGCCGCGCGATTAGCAGTCTCTGCCACGAGGAGAGACCGTGGGTATCGACGGCTCCCAGTTCCGTCGCGTGTTGAGCCATTTCTGCACCGGAGTCGCCGTGGTCACCGTCCGTCACCCGGGCGGGGTCCACGGGATGACCGCCAACGCCCTCGCCTCCGTTTCCCTGGACCCACCGCTGGTGCTGGTCTGCGTGGGCCGGCACGCCAGGACCCACCGGCTGTTGCCCGAGACCGGCAGCTTCGCGGTGAACCTGCTCGCCGAAGACCAGCTGGAGCTGGCCGAGCGCTTTGCAGGCCGCCGGCCGGAGCTGGAAGACCCCTTTGCGGGCGTCGTCTGGCACCCGCGGGTCTCCGGCGCTCCCATCATCGACGGCTGCCTGGGGTTCGTAGACTGCCGGCTCCACGCCAGCCACCCCGGGGGCGACCACAGCATCTTCGTGGGCGAGGTCGTCGACCTGGGGGTGCCCAACCCCGGCCCCGACGACCCCGACCGGCCGCTTCTGTTCTACCGCGGCCGGTACCGGAGCCTGGGCAGCCAGCCCGCGTCGCGCCGGGAATAGCCCGGCCGGGGCCACGCAAGACGGGGGATCGTCCTACTATGGAAAGGGAGGCGGTGGCAGCCGGCGCACCGCCGGCTGGCTGCGGGAACCTTCCCGAACCGCCCTGGGAAATCCGCCACCCCGGGTGTATTATTAGGAAAGGTGGCACGGCCCGTGCCCCCGGGCCCGTGACTCAGGCAAGGACTGGCTCACGGCGGCCGGCACAAGGATGGAGTGAAGCAGGGCATGCGCGAGCAAGTGGCCTGGATGGTCGGCGGCCAGCAGGGGGAAGGCATCGAGTCGACCGGCGCCATTCTGGCCGGCGCCTTCAACCGGTTCGGCTACTTCCTCCACGGCTACCGGACGTTCTCGTCACGCATCAAGGGCGGCCACACCAACTACAAGCTGACGGTGGCCCCCAGACGAATCCTGGCCAGCCAGGACGACCTGGACATCCTGGTCGCCTTCGACCAGGAAACCATCAAGCGAAATGCCCGGCAGGTACGGCCGGGTGGCGTCATCGTCGCCGACTCTTCCGACTTCCGGGCTGAACTCCCCGCCGACCTCGACGTCCGCCTGCTGGAAGTTCCCTTGACCAGGATGGCGGAGGACCTGGGGGCGCGGGTGGTCCGGAACATGGTGGCCGTCGGGGTGACGGCCGCCCTCATCGGGCTGGAGCCCGAGGCCTTCCACGGCTTGATCGACGACCGCTTCGCCAGGAAGGGCGACAAGGTCGTGGCCGTGAACCGCGACGCCGTGGCCCAGGGTTACCGGTTCGCCTCGGAGGGGCTGGGCCGCCTGGAGGAGTTTCACCTGGCGCCTGGCGTGAGCAAGCCCGGCTACCTGATGTCGGGCGACGAGGCGGTGGCCTTCGGCGCCCTGGTGGCCGGTTGCCGGCTCGTGGCGGCCTACCCCATCACCCCGGCCAGCGAGGTCATGGAGTACCTGGCCAGGAAGTTGCCGGAGTTCGGCGGGGTGGTGGTGCAGTGCGAGGACGAGATCGCCTCGATCATGATGGCCGTCGGCGCCGGTTACGCCGGCGTCAGGGCGTTGACCGCCACCTCGGGGCCTGGTTTCTCCCTGATGATGGAAGGTCTGGGCTACGCGGGGGTCATCGAGGCCCCGGTGGTCATCGTCGACGCCCAGCGGGCCGGGCCCAGCACCGGCATGCCCACCAAGCACGAGCAGTCAGACCTGTTCGAGATGGTCTACGGCTCCCACGGCGACCTCATCAGGGTGGTCCTGGCGCCCACCACCGTGGAAGAGTGCTTCTGGCACACGGTGGAGGCCTTCAACCTGGCCGACCGCTACCAGTGCCCGGTCGTGGTGGGGCTCGACTTCACCCTGGCCACCTGCATTCAGACGGTCCCCGCCCTCGACCTCAGCCGGGTGACCATTGACCGTGGGGTGCTGGCCGACGAAGCCGAACTCATGAAGCGTGAGAGCCGGCGGTTTGACCGGTATGCCTTGACCGACTCGGGGATCTCGCCTCGAAGCCTGCCCGGCATGCGAAACGGGCTGCACCTGGCTACCGGCCTGGAACACAGCCCGACCGGGCAGATCACCGAGGACCCGGTAAACCGGAGCCGGATGATGAACAAACGAGCCCGCAAGATCCTGGACATCCCCCTGGACGGGGCGGGCGTCCTGGTCGAGGGACCGGACCAGGCCGACCTGGTGCTCGTCGGCTGGGGATCGACCATCGGGCCCATCGCCGAGGCCAGGCGCATGCTGGAGAAAGAGGGCCTGTCCGTCCGGACCCTGATGGTCCGTTACCTGATGCCGTTCCCCCGGCGACAGGTGGAAGCCGCCCTGGCAAACGCGGGTCAGGTGGTGGTCGTGGAGAACAACCACCTGGGGCAACTGGCGACGCACCTCAAGGCGCAGGGTGTCACCGTTCCCACCAAGAGCGTGACCAAGTACGACGGCATCCCCTTCCATCCCCGGGAACTCGTCGGGCGCATCAAGGAGGTCCTGTAGATGGCGACCAAGCAGCTCACGGCGGCCGACTTCAAGACCGACGCGGCCCCGTGGTGGTGCCCGGGTTGCGGTGACTTCGCCGTCCTGGCGGCGCTGCAGCGGGCGGCGGTCGAGCTGGAGCTGATCCCCGAGAAGACGGTCCTGGTGAGCGGCATCGGCTGCTCGGGCAAGATCTCGGACTACTTCAACGTCTACGGCGTGCACGTGCTGCACGGGCGCACCATGCCGGTAGCCACCGGCATCAAGCTCGCCAACCGGGACCTGACGGTCATCGCCGTCGGCGGTGACGGCGACGGCTTCGGCATCGGGCTGGGCCACTTCATGCACACCGCCCGGCGGAACGTGGACCTCACCTACATCGTGATGGACAACCAGATCTACGGGCTGACCAAGGGTCAGTTCTCCCCCACCTCGGCCCAGGGCTTCAAGACGATCACCTCCCCGGAGGGCGCGGCCGAGCGCCCGGTGCAGCCCCTGGTCTACGCCCTGGCCGCGGGGGTCACCTTTCTGGCCCAGGGGTTCTCCCGCAACATCAAGCAACTGCAGCGGCTGATCATCCAGGGCGTGCGGCACAAGGGCTTCAGCCTGATCAACACCTACAGCCCGTGCGTCACCTACAACCGGATCAACACCTACGAGTGGTTCGAACACAACCTCATCAACCTCGACGACGACCCGGACTACGACCCGACCGACCGCGCCCAGGCCATGCAGAAGGTGCTGGAGACCAACGGACTGCTGACCGGCCTGATCTACGCGGACAACAACGCGCGGCCCTTCGAGGCCTGGCTGCCGGGGTTCCCTGACGAACCCCTGACCGTCCAGAACCTGGAGTTGCCGCCCGAGACGTGGCAGGCCCACCTGGAAGAGTTCAGGTAGGCGACAGGCGAGCGGCGGTGGTGGCGGATGCAGGCGGGTCCGGTTCCGCCTGCACCACAGTTCCACCAGGCGGCCAACGGGTTCGCCGGCCATGGCGGGTGGCTGCGGGCGTGGCGCGACATTCCTCCTCGGGTGGAAATCAAAAACCCCCGCTGGTGTGCGGGGGTTTCCGTGCGCCTGGCAGGAATCGAACCTGCGCTCCCGGCTCCGGAGGCCGGTGCTCTATCCGCTGAGCTACAGGCGCTTGGACCCTGGCCGGCGCTCATCACTGCCGGCGACCTATTATAACGCCGGGCGCCTCCGCCGCGCAACAGCCACAGGCCGGGCCGGTGGCAGGGCACCGTCGCCAGGCCGGCCCGGCCCATCCTGGCCGGGCCGTCTCGGGCCCTAGAGGGCCTCGACGCCCTTCACTTCCGGAATGCGACTGCGCAGGTACCGCTCGATGCCCATCTTCAGGGTCATCATGGACATGGGGCAACCGTGACAGGCCCCCTGAAGCCGCAGCTTGACGATGCCGTCCTCGATCCCGACAAGCTCCAGGTCCCCGCCGTCGGCCTGCAACGCCGGTCGGATGTTGTTCAGTGCCGCCTCTACCTGCTCCAGCACGCCCCCACCTCCTCAACCGGTGCGAATTCCCGGCCATTTGGCGCGGCCTGAATTCATTATACACGGCTTCGGTTCAGGGTAAAAGCCCGGGCACCAGTTTACAGCGAACACTTGCTCGGCCGGGACTTGCCGGCAGGCCGTCCATTTGACGCGGTCATGGCCCGTGTGCTATCGTCATCGCGGGCAGGTAAGGCGGCCGCGTGTTCGAATCGCACCGCGCGTCACTTGCTACACTAGGGGCTTTAGGAGGCACCAGGCTTCGATGATCGGTACCGTCAAGTGGTTCAGCGCCGAGAAGGGGTACGGGTTCATCACCATGGCCAACGGCC
>DYFQ01000037.1:21510-23056 GCA_020725105.1 Symbiobacterium thermophilum
GTGTTCGTCCACTACACGGCCATCCAGGAAGACGGCTTCCGTACTCTGGAAGAGGGCCAGCGGGTGGAGTTCGAGATCGTGGAAGGCCCCCGCGGGCCGCAGGCCGCTAACGTCGTCAAGGTCTGACCCGGCGCGGACCACAGTCCGGGCCTCCGGGCCCGCTGCGTAAGGCGTCAAAGCGTGGTCTTGAACGTTAGCTCTCCGGGGCTCCCGCCGCCAGCGGGAGCCCCGGTGTTTTCATTTGAACCTCAAAACCCGTCCGTGCCGAGCGGCGGTTCGCCTCCGGAACCCGGCTCGCCGGCAGCGCCGGCATCCCGCCTCATCCAGCGCTCCACCGATGCCACCAGCGCGTCCAGCTCAAAGGGCTTTTCCAGGTAGGCCTGGGCTTCCTCGGCCACCCGGCCGGCCGCCGCCTCCTCGGGCGGGCTAACCGACAAGATCACCACCGGGATGTCTTTCGTCCGGGGCTCCTGGCGCAACAGCCGCAGGACCTCTCGGCCGTCCATGGCCGGCAAGCGCAGATCGAGCACAATCACGTCGGGACCCAGGCTGGTCGCGAGGTCGAGACCGGTGGGCCCGTCGGCGGCACGGTAAACCTCGTACCCCCGCATGGAAAGGACCTCCGAGATCAGTTCCACGATGTGGGGAACGTCGTCAATCACCAGCACCCTTCGTGGCCGCACACTCGTCGTCCCCTTCCCTGGGGAAGATCACCGTGAAGGTAGTGCCCCGGCCGACCTGGGATTCCAGGACAATCCGGCCGCGGTGGCGGTCCACTATCGACTTCACCAGGTACAGGCCGAGGCCGAAACCGCCCGGGAACATGCAGTCCCCGGTCGGGCGGTCGGACCGGTAGAACTTCTCGAAGACCCGGTTCCGCTCGGGCTCGGGGATACCAATTCCGGTATCCCGGACCCGGATGACGACGGATTCCGGGGCAGCTTCAACGTCCAGCCATACGTCACCGCCGGGCGGCGTGAACTTGATGGCGTTGGAAAGAAGGTTGGTGACCACCTGGCGCGGCCCGTCCGGGTCGGCCCAGACGGCCGGGACGTCCTCGCCGAGCCTCACGCCCAGCCGGACTCCCTTGAGCTGGGCACGGGCGTCCATCACCGGCAGCACCTCGGCGATGACCTCGGTCAGCCGGCAGAACTCGCGGTCCGCCACTCCCCAGCCTGCCTGCAGCCGGTGAAGGTAAAGCATCTTCTCGACCTGCTCCACGAGGATGTCGGCGTTCTGTCGGATCAGGTGCAGGTAGTGCTGGCACTTGGCCTCGTCGAGCCGGTCGCCGGCCCGCAGGAGCAGTTCGGTGAAGCCCTTTATGCTGGTGAGCGGGGTGCGGAGTTCGTGAGCCATCAGGGCCAGCGTCTCGCTGAACCCCGGGTCGTCGGCCCCGCCGCGAACCTCTTCCACCAGCCACACCGAGTAGGGCGAGAGCTCACCGAGGTCAAGCCGGCCGTGCCGGAGCAGCACGGGGCGGGCCGGGCGCCCGGCGACGGCGATCCGGGCCCCGCCGCGGCCCGGGCCGGCCGCCTTCCCCGCCGGC
>DYFQ01000037.1:23066-29853 GCA_020725105.1 Symbiobacterium thermophilum
GGGGGGCTGGTGCCAGCCGCTCACCACCTCCTCGAGCCGCCGACCCTGTAACTGCCGGGCCCTGGTGTCTACCAGCGTGACGAAGGCAGGATTGGCGTAGACGATCCTGCCGGCAGGATCCAGGACCACGATGGGCACGGGCAGGTGGCGGTACGCGGCCGAGACGGTCCCGACCAGGTCAAGCCCGCTTCCTGCAGCCGCTTGAGCCTGCCCCACCTGGTTCCGGCCCCCTTCCCTGGAAGCGGGACTGCACGAGGCTTTGGCGGGAAAGGACTGGAAATCCTGCCATGTCGAAGGGTTTTGGGGATTCGACGGAGCTCGACACACGCCAGGCTAGTCCAGAGGACCGCGAGGGCCGTCCTGCTCCGCCCTGGGCCGGGCCAGGATGGTATAGAGCCCCATGGCCAGCAGGTAGACCCCGAAGATGCGCCGCAGGGTCGGGGCCGGGGTGGCCGCCGCCAGGCTGGCGCCCAGAAGCGCGCCGGGCACCGAACCCGCCACCAGCCAGACGGCTCGCCCCAGGCGCACGTTGCCCTCCCGCAGGTGAGCCGCGGCGGCCACCACCGCGCTGGGAAGAAAGTACAGCAGCACCGCTCCCTGGGCCACGTGCTGGGGAACGGCGAAGAGGTAGACCAGCGCCGGCACCAGCACGGAGCCGCCGCCGACCGCCATGCCGCTCAGGATACCCGTTCCGAAAGCGGTGAGGATCAACAGAAAGGCGACGGCAAGGGGTGGCACGCTACCCACCCACGAGCATGCGAAGGCCGGCCAGGACCATGAAACTACCGTACACCCGGCGTAGAGTCTGCGGCCGGAGGTGAGGCATGAGCCGCGCGCCGGCATAGGCTCCCACCGCGCCGCCCGTCATCACCTTCCACACCAGATCCGGCTGGACGAACCGGTTTTTCAGGTAGACCAGGGAGCTGGCGACGGCCGTCACCAGGATGACCACCACCGTGGTCCCGTGGGCCTGGTGCTGGCGCATGCCATACCAGAACACCAGGATCGGCACGAGCACCGTGCCGCCTCCGATGCCCAGCAGGCCATTGGTCAGCCCGGCGGCGACGCCCAACCCGACCAGCCAGGCGGCGCGCCGTGCCAGTCCCGCCACGAACCTCGCCCCTCCGGACCCGTCTCCCCCGGTAACCTGCCCGCTGGCGGTCGGCGCCATGCGGCGGGCGAGACCGTCAGACAGCCGTCCGAAGCAGGAAGAAGGTGAGGTAAGCCACGGCCGCCGCTCCCGGCAGGGTGAACAGCCAGGCGTAGGCCACCCGCCCGGCGATCCCCCACCTGACCATCGAGACGCCGCGGGAGGTGCCGCTGCCGACCACCGTGGCGGCCAGCACGTGGGTGGTGGAAACCGGCCAGCCGGCGGCGGCGGTGAGCAGGGTGACCACGCCCGCGCCGCTCTCGGCGGCCACGGCATGCAACGGGTCCAGCCTCAGGAAGCGGACCCCCCGGGTCCGGGCCAGGTGCCAGCCGCCCAGGGCGGTACCGGCGCCCAGGCCCACGCCGGCCACCACCCTGGTCCAGGCGGGTCCGTCCAGGCCACCCTGGTACCCGCCGGCCACGAGGCCCAGGACGATGACGCCGGCCGCCTTCGGACCGTCGGCGGCCCCGTGGGCCAGGGCCGCCAGGCTTGCCGACAGGAACTGGAGCCGGCGCAGCCACCGGCGCACCGCGCCCGCGGTGCCCCGGTGAGCCACCCGCACCAGCAGGGCGGCCAGGCCAAAGCCGAGCACCAGGGCGACCCCGGGAAAGGCGAGTAACGAACCGATGATCACCGCGAACCCGGCCCCGTTGACCACCCCGACCCCGCCCTCGGCGATTCCGGCCCCGAGAATCGCCCCCACCAGGGCGTGAGTGGCCGACACCGGCAGCGCCAGAAAGACCATGGCCCCACACCACAGGACCGCTCCCGCCAGCGCCGCGACCACCGCCAGCTGGGAGACGGAAGCGGGGTGGACGATGCCTCCGGCGATGGTCCTGGCCAGTTCGACGGAGGCAAGGGCTCCCGCGAGGTTCAGCAGGCCGCCCCAGGCTGCGGCGCCAAAAGGTGCCAGCACCCTGGTGGGCAGGGCCGTGGCCGCGGCGTTGGCCGCGTCGCTCCAGCCGTTAATGAAGGCGAAGCCGGCGGCCAGCGCCACCACCGCCATGAACAGCCAGACCGGCTCAGGCATGCTTCATGACCACGCCCTCGATGATGATGGCTGCCTCCTCGGAGCAGTCGGTCACCGACTCCAGGCTCTCGTAGAGTTCCTTCCACTTGAGCACCTCGAGGGCGTCGGCGCCGGAGCCGAACAGTTCGCCCAGGGCGTGGCGGAGCAGGCGGTCCCCCTCGTTCTCCAGCCGGTTCACTTCCACGATGTGGGTGTGGATCCGGTCATACTGGCGGCGGCCCAGGCACTGGACCGCCTTCAGGAGTTCCTCGGCCTGGCGCTCGATGACGGCGGCCAGTTCCCTCGCGTCCTCGGGTATCTCGCGCACCCGGTACAGTTCCAGCCGGGCCGCCGCCGCCTCGATCATGTCGATCACGTCATCGAGCCGGCTGGCCAGGGCGTGGATGTCTTCCTGGTCGATGGGCGTCACGTAGGTCCGGTACAGCTTGTGGAAGACGTCGTGGGTGATGGCGTCGCCCTTCTCCTCGATCTCCTTCATCCGCCGGGCGTTGGCCTCCACCCGCTGGGGATCCTCAAGGGTGGCCCGGAACAGCCTGGCACCCTCGATGATGTTCTGGGCCGCCTCCTCGAAGAGCCTGAAGAACCGGTCGTCCCTTGGCACCAGGAACACGCCTCACGCCCCCCCCCCGCTCTCGGCCCGCCGGCCCACTTCAGCCGGCGCGCGAAAAAGTCCTGCCGCGGCCCGCCCGTCAGTCGCTGGTGGCCGCCTGGCCCGGCGCGGCAGCTTCCAGCCCCAGCCCGCCGGGGTCCAGGGGCCAGGTCTTCAACTCCTCCAGCAGCCGGTAGTCGGTGAGGTCGATCTGGACCGGCGTGATGGAGATCATGTTGTCACGCAGCGCCCCGCCGTCGGAGTAAGGGTCGTCGTCCAGGTCGGTGGACTCCCCCTTCAGCCAGAAGTACACCCGGCCCCGGGGGTCGGTGCGCTGCTCGAACACGTCGTGGTACTTGTGGACGCCGAGGCGGGTGACGCGAACCCCGGCGATGTCCGCAGGTTCCAGCGACGGGACGTTCACGTTCAGCAGCGTCCGGGGCGGCAGGCCCCGTTCGACCACCAGCCGGGCCAGGGCCACCGCCACCCGGGCCGCCACTCCGTACTCGCCCGACTCCAGGCTGGCCAGGGAGACGGCCAGCGACGGCACGCCCAGCAGCAGCGCCTCCAGGGCGCCGGACACGGTCCCGGAATAGAAGACGTCGGTGCCCAGATTGGCGCCGCGGTTGACCCCGGAGATGACCACCTGGGGCCGCTCGTCCAGGAGGGCATGGATTGCCAGCTTGACGCAGTCGACGGGTGTCCCCGACACCGACCAGGCGCGGCGGGCCGCCCCGCCCAGGTCTACCTCCTCCACGTGCAGCGGGTGTAACAGGGTGATGGAGTGGCCCGACGCGCTCCGCTCCCTGTCCGGCGCCACCACGTACAGGCGTACGTCGCCCTGGCGCTCCAGTTCCCGGCGGACAGCCGCCAGGCCGTCGGCCCGGATCCCGTCGTCGTTGGTCAAGAGCACCACCATGAACCCCCGACTCTCCCCTCAGTCCAGTTCCAGCTTGCGCCAGAACAGGCCGGCGCCCAGGCGCCGCCACCCTTTGAGTTCCTCCAGCACGGTTCCCAGTTCGGATCGGGCGGCCTCGGTTCCGGCCCGCGTCGCGTCGCGCTGTCTCCGCAGCGCGTCAAGGGCTCCCTCCGCCGGCTGGGCCAGCCGCCGCAGCGCCTCGGCCTCGACCGCCGCCCGGTGAGCCTCCCGGTCCGCCTGGCCTTCGGCGGACCTCTCGCCGGCCGCCCCGTTGTCCGGCCGGCGTCTGAGCGCCTCGAGTTCCTCCCGGGAACACACCGCCAGGTCGCGCTCCCACTCCTGGAGGCGGGTGGCCCGCACGCGCGGGGACTCACCCGCCTGAACCCAGGCCTCAAGCTGTCGCCGAACCTGCTCCAGCTGACGGCGGGCCCCCTGGGCCGCCAGTTCCAGGGTCCGCAGCCGGGCCCCGTCCGCCTCCGCCTGCCGCTCCAGCCTGGCCAGTTCCCCCTCGAGGTCGGCCCGGCGTCTTTCCAGGACCCGGATACGATCCAGCACGTGGGCGTGCTTTCTGCGGCGGGTCCCCTCCGCCCAGAGGTTGGCCGCCGCCAGGAACAGCGGAACGCTCCATCCCAGGCCCAGCAGGACGGCGACCCCCGGCTCCCGATCGCCCCCGAAGGCAAGGCTGAGTCCCACCGCCAACGCGACGCTCGACGCGGCCAGCACCGCCAGGCTCCGGCGGGCCCGCGGCCCGTAACCGTAGCGGAGCAGGAGGTTGGCGGTGCCCACCAGGATGATCAGGATGGCCAGGCGCAGAAAGCGCACGGCGCGATGCCTCCCCGTGAGGATTCGGGCCGCCGGCGGCTCAGGCCTGCTTTGGCCGGAACTCCAGCACCCGATCGGCCACCACCGCCACGTGACGTCCCCTTCGCTCCACCCTGCCTTCCACCTCCAGGGGCGGCACCGGGTCCTGGAAGATGAGCCGCCCGTACCGCTGGTAGACTGCCTCGAAGACGGTGACGTCCACCAGCCCAGCCTCGTCCTCCAGGCTCAGAAAGGCTATCGTCCGCCCGCTCCTGGTGGGTGGCCGGTGGGGCCGCACCGGAAGGCCCGCCACCTTGACCCTGGCCCCCGCCTCGAGCTCCCGCACCTCCGCCGAGGTCCGGTAGCCGGCCCGCCGCAGCCGGTCCCGGAAGAAGCTCATGTAGTGGCTGCCCGCCGTCATCCCCAAGAGCCGGTACTCCCAACCAAACCGTTCTCGGAGGGGAAAGTCGGGGACGCCGGGCGGCCGGCCGGCGGCCGGGGTTTCCCCGGGCTCCCAGATGCCCGGACCTTCCTCCCCCGGATCCCGGCGGGCCGCGGCCAGGGCGCCGGGCAGCCGCCACAGAAGGGCCCGCCGGTTGGGCTCGAGCCCGTCGAAGGCGCCGCAAAGGATCAGGTTCTCGGCCACGTCCCGCTCCACCGGCACCCGGCGGCAGAAGTCTTCCAGCGACCTGAAGGGTCCTCCGGTTTCCCGGGCCTGGAGGATGGCCTTCAGGGTTGCCCGGGGCAGGTCCCGCACCTGGGCCAGGGCGATCCGGATGCCCTTGCCCGCGGCCGCCGCCTCCACCGTGAACCACTCCTGGCTCCGGTTTATGTCTACGGGCAGGATGGCCACGCCCCGCCGGCGGGCCTCGGCGCAGACGGTGTCGGGCGGGTAGTAGCCCATGGGCTGCAGGGAAAGGATGGCCGCGAAGAATTCGGCCGGGTAGTGGCGCACCAGGTACGCGTTCTTCAGCGCGGTGTTGGCGAAGGCGGCGGCGTGAGCCTCGCAAAAGCCATAACTGGCGTAACCGGCCATGCAACTGAAGATGGCCCTGCCCGCCGCCTCGTCCACCCCCCGGGCCACCGCCTTCTTCACGAACAGCTGCCCGATGGAGGCCATGGCCTCGTGGGACCGGGCGTGGGTCATCACCCGCCGCAGTCGGTCGGCCTCCCCCGGCGTGAACCCGGCCACCGCCGTGGCGATCTCGATGACCTGCTCCTGAAAGAGCACCACCCCGTAGGTCTTTTTCAGGATGGGCTCCAGCGCGGGGTGAAGGTAGCTCACCGGCTCCTGGCCCAGCCGTCGGGCGATGTAGGGCTCCACCATGTTCCCCTTGATGGGGCCCGGCCGGATGATGGCCACGCTGGCCACGATGTCCTCGTAGTGGCAGGCCCCCAGCCGGCCCTGGAGCGCCCGCTGGGCCGGGCTTTCCAGCTGGAACACGCCAACCGTGTCCCCCCGGTTGATCATGGCGAAGGTCTCGGCGTCGTCCAGGGGCAGCCGGTTGAACTCGGGCGCCCCCTGGCGCACGGCCTCGTCCACGGCGGCCAGGGTCCTGAGGCACAAAAGGTCCAGCTTGATCAGGCCCAGGTCCTCCACGGCCACCTTGTCAAACTGGGTCACCACCACCCCCTTGGCGGAAAGCTGCAGCGGGGTCAGGTCGGTCAGCGGGTCCCGGGTGATGACCACCCCGCCCAGGTGGGTCCCCAGGTGGCGGGGGAAGCCCTGCACGGCCTCGCACGCCGCGAACAGCCGCCGGTACCGGTCCAGGTGGAGCCCCGAGTCCCGGAGTTCGGGGTAGGTCTGGGCCGCCGCCTGGAAGTCCGCCAGCCGGGCGTGGGGAAAGGCCTTGGCCAGCCGGTCCACCTCCGCCAGGGGGAAGCCCATGGCCTTGCCCAGGTCGCGGATGGCCGACCGGGGATGGTACGACGGATAGGTGGCCACGGTGGCCACCCGGTCCCGGCCGTAGCGGGCGTAGACGCGGGCGGTGACCTCGTCCCGGTAGCGGGAGTCAAAGTCGATGTCGATGTCGGGGGCCTGGGCCCGCTCCCGGCTCATGAACCGCTCGAAGAGAAGCCCCCTGGCGACGGCGTCCACGTGGGTGATCCCCAGGCAGTAGGCGACGGCCGAGTCGGCGGCGGAGCCGCGGCCGGCGTGGCGGATGCCCCGTTCCCGGGCAAAGCGCACCAGATCCCAGCAGAGGAGGAAGTAGTCGGCGTAGCCCAGGTCGCAGATGATCTCCAGTTCGTGCTCCAGCCGGCGGGCCACCTCCCCGGTAACCGCCCCGTAGCGCCGGC
>DYFQ01000038.1 GCA_020725105.1 Symbiobacterium thermophilum
GCGATTGGCGCAGGGGACTACCCCTATCCGCGGCGGCACCTCCCCTGCGGACAGTTGCCGAAGGGAAAGGCCCGCCGCGCGATGCTCTGGCTCCGGCACCGGGGTGCGATCCCCCGGCGCAAACCGTCGGGAACACTGTTCGCCCGGTGTCGTAAGCAGGCATTCACGGATGAATGCTTACGTTTTCAGGAACGGTTCGCCACCGTTACCGCTGCCCCCGCTGCGGGCGCGAGCGGGTCTACCGGCGCAAGGTGGACCTGGCCTGCGGTAGCTGTTTTGACCGGTACGCCCTGGAGGGCCGGCTGCAGCCGGTCGAGTCCTGGTTGGTCTGACCCCCGTGGTTGCCCCCCTCCCGGGCTCAGCCGCGGCGGGGGCCGGCGGCCCGGCCGCCTTCGGGCTGGCAAACGGGGCAGAAGTGGGCGCTGCGGCCGGCCAGCACCAGGCGTTGCACCGGGTGGCCGCACCGGAAACACGGCTCTCCCTCACGCCCGTACACCCGCAGGCGCCGGCGGTAGCTCCCGGTCTGACCCTCGGCGTCCACGTAGCGGGAAAAGGTCGTGCCGCGGTCCTCGATGGCCTCGGCCAGCACCCGGCGCAGGGCTTCGTAGAGCCGCAGCCGCTCTTCCCGGTCAAGGGACGCCGCGGTCCGGGTGGGATGGAGCCCGGCCCGGAACAGAGCCTCGTCGGCGTAGATGTTGCCCACGCCGGCCAGAAACGCCTGGTCCAGGAGGAGGGGCTTCAGCCGACCGCGCCGCCGCCCCAGCGCCTCCAGAAAGCCCTCCAGGTCGAGGCAGTCGCCGGCCGCGCGGCCTTCCAGGGCCACTTCGCGCCCCAACCGGCGGAGGCCCGGGACGGCGCGGTAGTCGCCCGGCGGGACCAGAAACAGGCGGCCCAGGTGCCGGAAGTCCACGTAGCGCAGGTGGTCCTCGCCCAGGCGCAAGACGACGTGGGTCTTTTCCACCGTCTTGGGATCCCCGGGCACCAGGCCGCCCGAGCAGAACAGCAGCCGGCCCGCCATCATGAGGTGGATCACCAGGTCGTACCGGGGCGTCCCCGTCTCCGGGTCCACCAGGTGCAGGATGAGGTACTTCCCCCGGCGGCTCGTGCCGCCCACCCGGCTCCCCACCACGCCCGCCCGGAAGGCGGCCGGGTCGGGGTGCCGGATGAGGGCGGGGCGGATCACCTCGAGGCCGGTGATGTCCCGGCCTTCGATCTTCGGCGTCAGGGTGCGGCGGATGGTCTCGACTTCGGGCAGCTCTGGCATCCGGCAGCTTCTCCCGGCAGCCTGGCGGCCCGGCCGGCCGCGTCAGGTCTCGTGGCCGTCCCCGGGCTCGAATTCCGCCACGTCGGCCCAGTTCGGCCCCGCCTTCAGGTCCACCACCAGCGGCACGTCGAGGGGATACGCCTCCTCCATGCACCGCCGGACCAGCCGGGCGGCGTCGTCGCGCTCGGCCTCGGGGCCCTCGAAGACCAGTTCGTCGTGGACCTGGAGGATCATCTGGGCCTGGAGCCCGGCGGCCCGGATCTCCCGGTCGGCCCGGACCATGGCCAGCTTGATGATGTCGGCCGCCGAGCCCTGGATGGGGGTGTTCACCGCGGTTCGCTCGGCGAACTGGCGTAGCGCCGGATTGCGGCTGTGGATGTCGGGCAGGTAGCGCCGGCGGCCCAGGAGCGTGGTGACGAACCCCTGCTGGCGAGCCTCGGCGATGGTCCGCCTGATGTAGGCCTCGACCCCCCGGTAGCGGGCGAAGTAGCCGGCGATGATGGCGGCCGCCTCCTCCCGGCTGATGCCCAGGCTGCGGGAGAGGCCGTAGTCGGTCTGGCCGTAGGCGATGCCGAAGTTCACCGCTTTGGCCCGGTCGCGCTGCTCGGGCGTCACCTTCTCGAGGGGAACCCCGAACACCTCCGCCGCCGTCCGGCGGTGGATGTCCTCGCCCTTCTTGAACGCGTCCAGCAGCACCGGGTCCCCCGACACGTGGGCCAGCACCCGCAGCTCGATCTGGGAGTAGTCGGCGGCCAGGATCACCCAGCCGGGCCTCCCCGGCACGAAGGCCCGCCGGATCTGGCGGCCGAGCTCGGTCCGGACGGGAATGTTCTGCAGGTTTGGATTGCGCGAAGACAGCCGGCCCGTCGCCGCCACCGTCTGGTCGAAGGTGGTGTGGACCCGGCCCGTGTCGGGGTTGATCAACTCCCGCAGGCCGTCCACGTAGGTGCTCTTGAGCTTGGCCACTTCCCGGTGCTCCAGGATCTTGCGGCAGATCACGTGCTCCCGTGCCAGTTGCTCCAGCACCTCGGCGTCGGTGGAGTACCCGGTCTTGGTCCGCTTCCCTGGTGGGAGCTTGAGCTTCTCAAACAGGATGGTGGCCAGCTGGCGGGTGGAGTTGAGGTTGAACTCCTCGCCGGCCAGGTCCCAGACCTCCCATGCCAGGGCCTCGATCCTGGAGGCGAAGTCGTCGGCCAGGCGGTCGAGGGTCTCCCGGTCAACGGCGAAGCCCCGCTGCTCCAGGTCGGCGAGAACCTGCACCAGGGGCAGCTCCACCTCGCGAAAGAGGGAATCGAGCCCCGCCTCGCGCAGCCGGCCTTCCATGACCCTGGCCAGGTGCCAGATGACACCGGCCCGGGCGGCCCAGTGGCCGGCCCGGTCGGCGGGCCGCTCGGGGGGCTCCTCGGCCAGTTCGACCTCGAGAAACTCCAACGCCAGCTTGGGCAGGTCATATCCGTAGCGCCCGGGGTCGAGCAGGTACGCGGCTATGGCGGTGTCGAACTCGAGCCCGCCCAGGCCGCTCCCCAGGCGGCGCAAGGCCATTATGGCCGGCTTGGCGTCGTGCATGAGCTTCTTGGGCTGGGGAGCCGCCAGAACCGGGTTCAGGGCGGCCACGAGAACCTCGGCGCTCGGCTCTTCCGGCCCGGCCTCACCGTCGGGGCGGGACGCCGTGGCGACGTGGCGGACCAGGATTCCACCGTTGGCGGCATGGCCCACGCTGAGCGTGTCAATGCCGGCCCGCATCGCGTCGGGCCCGTTGAGGGTCAAGAGCACGCTGACCACATGCTGCCCGGCCAGGTCCGCGGCGACCGCTCCCAGTTCGTCCGCTTCCCGGATCACCTGGAACTGGACGGGAGCCTGCCCGCCGCCGGCCTCGCCCGGTCCGTCTGCTCCCCCGGTGGCCTCTTCCGCGTCCTCCTCGGCGGCCTCGCCGTTCGGCCCCTCCCCCGGTCCCGGAACCTCCCGGGCGAAGAGGGTCGGCTGCTCCAGGGCCTCCCGCGGCAGCTTGCTCTCCAGGTCGAGGCGCTTGATGAGGCTCCGGAAGCCCAGGGCCCGGAAAAGTTCGTACAGCCGCCGGTAGTCGGGGGTGGTCAGCCGGCAGTCCTCGGGCCCCAGGTCCAGAGGCATCCGCGTGTCGATGGTGGCCAACCGCTTGGCCAGCCTGGCCTGGTCCCCGTGCTCCTCGAGGGCCTCCCGGAGCTTGGGCCGGGGTACGGCGTCCACGTGTTCCAGGAGCGACTCGACGCTCCCGAAGCGCCGCACAAGGTCCGCCGCCGTCTTCTTTCCCACCCCGGGCACGCCGGGGATGTTGTCCGACGCGTCGCCCATCAGGCCCTTCAGGTCGGGGATCTGGTGGGGTCCCACCCCGTAGTCCCGCTCCACGGCTTCGGGATCGTAGACGACGGTCTCCGAGATGCCTCGCCGGGTGATCATCACCCTGACCCGGTCGGACACCAGTTGCAGGGCGTCGACGTCGCCGGTGACCAGCAGCACGTTCCACCCGTCCGCTTCTGCCTGCCGGGCCAGGGTCCCCAGCACGTCGTCGGCCTCGTAGCCCTCGGCCTCAGCAATGGCCACCCCCAGCGCGCCCAGCACCTCTTTGATGAGGCCGAACTGGGGCCGCAGCTTGTCCGGGACGCCCGGCCGTTGAGCCTTGTAGGCTTCGAAGACCTCCAGGCGGAAGGTGGGCTCGCCCTTGTCGAAAGCGACTGCCGCCGCGTGGGGAGCTTCCTCCTCCAGCAGCCGCAGGAGCATGGTGGTGAAGCCGTAGACGGCGTTGGTCACCGTCCCGTCCCTCGCCTGCAGCGAATCCGGCAGGGCGAAGAAGGCCCGGTATGCCAGGCTGTGGCCGTCCAGCAGGATCAGTTTGCGGCCGGGCCGGTCGTTCACTCTCGAGTCTCCCGGGCGCGACGTCCCGAGGCGCCTGCCTTGGCCTTCGCCTCGGTCGGAGGGGAGTTCTTGCCCGTTCGGCGAAACTCCTTGCCCCGGCAGGCAGCGCCCCGGGACGGGGCCTCAGTCGAGGCTGAACTCGACCCGGACCCGGACGACCACCTCCAGTTCGCCGCCGAGAACGGGGGTGGGGGACGCGCCGGCGGGCACCGCTTCCCGCACCGTCATCCGCTCGCCCTGGTAGATGGGGCCGGCCACCCCTTCCTCCACGACGCTAAGGATTCCCGTTATCTCGACGCCGGCCGCGGCCGCGGCGGCGTCCGCGCGCTCGCGGGCGTTTTGTACCGCGAGGTCCAGCGCCGCCTTCTGAACGGCCAGGCCGTCCCTGACCGTAAAGCGCAACCCGTGGACGGTGTTGGCCCCGGCGCCGGTGGCCACGTCGATCAGCCGGCCCACCTGGTCGACCCGGTCGGTGACCACCCGCACGGTGTTGGAGACCCGGTAGCCGACTAGTTCCGGGCCAGTCCTGGTCTGGCGCTCGTAGTTGTACACGGCGGACAGGTCGAAGCGTGCCGTCTGGATCTTGTCCCTGGGGATTCCTTCGCCAACCAGGACCTCGACGACGGCGTCCATGACCCGGGCGTTCTGGTCGATGGCTTCCTGGGCCGTGGGCGCCTGCCGCTCCACTCCCAACACCAGCTCGGCGGTGTCGGGCCGGGCCACGGCCCGCCCCTCGCCTACGACGGAGATGAGGCGCCTGGCCGCGCCCGCCTCGCCGGCGACCGCGGCGGCGTGGTCCGGCGCCGGCCGGCGGGCGATACCCAGCCCGGCGGCAAAGGCGGCCAGGACCGCGGCGACCAGCAGCGCGAAGCGAAAACGGTCGGACCAGCTGCTCACGGAACGCACCTTCCTTCCGGACGGAGAGCTAGGAGCCTGCGCCGCCGGACGGGCCAGGCGGCCCGGCCCGGGGTGCCGCCCGCCGCCGGGTCAGGTAGCGGTACCCGGCCCACGCGGCGAACAGCAGGACGAACAGGGGTGTGAGCCCCACCAGGAAGACGACGAACCCCTCGAGGAACCTGACGGTCGCGGTGACCGAGCCCACGAGGGCTTCTTGCAGCCGCCGGAGGAACCGTTCCCAGCCGGTCGGGGGGACCGGAGGCGGCGGCTCTTCCACTGGCTCGAAGAGTTCCACCACGATGGTGGACATGGCGACGGCCCGGTCCCAGTACCTGAGGGTGCCCTTGATCCGCTCGATCTCGCCCCGCACCCCGTTGAGCACGTCCCGGACCTGAAGAATCTCCTGGATGGACCTGGCCTGGCCCAGGAGCACCCGGAGCGCCTGCTCCTCGGTCTCCAGGGAGACCAGGCGGGCCGAGAGGTCGATGTACTCCTGGGTCACGTCCTGGCTGGAAATCTGCTCGTACCTGACGGTGCCCAGGGCCTGCACGTCGGCCAGCACCCGGGCAAAGCGCTCGGCCGGCACCCTGAGCCGCAGTGTTCCGCCGCGCCGCTCGACGGTCCCGTCCATGGTCCGGACCTCGTTGATCCAGGTCTGAGCGTCCTCGACGTACCCGCCGGCCACTTCGACCAGGACCAGTACCTGCCGGTGGACCTCGGGGAAGTTCTCCACTTCCAGGCGAACGTGGGCCGTCTTGATGACCCGCAGCTGGAACGGGTCGGCGGCCGCGCCGGGCTCCCTCACCGCCCGGCGGCGTTCCGCTTCCGCGGTCGCCTTGGCCGCGAAGCCGCCCGCCACGTCGGGCGCCGGCCCTCCAGGCTGCTGGGCCGGGGCCACTTCCTCGGAGCCGCCGGGTTGCACCTGCTCCGCCTCCAGAGTGTCAAAGCCCCCGCGCCCGGCCCGCATCGACCAGGGAAGCTCGACCGCGGTGCTCAAGGCGTAAGCCAGCAACAGCACGGCCAGACCGGCCGCCAGGCCGCGGTAGGGCGTGGGGAGCCACCCCGGCCTCCCGGGCCGCGCCCCGGAAGGGCGCAGGCCGGACAGCGCCCGGCCGAGCCGGGTCAAGACGCCACCGGAGGCCCGGTGAGCCGGCCTGGCCGCCCGCAACCGGCGGTACAGCGCCTCCCGAAAAGCCTCGGGTGGTTCCACCGGCCCGACGGCGGCCAGCAGCCCCACCGCCTCGCGGATCTCTTCCAGCTGGGCGGCACACTCCGGGCAGGCGGCCAGATGGGCCTCGAGCAGGGCGCGCTCCGCGGGGGCCAACGCGTCGTCGACGTATTCCGAAAGCCGCTCGCGAACCTCGTCGCACTTCACGCCGGCGCTCCCCCTTCCTCGAGCGACTTGCCTGCCCGCAGCCGTCTTCCGCCCTTCGGCCCCGCCTTTTCGACGCCACCCTTGCCGAAAAGTTCCATGCGCAGGAAGACGTCTCGCAGGGCCAGCCGGGCCCGGTTCAGCCGGGACTTGACCGTTCCCAGGGGAAGGTTCAGGACTTCGGCGATCTCCTCGTAGGCGTAGCCCTGCAGGTCGCGGAGGACCACCACCAGCCGGAACTCCTCGGGAAGCTCCAGCAACCCGGCCTGCACGGCGGCTTCCGTCTCCCGCCGGGTCACCGCCTCCTCCGGCCCCGGCGCGGGGTCGGCGACCTGCCGGTAGACCTCGCTGTCGTCGGTCGGGTTGGCCTGGTCGAGGGAAGCGGCCGGCCGGCGGCCCCGCCGGCGCAACTCGTCCAGGCAGACGTTGGCGGTCACCCGGTAGAGCCAGGTCGAAAAGGCCGAGTGCCCGCCGAAATCGGCGAGCCGGGTGTAAGCGCGCAGGAACGCCTCCTGGGCCAGGTCGGCGGCGTCGTGGTGGTTCCCGGCCATGCGGTAGGTCAGGTTGTAGACGTTTTTCTCGTGGCGCCGCACCAGCGCCTCGAAAGCGCCGTGGTCGCCAGTGCGCGCCCTGTCCACCAGCACCTGGTCGGACTCGGATCCGGTCAACTGCGGCCCACCTCTCCGCCGGCGCGAGACCAGGCCCGCCCCTTCACCCGTGACAGCCTCCGCCCTTGATGGACGCCGGGTGGACGGAAATTGTTCCAAAGCCGCCGGTGGTTAACATAACAGCGACAAGCGCCACGCCATCATAGCAACTGGCCACGGCGGTAACCGGACCCGCGCTAGTTCTTCAGGCGGGGATCCAGGGCGTCCCGCAGCCCGTCGCCCAGCAAGTTGAAGCCAAGGACGGTGAGCATGATGGCGAGACCGGGAAAGGTGGCGAGGTGTGGCGCCGTCCACAGAAACTTCTGACCGTCGGCCAGCATGAGCCCCCACTCGGGATTGGGCCGCTGGGCGCCGAGGCCCAGAAAGCCCAGGGCGGCGGCTTCCAGGATGGCGTAGCCCAGGCCCAGGGTGGCCTGGACGATGATGGGCGCCAGGGTGTTGGGCAGCACGTGGCGGCCGAGGATGGCCACGTCGCCGTTGCCGATGGCCCGTGCCCCTTCCACGAATTCCTGTTCCTTGACGGAGAGCACGGAACCCCGCACGAGCCGGGCGTAGGTGGGAATGGCGACGATGCCGACGGCGATCATCACGTTCACCAGACCCGGAGCCAGCACGGCCATGATGGCGATCGCCAGGAGGATGCTGGGAAAGGCCAGCATCACGTCCATGGCCCGCATGATCAGGTTGTCGAGCCTGCCGCCGTAGTAACCGGAGACGGCTCCCACCACCACGCCGACGGACAGCCCGATACCGACCGAGATCACGCCCACCAGGATGGTCATCCGGGCCATTGTCTTACCCGTTCCGCCCCAACGGCACGGACCTAGGCTGACGAAGTGCCGGAAGGCGTGGTGGAAGACCTGCCGCTGCTGGTGCTGGAACTCTGGATTGCGCCACCCGAAAGAACGCCTGCGTGAACCGGCGGTCCATCGGTACCACCAGTTCTGGAAGGAGGTAGTGGAGTGTCTTCGTGCATGGTACCAGCCGGGCGTTATTGTCCACTATGCGCAGGGTGTCGAGTGCCCAGAGGGCATTGCCGTGTCTGAGACATGGAGACCCGGATCGTCGATATGAGGCCCGACTCCAGAAAACTGCTTATACGGAGCGAGCCGGCAAGCCTCTGGACCTGACCCTCCAAGCCCAAACGGTCTCCCGAAGGCTCCGCACAAATACTCGTCGCCTGCTCCACGGCGCCGAAACCAGGCCGAGCCTCCTTGTTTGGACGTGGAGCTCATGCCTGCATGCTTCGTATCGTGAAGTTTGCTCTCCATCTCCTTCCGCGCCCGAGGTTCCAGCCTGGGCTTCCGATGTGAGACCCTCCCCAAGTCGGTAGGCAGACGAGAGCCCTGCCCTCGTGTGCTAGTACGGCCCGCTGCAAACCCAGGTGCAAAAGACGCTGCAAGTAAAGCAGAGAAGCCCCCCGATTGTGCAGAAGGAAAGGGCGCAGCCGACCGCGCAGGTCAGGCCGCAGCCAAACTCCCACCAGCCGAGAGTGCCGATCTCTCCCGCGGGCGCTTCGCCCACGAGAGCCCCGGCGCTGTAGAACCTGGCTGTGTCGTCCACGGCGGCGGCGTAGTCGGTTGCGACCGCCCGGCCCTCGAACACGGCGGCCGTGAAGCCGACCAGGCGGCCGTCGGCGGTGCGGGCGGGAACCCACACCACCACCAGCCCGCTGTCGTCCTTGGTCCCCCAGGCTTGGTCCGGTCGGAAGGCGGCTCCGACCGGCAGGTCTGCCCAGGCCAGCTTGGTGCTGGGCCGGCTCATGAGGGGTCCCAACCGCTGGGCGATCTCGCTTCTGCTGAGCGGTTCGCCCTCGCAACTGGCCCCCTCGGCCCGTGCCGGGCGCGGCTGGAGGATGACGGCGGCCAACAGCGTGCCTGCCAGCAGCACGGCCAACGGGCGTTGCAACGTCAGTGGGTATTCACCTCCTTCCTCGCTTGATGGTAGGCATTTGCCCACGCCACGAAGGCCAAGAGCAGCGCCACCGCTGTGAAGGCCCCGGCAAAGACGGCAGACCCGTTTCTGCCCCCGAAGATCAGGGCACCGACAAGTGCCCCTGCCACCACCCATGCCGCCCTGGAAGCAAAGTGGCCGTACTTCCAAGAGCGCAGCTCGGGCAGGGGCCTTGCGCCCACGAAGAGCATCGGCAGCGTGCCCAGCAGCGGCAGGTAAACCCACCAGACCTTCGGGCCGAGCGCCCAGGCCATGCTGGCAAAGACCGCCATGGAAAGGAACGCCAGCCCGAGCCAGAAGAATACCCTGCTCCGCCGCATGCCCGTTCACCCGCTTTCGTCGTCACGTCCCATCATCTACACCATAGTGCCTGACATCTAGGGAGTCGGACCTTCCCCCTACTACGAAAATGGGCTCCGCTAGTCAGGCCGCCTCCTCGGTGGGGACGACCTCATAGCCGAGCTTCCCCAGACGCTTGGCGAGTCGCTTCACCAGCTGGTCCTGGCTTCGGCGGTCGAAGTACTCGCCGCCGAGTTCCTGGTAGGTCGTACCTCGGCGGAGAATGTGGTAGGCGATCACGAGGATGGTGTGGGCCACTGCCACCGCCGCCCGCTTGGAGCCTCGTCTTGCGGCTATGCGGTGGTACTGGGCTGACAAGTAGGTATTCCTGGTCCGGGCCGCCGCCCGGGCTGCCTCCACCAGTCCTTCCCTCTCTCGCGTTTGAACTACCGGTGGCGCGAGAAAAGTCGCTCAGCCAGCCTGAGCAGCGCTCTAGCGATAGACATCCCCCCTACAGGCGCGAGGTGCGCCTCTGCCGCGCCGTGCTCGGTCGGCCGGGGATACCCCGGGTGGTCGGCCGGGTACGGTGGGCGCCCTGGCCGGGGCAAAACGGCGGTTATTGCCGTCGCCCCTCGCGGGCGTACCGGACGGGTATTCGACGGGCAAGCCGGGCTTCCTCTCGGTGCCAGGTTCTGGCACGGCGGAAGCTATGCTGAGGGACAGACCGGGCGCGTGGAGAAATCCCGCAGCGAGCGGCGGCGGTGCCGGGCCCGCCGGTGGTCTAGCGGACGACGTCGACCCTGCGGCGCTCCGGGTCCCAGTTGACCGTGGCTCCCAGCAATTCTGCCACCTGGCGGAGGGGAACGTGGAGGCGGTCATCCACCAGCCGGCCGGACACGGCGGTGCCGTTGACCAGGGCGACCCGGTTGGCCTGGTCCCAGACGACTTCGTGGTCGAGGGTCTCGGCGATCCGGCGGAGGGGAACGAAGGTCCGGCCATCGGCGACGAAGGCGGTGGCGCCGACCGGGCGGCCGTTGACGTACACGAGAACCAGGTCCACGCCGGGCAGGTCAGGGCCGGCGCTCCAGCGGCTCCCCGGGAGGAACCGGACCAGGGTGGTTCCGTCGACGAACTGCCGCCCGTTGACGGCGTACGCCGGTATCCGTCGCCCGTCCAGCACCGCGGTGGCACGGGCGACGGGCGGCGTGGCGGTGAGCGGGCCGGCCAGGGCCAGGCCGGCCCCGGCGGTTTCGGAAGCGGCCTGTCCGGCGCCGGCGGGGCCGGCGTCCGGCCCGGCGGGCCGGACGCCCAGCGCCTGCTCGATGGCGGCCACCGGCACCCACACCTCGTCACCCCACCTCAGGGAGGGAGCCGCGACAAGCTCACCGTTCATCCGGATCCCGGAGTACAGGGTCACGGGCCGGCCCCAGGCTTCCACCGCCGCCAGGATCGAGGTCAGGTCCGCCCGGCTGAAGGGTAGCGTGGCCCCGGGCCGGCCGGCGGTGCCGCCGGCCGGGCGGTCGCCTCCACCACCGGTCTCGTCGGCCAGGGCGATCCCCGCGCCGGCCAGCAGTTCCAGAACCCGGCTGAGGGCATTGGTCCCTCTTCTGTATGTGTCCGGGTAGATGCTGACGGCGGGCCCCAGCCCTTCCCGTGCCTCAGGCGCGACGGTCTCGTAGACGATGCGGACCGGCGTGCCCAGAGGTACCAGGTCGAAAAGTTCCCGCGCCTGGTCGTCGTACAGCCGGACGCAGCCCCGGCTCACGGCCCGGCCAATGGACCCCGGGGCGTTGGTGCCGTGAATCCCGTAGCGCGGCAGGCTGAGACCCAACCAGCGGCTCCCGAGGGGATTGTCTGGCCCCGGCTGAACGGGCGGGCCGCCGTCGGGGGGCCACCACACGGGGTCGACCAGCTTGACGGCGACGTGATAGTCGCCGGTGGGCGTGGGTTTCTCGCGGCGGCCGATGGCGACGGCATAGGTCCGCACGTCGCCGCCGGGGCCGAAATAGGTCAAGGTGCGACTGCCGAGGTTCAAAAGGAGCCTGGGCGAGGCTACTTCCCAAGGCAGAGGCTTGATCCTGGCGCCCGCCGGCGGGACGGCTGGGCGGCCGTCCGCTGTCCCTACGGTCTCGCCGCCGTCGCCAGCCGGCTCGTGCGCGGCGGCGGCGGCCGGCGGGCTCAGTAATACGCACCAGACCACGAACAGTGTAGCAGCGGGCACCATGACCAGGGACCCGGCCCGGCGGCAGGCATGACGTGTCGAACGGGTACGAAGGCCGCCCACGGGGGTCCCTCCGATCGCCGCTGGAAGCGGTGCTGTCAGGGGCTGTGGCTAAAGCCTATGCGGCCGCCCGGCAGGCGGTGCCCAAGCCTTCGCGGCGCTACGGCTCGCCCACGCCGGAGCGCAGGCCGGGCGCCCGGCCGGCGCCGGGTAGCGGCGGCCGGACGCGGGGAGTATATGCCGTACCGGGGGCGGGTATGCGGCGAGACCAGGTGCTGGAGAAATGCCGACGCGCCAGCGTCGCACGAACTTGCAGACCCTTAACAGCCGCAGGGCGATTCGGGCGTGCGTTGAATCCGCAGGGAGCGTGTGCTAACATGAAAGGCGCGGAATTGCCTGGGACCAGCAGACTGGCCCGCAACTCTGCCAGGCATGTGCAGCTTGTTACAATCAAATACCGTTGCCGGAGTGATGGAGTGGTAGACATGGGCGCCTCAAAAGCGCCTGGGGTTAACTCCCCGTGTGGGTTCGAATCCCACCTCCGGCACACGGCGACCAACGCGGAGCATGGAGTTCCGCGTTTTGGCTTTTTTGCGTATGCCTACCACCTGCGCGACATCACCGTCGGCGCCCTCTGTCCCGCGTGCCCCGTGGCCTCAGCGCCGCTCCCGGGCCCGGCTTAAGGTGAGCAGGGCCACTACCAGGAGCAGGCCTCCGACCAGCAGACCATACGCGGCCTGGCCGGCGGGCGCCACGCCGGTCTGCACGGTCGCCGGCGGTCGGTCGACGTTGTAGGCCACCAGGAACACTTCCAGGGTCAGCGACCCGGAAGGCATTCCCTCCAGGTCGATGCGGTGGCGCAACTCGGCTCCGGGCGCCAGGGGCTCGTCCCGCAGCGCCTCGGTGAAAAACCGGCCGTCCGACCAGCGCCAGACGACGGACCCGGCCCGCCTCGCCACGACCTCGTAGGTCTGCCCGCTGGCATAGCGCAGGATCAGCTCGCGGCCTGAGACGTTCCGGACGGTGAAGTCCAGTTGCCGGCCGCCGGGGAGCAGTTCCGCCCGGTACTCCAGTTCCGCCGGGCCGAGTTTGGGCTCCGCCCGGCACAACGCCACGCCGGCCGGCCCCACGGCCGCCACCAGAACCAGCGCCGCCACGGCGGCCACGCGCCACCCGCGCACCGGTCATCCCTCCGTCTGCCACCAACCACCCGTTGAGACGACCGGGGCCGGCACGATGTTCCCAGGCGGCCGAGGCTGCCAGCCGGCGAGGCCGCCGGCCTCGCGCCGGACGGCTAGGCCCAGTCGAACCCGGCGGTGAAGTGACGGAGAACGGGCGGTTCGTAGGTGAACTTCATGCCCCTGACACCGTCCCGGCGGGCAAACACGGCCAGTACCGCATCGGCCACGGCGTCCAGGTGGGCGCGGGTGTAGACCCGGCGGGGAACTGCCAGCCGGACCAGTTCCATCGGCGGCCGGGCGTGCTCGCCGGTTTCGGGATCGCGGCCGGCCAGGACCGTTCCCACCTCCACCCCGCGGACGCCCGCCTCCAGGTACAGCTCCACCGCCAGCGCCTGGCCCGGGAACCGCTCGGGCGGCAGGTGAGGCAGGAAGCGGCCCGCGTCGAGGTAGACGGCGTGGCCACCCACCGGCTCCACGATGGGCACCCCGGCCGACCGGAGCCGCTCGCCCAGGTAGCGGACCTGGCCCACCCGGTGGGCCAGGTAGTCTTCGCTCGCCGCTTCATACAGCCCGCGGGCGATGGCTTCCAGGTCTCGCCCGGCCAGCCCGCCGTACGTCGGAAAACCCTCAAAGAGCACGGCCCAGGCCACCGCCTGGCGGTAAAGCTCGGGATCCCGCATGGCCAGAAAGCCGCCGATGTTGGCCAGCCCGTCCTTCTTGGCGCTCATGGTGCACCCGTCGGCCAGGGCGAACATGTCCCGCACGACGTCCCGGACGGGCCGGCCCTGCTGGCCCGGCTCCCGCTCCCGGATGAACCAGGCGTTCTCTGCAAAGCGGCAGGCGTCGATGAACAGGGGCACCCCGTGCCGCCGGCAGCACTCCGACACGGCGGTCAGGTTCGCCAGGGACACCGGTTGCCCGCCGTTGGTGTTGGAGGTCACCGTGACCATCACCAGGGGCACGCCCTCGGGACCCTCCCGGGCCAGCAACGCCTCGAGGGCTTCCACGTCCACGTTGCCCTTGAACGGGTAGTCCCCCATCGCCCGCCGGCCCTCGGGGCAGACCAGGTCCAGGGGGCGGCCGCCCTTGTGCTGGACGTGGGCCCGGGTGGTGTCGAAGTGCATGTTGTTGGGCACCGTCTGGCCAGGGCGGACGAGCGTGGTGAAGAGCACGTTCTCGGCGGCGCGCCCCTGATGGGTGGGGATCACGTGGGGCATGCCGAACAGGTCCTCCACCGCGGCCTTGAGCGCGTAGAAGCTCCGCGAGCCGGCGTAGGCCTCGTCGCCCACCATCAGCCCCGCCCACTGGCGGTCAGACATGGCCCCGGTCCCGGAATCGGTCAGGAGGTCGATGGCCACGTCCTCGGACCGCAGGAGAAACAGGTTGTAGCCGGCCGCTTCCAGCAGAGCCCGGCGCTGTTCCCGGGTGGTGGTCCGTACCGGCTCCACCACCTTGATGCGGTACGGCTCCGCGAGGTGGCCGGCCGCGTAGGGGTCCGGCGTGTGGCCGGCGGGCCGGGGTTGCGGTCCGGGTCCCGAGGGCGCCTGGCGGCCGGTGGACATGCGCGTCGCCTCCCTGGTGGCATCGGTGCCACCCGCCCGTGTTCCGCGCGCCCCCGCCGACTCCTGCCGCGGCCGTCTCTTCCCCGCTCTACCGCCCGGCCGTCGCCGCCGCCCGCCTGGCGCCCGCCTCCGCCACTTTCCTGGCGATCTCGGCGAAGGCCCGGCCGGCTTCGGACTCTCGGGCGTGCACCGCGAGGGGCCGGCCGGCGTCGATGGCCTCGGCGATCTCGGCCTCGAGGGGGATCCGGCCCAGTACCGGCGCGCCCAGCTTCTCGGCGACGGCGTCGCCCCCGCCCCGGCCGAAGACGTGCTCCACGCGGCCGCACTCGCCGCAGCGGACGAAGGCCATGTTCTCGACCACGCCCAGGATCCGCACCTGCGTCCGCCGGGCCATCTCCCCCGCCCGCAGCGCAACCCGGAAAGCTACCTGCTGCGGGGTGGTGACCAGCACCGTCTCGGCCCGGGGAACCATCTGCATCAGCGACAGGGCCAGGTCGCCGGTGCCGGGCGGCAGGTCGACGACCAGGAAGTCCGGGTCGGCCCAGACCACGTCGGTGAAGAACTGCTCCAGGGCCTTGTGGAGCATGGGCCCCCGCCAGATGACGGGCTTGTCCTCGTCGACCAGGAAGCCCATGGACATCACCTTCAGGCCGTGGGCCGGCAGGGGCATGATGGCCTCGTCGATGACGGTCGGGTGGCCCGAGGCCCCGAGCATCCGCGGGATCGAGTAGCCGTAGATGTCGGCGTCCATGACCCCCACGTCGTAGCCCAGGTCGGCCAGGGCCGCCGCCAGGTTGGCGGTGACCATGGACTTGCCGACGCCGCCCTTGCCCGAGATGACGGCGATCACCCGGGTCGGCGAGTCAGGTTCGAGAATGCGGGAACGGGCGGTGCGCCTGCCGTGGAGCCGTTCGAAGAGGGCCTTGCGCTCCTCCTCGGTCATGGCCCCCATGACCACTTCCACCCCGCGCACGCCGGGGATGGCCTGGAGCCGTTCCTTTATCTCCGCGTCGATGATGGCCTTCAGCGGGCATCCGGCTATCGTCAACGCGATGGTGACCTTGACGTCGCCACCGCGGATGTCGACTTCCCTGACCATGCCCAGGTCGGTGATGGGCCGGTTGACCTCGGGATCCTTGATCTCCGCCAGTGCCCGCATCACCCGGTCCCTGGTGACTGCCAAGGCTCGTGCCTCCTCTCCCCCGGGCGGGCCGGGGGCGGCCGACGCGGCCGGCCGCTGGGCTTATTATAACTACACCGCTACAGCACCCGCGCCGGGCCGGCGTAGACCAGCCCCCTGGCGGCGTCGATGGTCACCGTCTGGCCGTGGGGCACCCGGGCGGTGGCTCCTTCCGCCCCCACCACCGCGGGCAGGCCGAGGTTGAGGGCGACGATGGCGGCGTGGGAGGTCAGCCCGCCCTCCTCCACGATCAGCCCGGCCGCCTGCCGCAAGAGCGGCATGAACTCCCGGTCCGTGGCGGACGTCACCAGGATGTCGCCCGCCTGGAACCGGGCCTCCGCCTCCTTGAGGTTCCGGGCCACGCAGGCCCGGGCCGTCGCCGGCCGCTGGCCGACTCCGACTCCTCTGATCAGTACGTCGCCTACCGTCTGCACCTTCAACAGGTTGGTCGTGCCGGGCACGCCGGCGGGCACCCCGGCGGTAATGGCCACCAGGTCGCCGTTCTTGACCGCGCCCGCCTCCATGGCCGCCTCTACGGCCGCGTCGACGATGGCGTCGGTGTCCTCGCGCCTCGGCACCAGGACCGGGAGGACCCCCCACACCAGCGTCAGCCGGCCCACCACCCTCGGGTCGGCAGTGGCCGCCACGATGGGCGCCCGGGGCCGGTAGCGGGCCACCATGCGGGCAGTGTGCCCCGAAGTGGTGGCGGTGATGATGGCCGCGGCCCCCAGGTCGTGGGCGGCGGCGCACGTCGCGTAGCTGATGGCCTCGGTGATCCGCTGCTTGGCGGCACCGGCCCGCCGCTGCAACAGGCCCGCCCAGTCCAGCGCCTCCTCCGTCCGCTCGGCGATGCGCGCCATCACCCGGACGGCCTGCACCGGGTGGCGGCCCACGGCCGTCTCCGCCGAGAGCATGACGGCGTCGGTCCCGTCGAAGATGGCGTTGGCCACGTCCGACGCCTCGGCCCGGGTGGGGCGGGGCCGCTCGACCATGGACTCCAGCATCTGCGTGGCGGTGATCACCGGCTTGCCGTGGCTCACCGCCTTCTCGATGATTCGCTTCTGGACCAGCGGGACTTCTTCCGGGGGAAGCTCCACGCCCAGGTCGCCCCGGGCTACCATCAGGCTGTCGGCCACCCGCAGGATGGCGTCCAGGTTCTCGACGGCCTCGGCGCTCTCGATCTTGGCGATCAGGTGCTGGTCGCCGCCGGCCTCCTCCACGGCCCGCCTGAGCGCCAGCAGGTCGTCGGCGGACCGGATGAAGGAGCCCGCGATGAAATCTACCTTGTGTTCGACGGCAAAGCCGATGTCTTCGCGGTCCCGGTCGGTGACGGCTGGGAGCGACAGCTTCGCTCCCAGCACGTTCACCTTCTTGCGGTCGGTGAGCCGGCCGCCCACCACCACCCGGCAATGCACCGCCGGTGGGTCGACCGACTCGACCTCCAGGACCAGGTTGCCGTCGTCCAGCAGCAGCGTGACGCCGGGCCGCACGTCGGCGGCCAGGCCGGGGTAGTCCACCCAGGCCCGGCGGGCGCTCCCCGCTTCCAGCGCCCCGGGCTCGGCTCCCACCAGGGTGAAAGGCTCTCCCTCGACCAGCGTCACGCCGCCGCCGGAAAAGGTGCCGAGCCGTACTTCGGGTCCCTTGAGGTCAACCAGCACCCCGACGGAACGTCCGCGGGCCCGGGCCGCCCCGGCCACGGCGGCCAGGCGGCTCCGGTGCTCCTCCCGGGTGCCGTGAGACAGGTTGAGCCGGGCCACGTTCATGCCCGCCTCGATCATGGCCCCCAGAACCGACGGGTCCTCCGAGGCCGGTCCGATGGTACAGACGATCCTCGTCCGGCGCATCGCGATCTCCTCCCCGCGAGCCGGAACCTTCAGATAGAGAGTTCCATGGCCAGCCGGTAGAGGGCGGTGTCCAGCCGCTTGGGCTCGCCAACGGCCTCCTCGAGGGGCACGGGCGCCACCGACTGGCCGACCAGCGCCGTCATGCAGCCCGAACGCCCCGCCAGCAGCCACTCCACGGCCGCGGCGCCGTACCGGCTGGCCAGCAGGCGGTCGAAGGCGGTGGGCGTGCCGCCGCGCTGGAGGTAACCCAGCACGCTGACCCGCGTTTCCTGTCCGGTGAAGTCGGAGACCGCCTGACCCACGTCGAACCCCCTGGCCGCGCCCTCGGCCACCAGGATGATGCTGTGGCGCTTGCCCCGCTCCCGGCTCCTGGTGACCCGGCGGCACACCTGCTCCAGGTCGAACGGCACCTCCGGGATGAGGATGACTTCGGCGCCGCCGGCCAGGCCGGCCGTGAGGGCGATGAAGCCGCAGTCCCGGCCCATGGTCTCGATGACGAAGGCGCGGCCGTGGGCCGTGGCCGTGTCCCGGACCCGGTTGATGGCGTCCAGAACCGTGTTGACCGCCGTGTCGAAGCCGATGGCGTAGTCCGTTCCCGACACGTCGTTGTCGATGGTCGCCGGCACGCCGATCACCGGCACGCCCAGCCTGGCCAGGGCGGCGGCCCCCCTGAGGCTGCCGCCGCCGCCGATGACCACCAGACCCTCCAGGCCCCAGGCCCGCAGCCGCGCGGCCGCCTCCTGCTGGACGGCGGGGTCGACGAACTGGGGAAACCGGGCGGTGCCCAGGATGGTCCCGCCCCGGTGGATGATGTCCCCCACCGAGTGGACCAGCAGCTCGTCCATTTCCCCGTTGAGCAGGCCCTGGAACCCCCGCCGGATGCCGAAGACGCGCCGGCCTTCGTAGATCGTCTTTCTTGCCACGGCCCGGATGGCGGCGTTCATGCCGGGGGCGTCGCCCCCGCTGGTCAACACGGCCAAGCGCTTCACGAGAGCCCCCTCCTGATCATTCCGGGCCTGAAAACGAAACGAGGGTTGGCGCGGACCAGTGCCACCCCCGATCCCCTCACCGTCGCTGCTCGCCCCCTGAAGCGGCATCCCGGGGGGCAGACGTTGCCCAAACCCTTTTCGCGGAGACTCGCTTCTCCAGGGCCGTCACCCGACGGTGCAGGAGATAGAACCAGTACAGCAACGGGACAGGCCACCACGAGGCCAGTGTGTCCCACAACACAGAGCCGGCAATAACAGAACCCGGGGGCCGCCGGTCAGCCGTCGGGCGCTTGCCCGGCCCCCTTCGACAGAATGGCGCAGAGAATGTGGTGGGCCTCCTCGGCCTCCCCTTCCGGTACCAGGATCTCCACGGGGCTCGCCACGGCGCCGTTGTGACCCAGGCCCGTTTCCCGGAGACAGGCCAGCAAACCTTCCCGGGCCAGCGTCTGCCGGAGCACCTCGGCCCTTGACCGGTTCGGCGCGACGTACACGACGGTCCACATGGCCCCCCGCAGCCTCCTCCAGCCCGCCGCCCCTGTCTTGCCGCCCATTTTTCTATCTGTGGCGCGGACTTCCTTCTCCCCCGCCCGGCCGGCCACCTGCCGCCGCAGCTACAAGCGGGCCGCTAGTCGTGGCCCCGGGTGTGGGCGATGCGCGCGGCGGCGGCGGCGGCGATGCCGGCAACCAGGTCGTCGAGGAAGGTATGGCAGTGCGGGCCGCGACCGTTCAGTCGCGCGATGACGCCCAGCTTCACCTTGTCCAGGTAACCGAAGTTGGTGAGGCCGATGGACCCGTAGACGTTGGTGATGGACAGGGCCAGCACCTCGTCGATCCCGAACAGCGAGTCGTCACGGATGATGGTTCCCTGCAGCGGCTCGGGAAGCTTGCCCTGTTCGGCCAGGATGTCCAGGGCGATGCCGGTGATGACGGCGTGCTGGACCTCGCGCTTGTCGATCACCCGATTGACCGACTCCACGCATTCGTTGAGGGTCAGGGAATCATAGAAGGGGGCCTGGATTTCCAGCACGATGTTGCCGATATCTTCCAGGCTCACGCCGCGATCGGCGAGCCAGCGGACGGTCGTCTCGCGCAGCCGGTCCTCGCCGGGTCGCGGGCGCCTGGCGGGACCGGGGCGCCGGCGCCCCCCCGGCCGGGTCGCAGCTTTCTCAGGTACTGCCATGAACTCGTCCCCCCGCCTTGCCCCGAGGGGGCAACGGGCGCACCGCCCACGGTGCGCCCGCACCACCACATATCAGCATATTGATTATCGTATGGTGGGGCGACCCTGTAAAGCCAGGCCCGGACCGGCCGCGGAGGCAAATCCTGGCCGGCCGGGCGCCTCAGCCGAGCCGGACCGCGCCCGTTCCCAGCACCGATTCCAGTTGCCGCACCAGCGCCTCGGAACCGTCGACCCAGTACTCCGGACGGGCGCGGATCGTCTTGTTCCGCGTCGGAAAGTGCAGGTACACCGGGCAGTCTCCCGGGTGCTGGACCAGGATGGCCTTGAGCAACTCCAGGGCGTGGGGGGCCCCCGCCTCCTCGACCAGACGCAGGAACACCCGACGGTTGCCGTTGGGTCGCTTACCTCCGCCCGAGCCGCGGTGGCGTCCGTTACCCCCGGCCGGGCCACGGCGGCGCCGCCCGTTGGCCTCCCCGCCTGGCGCGCGGCCCGGGCCCGCGTCGCCGTTCCGGGGAGCTTCCTCCAGGGGTAGCACTTCCTCGGCGACCACCTTCGGCTGCTCTTCCACGTCCTGCACCCGGCCGCGAACGTACACCGCCCGGTCCTTTTCCAGGTAAGCCGCGGCGCTCTCGTAGGTGCGCGGGAAGACGACCACCTCGCAGCTTCCGGCCAGGTCTTCCAGGGTGACGAAGCACATGGGCTCGCCCGCCCGGGTGGTGATCTTCTTCCTGGCGGCCACCAGGCCCCCCAGGCTGACCCACTGGCCCTCCTCCAGCTCCCCCAGACGGCTGGTGGCCACGGTGTGCACCCGGGCCAGCAGGTCGCGGTACTGGTCCAGGGGATGCCCGGAGAGGTAGAGCCCCAGCACCTCCTTTTCCATGGCCAGCAGCATCTCGTGGGGGAACTCGGCCAGGTCGGGGAGGGCTTCTTCGGCCGGGGCGAAGTCCTGGCGGAAGGCGTCGTCGCTGAAGAAGGAGACCTGCCCGCTGGCCCGCTGCCGCTGGACCTGGTGGGCCTGGTCCAGCGCCTTGTCCAGCGCCGCCATCAACTGGGAGCGACGGGCGCCGAGAGTGTCAAAAGCCCCCGCCTTGATCAGGCTCTCGATGGCCCGCCGGTTCAACAGGCGGGTGTCCACCCGCTCGCAGAAGTCCTGCAGGCTGGCGAAGGGGCCACCGGCCTGGCGGGCCCGCACGATGGACTCGATGGCCGGCCGGCCCGCGTTCTTCACGGCGGCCAGCCCGAACCTGATACCGCCGTCCACCACGGTGAAGCTGGCCACGCTCTCGTTGACGTCCGGCGGCAGGATCCGGAGCCCCATCCGGCGGCAGTCCTCGACGTACTCGGCCACCTTCTCGGTGGACGCCGTGATGCTGGTGAGCAGCGCGGCCATGTACTCGGGCGGGAAGTGCGTCTTGAGGTACGCCGTCTGGTAGGCGATCAGGCCGTAGGCGGCGCTGTGGGCCCGGTTGAAGCCGTAGTTGGCGAACTTGAGGATGAGTTCGTAAAGCTCCTCCGCCAGCTTCCGGGAGTGGCCCTGGCGCAGGCAGCCCTCGACGAACGCCTCCCTCTGCTCGTCGAGGATCTCCTTTTTCTTCTTCCCGACCGCCCGCCGGAGGATGTCCGCCTGCCCCAGGCTGAACCCGGCCATCGTGGACGCCACCTGCATGATCTGCTCCTGGTAGATCATGACCCCGTAGGTGTCCCGCAGGATGGGTTCGAGGTCGGGGTGCAGGTAGCGTGGCTGCCCCCCGTGCTTGGCCTGGATGAAGGCGGGGATGTTCTCCATCGGTCCTGGCCGGTACAGCGCCACCGCCGCCATGACGTCCTCGATGGTGCTGGGCTTCAGCTGCCGGAGCATGTCCCGCATCCCGCTGGACTCGAGCTGGAACACGCCGAGCACGTCGCCGCGGGTGATCAGGTCAAAGGTGGCCTGGTCGTCCAGGGGAATCCGGTTCATGTCCAGGTCGACGCCGCGGGTCTGCCGGACCAGCTTCACCGTCTGGTCGATGACGGTCAGGTTCCGCAGCCCCAGAAAGTCCATCTTCAACAGGCCCAGTTCTTCCAGGGGCCCCATGGTGTACTGGGTGACCACGGCGCCGTCGGAGGTCCTGGCCAGGGGCACGTAGTTCACCAGCGGCTCGTTGGCGATGACCACCCCGGCGGCGTGGACCGAGGGGTGGCGGGGCAGGCCTTCCAGCGACCTGGCGATGTCGATGAGCTTCTGGACCTGGGGGTCTTCCTCGTACAGCCGGCGCAGGTCGGGGTTGATCTCCAGGGCGTGCTCCAGAGTCATGCCGACCCGGAACGGCACCAGTTTGGCGATGCGGTCCACGTCGCCGTAGGCCATCCCCAGCGCCCGGCCCACGTCCCGGATGACGGCCCGGGCGCCCATGGTGCCGAAGGTGATGATCTGCCCGACCGAGTCTTCGCCGTACTTTTCGGTGACGTACCGGATGACCTCGTCCCGGCGCTCGTAACAGAAGTCGATGTCGATGTCGGGCTGGGTGACCCGCTCGGGGTTGATGAAGCGCTCGAACAACAGGCCATAGCGCAGGGGGTCGATGTCGGTGATCCCCAGCACGTAGGCGACCAGGCTGCCCGCCGCCGAGCCCCGGCCCGGTCCCACCGGAATGCCCCGCTGCCGGGCGAACTGGACGAAGTCCTGGACGATCAGGAGGTAGCCGGCGAAGCCGGTCCGGGCGATCATCTCGAGTTCGTACTCGAGGCGCCGCAGGACTTCCTGGGACGGCTCGGGGCCGTAGCGGGCAGGGAGCCGCTCATAGCACAGTTGCCGCAGGTATGACCCGTTGGTGTGGCCGGGCGGGATCTCGAAGCGGGGGAACTTGAAGGACCCGAACTCGAACTCCAGGTGGCACTGGTTCGCCACCTCAAGGGTGTTCCGGAGCGCCTCGGGCACCTCCGCGAACAGCCGGGCCATCTCGGCCGGGCTCTTCAGGTAGAAGGCGTCGGTGGGAAAGCGCAGCCGCTTGGGATCGTCCAGGTTGGACGCCGTCTGGATGCAAAGCAGCAGGTCGTGGGCGGTGGCGTCGTCCCGCTCCAGGTAGTGGGCGTCGTTGGTGGCCACCACGCCAACGCCCAGCCGCTTCGCCAGCCGCAGGAGCTCCCGGTTGACCGTCTGCTGGGTCTCGAGTCCGTGGTCCTGAAGTTCGAGGAAGAAGTGGCCGGGGCCGAAGACGTCGCGGAAGAAAGCGGCGGCCTCCTCCGCCTCGGAAAGCCTCTCCTGGAGGATCAACTGGGGCACTTCCGCCCCCAGGCAGCCCGACAGCGCCACCAGGCCCTCGGTGTGCTCGGCGATGAGTTCCCGGTCGATGCGGGGGCGGTAGTAAAAACCCTCCAGGAAGCCTTTGGACACCAGCTTGGTGAGGTTCCGGTAGCCCGTCATGTTCCGGGCCAGCAAGACGAAGTGGTAGGGCTCGTCGTCTACCCGCGCCGTCTTGTCAAATCTGGACCGGGGCGCCACGTAGGCCTCGACGCCGATGATGGGCTTGATGCCCTGGTCCCGGCAGGCCTTGTAGAACTCCATCGCCCCGTACATGGCGCCGTGGTCGGTGACGGCCAGGGCCGGCATGCCCAACCTGGCCGCCTGACCCACCACGGCGTCGATCCGGTTGGCGCCGTCCAGCAGGCTGTACTCGGTGTGCACGTGGAGGTGTACGAACTCGCCGGTCACCAGCGTTCCCCCGTCGGCCTCCGGCCGCGCGTCCCTGATACGGTGTGATTTCTGGCCTGGACCCCCAAGCCCTTGTGCCCGGCCGGTCTTTTCGGCACTTTCGTTCGACACCCGGGCGCCCGGCCGGCCAGCCGTGACGCCCCGTGAAGTCGTAACGCTCCCGGCCGGCGGGTGCCCCTCATAGCCGGGCCGCCACCGCCATAGCCAATAGCGGACCCGCGCGTCCGGCCGGCGACGGGTCCGGGGGAGGTACAACCGCGAGGACCACGGTGTCTGACCTCCTGTACGCCTTCTCCATCGCGCTGGGCGTGGTCGTCGGCGGGGCGGCGGCCGGCGGGCTGGTGGCCCTGGTCACCGGCGAGTTTCCCCTGCGCACCATGGCCATCCTGGCGGAACGGCTGAAGCTCTGGGGCATCGTGGCGGCCCTCGGGGGGAGCTTCGCCATGCTCAAGACCATCGAGTCGGGCGTCCTGGAGGGGCAGCCGGCCGCCGCCGGTAAACAGCTGCTCTTCGTCCTGACCGCTTACTTCGGCGCCCACCTGGGACAGGTCCTGATGACCCTGGTGGCGGGCGAGGGCTAGGTGCGGCGGGACGACCAGTCGTCGTTTCCGTGGGTCGCCGACGACCCGGGGAACTCCGGCTCTTGTCGGGCCGCTGGCCCGAGGACCGGCTGCCTGGTGGCCCTTGGCGCCGCCCTCCTGGGGGCGCTCGTGGGCGCCGCCCTCGCCCTGGCGCTGGTGGGCCGCCAGGTGGACGAGTTGCGCCTGGAGCGAGAGGAACTCCTGGTCAGGCTGGAGGACCAGCGCGACCAGCTCCAACGGCTCGAGGAAAGCGTCAAGGCCCGGCGCTGGCTACCCATCCGGGAGCTGGTGATCGACCTGAACCTGGAGGACCGGGTCAAGCGCCTGAGAGCCGAGGAAGCCGTGAGGAACCTCCTCAGGGACCTGGTGGGAAAGAACGTGGCGGACGTCGACCCCATCATGGTCTGGCGGATTCTCGACGACCGGGTGGTGACCACCCCGGCCGGGCAGTTCCGGCTGCGGCTGCGGCTGATGGTCATCTGGGAGCGGAGCATGTTCGTCATCGAGGCCGAGGAACAGGCTGACGGCGGCCAGGGGCCGTGAGGCCCCGGCCGCGCCCGCCACCGGGCCTCAACCGGCCACCAGCCGGAGCCCGCGGCGGCGGCACTCCGCCATGGCCTCGGCCTCGTCCACCGTCAGCACCCGTCCCTGGCTGACGACGGTCCGGCCCGCCACCAGCACCAGGTCCACGTCCTCGGGCCGGGCACAGTAGACCAGGGTGGCCGCGGGGTCGTGGCCGGGTTCCAGATGCGGCGCCCGGAGGTTCACCACCACCACGTCGGCGGCCTTCCCGGCCTCCAGCGACCCCAGGCTGTCCCGCCAACCCGTCGCCACGGCCCCGGCCCGCGTGGCCAGGTCCAGGGCCAGGCCGGCCGGGAAGGCTGCCGGGTCGCCCCGGGTCACCTTCTGGAGGTAGGCGGCCGTGCGGAGGTGGAGGAACATGTCGAGGGGACCGGTGCTGGCGGGACCGTCGGTGCCCAGGGCCACGTTGACCCCGGCATCCAGCATGGCCCGGACCGGAGCCACGCCGCTGGCCTGCGACGCGTTGGTCACCGGGCAGTGGGCCACGCCTCCGCCCCCCGTCTTTGCCTGGCTCGAGGCCAGGAGTTCCATGTCGGCGGGGTCCACGTGGACCGCGTGGGCCACCAGGCAAGGCCGCTCGAACAGGCCGGCCCGGTGGGCCAGGGCCACGGGAGTCACGCCGTGCTCGGCCAGGCAGGCGTCCACCTCTCGGCGGGTTTCGGCCAGGTGAACGTGGACGCCGATGCCGCAGTCGGCCGCCAGCCGCGCCACCCGCTCCAGGTACGGCGGCGGGCAGGTGTACGGGGCGTGGGGACCGGCCATGACCCTGATACGGTCCTGGTGGCCGTGCCAGCGGGCGGCGAACTCGCGGGTGGCCTCAAGACCCGCTTCCGCGCCGGGCAACACGCCGATGAGGCCCGGGGAGAGGCTGGCCCGGATGCCGGCGGCCAGCACCGCCCGGGCCACCTGGTCCATGAAGAAGTACATGTCGGCAAAGCAGGTGATCCCCGAGCGCAGCATCTCACAGGCGGCCAGCAACGTTCCCCAGTACACGTCGTCGGGGCCCAGCCGCCGCTCGGCCGGCCAGATCCGCTCCTCGAGCCACCGCTCCAGGGGCAGGTCGTTGGCATAGGTCCGGAACAGGTTCATGGCGGCGTGGGTGTGGGCGTTCACAAAGCCGGGCAGCACGGCTTTGCCGGAGGTGTCGATCACCTCCGGCCGGCCGGCGCCGGCCGGGCCCGCGTCACCCGCCGGCCCCGGCGGTCCCTGCCCGTCGCGTACCGGGCCCACGTAGGCGATGCGGCCCCCGGTCACCTCCACCTCACCCGGAGAGAAGACCGCCTGCCGCCGGTCCATGGTGAAGACGGTGCCGCCCCGCAGCACCACCCTGCCGCCGCCGGCAGCCGGGCCGCTCACCGCCGGCCACCCGGCCTTCCGGCCCCCGCGCCGCACCCGCACCCGGTGGCCGGCGGCAGGCGCCCGAGCGCGGCGTCAAACAGGCGCCGGAGCGCGGCGCCGCGCCCCGCCATGACCTCCAGCACCTCTTCGTGGCTCAGGGGGCTGGGCGAGATGCCCGCCGCCCAGTTGGTCACGATGGCCACCGTCGCGTAGCACAGCCCCGCTTCCCTGGCCAGCACCACCTCGGGCACGTTGGTCATGCCCACCAGGTCGCCCCCCAGGGTCCGGAAGGCCCGGATCTCGGACGGGGTCTCGAACCGGGGCCCGTCGGTACACACGTAGGTGGCCCGGGGGTGCAGGGGAATCCCCTCCGCCCTGGCGGCCTCCGCCACGATGGCCCGGAGGGCGGGACAGTACGGCTCGGTGAAGTCGGTGTGGACGACCCCGGCCTCGCCGCCGTCGAAGAACGTGGCCGGCCGGCCGCGCGTGAAGTCCATGAACTGGTCGAGCAGCACCAGGTCGCCGGGTTTGAACTCCGGGTTCAGGGAACCCGTGGCCGCAGTGGCCAGCACCCACCGGACGCCCAGGTGATGAAGGGCCCAGACGTTGGCCCGGTAGTTCACCCGGTGGGGCGGGATGCTGTGGTCGGACCCGTGCCGGGCCAGGAAGCCCACCTCCATGCCCCCGACCCGGCCCGTGAGCACGTGGGCCCGGCCGTAGGGCGTCACCACCGCGTGTTCCCGGACCACGTCGAGGCTGCCGGGATCGTAGAAGCCGGTACCGCCGATGATGGCCACCTGCACTGGGAGTTCTCCTCTGCTGTCGAGAATGGTTGGTGATCACCACACCATTCGGGACGCTGACCGGGAACCCCTTGCCCCTGGTCCCCGGCAAAGAACGCGGGCCGCCCGACACCGGGCGGCCGGCTGAAGACGAGGCTGAATGCGCGGGACCGGTTAGATACGGCTCCGCACCCGGCCGCCGCTGCGCGGACGGACGGGCGACAGGGCGTGGGAAGCGGCCCCGCCCACCGCCACCGCCGCCGGCCGCTGGAGAGCCAGGCGCTGGCGCCAGTAGTCCAGCACGTCAGCCAGGGTCTGTTCGAAGGGAATCGTCGGCTCCCAGCCCGTCTGGCGGGCGAACTTCCCGTAGTCCCCCCGCAGCACAGGCACGTCCGAGGGCCGCAGCCGGGCCGGGTCCTCCTCGACGGTCACCCGGACGTGGGACAGGGCCAGCAGGCCCTCGAGAATCTCCCGGATGCTCAGGCAGCGGCCCGAGCAGATGTTGTAGACCTCGCCGGGCTCGCCCCGCTCAAGAGCCAGCCAGTAGCCGCGGACCATGTCCCGAACGTCGGTGAAGTCCCGGCGCGCCTCCAGGTTGCCCACCCGGACCACCGGCGGTCTCAGGCCCAGTTCGATCTCGGCGATCTGCTTGGCGAAGTTGGAGGTGACAAACGCTTCCCCCCGCCGGGGGCCGGTGTGGTTGAAACCCCGAGTCCTCACGATGAACAGGCCAAAGCTCTTGTGGTACTGGAAACCCAGCATGTCCTGGGCCACCTTGGACACGCCGTAAGGCGACAAGGGCCTGAGTGGGTTGGTTTCTCGGATGGGCAGTTCGTCGGGGTAAACCATCCCGTACTCCTCCGACGAGCCGGCGATCTGGATCCGCGGTTTAAGGCCCAGCTCCCGTACGGCCTCAAACAGGTGCAACTGGCCCAGCACGTTGGTGCTCAGGGTCTCCGCCGGCGCGTGCCACGAGGTGGGCACGAAGCTCTGGGCCGCCAGGTGGAAGATCCAGTCGGGCCTGATCTCCGCCAGGGCCCGCTTCACGCTGGAAGCGTCCCGCAGGTCGCACTCCCACAGGGTGAGCCTGTCTTCCAGGTGGGCGATGTTCTCCATCCGGGATCTCCAGCGCCGGGTGCCGTGAACCTCGGCTCCCCCGGCCAGTAACAGTTCCGCCAGGTGACTCCCGGCAAAGCCCGTGATGCCGGTAATGAGTACGCGCATGTCCCGTGACCCTCCCTGGCCGTCATGGCGTCGCAGGAGCTTTGATGGCAGCACAAGGTCCTGTCACCCTCCAGCATCGGCTGAGGGGGCCGTCGGCTTTAGCGGGCCTAAAGCAGGAGCCGCAGGGTGCCGAACACGAAGGTGGGCGGGGCCGCGCGCCCGGGCCCGGCAAGGAATCAGCCAGTGTCAGGGAGGACAGCCCGTGCCCACTGCGCCCACCGTGGTGCTGGAAGGTCCGTTCTTCGTCCATCGCGGCTTTGCCGTGGTCAACCGGGAACTGGCGCTGGCCCTCGTGGACCGGGACGACGTCGACTGCTGGATTCTGCCCACTGGGGAGCCTGAGTTCGATCCCCACGCCGACCCCCGGTTCCGGCGACTGCTGGGGCGGATCTGGCCGGCAACCGGTTCACGGCGCCCGGCAGCCTGGATCCGACACCGGTTTCCGCCGGACTTCGCGGCACCGCCGGCTCCGTTCGTGTGGTATCAGCCCTGGGAATTCGGGGCGTTGCCCGTCGAGTGGGTCGAGGGGTCCCGCGACGCGGCGGAGATCTGGGCGCCCTCCCGCTTCGTGCAGCGGGGCATGATCCAGAGCGGGCTCGACCCGGCCAGGATACACCTGGTCCCGTACGGCGTCGACACCTCGGTGTTCCGGCCGGACGCCCCACCCATGGAGCTTGCCACGGACAAGGCCTTCCGCTTTCTCTTCGTGGGCGGGGCCATCCCCCGCAAGGGCATCGACCTCCTGCTGGAGGCGTATGCCCGGGCTTTCGGGCCTCAGGACGACGTGTGCCTCGTCGTAAAGGACCTGGGCATCCACTCGTACTACAGCCACGTGAACCGGGGCCGGCAAATCGGCAGCTTCCAGACAGACCCGGCAAAGCCGGCCCTGCTGTACCTGCCGGGCGAGCTCGGCCCCGCCGCCATGCCGGGGCTTTACACGGCCTGCCACTGCCTGGTGTACCCGTCCCGGGGCGAGGGCTTCGGGCTGGCCGTGCCGGAGGCCATGGCGTGCGGCCTGCCGGTCATCGTTCCGGACAGCGGCGCCCCCTCGGAGCTTGTCACGGCGGAGACGGGCTACCTGGTTCCCTCCACCCTCCAGGTGCTCCGGGAGCGGTGGGTCGAGCCCTACGTCACCGCCGGACTACCGGTCCTGGTGCAGACGCCGGTGGAGGAACTGGCCGCAGCGATGCGGCAGGCCTACGAGGATCGCGAGGATGCCAGGCGCCGGGGCCTGGCCGCCCTGCAGCGGGCACGGGCCAGGTACACCTGGGCCCGCGCGGCGGAGCGCGTCGCAAGCCGCCTGGCGGAACTTGAAGGTTCCGTCGCCCCGGCCGGGAGCCTCCAGCAGGCGCTGGCCGAGGGCGTCGCCCGTTACCAGGCTGCCGACCTGGACGCCGCCGCCCGCGTCTTTCGCGCCGTGCTGTGCCGCTGGCCCGGGGACCCGGACGCCCGCCACAACCTGGCCGCGGCCCTGGCCGGCCAGGGCGAGGCCGAGCAGGCGGCCGCCGAGTACCTGCGCCTGGCGGAACAGGAACCGGCTGCTGCCGCTGCCTCCGCGGCGGCCCTGGCGGGAAACGCCCTGGTCCGGGTGGGAGACCTGCACAGCGCGATCCTGGCTTACCGGCTGGCCCTGGCGGCCGACCCCGGCCTCGAGGTGGCCAGGGAAAACCTGGCCGTGGCCACCGAGATGGCCGCCGGCCAGCCCGACGTGTGGGCCGGCGGTTGGTACAGGCAGGCCCTGGAGCGGCTGACCCGGACCGCGCCGGATCCGGCGCCGGCCCCGGCCGGTGCGGAGACCAGGCCCGGGCCACCCCCGGCCAGGCAGGTCCCCCGGCCGGCTCGGCCCGAGGCGGCCGCGGCGGCCGTCCCCGGCCAGCCCCTGCCGG
>DYFQ01000039.1:0-10481 GCA_020725105.1 Symbiobacterium thermophilum
GCCGCGGCGGCCGCTGCCGCCCGAACGCGGTCCTGCCGGAGCCAGGCCGGCTCAGCAACGGCGTCCGGAGACCCGGCCCGGGCGACCCGCGGCCCGCCGTGAGCCCGACCGGGCCGCCAGGCCCAGACCCGCGGCGCCGCGCACCGTGGTCATCGAGCCCGGCTCCCTGACCGTCCAGGAGTTCGCCCGCAAGCTCGGCATCTCTGGCGTCGAGGCCATCAAGGCCCTGATGCGCATGGGCGTCATGGCCAGCCTGGGCCAGCGGATTGACGCGGAGACGGCGCGGATCGTCGCCGCCGAACTCGGCCACACGGTGGTGGAGCCGGAACCGGTCCGGCCGCCCACGGAGCTTCCCGAGGAACCGGAGGACCGGCCGGAAGAGCTGGTCAGCCGGCCACCGGTGGTGACCGTGATGGGCCACGTGGATCACGGCAAGACCTCGCTGCTTGACGCCATCCGGGAGACCCACGTCACCGAGCGGGAGGCTGGCGGCATCACGCAGCACATCGGTGCCTCCACGGTGGAGTGGAAGCAAAAGCGCATCGTGTTCCTGGACACCCCCGGCCACGAGGCCTTCACCGCCATGCGGGCCCGGGGAGCCCGGGTCACCGACATCGTGGTCCTGGTGGTCGCGGCTGACGACGGCGTGATGCCCCAGACGGTGGAAGCCATCAACCACGTCAAGGCGGCCGAGGTGCCCATGGTGGTGGCGATCAACAAGTGCGACAAGCCCGACGCCGATCCGGAGCGGGTGAAGCGGGGGCTGACCGAGCACAACCTGGTTCCCGAGGAGTGGGGCGGCGATACCGTCTGCGTGAACGTCTCGGCCAAGAGCCGCCAGGGGCTGGACCAGTTGCTGGAGATGATTCTCCTGGTGGCCGAACTCCAGGATCTGAAGGCCAACCCGAACCGGCCGGCCCGGGGCGTGGTCATCGAGGCCCAGCTTGACCGGGGCCGCGGTCCCGTCGCCACCGCGCTGGTGCAGACCGGCACCCTCCGGGTCGGTGACACCGTGGTCTGTGGCGCCACCTGGGGCCGGGTCCGGGCCATGATGGACGACCGCGGGCGCCGGGTGGACAAGGCCAGCCCGTCCACCCCCGTGGAGATCGTGGGGCTTAACGACGTGCCCGAGGCCGGCGATGCCTTCCAGGTGGTCGCCGACGAGAAGCTGGCCCGGTCGGTGGCCGAAGCCAGGCAGGCCGAACGGCGCCAGGCCGGTCTGGGCGGTCCGGCCCGCCGCACCTTCGAAGACCTGATGCGCGACGCGGACGAAGACAAGGTCAAGGAACTGCGCCTGGTGCTCAAAGCCGACGTCCAGGGATCGGTGGAAGCGCTGAAGCAGGCCCTGGCGGGCCTCGGGGCCGGCAAGGACCGCCAGCCCATCCGCCTGACCGTCATCCACGAGGGCGTCGGCGCCGTGACCGAGACCGACGTCATGCTTGCCGCCGCTTCGGAGGCGCTGGTCATCGGCTTCAACGTCAGGCCCGACGCCAACGCGCGCCGGGTGGCGGACCAGGAAGGCGTGGAAATCCGGACCTACCGGGTGATCTACGACGTTGTGAACGACGTCGGGGGTCTCCTGGCGGGACTGGTGGAGCCGGAGTACCGCGAGGTGGTGACCGGCCGGGCAGAGGTACGGGCTACCTTCCGGGTACCCCGGGCGGGGACGGTGGCGGGCTGCTACGTCCAGGAGGGCAAGATCACCCGCAACTCCCGGCTACGGCTCATTCGCGACGGCACGGTCGTCTGGGAGGGCAAGGTCGGCTCGCTCCGGCGCTTCAAGGAGGACGTGCGGGAAGTCGCCGCCGGGCTGGAGTGCGGCATTGGCCTTGAGGGCTTCAACGATATCAAAGAGGGCGACGTCCTGGAAGCCTTTGCCATGGAGGAGGTCAAGGCCTAGCCCCCGGTGGCTGGAGGCGACCGCGATGGCCATGGTGGTGGCGGGGTGCCGGGTGCACCTGCAACTGCCGGGTTCGGACTCGCTGAAGGGGAAGCGGCGGCGGATAAGGAGCGTCATCGACCGGCTGCGCCACCAGTTCAACGTCTCCGTTGCAGAAGTGGACGAGCAGGACCGGCACGACCGCGCCGTCCTCGGCATTGCGGTGGTTTCTTCGGACCGCCGGGTGGCGGACCGGTTGGTCGCCCGGGCGATGAACTGGATCCGCGAGCACGCCGACGGCGTTCTCTGGGACTACCAGGTTGAGTTTTACTGAGGTGAACGGCCATGGCTCCTGACCGGGTGGCCCGGCTCCAGGCGGCACTGAAGACCGAAGTGTCCGACATCATCCACAACCAGTTGAAAGACCCGCGCCTGGGCTTTTGCAGCGTGACGTCGGTTGAACTCTCCCGCGACCTGCGCCACGCCAAGATCTTCGTGAGCGTGCTGGGAGACGACGAGGCCAAGGCCCGCACCGTGCAAGCGCTGGCCGGCGCCACCGGCTTCATCCGCTCGGAACTGGGACGGCGGGTCCGGCTCCGGCACACGCCGGAGGTGGTCTTCCGGCTGGACGAGTCCATCGAGCGGGGCACGCGCCTGGTGAGCCTGATGCGGGAGGTCAGCCAGGAACTCAAGGACGGAGACCGATGACTGCCGGCTCGCGCCAGGCAGCCGGCCGGCCACGGGGCCACGGCCGGGGAGCCGTGCTCCGGTGCGTCCGCCGGTACCGGCGCTTCCTGCTTGCCCTGCACGAGGCCCCCGACGGTGATGCCGTCGGTTCCAACCTGGCGATGGCCGCGGCCCTGGCGGCCCTGGGCAAGGAGGCCCAGGTCGTGTCGGCCGATCCGGTTCCACGCCTCTTCGATTTCCTGCCCGGGGTGGACGAGGTGCTCGAGCCTGGGGAAGCAACGGGTCCCTGGGACGTGGCCCTGCTGCTGGACTGCTCGGATGCTGACCGGGTGGGCGGGGCAGCCACGCTGGTGGCCCAGGCCGCCGTCGTGTGCAACGTCGACCATCACAAGACCAACCAGGGTTTCGGCCACGTCCGCTGGGTCGATCCCGCCGCGGCGGCCACCGGGGAACTGGTGTATCACCTGCTCCAGGGCCTGAGGGCGCTCTGGACTCCCGCCATGGCCCAGTGCCTCTACACGGCCATCTCCACCGACACCGGGTCGTTCCGTTTCGAGCAGACCACGGCCGCCACCCACCGGATAGCCGCCCGGCTCATCGAACTCGGGGCTGATCCGGCCCAGGTGGTCAACAACGTCTACGACACCAGGTCCCTGGCCAGCCTGCGATTGCTGCGGCTGGCCCTGGAACGGCTGGAGGTGCACCCGGACGGCCACGTGGCCTGGATCACCCTGCCCCGACCGGTCCTGGAGTCGGCGGGAGCCAGCGACGAGGACGCCGAAGGCCTGGTGAACTACGCCCGCTCCGTGGAGGGCGTCGAGGTCGGCCTGCTCTTCCGGGAGGTGGAGGACGGCCGGGTCAAGGTGAGCCTCCGCTCCCGGGCCAGGGTGGACGTGGCGGACCTGGCGAGCGTCATGGGTGGGGGCGGCCATCCCCGCGCGGCCGGGTGCCTGCTGGACGGCGGCCTGGAGGTGGCCGTGGAGCGGGTGGTCAGCGCTGCCGCCCTGGCCGCCCGCTCCGGGCGGGACCACGGGACCGGGGGGTAAGCCGTTGGAGGGGTTTCTCAACGTGTTGAAGCCGCCGGGCATGACCTCCCACGACGTGGTCGCCGCCGTCCGCCGGACGCTGCGACAGGGGGGCCGGACGCCGCCCGGCGGCCCGGGTCGGGCGGAACCCCGGGTCGGGCACGGCGGCACCCTGGACCCCCTGGCCGCCGGTGTCTTGCCGGTCGCCGTGGGCAGCGCCACGCGGCTCGTCGAGTACGTGATGGGAGGAACCAAACGGTACCGGGCCGAGGTGGTGCTGGGCGTTTCGACCACCTCCTGCGACGCCGACGGGGAAGTGGTGGCAGCCGGGCCGCCCCGGGGACTGGAGGCCGAGGCGGTCGCCCGCGCCCTGGGCGCCTTTCGCGGCCGTATTCTCCAGGTGCCACCCATGGCCTCCGCCGTCCGGCACCAGGGCAAGCAACTGTACCGGCTGGCCCGCGAGGGGAAGACCGTTCCGCGCCGGCCCAGGGCGGTGACCATATACCGGCTGGAGCTGGTCGGATGGTGGGTTCCGGGGGTCGAGGACGGCGTCGCCTGGCCAGGCTATCCCCGGGCCCTGCTGGACGTGGAGTGCTCCAAGGGAACGTACGTCCGGGCGCTGGCCCACGACCTGGGCCAGACCCTGGGGAGCGGCGCTCACCTGGGGTTCCTGCTTCGCCAGCGGGTGGGGACCTTTCATCTGGAGGACGCGGCGACCCTGGAGGAACTCGAGGCGGCGGCCGGCGCCGGCCGGCTCCAGGCCCGGCTCGTGCCGGCCCGGGAGGCGGTCGGCCTGCCCTGGTTCTACCTGTTGCCGGCGGGCCTGGAAGCTCTGGGCTACGGCCGCGAACTGGGCCCGGCGGAGGTCGCGGGGTGGCCGCGGTCAGGCCTGCCCGGGGGGCCGCTCTTGCTGCTGGCTCCCGACGGCCGCCTGGCGGGGGTCGGCATCGGCGACCCCGGGGGGACGGTCATCCGGCCGCACAAGGTGTTCTTCGCCGGCGCCCGGTTGGCACGGGACAGGGTGGAGGAGTCTGAAGACTCATGAAGCTGGTTCGCGGGCTCGGAAAGCTGGGGACGGCCGAAACCGGCCGCGTGGTGGCCATCGGCGCCTTCGACGGCGTGCACCTGGGCCACCAGGCCATCCTCCGGGCGGCGGTGAGCGACGCCCGGGCGTCAGGGCTCCAGAGCGCCGCGGTCACCTTCGAACCCCATCCCGAGGTCGTCCTCCGCCCGGGCGGCGCCCCGCCGCTGTTGACGCCCCTGGAGGAGAAGGCCGAACTCATCGAGGCCTTGGGCCTTGACCTCCTGGTGGTGGTGGAATTCACGCCGGAGTTCGCCCGCACTCCGGCGGAGGAGTTTGTCGAGGGGGTGCTGGCTGGAGGACTCAAGGCCCGCGTCGTGCTGGTGGGCTACGACTTCACCTTCGGTCACGCCGCGCGCGGCAACGCGGAACTGTTGCGCCAGCTTTCGAGGGGGCTGGGTTTGCGGGTGGTGGTCTTCTCCCCGGTACGACTGGACGGAGTTCCCGTCTCGTCGACGGCCGTCCGGCAGTTGCTGGCGGCCGGCGACGTGGCCCGCGCGGCCCGGCTGCTGGGGCGGTTCCACTCCGTCACGGGCCGGGTGACCAGGGGGGCCGGGGTCGGAACAGGCCTGGGAGTCCCCACCGCCAACCTGGCGCTGGCCCCTGGGCTGGCCGTGCCCGCCCGTGGGGTGTACGCGGCGTGGGCCGAGCTTTTGGAGGCCGGCCACCGGTGGTATCCGGGCGTGGTCAACGTGGGGTACCGGCCAACCTTCGGCGGCAGGGACCTCGGGGTCGAGGCGCACCTCATCGACTTCTCCGCTGACGTGCTCGGCGTCCGGCTGCGGCTGCACTTCGTCACCCGGCTCCGGGACGAGCAGCGGTTCGAATCGCCTCGGGCTCTGGCGGAGCAGATCGCCCGCGACGTCGCCGCCGGCCGCGACCTCCTGGCCCGGCAGCCTCCACCGGCCCGGCGGATCCCGGGGGCGGAACCCTTCGTTGCCCGCGGTTAACCACTGTGGTAAGATGCTTGTGTTGACCGGACGCGGCTCGAGAACCGCTGGCCCGGTTGGCCGAATCCTCCGGCGGCCTACTGAGCCCGCGGCGATTCACTCCGAGGAGGGATCAGCGTCGTGGCCCTTTCGCAGGACCGCAAACAGGCCATCATTGACCAGTTCCGCCTGCACGACAAGGATACGGGCTCGCCGGAGGTCCAGATCGCCATCCTGACCGAGCGGATCAACTACCTGACCGAACACCTGAAGACCCACAAGAAGGACTTCCACTCGCGGCGTGGGCTCCTCAAGATGGTCGGCCAGCGGCGGGCGCTCCTGAACTACCTGCGTCAAAACGACGTGGATCGTTACCGGGAAATCGTGGAGAAGCTGGGCCTGCGGCGCTAGGCGGCGGGACCGCCGGCCGGGCGCCCGGCCAGGTCCTGGGCGGGCCGGTTTCTTGCCTGCCCGACTCGAGGAACGAGGTGAATCATCAATAGAAGGTCAGGTGTCACATATGGTCCACCGCTATGAGATGGAGCTGGCGGGACGCCGGCTCGTTGTGGAGTCGGGAAGGCTGGCCAGGCAGGCCCACGGCGCGGCCATGGTGCGCTTCGGCGACACCGTGGTCAACGTGACGGCGTGCGTCTCGGCCGAGCCGCGGCCAGGGATTGACTTCTTCCCCCTGACCGTCGACTACGAGGAGCGGCTCTACGCCGTGGGCCGGATCCCGGGCAGCTTCTTCCGGCGCGAGGGCCGCCCCACCGAAAAGGCCATCCTGTCGGCCCGGCTGACCGACCGGCCCATCCGGCCGCTGTTCCCCAGGGGCTTCCGCAATGACGTGCAGGTCATCGTCACCGTGCTGTCAGTGGACTACGACGCGCCCCAGGAGTTCTGCGGCCTGCTCGGCGCGTCGCTGGCCCTGAGCCTGTCGGAGATCCCGTGGCACGGCCCGATCGGTGCCGTCATCGTGGGCCGGGTCGGCGGCGAATTCGTCATCAACCCCACCCAGGAGCAGCAAAACCGCTCCGACCTGCATCTGGTGGTGGCGGGCACCAGGGACGCCATCCTGATGGTCGAGGCCGGCGCCGACCAGGTGCCGGAAGACGCGATGCTCGACGCCATCATGTTCGGCCACGAGACCATCAAGGAACTGGTGGCCTTTCAGGAGAGTATCATCGCCGAGATCGGCAAGCCCAAGGCCGAGTTCCCGGTGGCCACCATAAACCCCGACCTGGAGGCGGCTGTCCGGGAGTACGTGGCGCCGCGGCTGAAGGACGCGGTGCTGAACCCGGACAAGCTGGAGCGGGAAGCGCAGACCAGAGCGCTCGAGGCCGAGACCCTGGAGCACTTCAGCGAGCTTTTCCCCGAGGATCTCTATCCCGGCGCGAAGAAGCAGATTGCCGAGGTGTTCACCTCGAGCCTCAAGGCCGAGGTACGGCAGCTGATCCTGGACCGCCGGTTGCGGCCCGACGGACGGCGGCCCGATGAGATCCGGCCCGTCAGCGTGGAGGTCGGGCTTGTACCGCGGGTCCACGGCTCGGGCCTGTTCACCAGGGGCCAGACCCAGGCGCTGACCATCGCCACCCTGGGCGCCGTGTCGGACCGCCAGATCCTCGACAGCCTCCAGATCGAGGAGTTCAAGCGGTACATGCACCACTACAACTTCCCGCCGTACTCGGTGGGAGAGACTCGCCCCTTGAGAGGCCCCGGCCGGCGCGAGGTCGGCCACGGCGCCCTGGCCGAGCGGGCGCTGGCGCCGGTCATCCCCGACGAGGAGACCTTCCCGTACACCATCAGGCTGGTCTCCGAGGTGCTGGAGTCCAACGGCTCCACCTCCATGGCCTCGGTGTGCGGCTCGACCCTGGCGCTCATGGACGCCGGGGTGCCCATCCGGGCTCCCGTGGCCGGCATCGCCATGGGTCTGGTCAAGGAAGGCGACCGGGTGGCGGTGCTCACCGACATCCAGGGCATCGAGGACGCCCTGGGCGACATGGACTTCAAGGTGGCCGGCACCCGACAGGGCGTCACCGCCCTGCAGATGGACATCAAGATCGGCGGCGTCGGCCGGGCGGTGCTGGAGCAGGCGCTTGAGCAGGCGAGGCAGGCGCGGCTGCACATCCTCGACCGGATGCTGGAGGTGCTGCCGGAGCCGCGGCCTGAACTGTCGCCCTACGCGCCGCGGATCATCGTGTTGCAGATCGACCCCGACAAGATCCGCCACGTGATCGGCCCCGGGGGCAAGATGATCCACAAGATCACCGCCGAGTGCAACGTGGAGATCGACATCGAGGACGACGGGCGCATCTTCATCGCCGCCCATGATGGCGAGGGCGGCAAGAAGGCGGTGGAGTGGATCCAGAGCCTGACCCGCGAGGTCGAGCCCGGCCAGATCTATCGCGGCACCGTCACCCGGCTGATGAACTTCGGGGCCTTCGTGGAACTGGTGCCCGGCAAGGAAGGCCTGATCCACATCTCCGAACTGGCCGAGGGCCGGGTACCCACCGTGGAGGACGTGGTCGAGGTGGGCGACAAGGTACTGGTGAAGGTGACCGAGATCGACCGGTTGGGCCGGATCAACCTGTCGCGACGGGAGGCCCTGAAGGACGCCAACGGCGAGCAGGACGACCCCGCCATCCGCCTGGCGGAGCGGGGAGTCACCTTCGCCCCGGCAGGCCCCCCCGAGCAGCGGGGCGGCCGGGAACCCGGCGGCGACCGCCGCCCGCGCTTCGGCGGCGGTGGCCGGCCGCCCGGTGGTCGCGACCGGGACGGGCGACGGGGCGACGGGCCCCGCGGAGGGCGGCCGCCCAGGTAGCGGCCGTCCCCGGCCTCCCGGCCTTTCCGTGCCCCCCGGCCCTGCCATGGGCCCTCGTCTCCGCTCATAGGATGGGTTGAAGACCGCGGCGCCGAACGGCGGGCGCCGCAACGGCGGGGAATCGAGTGGGCACGACCAACGGCGGCGGCAGGCGGACCCGGGTCACGCTGGCTCTGGCGGGGTTGCTCGTGGTGGCGGTGGCGGCCACCGGCTGCCTTGACCTGGTGGAACGCACGCTGTACGGGGTGCGGCCGGGCGTCACCCTCGCGGGCCGGGACATGACCGGCCAGCTGCCCCACGAGGCGCGCCGCACGGTGAAGGATCTGGCCAGGGAACTCTGGCGGCCGCCGGAGAACGCCACCATCGACCGGTCGACCGGCAAGGTCGTCCCCGAGCGGCCCGGCCAGGTGCTGGACGTCGCCGAAACGGTCCGGCGAGTGCTGGAAGCCGGGCCCGGCGAGGCGGTGGAGCCGCTGCTGCTGCCCGTGGAGCCCCGGGTCAACCGGGAAGCGCTGGCCCGGGCCACGGTGCCCCTGGGCCGTTACTCGACCTGGCTCTCGGGCTCCGCCGGCCGGATTCACAACATCCGGCTGGGGGCGTCACTGCTGAACCACACCGTGCTCCTGCCGGGGGAGATCTTCTCCTTCTGGGCCGCCCACGGGCCCACCACGGCGGCCCGCGGCTTCAAGAAGGCCCCCGTCATCATCGGGGAAGCCTTCGTCACGGACCTGGGGGGCGGCGTCTGCCAGGTTTCCACCACCCTTTACAACGCGGCGCTGGAGGCCGGCCTGGAGATCGTCCAGCGCCATCCCCACTCCAAGCGGGTATGGTACGTGCCCATCGGCCGTGACGCCGCAGTGTCCTTCGACTGGCTTGACCTGAAGTTCCGCAACACCACCGACTACCCCCTGGTGATCAGGGGCGGCACCGGCGGGGGCAGGGTGTGGTTCGAGATCCTCGGACCGCCGGAAGCCGCCCTCCCCCCCGGCGCCTCCGGCCAGCGCCAGGGATTTTCGGGGCGGGCCGTCGAATCCAGGTAGGCATGTTCCGGCTTGCCGTCGGCGGTCTCATGGCGGCCGTGACGCCGGACCCCGGACCGGGGCCGGCGGTGCGGGTGGACGGCCCGCCACTCTCCGGCCGGCGGGCTCGGCGCCTCCGTGGTCCGGAGCACACTATTCGACGCGGTCACCCTCGACCGGGTGACCCTGGCCCCCCTCGGCCTGGTCGGCGCCGGTCTGCTGCCCCGGCCGCCGCTCCGGTGGGCGGGGGACAGGTCCTGGCCTGGCTCCCGCGAGGGTCGATGGGCGCCTACGAGATGGCCCGGCTCGGGTTCACGCACGGCGAAATCCTGCGCCATTTCTACCGTGGCGCCGAACTGGCGCCGAACCATGGCCGCTAGCCGCGAGGAGGTCGGTCCAGTGTCAAGCGTATCCCGGACGGTCCTGCCGTCCGGGCTGAGGATCGTGGTGGACGAGATGCCCGCCGTCCGCTCCGTCTCCGTCGGCCTCTGGCTGGCCGCCGGCTCGCGTCACGAGCCGCCCGGCCGCGCCGGCATCTCCCACTTTCTCGAGCACCTCTTCTTCAAGGGCACCCAGACCCGGTCGGCCAGGGAGATCGCCGAAACCATCGACGCGGTAGGCGGGCATCTGAACGCCTACACTTCCCGGGAGTACACGTGCTACTACGCCAAGGTGCTGGACGAGCACCTCCCGGTGGCCCTGGACCTCCTCTCCGACCTGGTGCTGCGGCCCCGGCTGGCGGCGGACGACATCGAGAAGGAACGGGGCGTCATCCTGGAAGAGATAAAGCTCTACGAGGACACGCCGGAGGACCTGGTGCACGACGTGCTCTCCGAGGGCTGCTGGCCCGGTCACTCCCTCGGCCGGCCCATCCAGGGGTCGGTCCAGACCGTCGCGTCCATGAGCCGCGACGACCTGCTGGCCCATTACCGGGCCCACTACGTGGCTCCCGCCGCCGTGGTGGCGGTGGCCGGCAACGTGGACGCCCGGCGCGTCACCGGGCAGGTGGCCGAGGCCTTCTCGCCGCTGCCGGCGGGGGCGCC
>DYFQ01000039.1:10491-27366 GCA_020725105.1 Symbiobacterium thermophilum
CCTCGCCGTTGGTGCCGAGCACGTTGAGGCCGTGGTAGCCCCGCGCCAGCGCCCAACGGGCGTGGAGGAGGAAGCGTTCGCCGTCGGGGGCGCCGCCGGCAGCGGACGGCACCTCCCCGCGCTTCAGCCCGGGTACCTGGGTCAGACGGAAACCCATCGAGCAGGTGCACCTGTGCCTTGGCGCGCCGGGTGCTCCCCTCACCAACCAGGAAGAAAGCTACGCCGCCCAGCTACTGGTCACCATCCTGGGCGGCGGGTCGAGTTCCCGGCTGTTTCAGGAGATCAGGGACGAGCGGGGGCTGGCCTATTCAGTCTACGCCTACGCCAACGGCTACCGGGACGCCGGACTGGTCGCCGTCTACGCCGGCACCAGCCCCGGCCAGCTACATTCCGTGCTCCAGCTGATGCTGGCCGAACTGGAAGCCGTCCGGAGGGACGGCGTGCGGCCGGACGAACTCCGGCGCGCCAGGAACCAGTTGAAGGGCAACCTCATGCTGGGCCTGGAATCCACCTCCAGCCGGGCAGCGTGGCTGGGCCGCTCCGAACTCCTGCTGGGCCGGATCCTCACCCTGGACGAAATGCTCGGCCGGATTGACGCGGTCACCGACGACGACCTGGCCGCCTTTGCCGGCCGGCTGGTTCCCGTCAGGCTTGGCGTGGCCGCCGTGGGCCCGCTGGACGATTCGGGGCTAGCCCGGGAAATCGAAGACCTTCAACTGCAAGCCGGGACCGCCTGACAGGAAGGGGGCGAGGAAGATCCAGCCTTCAGGCTCGAGGGAGCGCCGGTTCGCGGTGGTCGCGGCGTACCGGGAGGCCCGGGTTGCGCTCCCGCGCCGCCGGACCAGGCTGAGCGCCGGCTACGACCTGGCCGCCGCCGAGGCGGTAACCGTGGAGCCGGGCCGGGTGGCGCTGGTGCCCACCGGGCTCAAGGTGTACCTGCCCGCCGACGAGCACGTCCAGATCCACATCCGCTCCAGCCTGGCCTTGGAGCACTCGCTGATTCTGGCCAACGGCGTGGGCATCGTCGACGCCGACTACGCCGACAACCCCGATAACGAGGGCCACATCCTGGTGGCCCTCCGCAATTGCGGCGATCGACCCGTCGACATCGCGCGGGGCCAGCGGATCGCCCAGGCCATCTTCGTGCCCTACCGCCGGGTCGCCGGCGACGTCGCCGGCGGCGAGCGGGAGGGAGGCTTCGGCAGCACCGGGCGGCAGGAGTGAAGCCGGGCCGGCCTGTCAGAAAGTGACAAGCATACCGCGGGCCATGGCGGGTAACCCTGGCAACGGACGCCAGAATCCGACGCCAGGTGCAGGGAGGTTCCGTCTATGGCCCGTTCGGTAGTTGGGATCTTCCGGTCCGAGAGCCAGGCCGAGAAGGCGGTGCGGGAGCTCAAGCAAAAGGGCTTTGAGAAGGACGTCTCCGTGATCCACCGGGACCGCCGGGAGGGCGCCCGGGGGGAGGGCGGTGGCGGTAGGCGCGACATGGAAGTTGCCGACCAGGATCTGGGCGAAGGCACGGCCTGGGGCGGCGGCCTCGGCGCCGTGGCCGGGCTGCTGGCGGGTGCCGGGGCGCTGGCCATTCCCGGCATCGGGCCCATCATCGCCGCGGGACCCATCGCCGCCACCCTGACCGGCGCCGTGGCCGGCAGCATCGCCGGCGGGTTGGTGGACTGGGGGATCCCCGAGGAAGAGGGGCGCCGGCTGGAGGAAGAGATCAGGCGCGGCGGGGTGGTGACGTTGGTCAAGGCCCCCGACGACAAGGCCTCGGAGGTCAGCACCATCCTTCGCCAGCACGGCGCGGTGGACGTGAAGATGCACCGGTTCGAGGGAGAGCGCCGGAGTTAGCCGCGGCTGGCGCCTGTACCCTCCCGGCCGGGAACGGAATATGGTGGGCCGTGAGAGCTTCGCCGGTGGGGCGGGAGGTCGTGTAGGAACACGGGTTGCCGGTGACGAAGCCTGGGCGTAGCCGTCCCGTCCGGGAGCGGCCGTGTCGGGACGCTGGCAGGTGAGGTCATCGATGGCCATCCGGGTGCTGGTGGCCGGAGCGCTGGGGAAGATGGGCGCCGAGACGGTGCGCGCCGCGGCCGCCGACCCCGAACTGAAGCTGGTGGCTGCGGTCGCCCGCCGCGCCGTCGGCCAGGACGTGGGTGAGGTGCTGCTCAACCGCCGGCTGGGCGCGCCCATCCACCAGGACGCCGCCGAAGCCATCGCCCGCCACGCCCCCGATGTCCTGGTCGACTTCACCACCGCCCGGTCGGCGGTGGAACACGTTCAGGCGGCGGTAGCCGCCGGGGTCAACCCGGTGGTCGGAACGACCGGCTTGACCGCCGACGAACTGGAGAAGATCCGGACCCTCTGCGCCCGCCACGGCCTGGGCGGCGCGGTGATTCCCAACTTCTCGGTGGGCGCGGCGCTCTTGATCCGCCTGGCCGAACAGGTCGTCCGGTTCTTCCCCGACGTGGAGCTCATCGAGCTTCACCACGACGAGAAGCTCGACTACCCGTCGGGAACGGCCATGCTCACCTGCCAACGCCTGGCCAGGGCCCGCACCGGGGCCCAGGCCGCGGCGACCCGGCCAGCGGGCCCGCCCCTGGGGCAGCCGGTGGAACGGGCCGCCGGGGCACGGGGGGCCGAGGTCGAGGGGATCAGGGTCCATTCCGTCCGCCTGCCGGGCCTGATCGCCCACCACCAGCTCCTCTTCGGTGGCCCCGGGCAGATCCTGAGCCTGCGCCACGATTCAACCAGCCGGGCCTCGTTCATGCCCGGGCTTGTGCTCACCATCAAGCGCGTACGCGGGTTCAAGGGCGTGGCCTTCAGTCTCGAGGACGTCCTGGAGTTGTAGGCCCAGCACACCGCTTTCCGCGACCTCATATCATGCACCGGACACCCGGCCGGCGACCGGGGGGCCGGCGGGCGAGCGTCCGGCAGGCCGGCTCCCTCAGGGCCGTTGAAAGAAGCAAGGCCGGGCCCGTGGGGGGAACCGAGGTGCGGGAAGCGCTGGCAGGCCACCGGCTTGCCCTGGTGGGGGGCGATGCCAGGGAAGCCGTGATCGCCCACACCCTGAGCGGCTGGGGAGCCCGGGTCCGGACTTACGCCGTCGAGTTCACCACCCTCTGCCCCCTGCCCGGCTTCCACCGGTCCGCGTCGCTCGAAGAGGCGCTGGACGGCGCCACCGCCCTGGTCCTGCCGCTGGCCGGCACCGACGATCACTGCCAGGTCTATGCCCCTGCCTGGGGCGAGCCCGTCCGACTCACCACACCCAGCCTGGGCAGGCTGGCCGCGGGCGCCCGGGTGCTGGTCGGGCAGGCCCGCCCGGCGCTGCGGGAGCTCGTGACGGGGGCTGGTCTTTCCCTCAGGGAACTGGCCGATGACGACGAACTGGCCATCCTCAACGCGATCCCGACGGCCGAGGGCGCCATCGCGCTGGCCATGGACCACCTGCCGGTCACCCTCCACGGCGCCAGGGCCGTCGTGATCGGTTTCGGCCGCACCGGCAGCGTGCTCGCCCCCATGCTCCGCGGGCTGGGCGCCCGCGTGGCCGTGGTGGCCCGCCAGCCACGCGGGCTCGCTCTGGCACAGGCCCTGGGCCTGGAACCGGTGCCCTTTGACGGCCTCCCCGGCGCGCTTCGAGACGCGGTCGCCGTCTTCAACACGGTCCCCGCGCCGGTGCTGGGGGCCAGGGAACTGGACGCGCTGCGCGGTCCGGCCGTCGTGGTCGACCTGGCTTCCCGGCCTGGCGGTACTGACTTCGACGCGGCCCGCGAGCGGGGTATCGCGGCCATCCTGGCACCGGGTCTGCCGGGGCGGCGCGCCCCTCTGACAGCCGGGTTGAACCAGGCCCGGGTCATCGCCCGGGCGCTCCTGCACGACACCGGGGGCCCGCCGGAGCCGGCGTCCACGCTGGCCGGCGCGGAAAAGAGGGGAGGAGAGACCGGGCATGGGACTTGACGGCGTTCGGGTGGCCTGGTGCCTGGCGGCATCCCACCACAACCTGGGACGGGTCCTGGCCCACATGGAACGGCTCATCAGCGCGGGGGCCCGGGTGGTGCCCATCGTCTCCCTGGCACTCCAGACGGTGGCCACCCGCTTCGGCACGCCCGAGGACTGGCTCCGGCGATTGGAAGAGGTGACCGGCGGGAAGCCGTTGACCACTTTCCCGGAGGTCGAACCGCTGGGCCCCGGGTGCCTGGTGGACGTGGTGGTGATGTGTCCGTGCACCGGCAACAGCCTGGCCAAGCTGGCCAACGCCATCAACGACAGCCCCACCCTGTTCGCCGCCAAGGCGCACCTGCGCAACGGAGGCCCCGTGGTCCTGGCCGTCTCCACCAACGACGCGCTGGGCATGAACGCCAGGAACCTGGGGACGCTGCTCAACAGCAAGAACGTTTACTTCGTTCCCTTTGGCCAGGATAATCCCAAGGAGAAGCCCAATTCTCTCGACGCGCACCTGGACCTGCTGCCGGAAACCATCACGGCGGCTCTGGAAGGCCGGCAACTCCAGCCGGTGCTCATCGAGCGCTGGCGGTACCAGGAAACCTTGACGACAGAGGACCCGAAGCCGGCGCGGCCGGCCAGCCGGCGCAGCCGGGCCTGAGGACCGGCTGGAGCACGCGGCGGAAGGTGACGGCGGCCCGGGCCGGGAACCGGGGCCGGAGCACGCCCGTCATGGGCTGCGGGACACGCCGGAAGCCCGGGCTTCCGGCAGCCGCGGGGGAGGACGGCTGCATGCGGACCATCGTCCAGAAGTTCGGCGGAACGTCCCTGGCGACGGCGGAGCGCCGGGAGATGGTCGCCCAGAAGGTGAAGGCGGCCGTCGGCCAGGGCTACCGGCCGGTGGTGGTGGTCTCGGCGATGGGCCGGGCCGGGGACCCCTATGCCACCGACACGCTCTTGCGGCTCGCGGCCGAGGCGTTTCCCGACGCCAGCCCGCGGGACCTGGACCTGGTGGCGTCCTGCGGCGAGGTCATCTCCGCCGTGGTGCTGGCCCAGACCCTGCGCCGGCACGGGCTGGAGGTGGCCGTCCTGACGGGTGGCCAGGCCGGGATCATCACCGACGCCAACCACTCCCGGGCCAACATCCTCAGGGTGGAGGCCGACCGCCTGCTCGCCCACCTCAAGGCCGGCCGCGTGGTGGTGGTCACCGGATTCCAGGGGGTCACCGAGACAGGGGACATCACCACCCTCGGCCGCGGCGGCTCAGACACGACGGCGGCGGCCATCGGCGTGGCCCTCAAGGCCGAGGTGGTCGAGATCTACACCGACGTGGACGGGGTGAAGACCGCCGACCCGCAACTGGTCCCGGAAGCCAGGACCCTGGAGCTGATGGCCCACTACGAACTGGCGCAGATGGCCGCGGTCGGCGCCCGGGTGATCCATCCGGCCGCCGTGGAGCTGGCCATGCGACACAACCTCCCCATGCGGATCAAGTCGACCTTTGACGACAGCCCGGGGACGCTCATCATCACCCAGCTCGAGGATCCGTTGCGCTGGCCGCCCTACTACAGTGGCCGGGTGGTGGCGGCGGTCACCCACATGCCCCAGGTAACCCAGCTGGTGGTGAACACGCCTGAAGGCGACCCGGACAACCGCCACGCCATCGCCGTGTTCCAGACCCTGGCCGACGCCAACATCTCGGTGGACCTCATCAACGTGTCCCCCACCCAGAAGGCCTTTACCGTGCCGGAGGAAGTGGCCGACCGGGCCGAGAAGGCGCTCATCAGCCGGGGGTACCGGCCCCAGGTCACCTCGGGCTGCGCCAAGGTCACGGTGGTGGGCATGGGCATGCGGGGGGTGCCGGGGGTCATGGCCCGGGTGGTCCGGGCGCTGACCGAGGCGGGCGCTCCGGTGCTGCAGACCGCCGACTCCCACGTTACCATCTCGGCGCTGGTGCCCCACGCCCACCTCGGGCCCGCCGTCAGGGCCCTGCACCGGTACTTCGGGCTTGACCAGCCGGCGACGGCCGGGCGAACCGCCGAGCCCGCCACGGGGGCCGGCGCCGAGGGCAGGGAGCAGACACCGGCGGCCCGTTCCGCGGTGGCGGGCGGCGGGTCCAAGGCTGGCGGAGCAAGCCAGCCGGCAGCCAGAGAGGGCAGGTGAGGAGATGGGTAGATTCGGTAGCGTCCTGACGGCGATGGTGACGCCCTTCGCCGCCGACGGCTCGCTGGACCTGGGGCGCGCCAGGGCGCTGGCGGCCAGGCTGGTGGGCTCGGGGTCGGACGGGCTGGTGGTGGCCGGCAGCACCGGCGAGTCGCCCACGCTGACCCCCGAGGAACGCACCCGGCTGGTGGAAGCCGTGGCCGACGAGGTCGGCGACCGGGCCCCGGTGGTGGCGGGGACCGGGACCAACGACACGGCCGCGTCCATCGCCCTCAGCAAAGACGCCCGGCGGGCCGGAGCCCGGGGCATCATGGCCGTGGTCCCCTACTACAACAAGCCCCCCCAGGCCGCCATGTACCGGCACTTTGCCGCGATTGCCGAGGCCGTCGACCTCCCGCTGATGGTCTATAACGTGCCGGGCCGGACCGGGGCGAACCTCTTGCCGGCCACCCTCGCGCGCCTGGCGGGCCTGGAGAACGTCGTGGCGGTGAAGGAAGCCTCGGGCAACCTGGATCAGGTCTCCGAGGTGGTCCGCGCGGTCCCGGCGGGTTTCACGGTCTATTCCGGCGACGACAGCCTGACGCTTCCCATCCTCAGCGTGGGCGGTCACGGCGTGGTATCGGTCGCGTCGCACCTGGTGGGTGACCGGATCCGGGCGATGATCCAGGCGTACCAGGGCGGCCAGGTGGAGCGGGCCAGGTCGATCCACCTGGAACTGTTCCCGCTGTTCAAGGCGATGTTCGTGACCACCAACCCCATCCCGGTCAAGGTCGCCCTGCGGCTGGTCGGGATGGACGTGGGCGGTTTCCGCCTCCCGCTGGCCGAACCGGGCGACGACGAGGTCAGGGTGATCATGGCCGCGCTCGAGGGCGCGGGGTTGCTGCCCGTGGAGGCCGCGGCGGGCTAGACCGCCGGGCCAGCGAGGCAAGGCTCCGGTTCGGACGGCCGCATTGCCAGGCGCGCGGCGGTTTTCTATAATAGAGGAGTGGGGTTCGGGCGCTCCGCCGCTGGTGGAGCGTTTTTTTGGTTGCCCCTCATCAACAAACTGATAGAGGCAGGCGAAGCGCCCTCATGGCAAGACTGACCGCCGCCCTCCTGGGCGGCCTCGGCGAGATCGGTAAGAACATGATGGTCCTCGGGTACGCAGACGACCTGGTGGTTATCGACGCCGGGCTGGCCTTCCCGGAGGACGAACCCGGCATCGACATCGTCATCCCGGACACCACCTATCTGGTGGAGAACAAGGAACGCCTGCGCGGCATCTTCCTGACCCACGGCCACGAGGACCACGTGGGGGCCCTGCCGTTCGTCCTTCGCCAGCTGGAAGTCCCGGTTTTCGCCACCCGGCTGACCCTGGGCCTGGTGGAGGAGAAGCTCAAGGAGCACGGCCTGAGCCTGCCCCGGGGATCCCGGGTCCTGGCCCCCAAGGAGCGGGTGGGCCTGGGCGTCCTGGAGGTTGAACTGTTCCGGGTGAACCATTCCATTCCCGACTCGGTGGGGGTGGCGGTTCGAACGCCCGTCGGCCTGGCCATCTGCACCGGCGATTGGAAGATAGACCAGACGCCCGTGGACGGGCAGGTGGCCGACCTTCACCGCCTGGCCGAGTACGGCGACGAGGGCGTTCTGGTCCTGTTCGGAGACAGCACCAACGTGGAGCGCGAGGGGTACACCGAATCGGAGCGGGCGGTGCGGAGCCGGCTCGAGGCCATCCTGCGGGAAGCGCCGGGGAGGGTGTTCGCCACCACCTTCGCCTCCAACGTCCACCGCCTGCAGCAGGTGCTGGACGCCGCCGACGAGGACGGCCGTCAGGTGGCCGTCATCGGCCGGTCCATGCAGCAGACCCTCGACGTGGCGCGGGCCCTGGGCTACCTGCGGGTCCACAACGGAACCCTGACCGACATCGAGGAACTGGAAAAGCTACCCCCGCGCCAGCAGGTCATCCTCACCACCGGGAGCCAGGGCGAGCCCATGTCGGCGCTCCGGCGGATAGCCGAGGCCGACCACCGCAAGATCGGCATCGTTCCCGGCGACACGGTCGTCTTCGCCGCCACCCCGGTGCCGGGAAACGAGCGCATGGTGGCCCTGACAATCGACCGCCTGTTCAAGCTGGGCGCGCGGGTGATCTATGGCAAGGAGGCGGGCGTGCACGTCTCGGGCCACGCCAGCCGCGAGGAGTTGAAGCTGATGATCAACCTCACCCGGCCCCGGTTCTTCGTCCCCGTGCACGGCCAGGTGCGCCACCTGATCCAGCACGCGGCCCTGGCCCGTGAACTGGGCATCCCGGCTGACCACGTCTTCGTGGCGGAAAACGGGACCAGACTGGGGTTTGACCGGGCCCGCGGCACCGTGGTCGGCAAGATCACCGCCGGCCGGGTCCGCATCGACGGGCTGGGGGTGGGGGACGTGGGCGGCGCGGTGCTCAGGGACCGGGAACAGCTTTCCCGCTCGGGGATGGTGGTGGTCGCCGCGGCCGTGTCAGCGTCCGAGGGCCGGCCGGTCGGGCCGGTGGAGGTGGTCTCCCGCGGCTTCGTCTACGTGAAGGAGGCCGAGTCCCTCCTGGACGAAATCAGGCAGGCCGCCCGGACCACCCTGGAGGGGGTCCCCCCGGAGAAGACCGCGGACCTGCCCTGGGTGAAGGCGCGGGTTCGGGAAACCCTCGCCCAGTTGCTCTACGACCGCACGGGGCGCCGGCCCATGGTGGTCCCGGTCATCCTCCAGGTCCCCTGAGTCCGGCCGGCCAGCCCGGAAACGACACGCCCGGTTGAAACTGGGGCCGGAGGTAGTCCATGGGGTCCGTCGACCAGAGCGACTCCACCACAGGCCCGCCGGCGCCCAGCGAGGCGACCAGGTGGCCGGCGGGCAGGGCCAACCTGAGCCGGTAGCCGCCGGCGGCCGCGGGATGGGGTCCCTCGGTTCCGGGCCCGGCGGGGAAGACCTCTTCCCAGGGTACGGGGGTCCAGAGCACCATGCCGGCCAGTCCTTCCTTCAGTGCATGGGAGACGGCGCCGGTTCCTTTTCCCCGCTCTCGCGGAGCCGCGCCAGTTCGTCGAGTTTCAGCAGGGCGTCCTGCAGGCCGCCGACGGCGTCCGCCAGGCCTTCCCGCACCGCGTCACCCCCGACCAGAACCGTTCCGACGTCCCGGGCCAGTTCGCCGGTGCGGTACATGAGCTCGCGATACCGCTCAGGCGAGATGCGCGAGTGCTCCGCCACGAAGCGGACCACCCGTTCCTGCATCTTCTCGAGGTACTCAAAGCTCTGCGGGACGTTGAGGATCAACCCGGTCATCCTGATGGGGTGGATGGTCAGGGTGGCGGTGGGAGCCACCAGGCACCAGTCGCATGCCACCGCCACGGGGAGGCCGATGGAATGGCCGCCCCCCAGGATCAGCGAGACCCGGGGTTTGGTCATCCCGGCCAGCATCTCCGCGAGGGCCATGCCGGCCTCCACGTCGCCGCCGACGGTATTCAGGACCACCAGGAGCCCCTTGATCTCCGGGTGGAGTTCGATGGCCACCAGGCGTGGAATCACGTGCTCGTACTTGGTGGTCTTGTTGTGGCCGGGCAGGTGCACGTGGCCCTCGATCTGGCCCACGATGGTCAGGACGTGAAAGGGCGAACGGGCCTGGGGCAACTCCAGGGTTCCCGCGTGAACCAGCGACTGCAAGGACGGGTCGGCGGCGGGTCCGGGAACGGGAGCGGCGCGCTCCCGCCCGTCGTCATCGTCGTCGTCCTGCCTGGCGGGCCCGGGTACTCCCCCCGGCTCCGGCTGGCCAGCGTTCGTCGCGACCCCACCTCCCGACCGGTTCCTTCTCAGCATGGCGAGGACGGGGACCGTTTATGTGCCGGGCGACCGCTGCCCGGTTCGCGCCTGCTTGCCCCCGGGGGCGATCAGGCACGCCGTCACTGACTCCTCGTGCGCGTCCACCCACAGCGGCGTTCGTGCGACGGTTCCGTCGATTCCACCTTCCCGGGTGCACCGGCGCGCCCCGGGCACGACCCTACGCCGAAGCCATTCCCATTCCTTCGATGTTGCTGGCGAAAGCCAGCACGGGAGGCTAGAATGGAACCGTTGGGGAGGCGCTCGAGTGGACCTGGTAAAGGCGGTCGTCCTCGGAGTCGTGCAGGGGCTCACCGAGTTCCTGCCGATCTCCAGTTCGGGACACCTGGTGGTGGTCCAGGACATCCTGGGTTTCTCCCACCCCGGGGTTACCTTCGAGATCCTGCTCCACCTGGGGACCGCCGCTTCCGTGGCCTGGGTGTTTTACCCCGAACTCCTGGCCATGCTGGCGGCGGTCTCGCGGGCGCTCCGCCTCCGGCGCCCGGCCGGAGCCGGTCCCGACCCCCACTTGAAGCTCGTGGGCATGCTGGCGCTGGCCGGAATCCCCACCGCTCTCATCGGCCTGGGGTTGAAGCCCTGGTTCGAGCGGGCCTTCGAGTCGGTACAGGTGGTGGGGCCGGGGTTGTGGATCACCGCCTGGCTACTCTGGCACGGGTCGCGGCGGATGGTGGGCCGGCGGCCCCTGCCGGGCATGCGGGTCATCGACGCCCTGGTCATCGGGCTGTTCCAGGGGCTGGCCATCACGCCAGGGGTCTCCCGCTCGGGCGCGACCATCTCGGCCGGGCTGCTCCTGGGACTGGAGCGCCAGGCGGCGGCCAGGTTCTCGTTCCTGCTGTCCCTGCCGGCCATCCTCGTCGCGGTGGCGGTCGACCTCCTGGACGTGGCCCGTTCGGGGGCGGCCGTCCCCTGGGGACAGGCGGCGGTAGGCATGGTGGCGGCGGCCCTGGCCGGGGTCTTCGCCATCCGGGTCCTGCTGGCGTTCGTGCAGCGCGGGCGCCTGCTTCCCTTCGCCGTCTATACCGCCGGCCTGGGAACGGTCCTGGTGGCCTGGAGCCTCTTGCGTTGACCGGCGGCGCCCGCCGCAAGGACTTTCCGCCGCCCTGGACGAACTACCCACCGAGCCTGGGGCTTCGCCGCCGCCCAAGAAGGGGGGTTGGCATTGGCCTCGCGTCCATCCCGCCGCCGTGAAGCCGACAACGGAACGCGACACGAACTGATCGGCCTGGTTCTCGTCGGCCTGGGTATCCTCGGCGCCCTTTCCCTGTACACGGAAGCCACCGGCATACTGGGCCGCTGGTTTGCCTGGGCCATTCACCAGCTCTTCGGCGACCTGGGCCCGGCGGTGCCGCTGCTCCTGGCCCTCGCGGGCCTGGCCATGATGCTGCGCCGCCAGCCACTGCGGCTGAGCGCCCGGGTGGTCGGAGTGGGGCTCTGCCTGCTGGTGGCGGCCACCGCCTGGCACCTCACCCTGCCGGCCGGCGTCGAGCTGGAGAACGCCCGGCGGGGGGTGGGGGGGGGTCTCGTCGGCGCCTTGCTGGCACTGGCCCTGCAGAGGCTGTTCGGGGCGACCGGGCGGGCCGTGGTGCTGTCCCTGGCGGCGCTGGTGGGAGCCAGCCTCCTCACGGGCTGGTCGGTGGTGGCGGTCGCCAAGAAGACGCTGGTCGCCGCCCTCGCCTTCGCGCGGCGACTCAAGACCGAACTGGTGGACTTCCTCTACGTAAGCCAGGAACAAGCCGCCACCGAGACGCCGCCGGCCGCCCCCGAAGCCCCTCCGGACCAGGCCTGGGGCGCTGTTGCTCCCGGCCCCGGTGGGGCTGACCCGGCGGCGCTCAGATCCGAGGCCGGCCGGCCGGGGGAGTGGGCGCCGCCGCCACCGCCCGCGGCGCGACCCGTGGGGCCGGGACACGAGCCCCGGCGGGCCGCCGCCATGGCGGGCGGGCACTACCGGCAACTCAGCCTGGACCCGACGGTCCTGTACCAGCTTCCCCCGCTGAGCCTGCTCTCGCGTGGTCCCCGCGCCCGCCTGCGCGGCGCCGCCGACAGTCAGGAGAAGGCGCGCATTCTCCAGGAGACGCTGAAGAACTTCGGGGTGGACGCCAGGATCGTCAACGTGGAGCGGGGACCGACCGTCACCCGGTTCGAACTGCAGCTGGCGCCCGGGGTGAAGGTGGCCCGCGTGGTCAGCCTGGAGACCGACCTGGCCCTGGCGCTGGCCTCTCGCGAGTTGCGGATCGAAGCCCCGATCCCCGGCAAGCCCGCCATCGGCATCGAGGTGCCCAACGACGAGGTCTCCCCCGTGTACCTGCGGGAAGTTCTCGAGAGCCCGGCCTTTCGCGACTCGCCCTCGAGGCTCACCATCGCCCTGGGCAAGGACATCTCGGGTCACCCCGTCGTCGCCGACCTGGACCGGCTGATCCACCTGCTCATCGCGGGCGCCACCGGCTCGGGCAAGAGCGTCTGCCTGAACGCCATCATCGCCAGCCTGCTGTTCAAGGCCAAGCCCCATCAGGTGAAATTCCTGATGATCGACCCCAAGGTGGTGGAGCTCAACGTCTACGACGGGATACCGCACCTCCTGGCGCCGCTGGTGACCGACCCCAAGAAGGCCGCCGGCGTGCTCAAGTGGGTGGTCCAGGAGATGGGCCGCCGGTACGAGGAGTTCGCGCGGCTGGGCGTGCGGGACATCGACCGCTACAACCGGCTGCAGGCGCAGCACGCCGTGGCCGAGGGCGGGTCGCCCGCGGAGGCGCCGGCGAGCATGCCCTACATCGTGGTGGTCATCGACGAACTGGCCGACCTGATGATGGTGGCCCCGGTGGAGGTGGAAGACGCCATCTGGCGGCTGGCCCAGATGGCGCGGGCGGCCGGGATCCACCTGGTGGTGGCCACCCAGCGGCCTTCGGTGGACGTGATCACCGGGACCATCAAGGCCAACATCCCGTCCCGCATCGCGTTTGCCGTCTCGTCGCAGGCGGACGCCAGGACCATCTTCGACACCCACGGCCCGGAGAAGCTGATGGGCCGGGGGGACATGCTGTTCCGGCCCATCGGCGCGTCGCATCCCATCCGGGCCCAGGGGGCGTTCATCGCCGACCGGGAGGTCGAGGAACTGGTTGCCTACGTCAAGCGCCAGGCCGAGCCCGCCTTCGAGGAAACGATCCTGGCGGCGGCCGAGGGTGAGGGGCCGCCGGGCGGGCCCGAAAGCGAGGACGAGCTCCTGCCCCAGGCCGTGCGGGTGGTCATGGAACACCAGCAGGCCTCGGCGTCGCTGTTGCAGCGCAAGCTACGGGTGGGCTACACCCGTGCCGCCCGGCTGGTGGACATGATGGAAGAGCGGGGCATCGTCGGCCCGCACGAGGGCTCCAAGCCCCGCCAGTTGCTCATGACGTGGGACCAGTACCGTCGGCTGTACGGAGACCACGCGGACGGCCGGAGGGGGGGGCCGGCCCCGGCCGGAGGAGGGGACGGACCTTAGCCGAGCGACGCCGGGACGACCTGGTGCGGCGCCTGGCCGAGGCCATCCGGGGCAACGCCTGCCCCGCCGGGGGTCCGGCCCGGCGGCTGAGCGACGCCGAAGCCTACCGGCATGCCCGGGAAGTGCTGGACGAGCTCCTGTCGCAACCGGTTGACGACTACCCGATCCAGGAGGAACGGCTGGGGCTGCGCTTTTACGTGCAGTGGAACACAATGGTGGGCGGCGGCACCGACGAGCTTTCGGTCAACGTGTGGGAGGACGGGATGTGGAGGACGGTGTTCCGGGCCGACCTGCCCCCCGACCTCCGGCCGGGATCCCCGAGCGACCGGGCCCGACGGAAAGCGGCCGGCAGCCGGAGGAGCGGCCAGTCGCAGTGAGGAATACCCGGGCGGGAGGTTCGGTTGATGCCCGAGGCCAGGCGAAGCGTGACCCTGATCCTGTTTGGCGGCGTCGGACTGCTGGCCCTGCTCCTCTCGTACGGCGCCTTCATCTACACCGAGGTCCTGTGGTTTGACGCCGTCGGGTACGCGGCGGTATTCTGGAAGGCTCTTGGTTCCCGGCTCGCCGTAGGAGCCCTGGGGGCCCTGGCCTTCGGCGCCATCCTCGGGGTCAACCTGGCTGTGGCCCGGGGCCGTCACTGGCCGCCGGCCGTCGCCACCGTCCTGCCGGGGCCCGGCTATCAGCCCATCTCCCCGCGGCGGGCCAACCAGATCCTGCTGGGGGCAACCGTCGTGCTGGCCCTGGTGGCCGGCTGGTACGTGTCTCACGCGTGGCTGACGGTCCAGCTCTATCTCAACCAGGTGCCCTTTGGTGGTGATCCCGAGCCGGTCTTCGGGCGGGACGCCGGGTTCTACATCTTCAGCCTGCCTTTTTACACCCTGGTCTACGAGTTCTTCATCGCCGCCCTCTTGGTGTCGGCCCTGGGCTCGGGGCTCGTCTACGCCTTCAACCGCCAGCTCGCGGTGGATTACGGGCGGATCGACCTGTTGCCCTACGCCCGGGCCCACCTGTCGGCGCTCGCCGCCGCCTTCTTCCTGCTGAAGGTGGCCGGCTACCGGCTGCAACTCTTCCAGTTGCTCTATTCCGGCCGGGGCGTCACCTTCGGCGCCTCCTACACCGACCTCTTCGCCGCCAGGCCGGCGCTGCTGGCGCTCATGGTCACCGCGGCGCTGCTGGCCGCGGTGATGCTGGCCAACCTGTTCCTGAGGCGGCTGAACCTGATCATTGGTTCACTCGTTGTCCTGCTGGGCGCCTCCGTGGTCCTGGGGACCCTGTGGCCCCTGCTGATGGAGCAGTTCATCGTCGAGCCCGACCAGCTGGCCAAGGAGACCCCGTACATCCGGCACAACATTGCCTTCACCAACCGGGCCTTCGGGCTTGACCGCATCGAGGAGCGGGAGTTCCCGGCCGAGGACACCCTGACCCTGGACGACCTCCAGCGAAACCAGGGAACCCTGAGGAACGTCCGGCTTTGGGAGGAGCGGCCGCTGCTGCAGACCTACCACCAGCTACAGGCGCTCAGGCAGTACTACGAGTTCGCCGGGGTCGACTTCGACCGCTACCACGTGAACGGTGGCTACCGGCAGGTGGAGGTCTCGGCCAGGGAGCTGAACAAGGAACTCCTGCCCACCGGCGCCCAGACCTGGGTCAACCTGAAGCTGATCTTCACCCACGGCTACGGCGTGGTGATGAGCCCCTCCAACGAGGTGACGCCGGAGGGCCTGCCGGTCCTGTTCGTCCGGGACATCCCGCCCCGTTCGACGGTGGACCTCAACGTGACCCAGCCGCGGATCTACTACGGCGAGCGGACCGTTGACCACGTGATCGTGAACACCCGCCGGGAGGAGTTCGACTACCCCGCCGGCGACACGAACGTGTATTTCAGCTACGACGGCCGGGGCGGCGTGGTGCTCTCGTCGCCGCTGGTCAAGGGCGCTTTCGCCACCCGGTTCCGGAGCTATCAGATGTTGATCAACCCGGACATCACCCGGGAGTCGCGGGTGATGATGTATCGCCACGTGGTCCAGCGGGCCAGGCACATCGCGCCGTTCTTGCGTTACGACCGGGACCCGTACATCGTGGTGGGCGACGACGGGCGGCTGTTCTGGATTCTCGACGCGTACACCGTTAGCCGGGGCTTCCCTTACTCGGAACCCCACCGGGAAGGCATGAACTACATCAGAAACTCCGTCAAGGCGGTGGTCGACGCTTTTCACGGCACCGTCACCTTCTACCTGGTGCAGCCGGACGATCCCATCGCCGCGAGTCTCGGCCGGGTGTTCCCCGGCCTCTTCACTCCCGCCGAAGCCATGCCCGACGACGTCCGCCGGCACATCCGCTACCCCCAGGACCTGTTCAAGATCCAGGCGCAGATGTACCGGAAGTACCACATGCACGACCCGACCGTCTTCTACAACTCCGAGGACCTGTGGACCATCCCGCCCGACCTGGCGCCCGTCCCCGGCGCCGACCCCCTGGACGTCCAGGACGGGCGGTCGCTCATGCGGCCCTACTACCTGATCATGCGGCTGCCCGGCGAACCGCAGGAAGAACTCATGCTCATCCTGCCCTACACGCCGGTGCGCCGGGACAACATGATCGCCTGGCTGGCCGCCCGGTCGGACGGCCCGCATTACGGCCAGTTGCTGGTCTTCAAGATGCCCAAGGAGAAGCTGGTCTTCGGGCCCGTTCAGGTCAACTCCAGGATCGATCAGGACCCCGTCATCTCGCAGAACCTGACCTTGTGGGCCCAGCGGGGTTCCAACGTGGTGCGGGGCCGGGTGCTCATCATCCCGGTGGAAAACTCCATCCTGTACGTCCAGCCGCTTTACCTCCAGGCGGAAGGGACCGGCCTGCCCGAGTTCCGGCGGGCCATCGTCGCCTACGGCCAGCAGATCGTGATGGCCGAGACCTTCGAGGCCGCCCTGGCCCGCATCTTCCGGGGGCCGCTGGTGGCCGACGGCCGCCCGCCGGCAGACGGCCTGCCCGTGACCGGCCCCGAAGCCACCCTCCGGGAACTGGCCGAGCGGGCGCGCAACCTGTACCAGGAGGCGCTGGACCGGGCCCGGGCCGGGGACTGGAGCGGTTTTGGCCGCGCCCTCGACGATCTCGGACGGGTGCTGGAAGAGCTTCAGACCCGGGCCCTGGGCGGATCCTGACCACGACGCAGCCGCCGCAAGCCCCCGGCTTCAGCCGTGGGGAGGTTCAGAGTACGTTGGTCCCGGAGGGAGGAGCGGACGGCGTGCCCCACGTGGAGGAAGCCGAACTTCCGGGTCTCGGGAAGAAGTACGTGCTCACCACCCACGCCGACGACAAGGCCGTCATCATCATCCACCACGACGGCAAGCGCGAGTTCTACGTCCTGGACCGCGACGAGGACGAGGTCAAAGCATCGCTGTCCCTGTACGATCACGAAGCCAGGCAACTGGGCGCCGTCATGGCGGGGGTCTACTTCAAGCCTCGAG
>DYFQ01000003.1 GCA_020725105.1 Symbiobacterium thermophilum
CCGCCCCCGGCCGGGGGACCTGCCTGGCCGGCTCGGCCCGAGGCGGCCGCGGCGGCCGTCCCCGGCCAGCCCCTGCCGGTCATCTGGCGCGGCGATCTCTACGGCCTCACCGGGTATGGGGACGAGACCCGGTCCTGGGTCCGGTGCCTGCTCAGCGACGGCCGCTTCCGCGTCCGGCTGGAGACGGCCGGCGCCGGCCACCGGGCGGAACTGGTGCTGGAGCCCGAAGAGATCGAAGCCGTCCGAGCCGCCCAGGCCACCGAGCTTGACGACGCCACCGCGGTGCTGGTCTGGCACTACCCGCCACCCCAGGTGCGGCCGGAACGCCGGGCCCGGGTGCGGGTCTGCCGGACCATGTTCGAGACGGACAGCCTGCCGCGGACCTGGGTGTCGGTGTGCAACCGGATGGACGAGGTCTGGGTGCCCACCGCCTTCAACCTGAAGAGCTTCGAGGCGGCCGGGGTCCGGCCCGACCGCCTGCGGGTGCTGCCCATGGGCATCGACGCCGACCGGTTCCGCCCCGACGCCGAGCCCATGCGGCTGCCGGGCCGGCGGGGCTTCGCCTTCCTGTCCAACTTCGACTGGGGCCAGCGCAAGGGTTGGGACGTGCTGCTCCGGGCGTACGCCGGGGCCTTCGGCCCCCGGGACGACGTGACCCTGGTGCTGAAGCTGTCCCAGACCCAGGGCCAGCGGCAGGAACTCATCGAGCGCCGGGTGATGGACTTCGTCATGCGGGAGCTGGGCCTCGACCCCGACCAGATGCCCGACGTGCTGCTGCTGTCGGGCGACATCCCGGCCCACCGGATGCCGTCGCTGTACACCGCCTGCGACGCCTTCGTCCTGGCGTCCCGCGGCGAGGGCTGGGGCCGGCCCTACCTGGAGGCCATGGCCTGCGGGCTGCCCACCATCGGCACCCGCTGGAGCGGCAACCTGGCCTTCATGACCGACGACAACAGCTACCTGATCGACGTGGAGGGACTGGAGCCGGTGCCGGCAGGGGTCGACTCCGCCGTCTACCGTGGCCACCGCTGGGCCAGACCCAGCGTGGAGCACCTGGTCGTCCTGCTGCGGCGCGTCTACGAGCACCGGGTCGAGGCCAGGGCCCGCGCCCGGCAGGCCAGAGCCGACGCCGTGGCCCGTTGGCACTGGCCCGTTGTAGCCCGTGAACTCCACCGGGAACTGCTCAAGTTTACCTGAGGAAGGGACCGACCGTGGGCCTGCGCTGGGCCAGATACCGCGAAGCCGACCGGCCGCCGGCCGTGGTCTGGGAGGGCGACTTCTACTCCCTGGACCCCGACGCCGCCGTCAACCGCGAACTGGTGCTGGCCCTGGCACCCGGCGGCCTGGACCTGGCCATCGTGCCGCGGGGCCGCCGCGAACTGGATCCCGCCGCCGACCCGCGGCTGGCGCCCCTGGCCGCCATGGAGGCCAGGCCCCTGTCCTGCCTGCCGGACCCGGTCAGCCACGTCTTCGTAGGCCGGCCGCCGCGCTTTGGCCCCCTCGATCAGAGCGTCATCTGCCTGACCCTGGACGACGCAGGCCCCCCCGCGGCCGGCGCGGCGGCGGTGTGGAGCCTTCACGACCTCCCGCTGGGGGTCAACGCTCAACTGTTCAGGCCGGGGCATCCCCCTCCGGACGGCCTCCCGGCGGGGCGGCGGCTGCTCTTCGTACCCGGTGAGGATCCGCCGGCCGAATGGGCGGTCGTCGCCGAGGCTCTCCGGGCCTTGGGCGGCGCCCCCGGCGCTTCGGGGCAGGGAGCCCCCGGCGCTTCGGGGCAGGGAGCCCCCGGCGGCTCTGTCAGCCTGATCATCATGGCTGCCAGCGTCGACCCCGGCCTGAGGATCCCGGCGGGCTTTCCGCCGGTCCGGCCGCTTGGGCGCCCGGCCCCGGAAGAGCTGGCCGGCCTCTATTCCGCCTGCTACGGCCTGATCTACCTGGGCCGCCGGCGCGGCCTGGGCCGGGTGCTGGAAGCCATGGCCTGCGGCCTGCCGGTCGTGTTGGGCCCGCGGCCGGGTGACCCCGAACTTGGCCGGCCGGAACTGGCCACCATGCTGCCGGACCCGGCGCCCGCCGCCCTGGCCGAGGCCATCGGGGCCCTGCTGGCGGCCGACCCGGCAGCGAGGGCCAGGGCGGCCCGGGCCCAGGCCTTCGTACGGGAGCGGCGCACCTGGCAGCGGGCCGCCGGCAGCCTGGCCGGGCGCCTGGCCTCGCTGGCCCGGGAGATGCCGTCGGGGACCCTGCGCCGTGCAACGCTGCGCGTCGGCCGCGCCAGGGACGCGTCGCCCGGCCCCGGCGATGACAGTACTCGCGAGACGCTTCAGGGCCTGCTGGCCGATGGCGGCGTCAAACCGCGCTGGCGACTGGTCCTGGGCCCGAGCCAGAAAGTGATTCCCGCCGAGCGGGACGCCTGGCACCGGCTGGCCCTGTTCGGCCCGGCGACCCCCGTGGCCGTGCTGGACACCGCCGTTGCCGACGACCACTACGGCCTGGGCCTGGTTCACCCCGCGGTGCGCCTGGTGCCCCCGGGCACCAGGCTTGACCCGGACACCACCGCCGCCCTGGAGCAGGCCCGCCTGGCCGCGGTCAGCGTGGACCGCCCGGCCGCGGCCTGGCTGGAGCCCGAGCCGGCGCCGGACTACCACGGCCTGCACCGCCGGGCCGTGGGTCTGGTGGCCGCCGGCCGGCCGGCCGAGGCCGTCCGGCCCTTCCGGGAGGCCTGGGCCCTGGCGCCTGAGGCCTACCGTCCACTGATCCTGCGGAACCTGGCCTGGGCCCTCTGGCTGGCCGGGCAGCCGGCCGCCGCCTTCGCCGTGCTGCGGGAGGGGGCGAGGGCCTACCCCGGGTACACCGACCTGGTTTTCGTCCGGGGGGTCATCCACGCCAGGCTGGGGGACTACGAGTCGGCGGCGGAGCGGTTGAGGGCCTGCCTGAAACGGGGGAACGCGGTGCCCTGGCACTTCGGCCAGCCCGGTTGCGGCACCTACCGCGCGGCCGTGGCCCTGGCCCGCTGCCAGCTTGCCCTGGGCGAGCCGGGCGCGGCGGTCAAGTCGTGCCTGCTGGCCCTGCACCACAACCCGGTCTACGAGCCGGCCATCAGGGCCCTGGCCGAGGTCGCGGTGAGCGAGGCGGGCCTGGACTACCGGGATGTCATGCGGATCGCCGAGTCCCTGGCGGACCTGGCCGAGCCCCGGTGCCTGGCGGCCTTCAATGCCCTGCGACAGGCCGCTGCGGTGGCCCCCTCCGCCCTGACGGACACGGAAGGCCCGAAGGGGGTCCAGTGATGGCGACCGACGTCTCCGTCGTGTGGGAAGGCCCGTTCCACTCCGGCCACCGGCTGGCCAGGATCAACCGCCGGCTTTGTGTGGCGCTGGCCGCCACGGGGCAGGTCGAGGTCGCCACCGAGCCGTCGGACGCGGCCGGGGCCGAAAGCGGCGAACTCCGCCTGCCTCAACTGGGCGGTTCGGAGCCGGCGGCCCGGCGGCCGAAGTTCAGGGTACGGCACCGCTACCCGCCGAACCTCGGTCCCTCGGACCGGCCGTGGGTCTGGTACCAGCCCTGGGAGTTCGGCCCCCTGCCCCGGGCCTGGCTGGACCCGGCGGACCCGCCCGCCGAGATCTGGGTGCCGTCCAGTTTCGTCCGGGACTGCTTCATTCAGAGCGGAACGGATCCCTGGCGGCTGGCGGTGATCCCTTACGGCGTGGACCCGGCAGTCTACCACGGGGGCGCCAAGCCGGCCACGCTGCCGGTAAACAGGAGCCTCGTCTTCCTCTTCGTCGGGGAGGCCATCCCCCGCCGGGGGCTGGACCTGCTCCTCGAAGCCTACGGCCGTGCCTTTGGCCCCCGGGACGACGCGGCCCTGGTCGTCGCCGACCTGGGGCCCGACCCCTTCGGCCAGGAGGCCAGCCTGGCGCCGGAGGTCGAGCGTTTCGCCTCCCACCCCGGCCGGCCCGCCGTCGCCTACCTGCGCGTGCCGCCGTCCGAGGCGGCCATGGCGGCTCTCTACCGGGCCTGCCACTGCCTGGTCTATCCGGCCCGGGGCGACGCCTTCGGCCTGCCGGTGCTGGAGGCCATGGCCTGCGGGCTGCCGGTCATCGTCCCCGACACCGGGGGCACCAGGGAGGTGACCTCAGAGGACGGGGCCCTTCTGGTCCGGACCCGGCTGGCCTTCCGGGCCGGCGGCGCTCCCGGCGGCCTGGAACCGGCAGCCAGCCCCTACCTCGTCGAACCGGACTGCGAACACCTGGTGGAGCTGTTGCGCCGGGTCTATGAAAACCGTGACCAGGCGCGGGCCGTGGGAGCGGCGGCCGCAGCGGCGACCGGCCGGTACGCCTGGCCGGAGGTGGCCGGCAGGGCCCTTGAGCGCCTCTCAGAGCTGGCTCGGACCGGAGCGGGCCGGTCCCGGAGGTCCAGACGGGAGCCGGCCAGAAACCTGGAGACCGGGGTGGCGCACTTCGCCGCCGGCCGCCTGGAAGAGGCGCGGCGCGCCTTCCGCGCCCTCCTGGCCGCCCAACCCCAGAACGCCGACGCCTGGTTCAACCTGGGAATCGCAGAAGCCCAGGCGGGTGACCACGCCCTGGCGGCCGCTTGCCTGATCCGCTCACTGCAAGCGGAGGGGCAGGCGGGGACCTATGCCCACCTGGGCACCTGCCTGGTGAAGGCCGGCGACTTCCACAGCGCCGAGTTGGCCCTCGCCGCCGCCCTGCGCCTGGATCCCGGCCTTGAGCCGGCCCGGGAGAACCTGAACGTCGCCCGGGAGCTGGCCCGGGGCTCGCCCGACCTGCACCGTCACGGCTGGTACCGTCGCCAGCTGTCCAGGCTCGGCACGGACATGCCCTTCGCCAGCCCGGAAGCGGCCGTGAGGGCCATCGCCCACGCCTTCGAGGGCACGGAGGCGGTGGCCAGGCGGAACAAGGGTCCGGTGCTCCCCTTCCTGCTGGGTTGCCGGCGGGTCCTGGACATCGGCTGCGGCACGGGCACCCTCCTGGAGTTGCTGCGGGAGCACGGTGTGGCCGGCCTCGGTATCGACCTCGACCCGGCCCGGGTCGAGGCGGCCGCGGACAAAGGGCTCGACGTCCGGCTGGCCGAGGCGGTGCAGTTCCTGGCCGACACCGATGAGGAGTTCGACGCCTGTTACCTGGGGCATCTCATCGAGCACCTGTCCGGCCCCGACGCGGTACGCCTTCTCTTTTACTGTGTGCGGCGACTGCCGTCCGGAGGGGTGATCGCCGTTCAGACGCCCAACTACGCCAACCCGCTGGTGCGGGACAATCAGTTCTGGTTGGACATCAGCCACGTGCGGCCCTATCCCGCCATGCTGCTCGCCAGGATTCTGGAACTCCTGGGCTGCACCGTGGTGAGCTGCCAGACGGTCCTCGACGACCTTGACCTGCTGGTGGTGGGGCATAAGGCAGTGGCGGGCCCCCACCCGTCGGGTGGGAAGCCTGACGGCGCTAGCTCCACCCCCGTACGATGGCCTTGAACCGCCGGCCCCGCTCCTCGAAGTTGCGGAACATGTCGTAGCTGGCGCAGGCCGGCGACAGGAGCACCGCGTCTCCCGGCTCGGCCGCGCCGCGGGCGAGTTCCACCGCCTCGTCGAAGCTGGAGGCCCTCAGGATGCGGGGGCCGGCTCCCGCTCCCCCGCGCTCGACGGCCGCCCTCACCGCCGCCTCGATCTTGGGAGCCGTCTTCCCCAGCAGCACCAGGCATTTCACCCGGCCGGCGACGGCCTCGCCCAGTTCGTCGAAGGGGATGCCCTTGTCGTAGCCGCCCGCGACGAGCACCAGCGAGCCCGGTACCGCCGCCAGGGCCGCCAGGGTCCGGTCGGGCGCGGTGGCGATGGAGTCGTTGTAGTAGCGGACGCCGTCAAGGGTCCGCACCAGTTCCAGCCGGTGCTCCACGCCACCGAAGGCGGCGATCACCCTGCCGATGGTGTCCGCCTCCACGCCACAGAGCCTGGCGGCGACGGCGGCGGCCAGGGCGTTCTCCACGTTGTGGGCGCCCGGAACCTGGATGTCGCCGACCTCCATCACCGTCTCGGGCCCCTGCCCCACGTCGACCACCAGCCGGCCGTCCGCCACCCAGCCGCCGGGCCGGCGGGGGTTCTCCCGCCCGAACCAGGCCAGGCGGCCCGGAACCTCTTCCGCCAGGCCGGCCACCCGGGGCGAGCCGGCGTTCAGCAGCGCCACGTCGCCCGGCTTCTGGTACCGGAAGATGCGGGTCTTGGCCGCCACGTAGGCCTCCATGCTCCCGTGAAGGTCCAGGTGGTTGGGGCTCAGGTTCAGAAAGACGGCCAGGTTGGGGCTCTGGTCCAGTAGCTCCAGCTGGAAGCTGGACAGCTCCAGCACCACCCAGGCGGTGGGCGGGATCCGGAGGACCTCGCCGATGAGCGGCCGGCCGATGTTCCCCCCGACCAGCACGGGCCCGGGCCCTGCGTCGGGCCTGACGTGCCCCTCCCCCTCCGCCCACGAACCGAAGGCCGCCTCCAGGATCCGGCCGATGAGCGTGGTGGTGGTGGTCTTGCCGGCGCTACCGGTCACCCCCACCAGCCAGCCCCGGCAAAGCTCGAAGAAGAGCTTCATCTCGCTGGACACCTCGGCCCCGTCCGCCCGGGCCCGGGCGACGGCGGGAAGGTCCTTGGGCATGCCCGGGGTGAGGAAGACGAGATCGTGGCCGGCCAGTCCGTCCAGGTAGTCCCCACCGAGAAAGAGGGGTATCCCCATGGCCTCCAGCCGGTCGGCGGTGGCGGCCAGTTCAGCCCGGGGCTTCTTGTCGAAGCCGGCCAGACAAACCGGCGGGTCCAGGTCCAGGCCCCGCAGGAAATCGATGAGGGCCAGGTTGGAGACGCCCAGCCCGACCACGGCGGCCCGGCGGCCGGCCAGCCGGGCCAGGCTCGCGGCCACCTCGCCGGCGCTCTTGCGTCCCGCCGGGCTCCAGGGGACCGAAATGTCCCGCACTTCCTTCGTGCCCGCACCCGCCATGGCTCTCCCCCTCGGGGGTTGCCCCTACCGCTCGAGCCCGGCCACCAGGCTCGCCATCCGGTCCATGGCCTCGGCGATGGCCTCGTAGGCCGTGGCGTAAGACAGCCGCAGGAAACGGTCGTCGCCAAAGGCGACCCCCGGCACCGCCGCGATGCGGCCTTCCTCCAGGAGCCACCCGGCCACGGCCGAGGAACCGTCGAGCACCTTGCCCCGGGCCCGCCGGCCAAACAGCCCCGACACGTTAGGGTACGCGTAAAAGGCGCCCCGGGGCGTCGGGCAGGTGATGCCGGGCATCGCGTTGAGGCGGTCCACGACCAGCCGGCGCCGGCGGTCGAACTCCCGCCGCATCTCGGCCACCGGCTCCTGGCTGCCGGTGAGCGCCGCCACGCAGGCCCGCTGGGTGATGGACGAGATGCCGTGCGAGAGGTGACCCTGCAGGCCGTCCATGGCCCGGATCAGGTCCCGGTCACCGGCGCCGTAACCCATCCGCCAGCCGGTCATGGCGTAGGCCTTGGACACGCCGTTCACCACCAGCGTCCGCCGCTTGATCTCGGGACCGAGCGACGCGATGGACACGTGCTCGGCCCCGTCGTAGACCAGTTTCTCATAGATCTCGTCGGAGAATACCCACAGGTCGTGGCGAACGGCCAGTTCCGCGATGGCCTCCAGGGCCCGGCGCGGGTAGACCGACCCGGCCGGGTTGTTGGGCGAGTTCAGGTTGATCACCCGGGTGCGGGGGGTGACCTTCTCGGCGATGGCGTCGGGGTCGGGGACGAAGCCGTCTTCCTCCCGGGTGGGCACGACCACGGGCTCCGCCCCGGCAAGCTTCACCATTTCCGTATAGCTTACCCAGTAGGGCCCGATGACGATGGCCTCGTCGCCCGGCTCGCAGACGGCCTGGTACGCCTGGTAGAGTACCTGCTTGGCGCCGTTCGACACCAGAATCTGCGCCGGTTCGTAACTGAGGCCGTTGTCCCGCTCGAGCTTCTCGCAGATGGCCCGGCGGAGTTCGGGAATCCCGGCCACGGGGGTGTACTTGGTGAAGCCCTCGTTGATGGCCTGGCGGGCGGCTTCCTTGATGAACTCGGGCGTGTCGAAGTCCGGCTCCCCGGCGCCCAGGTTGATCACGTCCACGCCCTGGCGGGCCATTTCCTTGGCCCGGGTGTCGATGCCGACGGTGGGTGACGGGCTGATCGCGCGAACCCGGTCGGACAGGTGCATTGAGGCATCGCTCCCTAGTCACCATACTTCGTAGGTTGTTCCTTCGACGGACACCTCTGCTTCAGCATACACCGCGCGGGCGGCCCGGCCGACCTCGGCCGGGTCAAGCAGGGGCAGAAAGTGGGTCAGCAACAGCCGCCGGGCCCCCGCCCGGGCCGCCAGCCGCGCCGCCCCCTCCGCCGTCATGTGCCCTGCCTCGTCGGCCCGCCCGCCGGCCCAGGCCTCGGTGAAGGTGGCCTCGGCCAGCAACAGGTCGACGCCCTCGAAGAACCCGGCCAGCGCCGGGTCATACGCCGTGTCCGCCGTGTACCCCAGCCGCCGGCCCCCGGCCTCGATGAGCATGCCCAGGGTGGGAACGGGATGGCGGGTGAGGGTGAAGCGGAACACCAGGTCCCCCACGCCCAGTTCCCGCCGGGGGTCAACAGGTACGGCGCGCAGGGCCTGGCGGTAGGAGAGCAACCCGAATTCCACGGCCGGTTCGGCGGGCGCGTACACGCAGAGCGGCCCCGAACGGCGGCCCAGCCGCATCGCCGCGTCGGCGGCGTAGCGCAGGACCAGGACGTCGGAAAAATGGTCGGCGTGGAGGTGGGAAAGGACCACCGCGTCGAGGCCGTCCAGGCCCGCGGGCCCGCTGGCCGTCCGGCCCAGCCGGGCCACGATTCCCGAACCGCAGTCCACCAGCACCCGGGTGCACGCGGTCTCCACCAGGTAACCGGGGCAGGCGCCGCCGGGCCGCGGATAAGGCGAGCAGTGGCCGAGCACCGTCAGGCGCAACCCCATGCCGGATCACCCCCCTTGGAAAGCCACCCTGACCAGGGGGGTTCACCGTCGCGCCGGGCAGTCCCTCCGGTGATCAGCCGGCCCGGAACAGGGAGCGCAGCCGCTCGACGAAGCTCTTGCCCGCGGCCGCCGGCGGGCGCTGTCCGTCACCGGCCACTTCCACCGCCAGCCGCGCGAAGGCGCGACTCGCGGCCGCCTGGGGGTAACCCCACACTACCGGGGTCTGACGCCTGACCGAGTGGCCTACCGCCGGGTCCTCGGTGATCCAGCCCGCCAGGGGCAGATCGAGGCCGAGGAACCGCCGGGCGGCCTCGCCGACCCGCGCCGCCGCCGCCCGGGCCTCGTCGGGACCGGACACCCGGTTGAGCACCAGCTTGATGCCGTGCCGCCGCCCGCCCCGGGCCGCCGTCTTGATGAGCGCGTAGGCGTCCACCAGCGCGGGCGGTTCGGGCGTGGTCACCACCATGACGTCGTCCGCCGCCAGGAAGAAGTTGGTGACGTTCCTGCCGATCCCGGCCCCGGTGTCCATGATGATGACGTCGGCGTGGGCCTCCAGGGCGCTGAACCCGGCCAGCAGCCGGCCGAACTGCCACTCGGTGAGGTTGGCCACTTCGGGCAGACCGGAGCCCCCGGGAACGACCCTGAAACCGTAGGGCGTGCCCCGCACCACGTCCATCAGGTCCCGCTCGCCGGCCACGACGTGGGCCAGGGTGGCTTCGGGCTGGATGCCCAGGAGGACGTCGACGTTGGCGGTCCCCAGGTCGCCGTCGACCAGGACGACCTCCTGCCGCTGGCGGGCCAGGGCCACCGCCAGGTTCACCGCCACCACGCTCTTGCCCACCCCGCCCTTGCCGCTGGCGACCACCACCACCCGGGCGGCGCGGTCCACCGCGCCCAGCGCCTCGGAAAAGCCGGCCGGGAGCCGGACGATGACCGAGGGCACGGGTTTCAGGCGCCGCTCCAGGACGGTGGCGACGTGACCGGCCGGGGGGTCCGGTCCCCGGCCGGCCGCGGGCGGCGGGGTCAGGGTGACCCGGGTGCCCGCGTTCAGCACGGCGACCTTGCCGCCGCTGTATGGCAGTGTCAAGAGGGCCAGCTTGCCGTCGGTGGCCAGGACCTTGACCTCCCAGGGCCCCGGGCCGGCGCCGGGAGCGTCGAAGGCTACGCGGAGGGTCCGGTTGGCCAGGGTTGACCCGTCCGTGGGCATGTGGGTCTTCCTCCTCGAAACCGTCGGCCAGCGACGCGCGACCGGGGGTCGCGCCCGGCGGGGCGCCGGAAGGCCGGCGTCCCGCCGCTGGGCTCACTGAGCATATCGGCAAGGAGGCTTCCCGGCTTTAGCTGGTGTGGCTCAGCGGAGGGCCTGGACTATCCCGGCCACCAGGCCTTCGGCCACCGCCTGGCGGAAGGCGGGGTCCAGGAGCCGGCGCTCGTCGGCCGGCGAGGACAAAAGCCCCGTCTCGACCAGCACCGCCGGCATGGTGGTGTGGTTCAGGACGTAGTAGCCGGCCGGCCGCGCGCCGCGGTTGGCGAGCCCCGTCGCCTGGACCAGGCCCTGCTGGATGGCGCGGGCGACGGTAGCGTCCTGGGGTCTGCGCGGGTGGTAGAAGGTGGCGGCCCCGTGCACGGAGGGGTCGTCGTACCAGTCGGCGTGAATGCTGACGAACAGCGCCGCCTGGGCCCGGTTGGCCAGGTTCACGCGGGACTGCAGGGGGCCCGCCGAAGGATCCTGGGGGTCGCGGACGTCGACGTCGGCGTCACGGGTCATGACGACCGTCGCCCCCGCCCGCGCCAGCAGGTCCCCGACCCGGCGGGCCAGGTCCAGGGTGATCATGGACTCCGCCACGCCGGAGCTCACGCCGTAGGTGCCCGGGTCTCTTCCCCCGTGGCCCGCGTCCACCACGATCACCTTCCCGGCCAGCGGCTGGTCGGGGTAGGGGTCGGGCGCGGCCTGCCCGCCGGGGATGGTGAGCACCTGGCCGATGTAGATGGTATCGGAGCGGAGCCCGTTGGCCTCCCGGAGCCGTTCCACCGGGACGCCATACTGCTGGCTGATGGACCAGAGGGTGTCGCCGCGGGCCACGGTGTGCCGGACCGACGCCGCCGGCGCCTCAGCGCCGGCGGCCTGTGCCGGGGCCGCCGACGCGATCCTGGCCGTGCCGGGGATGGAGAGGGTCTGGCCGACGTAGATGATGTCGGACCGGAGCCCGTTGGCCGCCTTCAGCGCCTCGACCGTGACCCCGTACCTGATGCCGATCCCCGACAGCGTGTCGCCGGCCTGGACCACGTGGCGTCCCGTCGCCTGGCGGCCGGCCCCCCTCACCGGCACCTTCAGCGTCTGGCCCGCGTAGATGGTGGTTCCCCGGAGGCCGTTGGCCTCCACAATGGCGGTGACGGTCGTCCCGTACCGCGCGGCGATGGCGAACAGGGCCTCGCCCCGCTGGACCACGTGGGTGACGAAGGTAGCGGCGGGGCTATCCAGGACGGCCGCGTCGCGGGTGGGACCGGCGGTGTTGAGCGCCCGGTAGGTCTGGGCGCCGACAATACCGTCGGCCACCAGGCCCTGCCGGCGCTGAAACGCGATGACGGCCTGCCGGGTGGCGGGGCCGAAGACGCCGTCGGCGGCCAGCCGGTAGCCCAGGGCGGAGAGGCGCTGCTGCAGTTCCCGGACGTCGCTCCCCCGGTCGCCCGGCCGGAGGATGCGGGTGGCGTAGGCCGCGGTGGCGGCTCCGGATGGCGGCAGCGTGACCGCCGCCACCGCCGCGATGATGGCCAGAGAAGCAATGAACCGGAGCAGGGTCGGCCGCCCCACTGGCTGGGCACCCCTTCCACAGGCTACCGGCGCGGAACCCGGCCCCGCGCCGCCGCCGCACCGGGCGGCGCAGGGCCGCTCTTGCCGGAGGCCACCCACACCCCGCTCCGCCTGCCACTGCTGGGAAGTCCTGACGATGGAGCCACCGTTCGACAGGAAAGACTAAAATCCTCTTCCGGCTGCGGAAAGAGCAGGCGGCAGTCACGTCTTGCCGCCGGCCGACGACACTCGCCCCGTCCCGGGCTCGGCCGGGAGCAGGCCCGCCTCCTTGAGCCGGCGGGTGAGGAGCCCGCCCAGGCGGCCCGACTCGGCCGCCGTCAGGCCGCCCCACCCCACCTTGCGCACCTTGTCCAGGAGGCCCAGCTCCTCGGCCAGTTCGAACTTGAGCACCTCGGCCGGGTTGTCGGGATCCGGTTCCAGCTTCTCCTCGGGCTTCCGCTTGCGCTTCTTTCCGGACCTCCCCCGCCCGCCGCCTCCGCCGTCACCGGCGCCGTCCCGATCCGGCTGCTCCACTCCGTGAGGCCTGACCATGCCACCACCTCCCCGGGGTAGTCTCCCCAGCGATTGCCAGCCAATCCAGGACATCTCGCGCCGGCCGCCGGAAAGGAACGCCGCCCGGTACCCGGTACGGCCGGGCTCCGGGCGGCGACCCCAGAGGTTCAGTCTCGGTTCCGGCTACCTCCACTTCAGCCAGGCTCCGCTGGTGAGGACCAGCGCCGCCAGCACGCCGAGAAGATACAGGGCCCGCCACCGCAACCGGGTCACCTCCCCTCAACTCCTGCGCTGCCTCCTCCCCGCGGGAAAAGGGGCCCCCGGGGGGCCTGCCGGCCCCCCGGAAGGCTAGCGGGGATGGGGGCTGGCGAACTCCTCCAACGCTACGGCCATGTCCACCGGCCTCACCGGTCCAGAACTTCCACGATGAACCTGGTCTGGTGCTCCCTGGCCGCCAGGTCCAGCTTGTAGAAGCTGGTCGGCAGCCGTCCATAGGCGTCCCGGACCACCCGGATCACCGGGCGGACCAGCGGAATGACCCCGACCTCTTCCACGATGCCCTCTTCCCCCGTGCTGAGCCGCACCTTGGTGCCGACCGGGTAGGGGACCACCGTAGCGCAGAAGCTTTGAACCAGCTGGTAGTCGAACTCGAAGCCGGCTCCGGCCATGAGAAAGTCCAGCGCCTCGTGGGGCAGCAGGCGGCGGCGGTGAGGCCGGTCCGACACCAGCGACGTGTACACGTCGGCCAGCGCCACCAGGCGGGCCGAGACGTGGATCTCCTCGCCGCGCAGGCCCTGAGGGTAGCCGGAGCCGTCGTACCGCTCGTGATGCTGCAGCGCGATGGCCTTGGCGAAGGGAGAGAACCGCTGGTTCGCCTCGAGGATCCGGACGGTGCCGACGGGGTGCCGCCGGACCAGCTCCAGTTCCTGACGGGTGAGGCTTCCCGGCTTCCGACGAACCTCCCTGGGCACCAGGGCCATGCCCAGGTCGCAGAGAAGCGCGCCCAGACCGATGTCGAACACGCGCAGCCCGAGGCCGTAGTTCTTGGCCAGCGCCATGGACACCACGGCCGTGTTGAGCGAGTGAACCACCAGGTGATCCTTGAGGTACTCCTCAAGGCTCCGGTGGCTGACCAGATTGACCACCTTGGAGTTGTGGTAGGCCAGGTCAAGCTGGATTTCTTTCACCACCGCCGCGATCTCGCGGTGGGGCAGCTCGACCTCGTCGGCGGCCCCGGCCGCTTCTACCTGCTCGAAGACGCGCCTCAAGAGGTTGACCGCGGCCCAGCGGGTCTCGTCGGAGATGGGCTCGTCCTTCTGGATGGTTCGTTCTTCCCGCCGGGGCGACGCGTGCACGTACACTTCGGGCACGCCAGCTTCCAGCAGCCGCCGGATGTGCTCCGTCGTCAGCTCGCGGCCGTCGGCGAACAGGTAGACCCCGTCCGAGGTGAACACGGGCCGGGCCAGCCGGGTTCCCGGGGCCAGGCTCGCCGTGGCCACCCGCATGACGGGCCGGGTCTGGTCGGCGCCCGTCCAGCCGTCCGCCGCCAGATCCGGCTCGCCGGGCTCAAACATGTCGGCCGGCTCGTGTATTGACCGCTGCATCCTGGCTCACCAGCCGTTCCAGGGAGGCCAGCAACTTCTCGGGCCGGAAGGGTTTCAGGATGAAATCCCTGGCGCCGGCCCGCAGCGCTTCGACGACCATCGTCTGGTGGCCCATGGCGCTGCAGATGACGATCCTGGCCTGGGGATCCATCCGCCTGATCTCCTTGACCACTTCGATCCCGTCCATGGCCGGCAGCGTGATCTTCAGCAGCCCCACGTCCGGCCGCAGGCGCTGGTACCGTTCGAGCGCCTCCTGACCGTCCTCGGCCTCGTCCACCGTGTACCCCCGTTCCCTCAGGAAACGGCTGTACCGGGTGCGGGTGAAGCGACCGTGGTCCACCAGCAAGATCTTCGCCATCACGCATCCCCCGCCGGGCAGGGAGGGTGGCCTCGGCCCCCCGGACCACACCGGCCCGACCCTGGGGCCACCCCTTCCCGCCTCCGTCTTCTAGTACTCCTCACCCACGATCACCTTGAGAGCCTTCATCGCCTCGGTCCAGAGGATCGAGCCGTCACGCAGGTACGAGCCGGGCGTCGGCTTGCCTTCGATCTGCAGGATCGACGCTGCCCGCAGCCTGGCCTCGATCCACGGGACGGACTCGATCCACGGGATGCTGGTCATGTCCACCGTGTTCGAGGTGCCGTCCGGCCGCGTGATCGTGACCAGGTTGGTGTTGTCCCCAAGGTTCGAGTAGACGGGCCGGTAGGCGTCCAGGTACCCGGCGCCCTGGACCGTCGCGTCGAAACCCCGGTCCTCGGCCGTCCCCTTCAACCGATTCTTCACCTGGTTGAGGGTGAGGCTCGGGTCGCGTTCCAGCATGAGCGCGACGGTGCCAGCCGTGAAGTCGGCCGCCTGCCGAACGCCGCGCTCGCCCCCGTGGCCGACCCCAGGCTCAGGAGCACCAGAGACAAGACCAGTGTCAGCGCCAAAAGCCGCCTGATCTTTTCTCAGGTTCCGCTCACCTCCCCGCCCAGGATTCCCTCAGAGCCACGAGATGATCTTCTCCAGCAGGCCGTACAGGAGCCGTTGGAGCACCGGGCTCCACCTCCCCATTGCCGCGGGTTGCGCACGGTGGCCACGGAGCCACCTGACGTTCCGGTTGACGCCTGAGCTGGACGCATCGCCGGAGCGGAAGGGCCGAATGCTCCCTGACCTCGCCCAGCGATCACCTTCCACTGACGTCGTGCACCAACGCCGCCCGGTGGATGGTCCGGATCGTGGTCGGGTCCAGGCCCAGTTCCCGCGCCAGTTCCACGGCGAAGTGCTCCACCCGGGTGGAGTGGCCGTAGGTGTGCGGGTCCTTGGCGTTCACCAGGTAGGAGAGGGCCCGGATGATTGCCGGGGTCGAACCGCCATCAGCGGTGTCTCTTGTCGGTGGCTCCCGACGGCGCCGGATAATCATGGCACCACATACACGTTGCAAGAGTCGTGCCAGCGGGAAAGCATCCGCCGGACGGCGGGGGTGAGGGAAACTACTGCTAGAAGCCGCGAGGCTCGAGGCTCGGGGGCTGCTCAGGGGCTCCCGGAGGTGTCCGGATTCCGGACATGTCCGGTTTCCGGACACCCTGTCCGGAGACCGGACACTCTACCCGGTCAGCCCGTACCGGGAGAGCTTCTCGTAGAAGCTGGAACGGGCGAGGCCCAGGATGCGGGCGGTCTTGGCCTTGTTCTGGCCGGTGGCTTCCATTATTCGCGCGATCAGGTGGCGTTCCACCGTGGCGACAATGTCTTCCAGGGTCCCGCCCTCGGCCAGTACGGCTGCCACCTCCGCCACCAGCGCCCGCGGCGCCAGCGGGGCGCTGGCGTCGGGCAGCGGGTCGCGCCCCGCCGGCTGACGTGTTCCGGCTTCCCCGGTGGCGGGCTGCGGGCGGACCTCCAGCAGCAGGGCGGTCAGGTCGTCCACGGGAAGGTCGGCGGAGAGGACGGCCGCGTCCCTGACGACCTCGTCGAGGGGCAAGCTCTCGACCAGGTCGCCGCCGACGGCGACACCCTCGGCAGCCTCCCGGCCGTTGCCGGAGAGATGGGGCCGCAGGGCCTCGGCGGTCATCACCAGCCCGTCCGAGAGGAAGTAGGCGCGCTTCACCACGTTCTCCAGTTCGCGGACGTTACCTGGCCAGGGCTGCTCGGCCAGCAGTTCCAGAGCGTCGGGGGAAAACTGCTTCCGCAGGCCGGCTGCCGCCCCGGGTCCCCGGTTCAGATCCTCCAGCAGCCGCACGGCGATGAGGGGGATGTCCTCGCGCCGGTCCCTCAGGGGGGGCAGGGTGATGGTGATGACGGCCAGCCGGTAGTAGAGGTCGTCCCGGAAGCGGCCCCGGGCCACCATGGCCTCCAGGTCCTGGTTGGTGGCGGCGATGACCCGGACGTCCACGGCGACCGGCCTGAGGCCCCCCACCCGCTCGACCTCCCGCTCCTGCAGGGCCCGGAGCAGCTTGGACTGGAGCGGCAGCGGGATGTCGGCCACCTCGTCCAGGAACAAAGTCCCGCCGCTGGCCAGTTCGAAACGGCCCGGTTTGCCCGTCCTGGCCGCGCCGGTGAAGGCGCCGGGCTCGTAGCCAAATAGCTCGGCCTCGAACAGTTCTCCCGGCACGGCCGAGCAGTTGATGGCCACGAACCGGCCGGCCGAGCGGTCGGACAGGTGGTGTACGGCCCGGGCGAACAACTCCTTGCCCGTGCCGCTCTCCCCTGTCAGGAGCACCGTCAGGTCGGAGCGGGCAGCCCGGGCGGCCAGACCCTTGGCGTGCCGGATGGCCCGGGAGACGCCTTCGATGCGCTGGAGTCCCCAATCGCCGTCGTCGTCCCCCCTGGCCTTGTTACCTCCTCTTTCAACCGCCCCGGGCGGGCCGGGTTCCGGCCGCGCCCCGGCTCCTGCCGCCGGGGCCGGGGCCACTTCAGCGGGCGCGAGCTTCACCAGCAGGCCGTGGCCATTGGGGCCGGCCGGCACCAGGCGTTCCCGGACCAGCCAGGTGCGGCGGCCCAGGACGGCCAGGCCTTCGCTGGTCCTTTTGTCGCCGCCGGCGCGGCCACCCGCGACGAGGGAGTCTCCCTGCACGTAGGTGAGCAGGCCCAGCAAGGGGCGGCCGACCAACCGGTCGGGTCGCTCCTGGCACGCCCGGGCAAACGCCTGGTTGGCCCGGATCACCCGTCCCCGTAGGTCGGCGATGCAGATGGGTTCTGGGACCTGGTCGAAGACGGCGGCAAACAGCGCCACCATCCGGTCGGCCAGTTGCCCTCCCGCCGTCGCGGCGGCCGGCGGAGCAGCCTTCCCGGCCAAGCTCAACCCTCCTCAGGAACAGAAAGAAGCCAGGAACCACCAGCCTGTCCCTGGCTCGAGTACCGTCCCTGGGTGGACCCCCGGCCGTGCTACCCCATCCCCGGATTTGCCGGAGGCTCCACGGTGCCGCTCCTCGGCTACGGACACCTTCCCTGGCCGGTTTGCCGTGTCGGCCCTCGCGGGCCTTTTCCCTCTAACCCTGTTCCACGCCGGCCGTGGCCGCCCGCGGTCTCAGGACCGGCGGTCCACCACCGCCGGCTGCGGGTTACCCCCTCGGAGGCAGGTAAAATAGGCTCGCCCTCCCTGGCGGGCTTGCTCCAGCTTCCGGGAGGCGACCAGCGCCTGCCTCACGGCCTCCCGGAGCAACGCTTCCCCTTCCCGCTGCAGGGCCAGGAGTTCCCGGGCCACTCCGAGGTCACCCTCGGTCAGGTCGCCCGGCGCCTGGCCCGTTGCGGGCCGATCGGCGAGCATCAGCCCCAGCCGGGCGATGCCGTCCTCGCGCAGGGCCAGCAACTCCTGGACCTGGTCGGCGTCGGCCACCCGGGCGGCTTCCACCAGCCGCCTCGATGTCAGGTGCAGCTCCCTGAGCAGCGTCCGCAGGCCCCGGGTCACGGTTGCACCTCCCCCGAGGCGCCCGGGGCGACGGTAACCATCACCCCGGAAGAGCGCTCCTCCTGGTGGGCCGCCCGGTGTGAGGCCCGCAAGCGGGCCACCAGTTCGGTCCAGGTGGCCCGCAGTTCACGGGTGTACCCGAGCACCTCGGCCACGGGCTCAGGATCCTTTCTGAGGTTCGCCTCCACGAGCCGCCGCTGCATGTACGCGTACAGGGCGTCCAGGTTCCCGGCGACGGCTCCGGCGTCGGCGTTGAGGGCGCCCTGGAGTTCCTGGATGATGCCCTGGGCCCTGACGATGGCCGCCGAGGCCCGGTCGTGCCTGGCTTCCTCGAGGGCGGCCAGGGCCATGCTCAACCGGGTGACCAGGCCGTCAAAGGCCAGCAGCACCAACCCCTCCGGAGTGGACGTCTGCACCTGGGTGAGTCTGTACTGCTCGTACGGGCTGGGCGTGGCCATTGTGGTACTCCCTCCCTGGAGTCCTCGAGTGTCCCCGCCTGGATACTGAACGCCGCTCAGCAACGGCACCTCGCTATCTGTGTCGGCAACCGCAACCCAAAACTTGAACGCTGACCGGGGCGCGCCGGCCCGGCCCGGGCGCGAAGGCCGCCTAGAACGTGCTCCGCTGATTCTGGAACAGGGCCTGCAACCGGAGGGCCAGGAGGTTTCCCTGCGCCTGCAGCTGCGACAGGGCCTGCTCCATGGTGGTGAACTGCCGCACCAGGTTGCGCTCGCGGATGGCCAGCCGGTTCTCCCAGGCGTCGATCATCTGCTCCAGGTCCTTTGACCGCCGGTCGTAACTGTCGACCCGCTCGGGGATGATCCCGCCGCTGTTCACGTAGAGGTCAACCGTGTCGCGGACGATCTCGCCCACGCCCCGGACGCCGTCGGACGCGTCGTAGAAGACCTTCTTCACCTGGTCGGGCCTGGCGGCCAGCAATGCGTCCAGGGCGGCCGTGTCCACCGCCAACAGGCCGGAGGTGTCGGAAGTCTTGATCCCCAGGTCCACCAGCTCGTTCAGTTCGGAGTCGGCGATGCCCCCGGCCTTGGAGGAGGCGGCCTTGCGCAGGGCCGCCTGCAGCCGGGCCGCCGTGGGGTCAGCTTCCAGCCGGCCGTCCCGGGCCACGTATCCGTTGAGGGTGGTCATGAAGTCGTTGTAGGCGCTGACGAAGGCCTCGATCTTGGCCCTGGGGACCGCCGCGTCCCGGGCGATCCTCAACTCCACCGCCGTTGCCGAGGTGCCCTCAAGGTACAGGGTCACGCCCGTGACGACGTCGTCGATGGTGTTGGTGGACCGGGTGACGGTGACGCCGTCCACGGTGAAGCCGGCGTCCTGGGCCGCGGCCACCTGGTTGGCGATGGCGTCGCTGCCGTTGAGAATGCCCAGCCCCTTCAGCACCCCGGCATAGCGGACGTACAGATCCACCTGGCCGTTGCCGGCCAGGGTCAGGGTCACGCCGGTCATGCCCGACTCGCCGTCGGTGACGGTGTTGTCCGACGAGGTCAGGGTGGCGCCCCCGTTCACCGTGAACCGGGCGTCCTGGGCCGCCTGGTCCACCGTGTCGACGCCGGCCCACTGGCTGAGGGCGGTGGACTGCACGGTGAAGGCGTAGGCCGCTCCCGTGGGCGTGGAACTCAGCACCAGGCGGCTCTGGCCGCCGGAACTTTCCACGGTGGCAGTGATGTTGCCGAAGCCCGCCTCGTCTATCTTGGTCTTTATGGCATCCAGCACCTGGCGGTTGGTTTCGGTGCCCGCCAGGTTGACGGTTATGGTCGTCGGCGTGCCGCCCTGAGTGATGTCAAAGCTGTAGGCGCCTGAGGTGAATCCGGCCGGATCGGTGTCGGTCTTCCAGTCGCCTGCGTTCTGCTGGGCCTGAGCCACTTGCAGCACGTTGACGGTGTAGTTCGCCTCGGTGGCCAGGTCAGAGGCGGTCGCCGTCAGCACCGACTGGTCCGCCGGGTCGTAGTAGACGGTCCTGGCCGCCCCGGCGGTGGAATCGGTGAAGCTGATGGCGTACCGGGCACCCGTATGGTCGGCCTGGATGACCAGGCACCCGTCGACGATGGAAGCCGTCACCCCGGCCCCGGCGTTGTTGATCTTGTCCCGGATGCCGGCCAGGGTATCGGACTTGACCACCGACACCGACTTCGTCGCGCCGTCCACCGTGATGTCGAAGGTTCCCTCGTACCAGAGGGCGGTGGTGGTCGAGGCGAACCGGCTACCCCGGACCTTGTGGGCCTGGGCCAGCTGGCTGACGGTAATGGAGTAGGTCGCCTCCGCCGCGCTCGAGGTGGCCGAGGCGGTGAGCACGGCCTCGTCGGAAGAGGTGGCCGTCTTGGCGCCCCAGACGCTGTCCAGGCGCAGGGCGTCCAGGGCCGCCTGAACGCTCACCAGCTTGGTCTTGACCGTGGTCCAGCTGTCCTTGAGCCCGGCCAGGGCGTCCTTCCTGGCCTGCAGCCGGACCACCGGCCGCCGCTCGATGGCCATCAGTTCCTGGATCAACCGGCGCGTGTCGATGCCCGACGCCAGCCCGCTGATGCTGAAGAGCGCCATTGGTCCCTCCCGAGCTTCCTGCCGCTAGACTCGCCGGTCCAGCAACTGGCCGACGAAGGCGTGGATCCGGCCAAGGGTGTCCAGAACCCGCTCCGGCGGAATCTCCTTCATCACTTCCCCGGTCGCCAGGTCCACCAGCTTTACCAGGACCCGCCGGGTCTCCGGGTGAACGCGGTAGTCCAGGCGGACCATGGCCCCGGACCCTCCGGCGGCAGGGCGTTCCGCTCCGGGGCCCGTCGCCGGCCTGACGCCGGCCGGGCCGGCGCCCGGACCGACCGCTCCCGGCTCACGAACGGAACTTTCCGGGTAGGCGGTACCCGCCCCGCCGTGTCCGACTCGAGTGACGGTCATGGGTCTCGCCGCCCCTCGCGATGGTCTCCGTCAGGCTTCCGCCGCCTGTCCCCGCCGCAGGCCCGGCTCCGCTGCCTCCAGGGCCTGGGCCACGACGGACAGGAGTTCGGCGTGGGGATGCCGGCGGCGGCCCGCCTGGATGGTCCGGGCGGCCTCGGCGTAGCGGCGCTGCCGGGCCAGCAGGGTGGCCAGGGTGTGGTAGAGCCCGGTATCGTCCGGCTCCAGGGCCAGCGCTTCCTGGTTGAACACGATGGCATCGTCCACCAGGTCCCTGGCCTGGGCCACCCGGCCCAGGGCCCGGAACATGGTCCCGTCCCGGACGCCCAGCCGCGCCGCGGCCACCAGTTCCTCACCGGCCGACTCCATGAAGCCGCGCTCCAGGTATATCATGCCGAGCCGCAGATGCCGCCGCCGCGGGTCGGTGCCGGACAGGAGGTCCAGGGCCCGCTCGAAGGCCTGGAACTCCTGCGCGTCCAGCAAGGTCCCGAGCAGTTCGTACACCACGGCCTCGGCCCGGGCCTGGTGCTCCGGGCGCAAGAGCGCCGGCCGCCGGTCCACCCGGCCGGCGAGCAGCCGCAGGAAGTCGCGGTAGACCATGGCCTCCAGCGCCCAGCGGTCCTCGGTGACCCGGGCCAGGCTGGCCACCCCGTCTTCCGGCCGGCCGGCCAACCCGAGGCAGAGGGCCTGGTTCAACACGGCCTGGTCCCGGTACTCCTCGCTGGCGGCCGCCGCCTGGAAGCAGTCCATGGCAGGCTCGTACCGGCGCAGGCGCATGAACAACTGGCCCCGCAGGTGGCGGTGGCCCACCGTGGAGACGGACAGTTCTTCCACCCGGTCAAGCCACGCCAGGGCTTCCTGGTAGCGGCGGTGGCGAATGAAGGCCCGGACCACCTGCTCGCCGGCGGGGGCCCCGCCCGGCCCGACCAGGCCCGTGAGAAAGGCGTGCAGGGCGGCCGGGTCCTCCCGCGGGATGAGCAGGGACGCCAGGTCGTACGCGGCTACGGTGTAGCGGGGCTCGGCCCGGACGGCCTGCACCAGGCACCTGGTGGCCTGGACCGCGTCACCGGTGGCTTTCGACACCTGGGCCAGGGCGTACAGGGCCTTGAACGAGCCGACCCCGCGCTCGGCAAAGTGGTGCTGCGGCGCGTCACCCCGGGCCAGGCACTCCCGGAAGCAGTCCGCCGCCCGCAGGTATTCCTGCCGGGCCACCCGGACCAGTCCTTCCAGGAAGATCAGGTCCGTGTAGTCGGGGTAGGCCTCCCTGGCTCCCGCCAGCACTTCCAGGGCCTCATCGTAACGTTCCAGTTCCTTGAGGCACACCACGATGTTGCGCAGCAGCACCGGAGCGTAGCCCAGCTCCAGGCCGGGCAGGCGCGAGAAGGACGCCCGGAACTCTTCCAGCGCCCGGCCGTAGTCCCGCAGCCGGAGGTATTCCACCCCCAGGTTGAAACGGTGAAAGTGGTCGTCCGGGTACTCCCGGACCACCCGCTCCAGGATCTCCAGGTTGCGGGCGATCTTCCGCTTTCGCACCGCCGGGCCGTTCAGGTAGCCGTAATGGTTCACCCGCACTTCCAGCCGCCCCAGACCCGGGTTGCCCTGGGCCTGGATGACGGCCAGGATCTGCTCGTGGATGGCGCCCTGGAACCGGTAACCGGGGCGGTTCCGGAAGACCCGGAAGGCCGGGTTCAGCACCGCCTCGGCTCCCGGCGCGTCCCCCACGTAGTTGACCAGGGCCAGGTAGAAGCCGGCCACGTGGTCCTCCGCCCCGGCCAGGGCCTCCCGGAGGCGCGGTCCGTCCCCCGCCTCCAGTTCCTCGTCGGCGTCGAGGAACAGGATCCACTCGCCCCTGGCCTCCTCCAGCGAACCGTTGCGGGCCGCCGAGAAGTCCCCGGTCCACGGGCGCGAGACCACCCGGGCCCCGAACTCCCGGGCGATCTCGGGGGTGGCGTCGTCCGAGCCGGTGTCCACCACCACGATCTCGTCCACCACGCCCTGGACGCTGGAAAGGCAACGGGGCAGATCCTGTTCCTCGTTGCGCACGATCATGCAGAGCGACAGAAGGGGGCGCTGGCCCTCCTTGGCACCACTTTCCATCCCTGGCTCACCTCCGGACCGCCGCCGGCCGTGCCGGCCGCTTCAAGTGACCGTCAGCGAGGGGCCGGCCGCGCTAGCCACGGCCGGCCCCCCTCGCCGACCTCGTCACGCCAAACGGTTGCTTGCCGGTCGGTTGCTCCCCAGTCGGTCGCCGCCGCTAGCCCAGCAGTTGCAGGATGGCCTGGGGCGCCAGGTTGGCCTGGGCCAGCATGGCCGTGCCCGCCTGCTGCAGGATCTGGAGCTTGGTGAAGTTCATCATCTCCAGGGCCATGTCCACGTCGCGGATCCGCGACTCCGACGCCTGCAGGTTCTCGGCCGCCACGCCCAGGTTGGCGATGGTGTGCTCCAGCCGGTTCTGCACGGCGCCCAGCTTGGCCCGCTGGGACGACACTTCCTTCAGGGCGCTGTCCAGGCTGGCGATGGCCTGCTCCGCCGAAGCCTGGGTGGTGACGCTCAGGCCGCTGATGGTGAGCGCCGCCGTGGTGGCCGTGGCGATGGTGAGCGCGATGGTCTGGTCTTTGTTGGCGCCCACGTGGAAGGTGATGGCCGTCGACGCGTAGTCGCCGTTCAGGAGCTTCTTGGTGTTGAACTCCGTGGAGTCGGCGATCCGGTCCACCTCGGCCAGGAGTTCGGCCACTTCCTTCTGGATGTTGTTCCGCTCGTCAGTGGTCAGCGTGTCGTTGGCCGCCTGGACCGCCAGCTCGCGGAGGCGCTGGATGATGTTGTGGGTCTCCGTCAGCGCCCCTTCCGCCGTCTGGATGAGCGAGATGCCGTCCTGGGCGTTTCTGACCGCCTGCTGGAGGCCGCGGATCTGGCCGCGCAGCTTCTCGGAGATGGCCAGCCCCGCCGCGTCGTCCGAGGCCCGGTTGATGCGGAACCCCGAGGACAGGCGCTCCATCGACTTGGCCAGCTGGCCGGAGGTGATGGACAGGTTCCGCCACGCGTTGAGGGCCTCGATGTTGGTGTTCACCCGCAAACCCACGTGTCACGTTCCTCCCGTGACTGGTTTCTGGGCCGTCCGTGTCCCAGGGTTCCGGGTACCGCCTCTTGGGGCGGCTCGGGGCCAGGCGCCGCGGTTCGGGCCCGTCCAGCCGCGGTTCAACTGACCCTCTCAACCCGTGTATCGACCGCGCGGCGGGAAAAGTTTAGCCCGGGGGGAGAACCCCCCGGGCCTGACCCGTGGGACCTTGGGCCTCTGGACTCTGTGGCCGCCTACCTGAGCAGTTGCAGGATGGCCTGGGGCGAAAGGTTGGCCTGGGCCAGCATGGCCGCGCCGGCCTGCTGCAGGATCTGCAGCTTGGTGAAGTTCATCATCTCCAGGGCCATGTCGGTGTCACGGATCCGCGACTCCGACGCCTGCAGGTTCTCGGCCGCCACGCCCAGGTTGGCCACGGTGTGCTCCAGCCGGTTCTGGATGGCGCCGAGGGTCGCCCGCTGGGTCGAGATCTGGCTGATCGCCCCGTCGAGACTGGCGATGGCCTGTTCGGCCAGCGTCTGGCTGGTGACCGCAAGTCCGGCGATACCCAGGGCGTTCACCTGGGCGTCGGCGATGGTCACCGAAATGGTCTGTCCCTGGTTGGCGCCCACGTGGAACACCAGCGGCGTCGTGGCGAAGTCGCCGTTGAGCAACTTGTTCGTGTTGAACTCGGTGGTGGTGGCGATCCGGTCGAGTTCCTCCAGTAGCTGGTCGATTTCCTTCTGCAGCGTATCCCGCTCGGTGTCGGTCAACGTGTCGTTGGCCGCCTGGATGGCCAGTTCCCGCATGCGCTGCAGCACGGCGTGGGCCTCGGTCATGGCCCCCTCCGCCGTCTGGATCAGCGAGATGCCGTCCTGGGCGTTTCTGGCCGCCTGCCGCAGGCCGCGGATCCGGCTCCGCAGCTTTTCGGAAATGGCCAGCCCGGCCGCGTCGTCCGACGCCCGGTTGATCCGGAAGCCCGACGACAGCCGCTCCATGGCCCGGGACAGCTGCGCCGCCGTGTGGGTCAGGTTCCGCCACGCGTTCAGCGCCTCCACGTTGGTGTTGATCCGGAGTCCCATGCTACCTCCTCCTTAAGGTGTCTCCGACCGTCCGTAGCCGGAAGCCCCCGTCACTGAACCCGGTCTTCGCCCCGCACGTCCGGGGGGAAGACCTGGGAGGCCCGGTTCACCCGCTTCTGGGACATGAGCGTCGCCTTTCTGTTCTCCTCGCGGACCTCGTGGTAGATCTCCTTGCGGAGGATCTGCACGTGCCGGGGGGCGTTGATGCCCAGCCGGATCTGCCCGCCCTTGATTTCCAGGACCACGATTTCTATGTCGTCGCCGATCAGGATGCTCTGGTTCAGCTTGCGGGTGAGCACCAGCACTACGCTGCCCTCCCTGGCGAAGGGTGGCCCGATTTGCCAGCCCTCCGTGGCCGGCAGGTCGTCCCCTCCCTAGCGCGCATGGACCTTCACCCGCCTGCCCCCGCCCCGTGCGTTCTCAACGGAGATGCCGCTTGCGGGCGCTCCGCCCGCCGGGCCAGCCTGGCCTCGGCCGCCCGTCGGAACTCTCCGATGACGGAGTGCTTGGTGGTGTAGGGCCCCTCGCCCAGGACCACCTGCTTGCCCAGGCGGGTCCGCGGGTTCACCACCAGCGGCCCCTGGAGGTTCGCCGTCATCTCCCACGGGTCGGGCGGGATCACCACACACACCCAGAGTCTGGCTTCCCCGACCGAGCCCAGGCCCAGCTGGGCCAGGTCCTCGGGGCGTACGGCCGGCGCGTAGTCCGGCACGAACTCGCCCGGATCCACGACCACGAAGGCCAGGTCCGGGTCGTCCACCGATTGCAGCCAGACGAAGGGCCGCTGCCTGGGAAACTGCAGCGCGGCGTAGCGCTCCCGTCCGGCGAACCCCTGAAGGCCCCCGATGATCCGGTAGATCCTGTCGTCAGAGACCTCCAGGTCGCCGAACCGGTGGCTGTGGACTACCACGAACTTCCCTCCTTCCCTGATGCGGATGATCCTGGCCGTGTGTCTCGGGCCGGCCACGCGGCCGGGCCGGTCAGGCCAGGAAGTCCAGCAAGGTCGGCTGGATGACCCGGGCCCCGGCGGCCAGGGACACCCGGTGGGCCAGGCTCACCGCTTCCAGGCGGGTGAGCACTTCCGCCAGGTCGGCGTCTTCCACCCGGGACCGCACCTCTTCAAAGAGGAGCCCCAGTCCCTGCAGGCGCTCCCGGTTCAGTTCCAGCCGGTTCAGCAGGCCGCCCAGCCTGGTACGGGCGGCCAGGACGCCGTCGAGGGCTGAGTCCACCGCCGCCACGACCGCCGATCCCAGCGCCGCGGCATCCCCGCTTGAAAGCGCGTCTCGCAGACCGATCAGGGCGGTGAAGGCCGGGCCGAAGGTCGCCTGGCCATCGACGTTGATGGCCACCCGCTGGCCGGGGGCCACCTCCCGCTCGATGAGACCGCTGTCCCCCTGGTAGTTCACGGCCGTGACGGGCGAGCCCACAGCGACGAACGGGACAGTGAGCGTCCGGTGCCCCGCGAAGAGGTACCGCCCGTCATGGGTGGCGTTGGCCACGCTCAGGAGGTGGTTCAGCAACTGCTCGGCCTCGATGGCCAGCGCCTGGTAAGACTCGGGCGGCAGGGTGCCGTTGGCGCCGGTCAGGGCCATCTCCCTCGCCCGCTGCAGCACGTCGGCGGCCTCGGCGAGGGAAAGCTCCGACGCCCTCAGCCAGTCGACGGACGCCTCGGTGGCGGCCGCCAGCCGGCCGTGGTGAACCGCGGCGGAACGGGTCCGCAGGGCGGTGACGACGCCGACCGGGTCGTCGGACGGCACCCGGATGGCCCGACCGGAGGCGGCCATGGTCTGCAGCCGGCGAAGCTCCGCCTCGTTCCGGTGGATGCTGGCCAGTACCCGGTCGATGAGCATGGAGTTGGTAACTCGCATGGGTTCGCGCCCCCATCCCTGGGTCGAAGGCCTCGTCCGTGAGCGACGCGCCGGCGCCGGCCGTCGACGCCTCACCGAATCTATCGGCCGGCGTGGTCCGGGAATTAAGACCCCTGATCCGGTCGGGTGAAACGCGGGGCGAACCCAGGAAAGGAGGGAAGGCTGGCCGGCCAGTCCGGGCCGGGCCCGGGGGCTAGCGGCCGGCCAGGCCCATGCGGGCGATGACCGTGTCCAGCATCTCGTCCATGGCCGTCATGAGGCGGGCGGCCGCGTTGTAGGCGTGCTGGTAGCGGATGAGGTTGGCCATCTCCTCGTCCAGTGAGACGCCGGAGAAAGCCTGCCGCTGGTGGTCGATCTGGCGGAGCAGGAGGTCCTGGTTCTCCGCCATCCGCAAGGCCTCCCGGGCCCGGACGCCGACCCCGGCGATGACCCCGCGGTAATAGTCGTCAAGGCTGGCGCCGCCCAGGAGTGGCTGGTTTCTCAGGCCGGCGATGGCCAGGGCGTTGCTGCCGTCGCCCGGTTCTCCCGAAGTCGACGCCGCCAGGCGCCGGGGGCTGGAGGCCACGGCCGGGTCCAGGGCCAGGTTGGCCGCGGTGGAGGCCGGGTCGAAGAAGTCGTAGCCCGTGGACCCGTCCAGGCCGAAGCCGGCCCGGTGCAGCGCGTTGACCTCGTTCACCAGGACGGCTGTCATGGCGTCCAGGTCGGCGCGGATGCCCGGGATCACCTGGTCCCTCAGGTCCAGCAGCGCCCGGAGGCTGCCGCCGCGGATGTCCACGGCCGTGCCGGTGCTCTCCCAGCGGGGCTCGGCGTAGGCGGGATTGGTGCCCAGGGGGGCGGCCACCATCCGGCGCGCGCCGTGGGGATCCACCAGGGAGACCCCGTTTACCAGCAGGTGCACCCCGTTGGCCGGACCCGGCTGGACCTGCAGGTCCACCAGGCGGGCCAGTTCCTCGATGAGGACGCCCCGCCGGTCGAGAAGGTCGTTGGGCTGGTCGCCCATGCCGGTGACCGCCATGATCTGCCGGTTCACGGCGGCGATTTCGCCGGCCAGGGCGTTGATCTCCTGAAGCTGGGCCCGCACGGTCTCGTCCAGGTTCCGTTCCAGGGCGCTCAGCTGAGCGTAGACGTGGCTCATGCCTTCGCCCAGGGCGGCCCCCCGCTGCAGGACCAGCTCGCGCACGGCCGTGGATTCAGGCTCCAGGCTGAGCTGGGAAAAGGCGTCCCAGAACTGGTCGAGCACCGTGCGGAGGCCGGCCTCGGAAGGTTCGTTGAAGACGACCTCCACCTGCTGGAGGGAGTCCCGTAGCGACGCCCACCGGCCGAGCCGCTGGGTCTCGCCGAGGGCCTGGAAGTCGAGGAAAGTGTCGCGTACCCGGCGGATCTCGTCGAGGGTGACCCCCGTCCCCACCTGACCGGCCTGCGAGGGCCGGGCGACCGAAGGCAGGGTGTAGGGAGCGCTTGCCGACATCCGCACCACCTGCCGGGAGTAACCCCGGCTGTTGGCGTTGGCCACGTTGTGACCCGTCACGTCCACCGCCCGCTGCTGGGCGGCCAGGGCGCGCTGGGCCAGCTCCAGACCGAAAAACGCGCCGCGGATCATGGCCTCGCCCCCCTCAGGCCCGGGTATCCATCCGCCGGGACCGTTCCCCGGCCGGCTCGCCCGCCAGGCGGCCGTCGCTGGCGTAGGCGGCCGCCCGCTCCTGGGCCTGGCGCAAGAGGTTGAAGCTCCAGTTGATGAACTCGAGGGAAGCGTGGATCAGGTCGGTGTTGGCCCGGTTGAGGGCCCGGAGCCGCTCGACGACCCGGCTGATGGACTCGTCGAGCCGCCGGTAGGTGCCACGAAAAGGCTCCTCGACGCCCTCCGACAGCACCCTGAGGGGCGGGTCGTCGGCCTGGAGCCCCAGGGTGGCGGCGATCTCCCGGGTGACCCGCGCCCGGACGCCTTCCAGCCGGGCGGCCCGCCAGAGGAGAACCTCCTCGCTCTGGACGATGCGGTCCAGGTCGCCGATCTGCCCGCCCACCAGGACCTCCCGCTTGCGCCGGGCCAGGTCCAGCAGGGCGTCATACAGTTCCGCCTGCTGCTCGAGAACGTCTTCCAGGCGGGAAAGTAGTTCCAACGCGCTCCCTCCCTGGGCGCTCAACGCCGGCCGGGGCCGGCGACCATCCCTGGCCGGGCGGCTACCCGGACCGCTCCGCCTCGATCAGGCTCAGGATCCGCTCGGCCACCTCGGAAGCTTCCACGCTGTACGTCCCCTCGCGAATGGCCCGGGCGATCTCGTCAACCCGTTCAGCCCTGACGTCAGGCAACTGGGCCACGACGTCCCGCAGGCGCGACAGTTCCCTCGCCCGGGCCGAAAGGTTGATCACGTCGTGCCGCCTGGGGGCAGCAGCCCCCTCCGGCCGGCCGCGCGCTCCTTCGTCCTCTCTGACCTGCCGGGTCCGCTGGGCATACAGCCGGATGAGGTCCTGAATCTGCTTGTCGGAAATCCGCACGATGGGGTAGCACCTCCGCCCCTAATATCGTCCGGCCGGCCGGCCCCGTTTAGTGCCCTCGCACCGAGTCGGCCTCACGCTCCCGGCGCTCCAGGGCGGCCATCTTCCGCCGCCCGTCCTCCTCAGGCTCACCGGCACCGGCAGCAGGCTCCTCATGCCTGGCCTCTTCGTCGCCGGCTCCCGCCCGGCCGGAGATGGAGCTGAGGCACGCCGGGCAGAGCCTGCCGCTGAGGATCCGCTGCCCGCACCGCTGGCACTCCAGAACGATGGCCGACGACGGCGACAGTTGCAGGCGTCCCTGCCGCAAGAACCGGAGCACCCGCTCGGCGTCCAGGCCCGTCTCCCGGCACGCGTCCTCCACCGTGGCCCGGGGGTTGTCGGCCAGGAACTCCCGCAGCCGGTCGAAGGCCTCGTCGTCCTGCCGGATGCAGGCCGGGCACAGGTCGCGTCCGACGTAGGCGAAGACCCGCCCGCAGCGAGAACAGTTTCGCAGCTTCACCCGCTTCCCCTCCCTTGCTGGCGCCCGGACCTTCCGGCCCCTCCGCCGGGCCGGGCGGGGCCGCCGCCGGGCTCGGCTCAAACCGGCCGCGCTACCGCCGGAGACCGTTGGCCAGTTCCAGCATGGCGTCGGCGGTCCGGACCGCCCTGGCCCCCAGTTGGTAGGCCCGCTGGGCCAGCAGCAGGTTGACCAGTTCGGCCGCCAGGTCCACGTTGGCCAGTTCCCGGTACCCCTGCCTGACCTGCCCGAAAGCGCCAGCCCCCGGTGTTCCCGTCTCCACCTGGCCCGCGGCGGCGGTGGGGGCGTACAGTCCCCCGCCCAGGTGCTCCAGGCCCGCCGGGTTGGGGAACCGCGCCAGGCTGACCGTCCCGACAACCACCCGGTTTCCGTCGGCGCCGAGGGCGGAAACCTCCCCCCCCCGGCCGACGATGACGTCGGTGGCCCCCGCCGGCAGGGCCGCCGGCCGCAACTGGCCGCCTCCGTGCACCAGGAGAAACCCGCCCGCCGCGTTGACCAGCCGCCCCCGGCCGTCCGGGTTGAAGCTTCCGTCACGGGTGTAAGCCTCGCGGCCCCCGGGCAGCAGGACCCGGAAGTACCCCGGCCCTTCCAGGGCCAGGTCGTACGGGCTGTCCGTGGCCTGAAGCATGCCCTGGGCCGAAGTGGGCAGGATGGCGGCTATCCGCACTCCGGTCCCCGACCGCACCCACCCGGGCGGGACCGTGGGGCCGGCGGCCGGATAGGCCGGCATGGTCTCCTGGTACACCAGGTCCTGGAAGGCCACCCGCCCGGCCTTGAAGCCGGGAGTGTTCACGTTGGCCAGGTTGTGGGCGGTCGTGTCCACCGCCAGTTGCTGGGCCCGCATGGCCGATCCGGCCACCCAGAGCGAGCGGATCATCGGGTCTCCCCCCTCCTCCCGGCGCCTACAACCGGGCTACCTCGTTGGCCGCCTTCTGCAGCACCTCGTCGGCCGCCTGAACCGCTTTCTGGCTGGCCTCGTAGGCCCTGAAGACGGCGATCATCCGGACCATCGCCTCCACCAGGTCCACGTTGGCCTGCTCCAGGTAACCCTGGCGAACTCGCGGCCCGGGCGCCCCGTCAGGCGCCGGCGGGCCGGCAAATAGCCCCTCCGCGTCCCGCTCGAGCACCGACGCGTCGTCGAAGACCGCCAGGGCCAGCCGGCCCCGGGCCCGGCCGCCGGCGGTCACCTCCCCGGCTTCGGACACCTCGAAGCTCCCGCCGCCGACCCGGACGGGCTGCCCGTCGCTACCCAGGACCGGATGGCCCCGCCCGGTCACCAGCCGCCCCTGTCCGTCCACCGAGAAGCTCCCGTTTCTGGTGTATCGGACGCCGCGGGGCGTGGCGACGGCGAAGAATCCGGGCCCCTCGAGGGCCAGGTCGCCCGGCTCCCCCGTCTGCCGAAGCGCCCCCTGCTCGAACACGACCGCCGACCGGTCCACCGCCGTCCCGAGCCCCAAGGGCCCCAGTGCTTCGCCGGCGGCCTGGGCGGGCAAGGGCAGGGTCGGGTCGCCCAGCCGGCTCAGGAGCACCTGGGGAAAGGCGCCCAGGATGACCTCCTGCCGCTTGTAGCCGGGGGTGTTCACGTTGGCCAGATCCTGGGCAATGCCGTCCTGGCGAGCCAGGCCGGCCAGCATGCCCGAGGCCGCCGTGTAGAGGCCGCGGATCATCCCGCCTCACCCGCCTTGCGCAGGGCCAGGATCAGCCGGATCTCCCCCTGGGACAGGCGGGTCCGGCGGGCGATCTCACCGGGAAGATGACCGGCGTCCGCCAGGGACCACACCTCCCTGAACCGCTCGCGTCGCGCCGCCCGGGCCGGCGCTCCCGCCCCGCCCGCCACCGGGCCCACTGCCGGGGCGGGTCCCGCGGCCGCCCCGGCCGCGGCCAGCGGCACCGAAGTTCCCTGAGCTACGACGGTGGCCTGGTGCAGGGCGCGCAGGGTGTCGTCGGCCCTGGTCAAGAGCACCCGCAGTTCCCGGGCGCGCCGGTCCAGGTCCGCCGCCACCTCCTCAGACAGGAGGGTCAACTCCCGCACCAGGCCCTCACCGAGCTCCCGCCAGGGTTCCCCGCCGTCTGGCGCGACCCTCCGCGGTCTGTCTCTCCCCCGGACCGCCGGCCCGTCCCGGCGCCGCCGGAGACTCACCCTGGCGGCCGCCAGCAGCGCGGCGGCGGCGACGACCAGTCCCAGGTACCACATGCTCGCACCTCTTCCCTGAAGTGCCGGTTCCGCTCAGCCCAGCGTGATATCGATGACCGTGCCCCGCTGCGGGTCTCTGGCGGGGTGCAGTTCCCGCCCGCGCCGGTCCCTGCCCCTGGAGCGGCCGTCCGGGCGGCCCTTCTGCCTTTTCCCCTCCGGCCGCTCGCCCACCCGGGCCTCCTCGGCCTTGCCTGCTTCCTTGACCTCTTCCTGCTCCCGCCTGGCCCGGCGCTGCAGGGCCGCCGCGAACTGCTCCTGCTGTCGCTGGCCCTGCTGGTCCTCGACCTGCTTCACCCGGCTGACCTCCGTGGACTTGGGAATCAGGTGCTGCAGCTCGACGGGCCGGAAGCCCATGCGGCCTGCCTCCCCTCCCGCGCCAGCTTACTGGTGAGGCCCGATGGCGACCTCTCCCTGTTGCGACAGATAGAGCGTGCAGGGCGGAAGCTCGTCCCTCACCAGCATGACGGCCTGACCGATGATCACCCGCACCCCCGGGAAGATGGTTCCGGAGACCCGGAGCCGGCCCAGGGGCCGGGCCTTGATCTGTTCCTCGATGGCCTGACGCTCCCGCACCAGCCTGGCCTGTTCCTGAAGCAGCCGGTAGTGGCTCCGGCTGAGCTTCAGGAGCATCTCCTGGCCGGCAGGGTGCCCGGGCTCCCCTGACTGCCTGACCCTGGCCAGGGCAAACGCCAGGCGCTCAATATTCTTTTCGGCGTCTTCGATGGCGCGCTGCACCGCGTGGAGCCGCTCCCGGAGCTCCAGGTCAATCCCGACCTCCACCTCGGTGTGGGTGCCCAGTGACGAGCCCAGCACCTTGCAGTGGACGTCCCCCTGGCAGCGGATGGCGCCGCCGACGATCAGGCCTTTCTTGCCGTTCACCACCACCCGGCCCCGGGCCACCACCTGGCTGTGCATGAAGGCCTCGCCGACCTCCACGTCGCCGCCCACCTGGACGGTGGCGTTCTCGATGAACTTGGCGATGAGGTTCCGGCCGGCCTCGACCCGCCCCTTGGACCGGCCCTGGATCCCGCTCTTGACCAGGATGTCGTGGCCGGCTACCAGGGTCGCCGAGTCCACCAGGCCGCCCACCTCGATGTCGGACTCCGCCTTGATGACGAAACCGTCCTGGACGTTGCCGCGCACCACCACGCTGCCCACGAAGTCGATGTTGCCGGTGGAGAAGTCGACGTGGCCCTTGACCTCGTGCACGGGGTAGACGCCCACCCGGTTCCTGGCCAGCAAGATCACCTGACCGGCCCGGGTGGCCACCAGCTGGGTCCCGTCGGCCGCAAGCTCCACGTTCTTGCCGGGAATCAGCGGCACGTCCCGGCCCGGCCGCTGGCGGATGGGCTCTCCGGTGACCGCCACCCCGGGCTCGCCCTCGGTGGGCGGGTGCTTCACCACCAGGACCTGCCCGGGGCTGACGTTCTCGATGAGATTCAAATTGTAGAAATCCACCCGGCCGTCTTCCAGCTGCTGGGGCCGCCCGCGGTCCCCGTCGGCCCGGAACCCGTACTCGAGCCTGGCGTCCTCGCCGTTGGTCGGCTGCACGCCGCGGGCCACGACCGCGGGCTCCGCCGGCTGTTCCGCCACGGCCCTGGCCAGGGCGTCGGGGTCGATGCCGAAGCTCACGCCCGCCTCGGCCAGGCTCCGCCGGGCCAGCTCCAGGTCGGCCGGTTTTCCCCCGGGCTCGGGAGGATAGATGGTCAGCGTCGCCGACAGCCGGTCGCTGGCCACCTTGACGGCGACTCTTCCGTCCAGGGGCTTCTTTTCCGGCACGGGCCCGGGCGCGGGGCCGGCCGCCGCCTGCTCGGTGGTGACCTCGGAAACAGGTTGTTCCGTCATAGCAGGTCATCCCTATCCCGGCCCAGCCAGGCGCGGAGCCTCAACAGCGCCTTCCCGTGAAGCTGTGAGATGCGGGACTGGCTGACGCCCAGCACCTGGCTGATTTCCTTTGCCGTGAGCCCCTCGTAGTAGTAAAGCGTGACGACCAGCCGTTCTTTCTCCGGTAGCCGTTCAATGGCTTCCGCCATCACCCGTTTCCGCTCTTGCCGGTGGGCGTAAAGCTCCGGGTTGGGCGAGGTCTTGTCCTCGATGGTCTCCACCGGCTGCAGGTTGTTCTCCGGGTTCTCGTCGCCGGGCCACAGGTCGTCCAGGGAGACGATGGACAGCCGGTTCACCTCGCCCAGGAGGACGTAAAGCTCCGCCACGGCGATGCCCATGGCCCGGGCCACCTCCTCGTCGGTGACCAGGCGGCCCAGCCGTTGCTCAAGAGCCTGATATGTCCGCTCGAGTTCCTTGACCCGCCGCCGCACCGAATGGGGGATCCAGTCCGTGGCCCGGAGCCCGTCCAGGATGGCGCCCCTGATCCGGGAGATGGCATAGGTCTCGAACTTGACCCCCCGGCCTGGGTCGAACTTCTCGATGGCGTCCAGCAGCCCGAAGATGCCAAAGCTGATCAGGTCGTCCACCTCCACGTTGGGAGGGAGGCCGATGGCCATCCGCCCGGCCACGTACTTCACCAGGGGGGCGTGCTCCAGGATCAGCTGCTCCCTGGCCCTGGCGTCGCCGGTCTCCTTGTACCGCGTCCAGGCGTCGCGCTGCGCTCTGGCACCCAGGCTACTCATGCAAAGCCCTCCCACGTGGCGGCCGGCGACCGCCGTGCCGCCGCCTCAGGCCCTCAGCTCGCCGCCCGCCGGCCGGACCCCTCGCCTGCCACCGGCGGCGCCGGCTGGTCCCGGGCTGCTTCGCCGGAGCCGACCACGAGGTTGATCCGCTGACCCCGCTGGACCGGTCGCCCGGCGGATCCGGTCTCCGGTGCCTCGGGAACCGAGGCGCTCAGGATGAACCCCAGCGCCCGCTCGACTCCCGCCCCCACGACCCAGAACACCAGGGCTGCCAGGAGGCCCCGGAGGGCCAGCCCGTGAGGGGTGACCCCTGCCAGCCAGGAACTCACCACCGTCACCAGGCAGGCGCTGCCGCCGAGCCCCCGGGCGACCACCGGTTACAAAAGCCCCTTCTTTCGCAGTTCGCGCTGCTGCTGGAAGACGAAGTTCACCAGGTAGTGCTGCTCCTTGAGCTCAAGGCCCAGAAAGTTCACGCCCAGGGCCACCACGTCCGGCCCCAGTTCCGGGGGCGCCGGCTCTCGCCGGACCACCTCCCCCAGCGCCAGAAAGCACTCGCCCGGCCGGAGTTCGACCTCGAGTTCCACGATGGTGCCGCGGGGCAGCGGCGCGCTGGTCAGCACGTGGGCCCCGCCGGCGGAGACGTCGCGCGTGCGGCCGTGATGGCAGGCCAGCCCCTCTTCGGCAGCGGCCTCTTCGCCGGGCAGCGCCAGCACCCGGAGCCTGACCGGCAGGCTCAGGGCCAGACGGACAAACTCACGGCGCTGGATGCGAACCACTTGCTCCGGCCGCTCCAGCTCCAGCTGGGGCGCGGGACGCAGAATGCGTCCCCGCACCCGGGTGACAAACCGGTATAGCGCCGCGTCGTCAGCGTAGGCCACCTCCACCGGCGTTCCCCGCGGCAGGTCGACCAGCGCCCCCTCCGCCGTAGGGTGGGCCACGACGATGGCTTGCCGGTTCACGTCCTCGACCCGGCTGGCAAGGGACTGGCGCCGGCCGTCCCCTCCCACCGCCACGCGCAGTTGCAGCCGCTGGTTCACCAGGATGTCGCGAAAGGGGACGATCTCCCGGTTCACCGTCCCGCGACCCCCTGAACCTCCCGGCTGCCGGCCTCCTGAGCCCCGGTGGCCGGAGCCGCGGCCGGCCACGCTGTTTCCCTGAGGCACCACCGAACCAGTTTTTCCCAGGAAAATACGGCCAGATCCTCGGGGACGTGCGGCCCGAGCGACCAGTAGCTGAAGGGAACCGCCACCCGGGCGCTCAGGTTGATCAGGTTGCCCCGGTAGGCGGCCTCATCCACCCGGGTGGGGACCAGGTCCGTGACCCCCAGGGGCTGGAACCTGGACACCGTGTGCGCGGCTTCGGCCACTCCGGTGGTGGCGGGCAGGCACAGCAGCACCCGGTGGGGCGCCAGCGACTCCGCCAGACCTCTCAGTTGAGCCAGGTGCATCAGGTTCCCGGGGTTCGCTCCGGGGCTGTCCACCAGCACCAGGTCGGCGGCGCCGGCCTGGCTCATCGCGGCGTCAAGCTCCCCGGCCGTGGCGGCATGGTACAGCGGGAGGTCCAGGATGCCGGCAAACGCTTCCAGCTGGGCGGCGGCCCCGGCCCGGACGCTGTCCGCGTTGACCAGGCTCACGCTGGCGCCCTGCAACAGGCTGAACTGGGCGGCCAGCTTGGCCACGAGGGTGGTCTTGCCGGAACCCGACGGGCCGGCCACCAGCACCACCGTGGGCCTGGCTTCCAGCCCTACCGGCCTCGGCCGGCCGGCCTCCCCCTCCAGGACCTCGGCGAGGGCCGAGGGCGCCAGGTCCGGCGAGACCTGGTTGCCGTGGCGGTCCGCCAGTGACGCGCCGAGCGCCCGGGCAAGAACCTCCTCCACGCCGTGGGCCACCAGGCGGCCCACGATGGTCTCCACCGCCAGGACCGGAGCGGGAGAGCGGTCCGCGTCCCCCGCCGCCGGGCGCGCCGGCCCGTGGGCCGGGCCGACAGCGGCCGGGTTCTGTGCCCGCCGCCCGGCTTCGGGCCGGTGCTCGGGCGCTGCCGCAACCTCTCCCCGGGCCGCGGTGACCTCAACGCCGCCCGGCCGGACGCTCGAGTTCAGGATCACCGCGTCCGGGCCGAGTTCGGCCCTGACCCGGGCCATGGCCTCGGCGACCGTTGGTGCCGCCACCTTCTTGATCCTCATGCCCGCACCACTCCGATGGCCTCAATTTCAACATCGGGTTCCAGCTCGGCGTAGGACAGCACCACCAGCCGGGGCAGCGCCCGCTCCGTCAGCCGCTTGAAGTACAGGCGGATGACCGGGGAGCAGAGCACGATGGGCCGGGCGCCCCGGGCCACGAGCCCCTCCACCGCCGCGGCGAGGGACTCCAGCGCCCGGCGGGCGGTGGCCGGCTCCAGGGCCAGCACCGCCCCGGCGTCGCGGTGCTCCACCGCGTCGGCGATGGCGCGCTCGAGGGCCGGGTCGAGGGTGATAACCGGCACCCGGCCCTCGTGCAGGCCGTAGCGCCGGGTGATGTAGCGGGCCAGCGCCTGGCGGGCCGCCTCGGTCAGGAGGTCGGGGTCCTTCGTCACCCTGGCCCGGTCGGCCAGCACCTCCAGCACGGCGGGAAGGTCCCGGATGCTGATGCCCTCCCGCAAGAGGTTCTGCAGGACTTTCTGGACCTCGCCGAGGGGCAGGAGGTTGGGCACCAGTTCCTCCACCACGGCGGGGTGGTCTTGCTTCACCCGGTCCAGGAGCGTCTGGACCTCCTGCCGGGACAGCAGTTCGTGGGCGTGGCGCCGGCAGATCTCGGTCAGGTGGGTCGCCAGGACCGACGCCGGGTCGACCACCGTGTACCCCAGGAGTTCGGCCCGCTCTTTCTGGTCCGCCGCCACCCAGATGGCCGGCAGGCCGAAGGCGGGCTCGCGGGTCTGGATGCCGTCCAGGTCGGCCTCCTGCTCGGTGGGGGCCATGGCCAGAAAGCGCTCCAGGTATAGCTCGCCCCGGCCCACCTCCACCCCGCGGATGCGGATGGCGTAGACGTGGGGTTCCAGTTGCATGTTGTCCATGATCCGGATGGGTGGCACGATAAAGCCCAGTTCCAGGGCGAGTTGCCGCCGGATCAGGCCCACCCGTTGCCCCAGATCCCCGGTGGCCGGATCGGCCAGCGGGATCAGCCCGTAACCGAGTTCGATCTCCAGGGGATCCACTCGCAGCAGGCCCAGCACCCGGTCGGGCTGCTTGAGCGCCTCGTCTTCCCGGCTCCGGGCCTGCTCGGCCGCTTCCTGCCGGGCCAGCCGATCCACCTCGGTCATGACCAGACCCATCCCTCCCGAAGCGGCGGCCAGGATCACAAAGGGCAGCCAGGGCAGGCCGGGCATGATGGCCAGGGTCCCCAGCAGCCCGGCCGCGATGTACAGCGCCCGCGGCCGTGACAGCAGCTGCCCCGTCAGGTCCTGGCCCAGGTTGGCCTCGGAGGCCGCCCGGGTGACGACGATGCCGGTGGCGGTCGAGATCAGCAGTGCCGGGATCTGGGTCACCAGCCCGTCGCCCACCGTCAGGAGCGAGTAGCGCTGCAGGGCCTGCTCCACGGCGAGCCCCCGCTGCCACACGCCGATGGCGAACCCGCCCAGCAGGTTGATGATGGTGATGATCACCGCCGCGATGGCGTCGCCCTTCACGAACTTGGCCGCGCCGTCCATCGCGCCATAGAAGTCGGCCTCCCGCTCGATCTCCCGCCGCCGCTTGCGGGCGTCGTCCTCGGTGATCAGCCCCGCGTTGAGGTCGGCGTCGATGGCCATCTGCTTGCCGGGCATGGCGTCCAGGGTGAACCTGGCCGCCACCTCGGCCACCCGCTCGGCGCCCCTGGTGATGACCACGAACTGGATGATGGCCAGGATCAGGAAGACCACGAAGCCGACCACCGGGTTGCCGCCGACCACGAACTCGCCGAAGGACCGGATGATCCGTCCCGCCTCCCCGTGGAGGAGGATCAGCCGGGTCGACGACACGTTCAGCGCCAGGCGGAACAGGGTGGTCACCAGCAGGAGCGAGGGGAAGATGGAAAACTCCAGGGGCTCCTGGGTGTACATGGCCACCAGCAGCACCAGCAGGGCCACCGTCAGGTTCAGCGACAGGAGCAGGTCCAGCAGGGCCGGGGGCAGCGGCACCACCATCATGACCACCATGGCCACCACGGCCGCGGCGATCACGACGTCCGCGTGCTTCAGGACCCGCTGAACGATCAGGACGCCTTCGCGCACCCCTGTTCCTCCTTACCTGCCCGCCGCCGGGCTCTGCCCGGGCGGCGCCACCTGGCGCGGCAGCCGGCCGGTCAGCCGGTAGACGAAGGCCAGCACCTCGGCGACGGCCCGGTACAGTTCGGCCGGAATCACCCGCCCCACCTCGCACAGGCGGTAGAGCGCCTGGGCCAGCGGCGGGTTCTGCACCAGCGGCACCTGGTGCTCGGCAGCCAGCCGGCGGATGCGCTCCGCCAGGTGGCCCTGGCCCTTGGCCACGACCCGTGGCGCGTCCGCCACGGCCGGGTCGTACTGCAGGGCCACCGCCAGGTGGACCGGGTTGGTGACCACCACGTCGGCCCGGGGAACCGCGGCCATCATCCGCCTGGTGGCCAGTTGCCGCTGGCGCTCCCGGATGCGCGCCCGGACGTGGGGGTGGCCCTCGGTCTCCTTGAACTCCTCCTTGACCTCCTGGCGGGTCATCCGGAGGCTCTGCTCGTACTCCCAGCGCTGGTACGCCAAGTCGAGCACGCCCATGACCAGGAGCGCCAGGCCCGCCCGCCAGGCCACCCGCTGGGCGATCACGCCCAGCACCGGCAGGGCGGCCCTGGGTTCCATTCCCACCAGGTCCGGCAGGCGGGCCGCCTCCCCGGCCACCGCCAGGTAGGTCACGTAGCCGACCACCAGGACCTTGGCGAGGGCCTTTATCAGTTCCACGCCGGCCCGCCGGGAAAACATCCGGCGCAGGCCGGCCACGGGGTCGAGCCGGCTCAGGCTGGGCGCCACCGGATCCAGCGATACCAGAAACCCCACCTGGGCGACGCTCGTGGCCGCGCCGGCGAGCATCACCGTGGCCAGCAGCGGCAGGACCAGGCCCAAGCCCAGCCACGCCCAGGCCGAAAAGGCCTGCTGGAAGTCGGCGACCGCCCACTCCCGCGCCGGCAGGGCCCCCAGGGTGGAACGGGCCAGGGTCTGAAGGGAGTCCCACGCGGCCGGCCCGGTCCAGCGGAGGGCAAGAAGGCCGGCCAGGAGCACCGCGGCGGAGGTGAGTTCCGGGCTGCGGGCGGTGTGGCCGCGCTGGCGGGCCTTTTGCCGCTTGCGCGGGGTAGCCCGCTCTTTCCGCTCCTGACTGGTGTCCATCGCCGCCCTCCTTTCCCTGCCGGATCCCCGGCGCCTCGGCCTGCGGCCGCGGCAACACCGGGCTCAACGCGCCAGGATGCCGATGACCGCCTCAAGCTGGCGGCCGAGTCCCTCCAGGAGCCCTGCCAGCAGCGCCACGGTGAACGGAAGCACCAGCGCCAGCACAGCGAGGCCCACCGCGGCCTGCACCGGCAGGCCCACCACGAACACGTTCATCTGCGGCACCGTCCGGCTCACGATCCCCAGGGCCAGGTTTACGAGGAAGATGGCCGCCATCACCGGCGCGGCCAGTTGCAGCGCGAACACGAACAGCTGGCCCAGGAGCCCCACCACGTTCCCGGTAAGCTCCGGCGCCCAGCGGGCCTGGCCCGGGGGCAGCACCCGGAAGCTCCCGGCCAGGGCGCGGATGACCACGTGGTGGCCGTTGAGCCCGAGAAACACCAGCAGCGCCAGGAGGTTCTTGAAGCTTCCCACCAGCGGCAGCTGGTGGCCGAACTCGGGGTCGATGACGTTCACGATGCCAAAGCCCAGTTCGAAGTCGATGATCTGGCCGGCCACCTGCGCGGCCACGAAGAGGAGCAGCGCCGCGAATCCCAGCAGCAGCCCGACCCCGACCTCTCCCAGCACCCACAGGCCGTAGGCCCACAGGTGGGCCGGCACGCCTTGTGGCGGCGCGGCCACCACCGGCAGGAGCACCAGGGCCAGGATCAGTGCCAGGCCCGCCTTCAGTTGCACCGGCACGTCCCTGCCGCCCAGCACCGGCGTGGCGGCAAAGATGGCCGACACCCGCGCCAGGACCAGCAGGAACACGGTGAACTCCTCGTAAAGGCCCAGCGGCCAGCCGGCGCTCACGGCCCCACCCCGTCACCGGATGAAGCCCGCCAGGTTGCCCAGCAGGCCCCCCGCGAACTCCACCATCGTCTGCATCATCCAGGGCCCGAACACGAGGCCGGCGACGAAGACCACGATGACCTTGGGCACGAAGGTCAGCGTCTGTTCCTGAATTTGTGTCGCGGCCTGCAACAGGCTGATGAAGACGCCCACCGCCATGGCCAGCCCCAGCATGGGCGCGGCCACCACGAGCACCGTCCACAGGGCCTGCCGGCCCAGCGACACCACAAGCTCCTGGGGCACCGGCCGTCACCTCTTCCCACCGCTCACTGGAAGCTCACAACCAGGGAGCGCACCACCAGGTACCACCCGTCCACCAGCACGAACAACACGATCTTGAACGGCAGCGACACCATCATCGGTGGCAGCATCAACATGCCCATGGACATCAGGGTGCTGGCCACGATCATGTCGATCACAATGAAGGGCACGAAGATGACAAACCCCATCTGGAACGCCGTCTTCAGTTCGGAAATGGCGAAAGCCGGGATCAAGAGGTGTAGCGGCACCTCTTCCTGTGTCTGGGGCCGGGAAGCCCCGGCAACGCTCAAGAACAGGGCCAGGTCCTTCTCGCGGGTCTGCCGCAGCATGAAAGCCCTGACGGGCTCGGCGGCCCGGTCGAGGGCCTGGGCCTGGTCGATCTCGCCGGCCAGGTAGGGTTGGAGCGCCTGGGCGTTCACCTGGCTCCACACGGGCGCCATGATGAAGAAGGTCAGGAACAGGGCCAGCCCGACCAGCACCTGGTTGGGCGGGATCTGCTGGCTGGCCAGGGCGTTCCGCACGAACCCCAGCACCACCACGATCCGGGTGAACGACGTCATCAGGATCAGCATGGCGGGGGCCAGGCTCAGCACCGTGAGCAAGAAAAGGATCTGGAGGCTGGTAGCCACCTCCTGGGGGCTTTCCGCCGGCCGCAGCCCTATGTTCAGGCTGGGCAGGGCCGGAGGCTCGGCCCAGGCCACGCCCGAAGCCATGGCCAGCACCCCAAGGAACAGGGTGAACCCCAGCACCCCGCGGCAGCCTGCCGCCGGCGTCCGGCACCCGCCCCGGCGGGCCATCAGGCGCTACCCTCCTGCCGGCGAGAATGCCATAGCTCCCGCGCGGCGCGAAGCCGGCTCACCGAGCGGGCCAGGCGTGCCGCCGCGCCGGCCGGGCTTGAAGCCTCCCGGCCCGTTCGACGGCCGTTGAACCGGGTCCACCAGGCCGCGGCCCGGTCGGAGATGACCCGCCAGAGGTGCTCGGCTCCGGGCCGGGACGCGGCGGTCGGGGCCCCTTCCTGGCCTTCAAGGCAGGCCGCCAGTTCGTCCCTGGAAAAGGATGCCAGCAGCGAGACGTTTTGCTCCGCAAAGCCGACCACCAGGAACCGGCCCGCCACCTCCACCAGGCCGACGCCCCGGTGGGGACCCAGTCCCATGGCGTCCACCAGCCTGAGATACCGCCCCGGGCGGCCCGAGCCGAAGCGCCGGGCCATGAGCCGGGTCACCCAGTACGCCAGGCCGATCACCAGCGCCGTCACCAGCAGGAACTCAAGCAGCTGGCCGGCGGGAAGCAAGGCCTCCTTGCCCGTCACACGCTCCCCCTCCCTGGGCTAGCGCAGGGTCTGAACCCGCTCCACCGGGCTGACGATCTCGGTGATGCGGACCCCGAAGTTCTCGTTGATGACCACGACCTCGCCCCGGGCGATGGGCTTGCCGTTGACCAGGATGTCCACGGCCTCCCCCGCCAGCCGGTCCAGTTCGATCACAGAACCCGTGCTGAAGCCGAGAATCTCCCGGATCAGCCGGCGGGTGCGGCCGAGTTCCACCGTGAGGGAGAGGGGGACGTCCATGATCAACTCGATGTTGCGACCCTCCGCCGCCCGGGCGCCGCTGTCGAAGGCGGGGAACCTGGCCTCGGCCACGGTCCGCTGGCCCTGTGGCGCAGGGCGGTCCTGCGCCGGCGCCCCCTTGTGGCCGCGGGGCCGGCCGGCCTGGTGGGCGCCGGCGAGTTCTTCCAGGCTGTCGACCAGGGTCTGGCTGAGCAGCAGGTACACTGCCAGCTGAGCACCACCGGGGAGGGCAACGGTGTAATCACCCGCCGCGACGCCCGGTCCTTCAAGGAACCCCGGGAGGTCTTCGGTGAGGGTCACGGCCCGGCAGCGGGGCGCGCCGAGGCTGATCTTGGCGCCGAGGGCCGTACCCCAGGCCGACGCCAGGCCGCCGGCGACCTGGCCGATGGCCTCACCCAGCACCGCCAGGTGGTCGTCGGCGAGTTCAACCGGGGTCTCGTCCCCCGATCCGCCCAGCATCGCCCTGACCAGAGCCAGCGCCCCGGCCTCCGGCACCGCCACCGCCAGGCTGCCGGCGGCTCCCTCCACGGCCTCGACTTCCGCCCACAGAGCGCGGCCTTCGACCCGGGACACCACTCCGGTCGCGCCCACCATGCTCCACCCCGCGGCCGAGACCTCTGCCCCACCCTCGACCAGCAGGTCCAGGGCGTGCTCCAGGCCGGCCGCCGCCCGGCGGAAGAGCTCGTCGGTGAAGCCCGCCGAGCCGGCTTGGGACTCCTGGTTGACCGCCCTCAGCAGGGCGTCCACCTCTTGCTGGGAAAGAACCTCCTTGTCCACGGGCCTAGCCCTCCTCCCCGCCTGAAACCACTTCCGTTACCTGTACGGCCAGGCGGTTGGACACGGTGCCCGGCCGGCCGCGAAACTTCTCCTCGTCCTCGACGAACACCGAGACCTCGTCGTCCAGGTTGGAGTCGAGCGGGACGACGTCGCCCACCTCCAGGTTCAGCAGGTCCCGGACGGTGATCTCCGTCCGGCCCAGCTCGGCCCGGATGGAAACCATGACCTGCCCCAGCCGGCGGCGCAGGGAGTCGCGGATGTGGGCCGGGGTTTCGCGCTTGGTGGCGGCGAACCACTGCTGCACCGAGAGCCGGGGTAGCACCGGTTCCAGGACCACGTAGGGGATGCAAACGTTGATGGCGCCCCGCTGATCGCCGATGCGGGCCGAGAGCGAGATGACGATGCAACTGTCCGACGGCGAGACCACCTGGATGAAGAGGGGGTTGGATTCCACCGCCTCCAGCTTGGGCCGGAGTTCCACGATGTTCTTCCAGCCGTCGGCCAGGTTTGCCAGGATCCCCCGTACCACCCGCTCGATGGCCGTCTCCTCGATCTCCGTGAGGGCGCGGGCCTTTTCCTGGCCCTGCCCCAGGCCGCCGAAGAGCCGGTCCACCATGGGAAAGGCGATGGAGGGCTGGATCTCGATGATGGCGTTGCCCTCGAGGGGTGCCAGGCCCACCACGGCGGTGACCGCCGGGTTGGGCACCGCCCGGATGAACTCACCGAAGGTCAGCTGGTCGACGGATTCCACGGTGAACTGCACCATGGTCCTGAAGTTGGCGGAGAAATAGGTGGTCAGCATCCGGGCCACGTTGTCGTGAAGCATCTGCATGGTCCGGATCTGATCCTTGGAGAACTTGTCCGGGCGCCGGAAATCGTAGAGCCTGACCGGCCGGTCCTCGATCCTGGCCTCGTCGGCCCGGACGTCGCCGGCCGTCAGCCCTTCGATCAGGGCGTCGATTTCTCGCTGCGTCAGGATCTCGGTCAAGTGCCGCCGACCTCGCTCCGCCGCCGGCCGGGCCAGGCCCGGGTCCGGCTCACTGGATGATGAACTCGACGAAGAACACCCGGGTGACCCGGCCCGTCTTCAAGAGCCCGTTCACCCGGGCCGCGATGTCGCGGGCCAGGGCCTCCATGCCGGCGGCCCCCTCCACCTCGGCCAGGGTCTTGGACCGCAGGACGGCCAGGATGCCGTCGGCCACGGCGGCCGACTTCTGGTCCAGTTCCCGGGTAACCAGGCGATCGTCAACGGAGAATTCGACCACCACCCGGATGAAGCGCCGCCCGCCGTTATCGGCCAGGTTGGTCAGGAACTCCCCGGCCCGGTACGGGACTGTCCCGGCCGCGGGGTCTTCCGCGCCGCCGAGCACCGCCCAGGCGACCACGGCCAGCGCCACCACAAGCGCCGCGCCGCCGGCGATCAGGATCACCAGCCTGGAGAACCCCCGCTCGGAGCGAAGGCTCCATGGGTCCCGCAACTCGCGTCCGCCCCCCTCCAATGGGTTCACCTGGGCTCGGACTCCCCCACGACCAGGAACATGATGACCACGTCCACCCGCCGGTTCCGCTGCCGGTTGGCGTCGCTGTCGTTGGGGGCGATGGGCCGGTACTCCCCGTAACCCGCCGCCGACAGCCGCTCGGGGGACAGGCCGTGAACCTCGATCAGGTACCGCACCACGTTGGTGGCCCGCGCCGCCGACAGCTCCCAGTTGGACGGGAAGCGGGGCGTGTTGATGGGCCAGTTGTCCGTGTGCCCCTCCACCCGCACCTGGTTGGGGATGGCCGCCAGGTCGGGAGCGATGCGGTCCAGGGTCTGGCGCCCCTCGGGCTTGATGTCCGCCTGTCCCAGGTCAAACAGAACCTGGTCGGAGAACCGGACCACCAGTCCTCGCTCCTCCAGGCGGAGGATGACGGTGTCCTGAAGCTGGGCCTCCTCAAGGGTGGCTTCCAGCCGGGCCTGCACCGCCCGCATCTGGGCCAGGTCCCTGAAGTCGACCTGGGGCGGCGGCCGGAACTCCTCCACCAGTTCCTCGGTGGCCAGGGTCCGGCCGCCCCGCAAGAGGCCGAGGGAACCCTGGATGGAGGCGATGGCCTCCTCGAACTTGTGCGCGTCGATGGTCGAGAAGGTGAACAGGAGCACGAAGAAGATGAGCACCTGCGTCACCAGGTCCCCGTAGGTCAGCATCCACAGGGGCGCGCTCGGTCCGGCCGAGAACCCTCCGTCCCGGCGGAGTCGCCTAGCCATGGAGCTCCGCCTCCGCGCTCTCGGGCTCGGTCACGGATGGCGCGCCGGCCCTCCGGGTGCGAACCATCTGTCGCAACTGGGGCGCCAGGAACGCCTTCAGCTTCTCCTCGACGATGCGCGGGTTGTCCCCCGCCTGGATGGACAGGATGCCCTCGATCATGACCTCCTTGAGGAGGATCTCCTCCGCCGACTTGACTTTCAGCTTGCCGGCGATGGGCAGGAACACCAGGTTGGCCAGGAGCGCCCCGTAAAAGGTCGTGAGCAGCGCCACCGCCATCCCCGGCCCGATGGCGTCGGGGTTCTGCAGGTTTTTCAACATGGCGATGAGGCCGATCAGGGTGCCGATCATGCCGAAGGCCGGCGACAGCGTCCCCATGGTCTCGAACATCCCCTGGCCGCCCTTGTGCCGGTCTTCCAGGAACGCCAGTTCCGTCTCGAGGATGTCCCGGACCAGCGCCGGGTCGGTGCCGTCCACCACCAGCTGGATGCCCTTCCTGAGGAACATCTCGTCGAGCCTGTCGGCCTCGTCTTCCAGGGCCAGCAGACCTTCCCGGCGGGCCTTCTCGGCGAAGCGGACCAGGAGTTCGATGACCTCTGACGGGTCCATCAACCTGGTGGAGAAAGCGTTCTTGACCACCTTGGCCACGCCCAGCACCCGCGGCAGGGGATAGTTGACGAAAGTGGCCGCGAAGGTTCCGCCCAGCACGATGAAGACGGAAGGCAGGTTCCAGAACATGCCGAGGGACGCGTCCATCATGATCCCCCAGCCGATCAGGATGATCCCTGCCAGTAGCCCGATCAGCGTCGAGATGTCCACCGGATGACACTCCTATGCGCTCGGCTGTTCAGTACCTGGCTGTTCCGCCGCCCGCCTGGCGCACCGCCGCCGTTGCAAGGCCCGCCGGTACTCGAGCACCTTTCTGACCACCTCGGAGGCGGTGTCCCGGACCACGTACTTCTTGCCCGTGGTCAAGGTGACGACCGTGTCGGGGGTCTCCTCCACCGTCTCCACAAGCTCGGCGTTGATGATGATGTCGGCCCCCGACAGCCGGGTGAGTTGAATCACCGTCGTTCACCCTGCCTCCTCCTGCCCCGGCCGCCGCCGCCCGGCGCCGGGGCCTGCCCTTCCGCTCCGTCCGCTCCGGGCGGGGCCGGCCGGCGGGCCGGGTGATCAGGCCCGCCGGCATCCCCCGCCGGCTCCCAACCTCCTCTGGTGGGCCCTCCCTGGCCCGGCAGGCTGGGATCGCCGCGTGGTCCCGGAAAACCCGGGGCCAACCCCTGTCCCCTCAGACCGGGGACCGGGGGTGAGGCTTCAGGCCCCACCCCCTCCCCCGGTGGCGGGGGCTGTATCATCTGTTCTCAGTCGCCGTCACAACGGCGCCAGGCTTACCGCTTCAGGTTCACCAGTTCCTGGAGCATCTCGTCGGAAGTGGTGATGATCCGCGAGTTGGCCTGGAAGCCGCGCTGGGTGGTGATCATGTCGGTGAACTGCTGCGACAGGTCGACGTTGGCCATCTCCAGGGTACCGGGGGCGATCATGCCCCGGCCAGCCGTGGACGGCTCGCCGATCTGCCTGAGCCCCGAGTTATTGGACTCCTCGTACAGGCTCTCGCCCTTCTTCAAGAGACCCCCGGGGTTCGGGAAGTTGGCCAGGCCCACCTGGGCCAGGCGCTGGGTCAGGCCGTTGGAGTAGACCCCGGTGATGGTCCCCGTGGCGTCGATGGTGAAGGTCTGCAGCGCCCCGGCGGGGTATCCGTCCCGGCTGGTGGCCGACGCCGTCGCCTCCGAGGCGTACTGGGTCAGCCCGGAGAAGTCCGGGGTGATGCTCATGGCCGAGGCGCCGGTGGGCGTGCCGGTGATGGGACCGCCCGTCTGCGTCTGGAAGGCGCCGTCGGTGTCAAAGACGACCGTCCCCGTGTTCCCGCTCAGGGTGATGGTGGAAGAACTTGCTTGCCAGCTCCAGTTGTTGGCTGATGTCTTGCTGAAGGTCATGGTGATGGTGTGGGCCTCGCCCTTGGAATCGAAGACCTCCACCGCGGTGACGAAGTCGGTGGCGTCGGCCACCCGGGAGTCCAGGTTGTTGGCGTAGCCGATCTTCGTCGTGGCCCGGGCGGGGATGGTCTGGCCCACCTTGATCTGCACGTCGGTCAGGTTGTTCTGGTCCTTCACGGGGAACACGCCGCCCGATGCCATCCAGCCCTGAACCTTCATGCCGTTGGACGGGTTGATCAGGTAGCCCTCGGCGTCCACGTCGAAGGTGCCGGCCCGGGTGTACGCGAAGGTGCCGGCCTCCTTCAGGATGAAGAACCCGTTACCCTGCACCGCCAGGTCGGTCATCTTGCCCGTGGTCTGCAGGTTCCCCTGAATCTGCAGGCTGTCGATGGAGGACACGGCCATGCCCAGCCCCACCTGGATGGGGTTGGTCCCGCCCCGGTCCTCCAGGGCCGCCGACGCGCCCCGCAGGGTCTGGCTGAACATTTCCTGGAAGTTCACCCGGCTCACCTTGAAGCCGACGGTGTTGACGTTGGCGATGTTGTTGCCGATGACGTCCATCCGGACCTGGTGATTCCGGAGTCCGGACACCCCGGCGAACATGCTCCGCATCATGGCGTACCTCTGACCTCCTGTCTTGAGGCTCCCGGGCCCCCTCCCTGGAGGTCCAGCCCGGTGTTCTCGCCGCCGGCCGTTACACCAGCACGGCGCTGTCGATGTTGGTGAACACGCCTTCCCTGAGCCGCGGACCGTCCACCGCGGTGACCACGGTCCGGTTCTTCACGCTCACGATGAACGCCAGGTCGCCCAGGAGGATCAGCGAGTCCCGCGCCCCCTTGGCCGCGGCCCGTTCCACCCCGGCGGCCAGCCGGCGGGCTTCGTCCGGTCCCAGCTGGATGCCGCGGGCCCTGAGCCGCTCGGCCGCGTGCTGGGAGAAGCGGACCTCCTCCAGGGTTCTGGCCAGGACGTCGCCGAAGCGCGGTCCCCCGGCGGCCGGCCGTTTCGGCTGGACCGGCGGTTGCGGCCCCGGCAGGGGCCGGACGTGACTAACCTGCACCGTCACCCCTCCTATCCGGCTACCTGCCGGATGGCCTCCAGGCGGACTTCCACGTCCCCCAGGTTCAGCAGGGGAACGCCGCCGTCCAGCCTGACCGAGAGGACCCGGCCGGCGAAGGCCCCCAGGCCGGGGCTCTCACCCCGCACCTCCAGGCCGATGAGGCTGACCGCCTGGCCCAGCATGATCGCCTGGTTCAGGTTGGCCATCTGCTCCAGCGCGCTGAACTGGGCCAGTTGCGCGATGAAGCCCAGGTTGTCCATGGGGGCCAGCGGGCTCTGGTGTCGCAGTTGCGCCACCAGGAGCCTCAGGAAGTCCTCCTTGCCCAGACCCTGGGGGCGCGCCGCCTGTCCGGCCGAGGCCGCCGACGCGGCCACCCCTCCAACTGTCGTCACCAGCCATCCCTCCTCCACGTCGCGTCGCCGCTCAGGCCACCAGGTCGAGCCGGCGCTGGTCCAGCCGGGTGATGGGACCGGTCAGGTCCGCCGCCGCAAGGGCGCCGGCGTTGCTGGCCCGGACCACGGGACCGCCGGCCGCCGGGGCCGGGCCCGTTTGCCCCCAGGCCTGGCCCTGCCCGGCCAGGGCGGCATGGTCGCCCACGGTCACCCCCAGGTCGCCGGGGGAGAGTCCCCCCGCCGCCAGCGCCTCGCGCAGCTCGCCCAGGTGGTGCCCGAGCAACTGACCCACCTCCCGGTGAGGCGTCACGAAGCGGGCCGACACCAGGCCGTCCTCCAGGCTCACCTCCAGGCTGAGGGCCCCGAGACCTCGGGGCGCCAGCTGGATCACGGCCGAGGCTCGCTCGCCTTCCCCCAGCAGCCTGGCCCGGCTCACCAGTTCCCGCACCGCCAGGTCCAGCCACCGCGGGGCACCCGCTTCCGTGGCCGTCCGGCCGACTTGAGCCGCCGGTTCCCGGGGCGCGGCCGGCCGGGGATCCTCGATCCCTGGCGGGACCCGCAGCCGGTCATGGTCGTCACTCACGGGCGGCCCGGCGCCTGAGCCCCTGCTGTCGGCCACCTGGACCCGCCCGGTGCCGCCGGCCTCACGGGAAGCCTCGGCCCGGACCTCCCGCCGGGCGGGCGCTCCGAACTCGTCCCCCGGCGGCTTCACCGGGCCGGGGTGCGCCCGGTCCGGTTCCGGCGCGCCGGTCGGCACCTCACCGCCTCGCGCGGGCTCCCCGGCCGGTCGCTGGGCGCCGGGCCGGGCAGGTGCCCGCGGTTCGGACCGCACCTCGGGGGCCGCGCCCCCGCCGGGGGCCGGAACGGCGTCAACCGCCCGGGGATCGGCTGCCCTACCCGGCGTGCCACCGTTCGGGAAGCCGCCGGCGGAAGCCGGGCGGCCCGCCGGTTCCCGGCCAGCGCCGGGTGCAACCGCGGCGGGCGCCTCCGGTGCGGGCCCCGCCGGTTCCCGGCCGGCTCCGGCCTCCACCGAGGCGGGCGCCACCGGCGCCCGGCCCGCCGCCTCCTCCGGCGGTGCATGTGCCGCGACTCCGCCCGGAGGGTGGCCCGAGCCGGATACATCCGGTCTCTCGAGCCCTGGCGCCGGCGACGCCGGCGCCACTGCCGGACCGGCCTCGACCGTTGCCACCGGCTTTCCGAGGAGCCCGTGCGGGCCCGCGGCGGCCGTCGAAACCGCTCCCGCCGGGGGCGGGGCCGCCGACGCCGGGTCCCCGGCACCCACTTCCGGGACCGGCCCCGCCTCGCCGCCGGCCGCCACCGGCAGGTTCACGGCCGGCCCGTCAAGCCCCGGTACCGGGCTCGCCGGGAACCAGCAGGCGCTGGCCCAGCCGAGGCTGACGGGGTCCGGCCCGGCTGCCGGCTCGTTCCGGCCGGGCGGCCCGTCGCCGCGACCTCCCCCGGATACCGGACCGCCGGCCCGGATCACCCCGCCGAGGAGGGGCAGGAAACCGGCCTCCCCGGACCTCGCCTCACCTCGCTCGCCGGAGTCGACCTCGCCGGCCGGCGCCGGCGCAAAGGGCACCGCCTGCGCCAGCATGCTCACGTCCATCGCTTCACCTCCCTCCGGAGCATCTGCTCCAGTCCGGGGCGCTCCCCGCGCCCCGAACGCTATCGACCGATCAGGGCCAGGAGCCGCGCCGCCTTGTCCGGTGCCAGGGTGGCCAGGATCCGGGCCGCCTGCTCGTCGTCGACGTAACGCAGCAGCGCCGCCGCCCTCGCCTCGTCCTGGACCGCCACGATGGCCGCGGCCGCGTCGGGTTTCATGGCCGCCAGCAGCGCCGCCTGGCGCACCAGGTCGGTCCGTTGCCGCCGAAGCTCGTCCAGGAGCGACTCGACCTCCGCCTCTTTGCGGGCCAGGCTCTGCTCCCTGGCCTCCAGCTCGCTGCGGAGCCTGGCCAGGGCGGCCTCTTCGCTGGCCAGCCGCTCCTGGGTCTGGGCCAGCGTCACCCGCTCCTGGGCCAGGGCCGCCCGCTCGGCCTCGAGCGGGTCCACCACCTCGCCGGCGGGGGCCGGCGAGAGCAGCCTGCCCACCAGCGGCAGCTCCGCCAGGCGCTCCCGCAGCGCCGCGCGGTTGACGAGCCGCTCCGCTCCGCCCGCCTTGAAGAAGGCGATGGCGGCCACCGTTGATCCCCCCAGCACCAGGAGGCCCAGGAGCACCGCCAGGACCGTGCCCAGCCCGGGCCCGGAACGGGCAGGGGCCCGCTGTTCCTCGTCCGCCTCGCCCTGGTCCGGACCAGGCCTCCGGCCGGCTCCGGACGGCTCGGGCCTGGGCCGGGCGCCGGCCGGGGCGTCGGCCTCGGCGACTGCCGCCTTTGCCATGGCCTACAGCCCCGCCACTCCGTCACCGGGCCGGCCGCCCAGCGCCAGTTCGTCCAGGATCTTTTGCTCTTCCCTGGCAGCGGCCGCCCGGTGTTCCGCCAGCCGGCGTTCCCTGAGCCCCTCCAGGGTCTTCCGCTCCTTGCGGGCCTGCCACAGGGCACCTCTGGCGGCTTCCACTTCCCCGCGGGCCAGTTCGGTCTGGCGCGCCTGGGCGTGAACGTGGCGCTGGGCCCGCTCCAGGAACACGCGTTCCAGGGTCATCTGGTCGGCGCTCAGGCCCGCCGCCTCCCGGCGGGTAAGTTCCTCGACGCACCGGTCGTAAAGGTCCTGCGCCTCGACCAGCCGCTCCAGTTCCGCCTCGTAGGCGCGGTTGGCGGCCGCCAGCCGCTCCAGGGCGGCCCGCTCCCGGTGGCCGGCGAGGTCCAGGATCCGCTGCAGCCGGAACTGAAACCGCATCATGCCCCGCCCTCCTCAGATCCGAACAGTTGCAGGAGCCCGCGGACGGCGTCCCCGAGGCCCACCCGTTCCCGCTCGGCCTGGCGCAAGAACGCCCTGATGGGACCGATCCGGTCCCGGGCATAATCGATCTCGGGGTTGGATCCGGGCCGGTATGCCCCCACGTTGATCAGGTCCTCGGCATCCTGAAAGACGGCCAGCACCCGCTTGAGCCGCATGGCCGCGTCCCGGTGGCGCTCGTCTGCCACCTCGGGCATGACCCGGCTGACGCTTTCCAGCAGGTCGATGGCCGGGTAGTGGCCCTGGGCCGCGAGCCGCCGCGACAGCACCACGTGGCCGTCCAGCAGGCTGCGCATGGTGTCCGCCACCGGCTCCGACATGTCGTCGCCGTCGACCAGCACCGTGTAGAAAGCGGTGATGGTGCCCCGGGGCGAGGTGCCCACCCGCTCCAGCAGCCGGGGCAGCAGCGCGAAGACCGACGGGGTGTAGCCCCGGGCGGTGGGCGGCTCACCGACGGCGAGCCCCAGTTCCCGCTGGGCCATGCAGAACCGGGTGATCGAATCCATGACCAGCATCACGTCGGCGCCCCGGTCGCGGAAGTACTCGGCGATGGCGGTGGCGGTGAATGCCGCCTTGACCCGGACCAGCGCCGGCTGGTCGGAGGTGGATACCACGACCACCGAACGGGCCAGCCCCTCGGTGCCCAGGTGCTGCTCCAGGAACTCCCGGACCTCGCGGCCCCGCTCCCCGACCAGGGCGACCACGGAGACGTCGGCGGCGGTGTTGCGCGCGATCATGCCCAGCAGCGTGCTCTTGCCCACGCCCGACCCCGAAAAGATGCCCAACCGCTGCCCCTTACCGCAGGTCAGGCAGGCGTCGATGGCCCGTACCCCCACCGAAATGGCCTCGGTGATCCGCGGGCGCTCCAGTGGCGGCGGTGGGCTCTGGGAGGTGACCGGACAGGTAGCCTCCGCCTGGACCGGGCCGCCGTGATCGATGGGCCGGCCAAGCCCGTCCAGGATCCGACCGAGCAGTTGCGTCCCCACCGGGATTCTCAGCGGGTGGCCGGCGGCGATGACCTCGTCACCCGGGGCGGTGCCGGCCATCTCCCCCAGCGGCATCAGCAGCACCTGGCCCTCGCGGAACCCCACCGCCTCGGCCAGGACCCGGGCCGGCTTCAACGTTGCGCCACCACCGCGGGCCACCTGGCCGGAGGTGCCGTCGGGCCTGACCGGGCCCGGAACGATGTAGCAGAGGTCGCCCACCTTCACGCGAGGCCCCCGGGACTGCACCAGCAGGCCGACCACCTGGTTTACCCGGCCCCGGTAGGCGAAGGTGTCGACCTGGCCGGCGGCCCGCACGAGCCGGTCCACGGTAGCGGTGACATCCTCAGCCATCGCGGACCACCTCCTCGATGAGGGCGCGCTCCAGGTTGGCCATGCGCTCCGAGAGGCTGGCGTCCAGTACGCCGTGCTGGCTCTCCACCACGCAGCCGCCGGGTTCCACCGCGGGGTCTCTGATGATCTCCACCTTCGCCTGGGCCCTGGCCCCGGCGAGCCACCGGCCCCGCTCGGCCTCGGCCAGCCCGGCGTCCCGAGGATTCACGCGGACCACCAGTTCCTCTTCCTCCGTGAGCCGCGCGATGGCTGCCCGCAGGCTGTGAAGCACCGTCTCGGGTCTGGCTTCCACGGTCTCGCCGATGATGGAGCGGGCCACGGCGACGGCCAGCCTGACCACGTCGGCTTCCAGCCCGGCCAGCCGCCGCGCCTTCTCCCGGCGGGCCTCCGCCAGGACCGCCGAGGCCTCCTCCAGCATCCGCCTGGCCTCCAGGCGGGCCGCCTCCAGCCCCTCCCGCTTGCCTGCCTCGAACCCTTGCTGCCGCGCCTGGCGGGCCAGATTCTCCGCCTCCTGCCGGGCGTGCTGGAGCATGTTGTCGGCTTCACGGCGGGCCGCCTCCGGATCCGCGCCGGGGGAGGGCCGCGCCTGCGCGCCCTCGGGCTGGGCGGCGCGCCGGGGATGCTCCTCCCTTGCGGGCCGGCGCCGGGACGGGCCACGGCCCGGCCTTGGACCCGACCCTTCAGGGAACTCGGGCACAAAGGGCTTTGGGTCCGCCGACCGTCGGCCCACGTCCACGGCGGGGTGGGTTGCCTTCTTGACGGCCCGGGACTTGATGATCCTAGACAACGAGTTCGTCGCCTCCACCCCGCGCGATGACGATTTCGCCCTCTTCCTCGAGCTTGCGGATGGCGTTGACGATCTTCTGCTGCGCCTCTTCCACCGACCGCAGCCTGACCGGGCCCAGGTACTCGATGTTTTCCAGGAGGTTCTCCTGGGCGCGCTTGGACGTGTTCTTGAGGATCTTTTGCTTGACTTCGTCCGAGGCCACCTTGAGGGCCAGCGGCAGGTCCCGCGACATGTCGATCTCTCTGAGCATGCGCTGGACGGAACGATCGTCCAGCAGCACGATGTCCTCGAAGACGAACATCCGCTTCTTGATCTCCTCGGCCAGATCGGGATCCTGCACCTCGAGGATCTCGATGATGGCCTTCTCGGTGCCCCGGTCAACGTGGTTGAGCACGCCCACCACGGCGTCGATGCCGCCGGCCGCGGCGTACTCCTGGCTCATCACCGACGAAAGCTTGCGCTCGAGCACGCGCTCGACCTCACGGATGACGTCGGGCGAGGTGCGGTCCATGGTGGCGATCCGCCGGGCCACGTCGGCCTGGCGCTCGGGCGGTAGCGCCGAGAGGATCACCGCCGCCTGGTCCGGGTGAAGGTAGGCCATGATGAGCGCGATGGTCTGCGGGTGTTCGTTCTGGATGAAGTTCAGCAACTGGCCCGGATCGGTGCGGCGCAGGGCGTCGAAGGGCCGCACCTGGAGGGTCGAGGTGAGCTTGTGCATGATGTCCAGCGCCCGCTGGGAACCCAGGGCCTTCTCCAGCACCTGCTTGGCGTAATCGATGCCGCCCTGGGCGATGAACTCCTTGGCCAGGGCCATCTGGTGGAACTCCTCGATGACCTTGTCCCGGGTCTCGCTGTTGATCTTGCGCAGGCTGGCGATCTCCAGGGTGAGCTGCTCCACGTCCTCTTCCCCCAGGTGCTGCAGCACCTGGGCCGAGGCTTCCGCGCCCAGGGAAACCAGGAGGATGGCGGCTTTTTGCTTGCCCGACAGTCCCTGCCGCGCCAGCGCCATGGTCTAGTCCTCCGAAAGCCAGGTCCGCAGAAGTTGGGCCACCGACTCGGGTTGCTCCCTGGCCAGCCCCTGAATCCGCTCGCGCCGCTCCAGCCGCTCCTGCTCCTCAGGAGAAAGCTCGATCTGAGGGAGGCCGGCAAAGCCCATGGCGGACGACCCGGCGCCTACCCGTCCGGTGCCGGCCGCGCCGACGGCCAGTTCAGCCCGGCGGAACGCCCCGTAACCCGGAGCGACGCCCCGCGCCGGCCCGGTGACAGGCTCCGCCGCCCGCCGCCGGCGGCCGCGGAACCACCAGATGGCCAGGAGTGCCGCGGCGGCGATGGCCCCCCGGGTCACGTTGGATCGCAGCCGCTGCTCGGCCGCGGCCTGGGCTTCCATGTCCGCCTTGACCGCTTCGGCCATGGTGGTGTCGAAGGTCATCCCGGTGACGATGATGGAATCACGCCGTTCGGGGTCCACGCCGATGGCCGCCGCCACCGTGGCCTCGATGGCCTGCTGCTCGGCGGGGGCAAGCTGGCGATTGACCACGACGGCCACCGACAGCCGGCTGACGCTGCCCGGCGCCACCACCAGCCGCTCGCGGATCTCGTTGAGTTCGAAGTTCTTGACCACCTGGGAGCGCTCGGCAGCGCTTTCCCCCGCCTGGCCCGCCGGCGCCTGGTAGGTCGGAAGGTTGGACGAGGCGCCGGGAACGCCGCCGGCCGACTGGGACGTGCCGCGGAAGGTCTCCTGCAGTTCCTGCATGGACCGGAGAATGCCCTGGGTGTCGCGGACCGGCTCGAACAGGCTCTTGTCCACCACCCGCTCGTCGAAGTTGAGCTGGGCGGTGACCCGCGCCACCACGTTGCCCGGCCCCAGGACCTGCTCCAGGAGACCCTGGAGGCTCCGCTCCAGCTCTCGCTGGAACCGCTGCTGGACGTCGAGGCGGGAAAGGGCGGCCGCGCCCCCCGGCGACTCCAGGTCGGCCGAAAGGATCCGGCCGGTGGTGTCGACGACGGTGACGTCAGCGGGGCGTAACCCTTCGACGCTGGAGGCGACCAGGTGAACGATGCCCCGCACCTGGCCGGAGTCCAGGATGGCGCCCGGCCGCAGCTTCACGAAGACCGCCGCCGTCGCCGGGCTCGACTCGCTGACAAAGAGCCGTTCCTGGGGTAGGACGATGTGGACCCGGGCCTCCTCCACCGCCGCGATCTTGCGGATGGTCCGGGTCAGCTCGCCCTGGAGCGCCCGGACGTAGTTCACCCGGCGCTCGAACTCGGTGGCGCCGAGCTTGGTGCGGTCGATGATCTCAAACCCCACCACGCCGCCCCGGGGCAGCCCCTCGCCGGCCAGTTGCATCCGCAGCGCGTGCACCTGGTCGGCCGGCACCATGATGGCGCTGCCACCGTCGCCGATCCGGTAGGCCACCCCCCGGTCGTCCAGCTTCTTCAGGATCTCGCCGGCGTCGGACTCGTCGAGCCGGGCGTAGAGGGTGACGTACTCGGGCTGGCCGGCGTACATGACCACCCACAGCACCAGCGCCAGCACCACGGCGGCACCGATCGCCGCCACGGCGCCCTTCTGGCGCCGGGTCAGGCTCCGCCACGTGTCCAGAAGTCCCTGACGCGGGTTGCCGGTCTCAGCCATCGGCTAGCGAAACCCTCCTACACCTGGAGCCGCATGATCTCCTGATACGCTTCAAGCGCCTTGTTGCGAAGCTGAACCGTCAGGTTCAGCAGCAGGTTGGCCTGCTCGGTGGCGATCATCACCTGGTGCAACTCCACCGGCTCCCCCGCCGCCAGGGCCATCGACAGCTTGTCCGCGTCAAGCTGGGCCTGATTGACCCGGGCCACCGCGTCGGCCAGCCACTGGCCGAAGCCCGGCGTCCCGGCCAGCGCCTCGCCGGCCCGCCCCGGGCCCGCTGTCCCGTCGCCGACGCGCGGCATGGGTACGCCGAGGCCCGGTCCCTGACGCTGGATGGGATCCACCGGCATCCTGCCCCCTCCTCAGTCACTCGGTGCCGGTCGCGGGCCAAGCGGCCGGCCCCGCCGGCCCGGCGGCACGCGGCCATGCGTCTAACTCCGCCCGATGTCCAGCGCTCTGGAGGCCATGGCCTTGGCCGCGTTGATGGCCGTGACGTTGGCCTCGTAGGCGCGGGTCGCCGAGATCAGGTCCACCATCTCCGTCACCAGGTCCACGTTGGGCAGGGCCACGTAGCCGTCGGCATCGGCGTCGGGGTGCGTCGGGTCGTACTGAAGCTTCGGCGGCGACTGGTCCTGCGCGATGGCCACCACCCGGACGCCCCGGCCCGCCCCGGCTTCAAAAAGCCCGGCCCCGAAGGGCCAGGGGCCGGCGGGTCCGGCGTATCCCGCCCACGCCTGGCCGTTCATGCCGCCCGCGTGCAACAGGGCGGCGGCAAACGGCGGCACCGGGGCGGCCGCCTCCCGGGGCTGGTAGACCGGCATCTGGCGCCGGTACGGCCCGCCCTCAGGGGTACGCGTCGTGTTGAGGTTGGCGATGTTGTTGGCAACGATCTCCAGCCGCAACCGCTCCGCGGTCAGCGCCGAGCCGCTCGCCTCAAGGGCCCGGAAGATCCGCACCTGCTAGCGCCTCCCCTCGAAGATCACCGACTGCCACTGCAGAAAGCGCCGGGAGATCTGGCGGGCCAGGGCGTCGTACCACAGCTGGTTCTCGGCCAGCCGGATCATCTCGGCTTCCAGGGTGACGTTGTTGCCGTCGGCCCGCTCGGCCGAAGCCGTGTCCCGTAACACCCGAGGGGCAACCCCTCCGGGGTCGGCGGACGGGGTACCAAGGTGCCGGGGGTGGGTCAGGACAAGGGGAACCGGCTGCCGGCCCCGGTCGGCCAGGGCCCGGCGGAGGTCATCCTCGAACCGAACTTCCAGGCGCTTGTACCCAGGCGTGTTGGCGTTGGCCAGATTGTGAGAAATGGCCTGGTGGCGCATGCTGCCCGCGTCCAGCGCGCGCCGGACGACGCTCACCACCTGGTCCTCGAACAGCCTGCCCATCACGGACGCCCCTCCCTGGGCCGGTCCTTGGGCGTGCTTCCTGCCCGCCCGAAAAACGAACCTGTCTCACCCCGGGTGACGAAGCGAGACAGGTCTGGCCTGTTCCTTCGGCAGCCCGGCGATCCTGGCCCCGGCCACTGGCCGGGTGCGGTAGACCCGTAGCTTTGCGTCCCTGCCTTTCGGCGGGTTTGCCTTTATCGGGAACCCGTATCCGGTTGTCGTCGCGGACTCGCCGTGCGGCCCCCCCCCCAGCAAAAAAGCCCGTCGTTCGCTGCCCGGCTGCCGCGAGACGACAGGCTCTGCCCTCGGCAACCCGGCAGCCATCGCCCGGCGTCGGCCGGGCCTTAGGCCCGCGGCTTTGCGCCCCTGCCTTTCGGTCAGGTTTGCCCTTGGCGAGTCCTCGGAGCCTTTTTTGATTCTGACTCTGACTCCAGCCCCCATAAGGGGTGGCGTCAGCGCCCATTCTACATCCGTGGGTAAATTCCTTCTCTATTGCCAGAAATTTTCCCAGAACATGCCTCGTAGCACCGAATACGAATCATCAGCCCAGCTAGAGGGGGTCGTATTGCTACTCAACTCCAGGACTCAGGAACGCCGGCAGGGAGGTCGGGCCGGCCGGGCGAAGCCCCGAACCGGCCGGCCCGCGGGGCCGGCGGAGGAGGTTTGACGGTGGAACTCAAGGAGCTTCTGGAGATCCTCGTCTGCCCGGCCTGCAAGAGCCGGCTCGACCTGGTCGGCGAGGTCTGGCTCGCCTGCACCGACCGCGAGTGCCGGCGGAACTACCCCATCCGCGACGGCATCCCGGTGATGCTGGTGGAGGAAGGCGACCGGTTTGCCGGGCTGTCCCGGGAGCAGTTGCTCAAGACCGCCCCGGGACCGGCCGAGGGCGGGTAGCCGCCGCTCGGTATGCCGCTCGCGAAGCCGGGTATACCACCCACCGGAATGTATACAATGGACTGTCGGGGTGACCGGACAGGCCTCCCGCGCCCCGGCGCGGCATGCCCTCCGGGAGCCCGGGACCTGCGGGCCCAGAACGATAGTCAAAACGCCCGGGAGGGATGATTCATGGCTCACCAGCTTCCTGAGCTGCCGTATGCTTTCGACGCCCTGGAGCCGCACATCGACGAGCAGACCATGCGGATCCACCACGGCAAGCACCACCAGACCTACGTCAACAACCTGAACGCCGCCCTCGAGGGCCACGCCGAGCTCGGGGCGAAGTCCCTCGAGGACCTGCTCCGCCACATCAGCCAGGTGCCGGAGAACATCCGGACGGCGGTCCGGAACAACGGCGGCGGCCACCACAACCACAGCCTCTTCTGGCGGATCATGGCGCCCAACGCGGGCGGCCAGCCCACCGGCGCCCTGGCCGACGCCATCGGCGCCGCCTTCGGCGGCTTCGACAGGTTCAAGGAGGAGTTCTCGAAGGCGGCGACCGCCCGCTTCGGCAGCGGCTGGGCCTGGCTGGTGGTGGACCGGGCGGGCAACCTGAAGTTCTACAGCACCGCCAACCAGGACAGCCCGCTGATGGACGGCGACATCCCCATCTTGGGGCTTGACGTGTGGGAGCACGCCTACTACCTGAAGTACCAGAACCGGCGGCCCGACTACGTCGCCGCCTGGTGGAACGTGGTCAACTGGCCGGAGGTGGCCCGCCGGTACGAGCAGGCCCGCGGGCGGTAACGAAGTCCTGCTTCTGGACGCCGCCCTGCTGGAGACTTGCGTGGCGCAACTGCCGGAGCCCGGCCCGTCGTGGACCCTGGTCCGCGCGGGCCGCCTCGCCACTGCGGCCGCCCGCTGCTCCAGGTCGCCGGGAGCGGGCGCCGGGTCCCGCCTGAAGACCGGGGTCCAGCCGGCGGGACGGGTGAGCGCTGAGGCAAACCAGACCCGCGGCTCCGACGGTCGCGCCGGCCCAGGCCAGCGGTGAGGCGTACCGCCGCAACGGCCGGGCGTCACCCATCCCCGAACTCCGCCAGCCTGACCGGCAGGTAGCGCCGGCCCCAGTTGCCCGGCCGGGCCTCGAACACCCCGGCGCAGGGAGCGCCGCAGCCCCGGCAGGCGCCGTCCGGCGTCAGGTTCCACGCCTTCAGCTCGTACCACCGGCGACCGACGAGCAGCGCGCCGCACTCGTGGCAGTAGGTGCTGTCGCCGGCGGGGTCCCAGACGTTGCCGGTGTAGGCGTAGCGGACGCCGTTTCCGAGCGCGATCTCCCGCGCCCGCCGGAGGGTGGCGGGGGGCGTGGGCGGCCGGTCGCGGAGCATCCAGTCGGGGTGAAAAGCGGTGAAGTGAACGGGCACCTCGGGCCCCAGTTCCTCCACCACCCACCGGGTCATGGCGTCGATCTCCTCCGGCGAGTCGTTCTCGCCGGGTATCACCAGGTTGGTGAGCTCCAACCAGACCTCGGTCTCGTGTGTCAGGTAGACCAGAGTGTCCAGCACCGGCCGCAGCCGCCCGGCGCACAGCCGGTGGTAGAAGGCCTCGGTGAAGCCCTTCAGGTCCACGTTGGCCGCGTCGATGTACCGGTAGAACTCGGCCCTGGGCTCGGGGCAGACGTAGCCCGCGGTGACCGCCACGGTCTTGATCCCCAGCTCGCGGCACGCCCGGGCCACGTCGATGGCGTACTCGTGAAAGATCACGGGGTCGTTGTAGGTGAACGCCACGCTCCGGCAGCCCAGCGCCCGGGCGGCCCGGGCGATCCGCTCGGGCGAGGCCGCGTCGGCCAGGGTGTCCACTTCCCGCGACCTGGAGATGGCCCAGTTCTGGCAGAAGCGGCAGGCCAGGTTGCAGCCGGCGGTGCCGAAGGAAAGAACCGGCGTCCCGGGTAAGAAATGATACAGCGGCTTCTTCTCGACGGGATCCACGCAGAAGCCGCTGGACCGGCCGTAAGTGGTCAGCACGATCCGGCCACCCTGGCAGGCCCGGACGAAGCAGAGCCCCCGCTGCCCCTCTCGCAGCCGGCAGTGACGGGGGCACAGGTCGCACTGGATGCGGCCGTCGGGCAGTTCGTGCCAGTATTCAGTGGGGACCACCGAACCGTGCGTCACACCGCGCACCGGGCCTCACTCCGTTGCCGGTCCCGATCAGCCAGCGGTTGCAGGGGGAAACGGCATGGCCGGCGTGCGACCGCCCGCCGTGGCGGGCTTGTTCTACCCCGCCGACCCGCACGAACTGTGGGGCACGGTCCGGGAATACCTGGCCGCCGCCAGGTCCGCCGGACCGACTCCCAAAGCCATGGTCGTACCGCACGCCGGCTACGTGTACTCCGGGCCGGTGGCCGCGGCCGCCTACGGCAGGCTGGCCGCGTCCGGTCCCGCCTTCAGCCGGGTGGTGCTGGTCGGCCCGGCTCACCGGGCAGCCCTGCGGGGCGTGGCGGCCAGCGGCGCCGAGGCCTTCGCCACGCCGCTGGGCCGCGTCCCCGTCGACCGTTCCGCCACCACCCTGATTCTATCCCTTCCGCAGGTCGGCGTGGACGACGAAGCTCACGCCCCCGAGCACGGCCTGGAGGTCCAGCTTCCTTTCCTCCAGACCGTGCTGGCCGACTTCACCCTGGTGCCGCTGGTGGTGGGCGACGCCACCCCCGAGGAGGTGGACGAGGTGCTGGAGGTGCTGTGGGACGGCCCTGAAACCCTGGTCGTCGTGAGCACCGACCTCAGCCACTACCTGGACTACGAAGCCGCCCGCCGGCTGGACCTGGCCACCTCCCGCGCCATCGAGGCCCTGCGCCCGGAGGAGATCCGGCCGGAACAGGCCTGCGGCTGGACCGGCCTGGTGGCGCTCCTGGCGGTGGCCCGCCGGCACGGGTTGCGGGCAAGGACGCTGGAACTGCGCAACTCGGGCGACGCGGCCGGCCCCAGGCACATGGTGGTGGGCTACGGGGCCTACGTCCTGGAGCCGCCGGCAAGCGCCCGCCAGGAAGCGGAGGTGGCCGCCGAGGCGGTGAGCCCGGCCCTGGCCGTGGTAGAATGATCGGAGTTGCCCGAAGCACCCGGGCCGCACTGCGACACGAAGTCGCCGGCCCCGTCGCAGGAGGAGTGCGCGGTGAAAGAAGACCACCCTGAGTTCCGGCTTCTCCGGCCGCCTGGAGAGGGCGAGCCCATCGGTTACCGTGACGGGCAGCTGGTGGTCCCCGACCGCCCCATCATCCCCTTCATCGAGGGTGACGGCACCGGTCCCGACATCTGGGCCGCCAGCCGGCCGGTGTTCGACGCCGCCGTGGAGCGGGCCTACGGCGGGCGGCGCAGGATCGTCTGGTTCGAGGTGTTCGCCGGGGAGAAGTGTCACGACCGCTTCGGCACCTGGCTGCTGGACGACACTCTCGCGGCCATCAGGGCCTACCGGGTGGCCATCAAGGGCCCGCTGACCACGCCCGTCGGGGGCGGGATCCGCAGCCTGAACGTCACCCTCCGGCAGGCACTGGACCTTTACGCCTGCGTCCGGCCGGTCCGCTGGTTCGAGGGCGTGCCCAGCCCGGTGTTGCGGCCCGACCTGGTGAACGTGGTCATCTTCCGGGAGAACACCGAAGACATCTACGCCGGCATCGAATGGCCGGCAGGGTCGGAGGAAGCGCGAAAGGTCATCGCGTTCCTCGAGCGCGAGTTCGGTGTCGCGGTGCGGCCCGATTCGGGCCTCGGCCTGAAACCCATGTCCGAGTTCGGCTCCAAACGCCTCATCAGGAAGGCCATCCGGTACGCCCTGGACCACGGCAGAAAGAGCGTCACCCTGGTCCACAAGGGAAACATCCAGAAGTACACCGAGGGCGCCTTCCGCGACTGGGGCTACGAACTGGCCCGGGAGGAGTTCGGCGACGTCACCATCACCGAGGACCAGCTCTGGAGCCAGCACGGCGGCCGGCAGCCCGAGGGCAAGGTGGTCATCAAGGACCGGATCGCCGACATCATCTTCCAGCAATTGCTCCTCCGGCCGGCGGAGTTCGACGTGCTGGCCTGCCCCAACCTGAACGGCGACTACCTCTCGGACGCCGTGGCCGCCCAGGTGAGCGGGATCGGCATCGCGCCCGGGGCCAACCTTTCCGACGGTTACGGCCTGTTCGAGGCGACCCACGGCACGGCGCCCAAGTACGCCGGCCAGGACAGGGTGAACCCCGGGTCGGTGATCCTGTCGGGCGTGATGATGCTGGAGTTCATGGGCTGGCGGGAAGCCGCCGACCTGATCGTCCGGGGTCTGGAGCGCACCATCCGGCAGAAGACGGTGACCTACGACTTCGCCCGGCTGACCGAGGGCGCCACCGAGGTCAGGTGCTCGGAGTTCGGCCGGCTGATCGTGGAGAACATGGGGTTCAAAGCCGCTTGGCCGTCTCGCTGGCGGCGATGAGAATGGGATCGTAGACGGGAGAGTACGGCGGGGCGTAGCTCAGGTCAAGCTCGGCCAGGCGGTCCACGGTCCAGCCGGCATGAAGCGCCGTGGCGACGACGTCGATCCGCTTGGCGACGCCGGCCTCCCCCACCATCTGAGCCCCCAGGAGCCGGCCCGTCCCCCGCTCCGCCACCAGCTTGACCGTGGCCGGACCGGGGCCGGGGTAGTAGTGGGCCCGGACCCCGTGGGTGATGGCGTGGCCCGCGGCGTCAAAGCCCTCGGCCTTCGCCTGGGCCTCCGAGAGCCCCGTGCGGGCCACCTCCAGGCCAAACACCTTGACCACGGCGGTGCCCACCACCCCCGGAAAGCGGGCGTCGCCGCCGGCGGCGTTCTCCCCGGCCACGCGGCCCTGCTTGTTGGCGGTCGTGCCCAGCGGCACGTAAGCCGGGCGCCCGGTCACCAGGTGCCGGACCTCGGCCACGTCCCCGGCGGCGTAGATCCCCGGCTGGCTGGTCTCCAGCCGGCCGGTGACGGCCACGGCGCCGGACGCGCCGAGCTTGAGCCCCGCCTCCTCGGCCAGTTCCGCCTGGGGCCTGACGCCCAGGCCCAGGAGGACCAGGTCGGCCGGGAAGCTCTGGCCGCCGGCCCTGACGGCCCTCACGCCGGCGGTAGACCCGTGGCCACCGGACCCGGCTCGCCCGTGGGCGCCGTCCCCGCCCAGCACCGCCTCGACGGGTGACTCCAGGACCACCCGGACGCCGTGCCGCTCCAGTTCGGCCTGGACCCGGCCGGCCACGTCGGGGTCAACGGTGGTGAGCACCTGGCGCGCCAGATCGAGCACGGTCACCTCGAGCCCCCGGGCCACCAGGGCCTCGGCCATCTCCAGGCCGATGTAACCGGCCCCCAGGATCACCGCCCGGCGTGGACGGCGCTCCTCCAGGTACCCCCGGATGGCCAGCCCGTCCTCGACGGTCCTGACGCCAAACACGCCGGGCAGGTCAAGGCCGGGGATGGGGGGCCGGGCCGGCCGGCCCCCGGTGGCCAGCACCAGCCGGTCGAAGCCGACCCGGCGCTCGTGGCCGTTGGCAAGCTCCACCACGCTGAGCTGACCGGCGGCGGGGTCAATGCCGGTGACCCGGTGGCCGGTGTGGACCTGGATGTCGCGCTCCTTTCTGAAACGCTCCGCGGTGATGGCGATCAGGTCGTCGGCCTCGGTCACCACTCCGGCGATGAAGTACGGCAGGCCGCACGAGCCGTACGAGACGTACCCCGTGGCTTCGAAGACCACGATCTCCAGGTCGGGATCGAGGCGGCGGGCGCGGCTGGCGGCGCTCATCCCCGCCGCCACGCCGCCCACCACCACCAGGCGCTGGCGGGCCATGGATCTTGACCTCCTCCACCCCGCGCGCCCCTGGGCCGGCGCCCCGGGACGGTGCCGCCGGTCAGGCGCTGCAGGTGCTCAGAAACTGCCCCGCGTACTCGTCGCGGATGGACCGGCCCCACACCAGTTCCACGCCCTCGGGCAGCCGGGCGCGGACGGCATCGGGGGCCGTGCCGGCGGCCGCGGCGGGTTCGACCCACAACGTGCCCGCGCCCGCCCGGGCCGCCGCCGCGATGGCCGCGTCCAGCGCCTCCGGCCCGAGCACCACCAGGATGTCGCGCGCCTCGGCGGCCCCCGCCTCGATCAGCCGGAAGCCCTGGTTCGCCAGGAACTCGGCCAGCCGGCGCGGCCCGTCGCCCGTTACCGGGTCAGCACCGGCCAGCGCCACGCTCTCGGCCCGCATGAACAGGCGGCGGAGCCGCTGGGCGTCGGTGTCATCGGGTCGGACCTCAGGCCGTTGCCCCGGGCCGCCCGGGATGAACAGCCGTTCCATGCCGCCGCCACCTCTCAGGACGCGCCGGCCGCCCGGGCGCCCGCCGCCAGGGCCTCCCGGACCACCAGGCTCACGAACTGGCGCTCCGGGCGCGCCCCCTCGAAGCCGCCGGCGTCGTTGATCACGATCTTGGGCACGCCCATCACCCCGTACCGCCGCGCCAGGGCGGGAAACTCGGTGGCTTCCACCATCTCCGCCCGGACCTCCTCGCGCTCCACGGCCAGCTGGTGGGCCAGGCGGACCGCTCCCGGGCAGTAGGGGCAGGTGGGGGTGACGAAAACCTTGATGGTCACCGGCCCCCGAAGCTTTTCCAGTTCCTTGCGGCTGGCCGCGCTCAACCCGCTGTCGCCGGTCGAGGCGTCGATGACGGCGTCGATCACCGGCATGAACTCCATGCCGGCGGGAATACCGAAGAACCGGATACCGTAGTCGCGCTCTCCGCTCACGGCAAAGGCCGGAACGTCGAAGATACCGAACTCCCGGGCGACGTCGGGTTCCTCGTCCACGTCGTGCACCCTGAGGCTCAACCGGTCGGTGAGCGCCCCCAGTTCGGTCAGGAGTTCCTCCGTCTCCTTGCAGTAACGGCACGGCTCCCGCCCGGGCACCACCAGCGGGGAGCGGCGGGTAAAGAAGTCGATCGTCACCGGCCCGTCCATTTCCGCCTCCAGCTTGTCCTTCAGGAACTTCGCGTCTTCCGGGCTGAAGAAGCCCATCGGGCAAGCCCTCCTATACCTATACCCCGTAGGGTATTATCTGCCCCCATCGTAGCTTCCGTGGGCCGGCCCGTCAAGCCCCGCCGCACCACCGCCGCGCGCGATGGCCCCGCCGCCGGCCGGCCCCGCCGCCGTCAGGATCCAAGACAGGCACCGGTCCCGGGCACGTCACGTATCGTGCCGGGCAGGAATCTTCCGGGAATCAGGTGGGGGGCGCATGTGCGGTATCGCCGGCTGGATTGACTACGAAGCTGAATTCACCGCGGAATCGGCGGCCCTGGAGGCGGTGGCCAGGACCATGGCCTGCCGGGGACCCGACGGCGAGGGGACCTGGGCCGGGCGACACGCGGCCCTCGCTCACCGCCGGCTGATCGTGGTCGACCCGGCGGGTGGCGGGCAGCCCATGACCCTCGAGCGGGGCGGCAACACCTACGTCATCACCTACAACGGCGAGCTCTACAACACCGAGGACCTCCGGCGCGAGCTCCTGGCCCGGGGCCACAGTTTCCGGGGTCATTCCGACACCGAGGTCCTGCTGGCGTCGTTCGTGGAGTGGGGTCCGGCCTGCCTGGAACGGCTGAACGGGATCTTCGCCTTCGGCATCTGGAGCGCGGCCGACGAGCGCCTGTTCCTGGCCCGCGACCGGCTGGGGGTGAAGCCGCTCTTCTTCGTCCAGCGGGGCCGCGGCCTGCTCTTTGCGTCCGAGCTGAAGGCGATCCTGGCCCACGGCCTGGTGGCGCCGGAGGTGGACGCCGAAGGGCTGGCCGAGGTATTCGCCATCGGTCCGGGGCGCACGCCGGGCCACGGGGTGTTTCGCGGCGTGGAGGAACTGAGGCCCGGCTACTGGCTGGCCTTCGACCGGCGCGGCACCCGGACCGGCCGGTACTGGGCCCTGGAGAGTCGGCCCCACCCCGACGACCCGGAGACGACGGCCACCCGCGTGCGTGGCCTCCTGCAGGACGCCGTCGAGCGCCAGCTCGTGTCCGACGTGCCGGTGTGCGCCCTCCTGTCGGGAGGCGTGGACTCCAGCGCCATCACGGCCTTCGCGGCCGGTGCGTACCGGCGGGCGGGCACAGGTGCCCTGAACACCTACTCCGTGGATTACGTGGACAACGACCGTCACTTCCGGCCCAGCGACTTCCAGCCCGACGCCGACGGCCCGTGGGCCCGGCGGGTGGCCGACTGGTTCGGCACCCGTCACCACCAGGTGCAACTGGACAACTCGGACCTGGTTGACGCCCTCGATGCCGCGGTGAGGGCCCGCGACCTCCCCGGCATGGCCGACGTGGACGCGTCGCTGTACCTCTTCAGCCGCGCCATCAAGCGCGACGCCACGGTGGCGCTGTCGGGGGAGTGCGCCGACGAGGTCTTTGGCGGTTACCCCTGGTTCCGGCGACCCGAGGCCGTGGCGGCGGACACCTTCCCCTGGGCCCTGGGGCTCGGTGAGCGGTGGCGGCTGCTGTCGCCCGAGCTGGTCCGCCACATCATGCCCGAGGCGTACCTGGCCGAGCGCTACCGGGAAGCGCTGGCCGAGGTGCCCGCCCTGCCGGGCGAGGACCCGGCCGACGCCCGGCTCCGCCAGATAGCGTACCTCACCCTCACCCGCTGGATGCCCGTGCTGCTGGACCGCAAGGACCGGATGAGCATGGCCGTCGGCCTGGAGGTCCGGGTACCCTACTGCGACCACCGGCTGGTGGAATACGTGTGGAACGTGCCCTGGCCGGTGAAGCGCTGGAGCGGCCAGGAGAAGGGCCTCCTCCGCAAGGCGCTGGCCGCCGTCCTGCCCTCGGCCGTGCTGGAACGGCGCAAGAGCCCGTACCCCAAGACCTACAACCCGGCCTACCTGGCGGCGGTCCGGGAGAGGCTGCTGGACATCCTGGCCGACCCCGGCTCGCCGCTGCGGCCCCTGGTCGACGTGGACCGGGTGCGGGCCATGTGCCGGCCCGACGCGCCGGTCTCGACGACGCCCTGGTTCGGCCAGCTGATGGCCGGCCCGCAGCTGCTGGCCTACCTCGTCCAGACCGACGTCTGGCTGAGGGAGTACCGGGTGCGGCTCGTCTGACCCACCTACTTGAGGCCGGTCTTGATGGCCTCGAACTCCTCGCGGCTGATCTCGCCCCGGGCGTACCGCAGCCGCAGGACGTCAAGGGCCTCGCTCGCGGCTCCGGCGGGCCGCGCCCGCGGGAAGAACCGGCCGGCGGCCCAGATCAGGGTGCCGAACAGCAATCCCCAGAAGACCAGGGTCAGGACAAAACCCCACCAGCCGGCGCCCGCGCCGCCCCACGCCGCCGGGTGACACCACCCGCCCCACATCGGCAAACCGCCCCTTTCAGGAGTCGCTGAAATTCAGAACTGGCCAGGTCCAATGATGGCCCGCCGCTGTCAAGCTCCCGTGGGCGGCCGGTGAAGATCTGGTTAAGCGGCGGGGCAACGCGGCCGCGAGGGGCCCGTTCAGGGGCGGGCAGTCGGCAGGGTGAACCGGAAGGTGCTGCCCTGGCCCGGGCCGGCGCTCTCGGCCCAGATCCGCCCGCCGTGCGCCTCCACCAGGGACCGGGCGATGGTCAGGCCGACGCCGCTACCGCCGCTGGCGCGGGCGCGGGACTTGTCCACCCGGTAAAACCGCTCGAACAGGTGGGGCAGGTGTTCGGCGGCGATGCCCTCGCCCGTATCGGAGACGGCCACCTCCACGTGGCCGCCGGCGTGGGTGGCGGTCACCGAGACCCGGCCGCCGGCCGGAGTGTACTGCAGCGCGTTACCCAGCAGGTTGGTGAGGACCTGGGCGATCCGGTCCTCGTCGGCCCAGACCCGCGGCAGGTCGCGCGGCAGGTTCACCGCGAGGCTGACCTCCTTGGCCTGGTACTGGCTCTCCAGCCGCGCCGTTGCCGCCTTCACCGCGCCGGCCAGGGGCACCGGGCGGGGCTCCAGCGACAACCGGCCGCCCTCGGCGCGGGAAAGCTCTTCCAGGTCCTCCACCAGCCGGCGCAGCCGCGAGGCTTCTCTGGCCACCAGGGCGTACGTCTGCGAACTGGGCTCGGTCACCCCGTCCAGCAGCCCCTCCATGTAGCCCTCGATGGTCGTCAGCGGCGTCTTCAGTTCGTGGGCCACGTCGCCGATGAGGGCCAGCCGGCGGGACTCGGCCGCCGCCAGGGCCTCGGCCATCTGGTTGAAACCCTTGGCCAGCTCCGCCAGTTCCTCTGGACCGTTCACCTGGATCCGCTGGTCGTACCGCCCCTGGGCCACCCGGCGGGTGCCGGCGACCACCGCCCGGATGGGACTGGTGATCCGGCGGCTGACGACGTAGGCCAGTCCGACCGCGGTGAGGACGGCCGCCAGTACCGCCCAGCCCAGGGCGCTCCGCAGGCCGCGGAAGAACAGCTCCCGCAGGGCCTCGTTCATGGCGTCCGTCATCACGGCGGCCATCATCCGGCCCATGCCCCGCCCGGCGCCCATCATCGCCCCCATGTGGTACTCGAAGGCCACCGGCGCCGTCCACTGGAGCACGAGCCACAGGGCGGCCACCGCCGTGCCGATGACGGCCAGGTAGGAGACGAACAGGCGGAGCTGCAGCCCACCCCTCACGCCCGGGCCCCCACGAACTTGTAGCCGACGCCCCGCACCGTCTCGATGAACCGGGGATTGGCCGCGTCGTCGCCCAGTTTCTTTCGTAGCTGGGCGATGTGCACGTCGACCACCCGGTCGTCGCCGTAGAAATCGTGCCCCCAGACCCGTTCGAGCAGGCGTTCCCTGGTCAGTACCACCCCGGGGTGCGAGGCCAGGGCATGCAGGATGTCAAACTCGAGGGTGGTCAGGCGGATGGGGCCGGTCTCGCCGGTAACCTCCCGGCGGAGCGGGTCGATCCTCAGGCCGGCAAATTCCAGCGGCGGCTCGGCGGCGGCGCCACCGTCACGGCCGCGGCCCCGCCGGAGCACGGTCTTGGCCCGGGCCGCCAGTTCCCGGGGGCTGAAGGGCTTGGTCACGTAGTCGTCGGCCCCGACGGCCAGGCCAATAAGCTTGTCCGTCTCCTCGGAACGTGCGGTCAGCAGGATGACGTAGGGGTCATAGTGGCGCCGGACCTCGCGGAGAACCTCGAGGCCGTCCATGCCAGGCAGCATCACATCGAGAACGATCAGGTCCGGTTTCAGCGCCCGGGCGCGCTCCAGCGCGGTCGGCCCGTCGTGGGCGGTGAGCACCTTGAAGCCCTCGCGCTCCAGGTACGCCTTGACCAGGTCCACGATGCTGGCCTCGTCGTCCACCACCAGCACCAGCGCTCCGGCCGGCGCGGCCACGGCCACCGCCTCCCTCCTTGACAGCTTCATGCTACCACCGGCCTCGGGGAGCAACAAGTCCTGGAGCCCGCGGAGCAGGGAATACGTGGGGTGAGGGCGTACCCCAGCTGAAAGCCTGGCAGTGGGGGCGGCCGGCCGGAGCAGGCCGCCGCTCCGCCTGCGCGGAGGTGGCCGGCAATGAACCTTCACCCGCTGGCCCGGCGGGTCCAGGAGGCCCTGGACCGGGCGGGAGCGGGCGCGACGGTGGTGGAGATGACGGCCAGCACCAGGACGTCAGAGGACGCCGCCCGCGCGCTCGGCACCGACGTCCGGCACATCGCCAAGAGCCTGGTGTTCCGGGTAGGTGACGGGCTGGCGCTGGTGATCGCCAGCGGATCCGACCGCGTGGACCTGGCGAAGCTGTCGGCGGCCTGCGGTGCCCCGGCCCGCCGGGCCGACGCCGACGCGGTCAAGGCGGCCACCGGCTTCCCCATCGGCGGCGTGCCCCCGCTGGGCCACCGCACGCCGCTGCCGACCTACCTCGACCGGCGCCTGCTGGCCCTGGACCACGTGTGGGCCGCGGCCGGGACACCCCAGGCGGTCTTCCGTACCACTCCCGCCGACCTGGTCCGGATCACCGGCGGCACCGTGGCCGACCTGGCCGTCGAACCGGCCGGGGGCGGTTAGCTCGAGGCCCCGGTCCCGGCCGGCGGGGCGGCAGCGCCATCTGGTTGCGGCCGGCGTCCTTGGCCAGGTAACACGCGAGGGTAACCCTGCCGCTCCAGTCGCGCCTCAGCCGATGAAGCCCCGCGAGGCCAGGTACTCCGCCACCAGCACGGCCCCCTTGCCCGCCCCCATTTTCGTGTTGTGGGTGACCAGCACGTACTTGAGGCCGCCTTCGAACACGCCGTCGGTGCGGATGCGGCCCACGGTGGTGGCCATGCCGCCCTCGTTGTCCCGGTCCAGCCTCGGTTGGGGCCGGAAGGGGTCGCCGACCACCACCAGCAACCGGCCGGGGGCCGAGGGCAGCCCGAGGCCCACGAAGTCCCGGCCGAACTCGCGGAAGACCCTGGCCGCGGCTTCGGGCGTCGCCCCCCGTTCGGTCTCCACGAAGACCGCCTCGGTGTGGCCCTCCAGCACCGGCACCCTGGTGCAGGTGGCGCTCAGCCGGAGCGCGGCCTCCCGGACCGTATCGCCGTCCAGCCGGCCCAGGATCTTCTTGCTTTCGGCCTCGACCTTCTCTTCCTCCCGGGGGATGAAGGGGACCACGTTGTCGATGATGTCCAGGGCGATCACCCCGGGCGACCGGCCGGCGCCGGAGACGCCCTGCAGCGAGGTGACCACCACCCGCCGGAGGCCAAAGGCTTCGGCCACGGGTTTCAGGGTCATCACCAGCCCGGTGACGGTGCAGTTGGGAATGGGGGTGATGAAGCCCCGCCAGCCGCGCCGGGCCTGTTGCACGCGGAGCAGGGACGCGTGCTCCATGTTGACTCCGGGCACGAGAATGGGCACGTCGGGTGCCATGCGGAAGGCCGAGGCGGTGCTGATGACCGGGGTGGTCCGGGCGTAGCGCGGTTCCAGTTCCCGGGCCACGTCGGACTCCACGGCCGTGAAGATGCAACTGAAAGCCTGAGGGTCGAGGTCGGCGGCGTCCTGGACCACCTGCTCCAGGAGTTCAGGGGCCGGATCCTCCGGCAGCCACCACCGGAGGGCGCCGGTGCCCGGGTCCCGGAGGGCCTCACCGTACGTCTTTCCCGCCGATCGCTCCGAGGCGGCCAGGCCGGTCAGCTCGAACCACGGGTGACGCTGCAGGCTGGCGACGAGTTGCTGGCCGGCGATGCCCGTGCAGCCGACCACGGCTACCCTGTGTCCCACGGTCGTCCCCCTCTCGTCTCCCCGCGGCCGCGGCGCCGGTTCCAGCCTACGCCGGTCCAGCCGCCGGTGTCGCCCTGGCGCAGTATCGCCCCCTGAAGTTCCCGGCTACAGGCTCTCCAGGAGGCGGGCCAGCAGCGCCGCCCTGGGCGCCAGGTGCGGCACCAGCACGTGCTCGTGCAGGGCGTGGGCCCCGTCACCCATGGCGCCCAGGCCGTCAAGGGTGGGAATGCCCAGCGCGGCGGTGAAATTGCCGTCCGAACCGCCGCCGGTTCCCCCTTCCGTCACCTCGAAGCCTAGCTCCCTGGCGAGTTCCCTGGCCCGTTCGAACAGGGCCACGATGGCCGGGGTCCGCTCCATGGGGGGCCGGTTCATGCCCCCCTCCACCGTCACGGTGGCCCCGGGCAAGAAAGGCTTCAGCCCCAGGATGGCCGGCACCACCTGCTCGGCCGCGGCGGGGGTCATCACCCGCAGGTCCACCTCGGCCTCAGCCTCGGCGGCCACCACGTTGGAACGGGTGCCGCCCCGGACAACGCCCACGTTGACGGTGGTCCCGGTGGCGTAGTCCGTCAGCGAGTGGAGCTTCACGACCTGGCGGGCCAGTTCCTCGATGGCGCTGACCCCCTGCTCGGGGTCCGCCCCCGCGTGGGCCGCCCGGCCGGTCACGCGGACGCGGAACATGCCCACCCCCTTGCGCCAGGTCTTGAGGGCGCCGTAAGGGGGGACAGGAGGTTCCAGCACCAGCACGGCCGAGGCCCGCCGGGCTTCGGCCTCGATGATGGGGCGCGAAGTGGGGCTGCCCACCTCCTCGTCGGAGGTGACCAGCGCCACCACGTCGGCCGCCGGGCTGCGGCCCAGGGCCCTCAAGGCCCGCAGGGCGAAGACCGCCTGGGTGATCCCGCCCTTCATGTCGTATACCCCGGGGCCGTAAAGCCGGTCGCCTTCACGCCGCAGGGGTTGCTTCTGAAGCTGGCCCACGGCCCACACGGTGTCCATGTGGCACAGCACCAGCACCCGGCGGGAACGGTCGGCGCCCGGGAAAACGGCCCGCAGGTGGTTGCCGGCTTCGCCCTGGGGCAGCATCTCGACGGCGCCGCCGGCGTCCTGCAGCGCCGCCGCCAGGTGTTCTCCCAGCCGGTCGAGGGCGGCCTTGTCGCCCGATGGCGACTCCCGTCCCGCCAGGCCGCCCAGGAACGCCACCATGTTCTCGGTCTCTCTTTCCAGGTAAGCGAGGACGTCTCGAGGGTTCACCCGCTAACCTCCCAGAAACAGCCTGGCCAGGACGATGGCCACCAGGAGACCCGGCAGGAAGTTGGCCACCCGGATTCTGGCCATGCCCAGCATGTTGATGCCGATACCGACGATCATCAGGCCGCCGGTGGCCGTCAGCTCCCGGACCACCGGGTCGGTCATGAACTGTCTGACGCTTCCCGCCAAGAGCGTCAGGCCGCCCTGGTAAAACAGGATGGTGAAGACGGAAAAGAGCACGCCGACCCCCAGCGTGGAGGCGAAGGCGACCGACGAGAGCCCGTCCATGACGGACTTGGTAAGGAGGATGGTGTAGTCGCCCTGCAGCCCGTCGGCGATGGAGCCCAGAATGGTCATGGGGCCCACGCAGAACAGCAGGCTGGCCGAGACGAAGGCCTTGGTGAAGTCGCCGTCCTTCCGGCCGTAGCGAGCTTCCAGGCGGCGCCCCAGGGCATCAAGCCGCGCCTCCAGGTCGAGCGCCTCGCCGGCCATGCCGCCCAGCACCAGGCTGAACAGGACCACCAGGGCGTTCTCGCTGCCCAGGGCCAGCCTGGTGCCGAGCACCAGGGTGAACAGGCCTACCCCCTGAAAGATGGTCTCCGCCAGCCGGGCCGGCAGGCGCCGCCGCAGCAGGAGCCCGCCCAGCCCGCCCGCCGCCACCGCGGCGATGTTGATGAACGTGCCCGTCACCGTCTTGCCCCCGCTTCAGGGCCGCGGCCGCACCCGTCGACCGGGCGTCCTTCGCCTGACGGCACCTGTTCCGCGTTGGCGGCGCGGTCCCTGCCGGCCCGGGGTCAGTCCCGACCGAGGCCGGCGCCTGCGCGGCGCGTGCCCCCAGGGAACTCCAGGCCCAGGGCAGGGGCCCACCCGGGCCGCCTCGACCCCCGGACCGGGCCGCCACGGAGCCAGCCATCCTACGGCAACGTGACGACGGCTGCCGAAACCAGGCGGAAGAAGGGCGCCGCGCCGAGGCCGATGAGCAGCGTCCCCAGGACGGCCAGGGTGAAGCCTAGGCCGAACACGGGTGACGCCTTCAGCGGCTCTTCCGTCGCCGGCTCCTCCATGAACATGGCCCGGACCACGTTCCAGTAGTAACCCAGCGAGATGACGGAGTTCACCGCCATGGCGACGGCCAGCCAGAACAGGCCGGCGTCCACGGCGGCGCTGAAGAGCAGGAACTTCCCGAAGAAGCCGGCCGTGGGCGGGATGCCGATGAGCGAGAGGAAGCAGAAGGTCAGCGCCCAGGCCACGAGCGGCGCCCGCCGGCCGAGCCCGGCGAAGTCGGCCAGCTCCTCGCTCTGGCCGTTGTGGGAGAGGTAGATCAGCGCGGCCCAGGCACCGAGATTCATCACAGTGTAGGCCAGCACGTAGTAGAGCATGGCCGAGATGCCCCGGTCGGTGGCCACCGCCAGGCCCACCAGGATGTAGCCGGCCTGGGCGATGGAGGAGTAGGCCATCATCCGCTTGACGTTCTGCTGCAACAGCGCCGTCACGTTGCCCAGGGTCATGGTGGCCAGGGCCAGGACGGCGAAGACCGCCGCCCAGTTGGGCTGGATGATACCGAGCCCGGTGACGAACACCCGGATGGCGGCGGCAAAGGCCGCTCCTTCCAGGCCCACCGAGAGAAACGCCGCAACCGGGGTGGGCGCGCCCTCGTATGCGTCGGGCACGTACATGTGGAAGGGCACCGCCGCCATCTTGAAGCCGAAGCCGGCCACCAGGAACATGGTGGCGGCCAGGAGCGCCGGGCGGAAGGTGGCCGCCGCGCCGCCGGTGAGCGCATGGCCGATCTCCACCAGGTTGGTGGAACCGGTGATGCCGTAGACCAGCGAGAGCCCGAACAGGAGGACCGCCGAGCCCATCGCCCCGATCAGAAAGAGCTTGATGGATGCCTCCTGGGACCTGGCGTCGGACCGGAGCATGCCGGCCAGCACGTAGCCGGAGATGGAGGCCAGCTCCAGCCCGAGGTACAGCATGAGCAACTCGTGGGTGGAGGCCATCAGCATGATGCCCACGGTGGCGAAGAGCACCAGCGCGTAGAACTCGCCTGCCGGGACCTGGCGGCGGGCCAGGTAGTCCGGGGACAGGCCGATCACGATCAGGGCGCCCAGCATGAACACGGGCCGGAAGAAGGTCGACGTGCCGTCCAGCACCAGCATCCGGGCCAGCACCTCGCCGGCGCCCCCGACGGACGGGCCCAGTCCGGCGAAGGCGGCGAGCACGCCCGTAGCGGCCACGAACACCAGCGGGCGCTCGCGGCCGCGCAGGAGCGGGCTGATGGCCACGATCACCGTCCCGGTGACCGCCAGGATCAACTCGGGCAACAGAAAGATCAGTTGCGCCACCAGGACGGCGGTATCGACCTCGCCCACGATCGGCAGCGTTGGCATGTCCAGACGTCCTTTCCCTCAGCTTGGGGCCGGCAGCCGACGGTCGCGCGGGTGCGCCGGCCGGGTTCCGCTAGCCCAGCACCCGCCGGATGAACTCCATCACCGCCGGGTTGGTGATGTCAACCAGGAGCCGCGGCCACACGCCCAGCAGCACGATGAGGGCGGCCGGCGGCACCAGCGTCACCAGTTCACGGGCGTCGGCGTCGGGAATGCCCTTGAACTCCTCCATCTCCTCGCCCATGAGCATCCGCTGGATCATCCAGAGGATGTAGCCGGCGGCCAGCACGATGGTGAGCACCCCGATGTACACCATGAGCTGGAAGAAGGGGTCGCCGGTGAGATACGCGCCCAGCAGCGTGAAGAACTCGCCGATGAACGGCGCCAGCCCCGGCAGGCCCAGCGACGCGAAGCCGGTGAAGGCCATGATCACCGCCCACACGGGCATGGTGAAGTAGAAGCCGCGCATGGCCGGGATGTCGCGGGTGTGCGTCCGCTCGTAAACCACGCCTACCAGCAAGAACAGCATCCCGGTGGCCAGGCCGTGCGCCACCATGTAGAAGATGGCGCCGTTCACCCCCTGCGGCGTGAGGGCCGCGATGCCCAGCAGCATGAAGCCCATGTGGCTGATGGAGGAATAGGCCACCAGTTTCTTGAGATCCCGCTGCCACATGGCCGTGAGCGCCCCGTAGATCATGCCGATGACGCCCAGCACCGCCAGGGTGGGCGCGAACCAGATGGCAGCCTCGGGCAAGAGCGGGTGGGTAAAGCGCAGGAAGCCGTAGGTCCCCATCTTCAGGAGCACCCCGGCCAGGATCACCGAAACGGCGGTGGGCGCCTCCACGTGGGCGTCGGGCAACCAGGTATGGAACGGGAACACCGGCACCTTCACGGCGAAGCCGAACCAGAGGGCCAGGAAGATCCAGCGCTGGGCCTGGAAGGCGAAAGCGCCGGGGGCCATCTCCATCAGGGCCAGCACGTCAAAGGTGCGGGCGCCGGTCCCGAAGTACAGGGCGAGAATGCCGACGAGCATGATCACCGAGCCCAGCAGGGTGTACAGGAAGAACTTGATGGCCGCGTACTCCCGCCGGGGACCGCCCCAGACGCCGATGAGGAAGTACATCGGCACCAGCACGAGTTCGAAGAAGACGTAGAACAGGATCAGGTCCAGGGCCATGAACACGCCGAACATGGCCGTGCCCAGGAGCAGGAGGAGGGCGAAGTAGTCCTTGACCCGGTGCTCGATGTTCCACGAGGCCACCACGGCCACGAAGGTCAACAGCGCCGTGAGCACGATCAGCGGAAGGCTGATCCCGTCCACCGCCAGGAAGTAGCTGATGCCGGCGGCGGGAATCCAGTCCGCGCGCTCCACGAACTGAAAGCCCCCGGCCGTCCGGTCATAGCCGAGCCACAGGCCCAGAGACAGCCCCAGGGCGGCCAGGGAGTGCAAGAGCGCCACCGTCCGGATGGCCTTCTTCTGCTCCCGGTCGATGAACAGGATGAACACGCCTCCCAGCAACGGGAGCCACAAGATCAGCGACAGTAGCGGCATCGACACCCCGTCCTCCTCGCCCGCTCAGGATCCGCCCCGGCTCACAGGCGCCAGAGCTGGAAGACTACCAGCCCCACCACCAGGGCGGCAAAGAACGTCAGAATGTACGTCTGCACAAACCCCGTCTGGATCGTCCGGAGCCGGCGGCCGGCTCCCACGGTGACGGCGGCGGCGCCGTTCACCAGCCCGTCGACGACGCTCAGGTCGAACTTGCCGGCCGCCTCGGAAAGCTTGACCGCCACGTACCCCACCGCGTTGACCAGCCAGTCGATGACCCGCTGGTCAAACCAGGCCGCCCACTCGGCCAGCCTCAGGCTGCCCCTGAGCACCGTGGCGTTGTACAGTTCGTCGAAGTAGTACTTGTTGCGCACCAGGGTGTACACCGGCCGCAGCGCGTTGATGACGGCCCGCCGGTCGACCAGCCGCAGGGCATAGATGGCGTACCCCGCGGCGACTCCCAGGAGCGTTGCGCCGACGGCCAGCACGGTGACGATGGGCGCCAGGTGCACCTCGGCCTCGCCGAGCAGCTTGCCGAACCAGTGATGGCTGATGGGCGCGTTGACCCAGCCGGCGGTGACGGCCAGGACCATGAGGATGGCCAGGGGTACCGTCATCACCGGCGGCGACTCGTGGGCGTGCTCGTAACGGTGCCTGTCCCGCGGCCGGCCAAAGAACACCAGGATGACGGCGCGAGTCATGTAAAAGGCCGTCAGGAGCGCGCTGATCACGCCGGCCCAGAAGGCGAAGCCGGCGCCGGACACGCCCGAGTAAAAGGCGGCGTTGAGGATCTCCTCCTTGGAGTAGAAGCCCGCCAGCGGCCACACGCCCGCCAGGGCCAGCCCACCGATGATGGTTGCCCAGGCCGTGACGGGCATCTTCCGGTACAGCCCGCCCATGGAATGCATCTCCATGGTGTGCATGGCGTGCATCACCGAGCCGGCGGCCAGGAACAGCAGGGCCTTGAAGAAGGCGTGGGTCCACAGGTGGAACATCCCCGCCACCAGGCTGCCCACGCCCAGGGCCATCATCATGTAGCCGAGCTGGCTCACGGTGGAATAGGCCATGACCCGCTTCATGTCGGTCTGCAGCACGCCAATGGTGGCCCCCAGGAGGGCCGTGATCCCGCCGATGACCGCGACCACCGAAAGGGCGGTCGCCGAGGGCTCGAACAGGAAGAAGCTGCGGGCCACCAGGTACACGCCGGCCGCCACCATGGTGGCGGCGTGGATGAGGGCGGACACCGGCGTGGGGCCTTCCATGGCGTCAGGCAACCACACGTGCAGCGGGAACTGGGCCGACTTGCCCACCGCGCCGCCGAAGACCAGGATGGCGGCCAGGGTCAGCACCGTCGCGGGCACCTGGTGGTGTTCCACCAGTTCCCGCAGTTCGGGAATGCCCGTCGTCCCCGTGGCCAGCACCAGCACGGCCAGGCCCACCAGGAACGCCAGGTCGCCGATGCGGGTCACGATGAAAGCCTTCAGCGAGGCCAGCCGCGGGCCCAGGTTCTCGTACCAGTGCCCGATGAGCAGGTACGACGCCAGGCCCACCAGTTCGAAGAAGAAGAACAGAAGGATCAGGTTGTCGGCGACCACCAGGCCGAGCATGGAGAACGTGAAAAACGAGAGCGTGGCGAAGTACCGCCGGTACCGGGCATCACCATGCATGTAGCCCATGGAATACACGTGGACCAGGAAGGAGATGGCGGTGACCACCACCAGCATGACGGCGGCCAGCGGGTCGATCAGGTAGCCCATGTCCAGCTGCCAGTCGCCCATGACCAGCCAGGGCACGCTCACCCGGGTCGCGGCCCCGCCGGCGACCTCCCAGAGGACCACCAGCGAGAGCACCAGCGTGACACCGATGGTCACGACGCCGAGCCAGTCACCCTCGTTCTTGAGCCGCCGGCCGAAGGCGGAAATGAGAAGCCACGACACAAGCGGCAGCACCACGATGAGCCAGGCGTGCTCGGTCACCCAACGCCACCTACCACTTCAGCAGGTTGATGCGGTCCACGTCGGAGACGTCTCTCTGTCTGACGATCATCAGGATGATGGCGAGACCCACCGCCGCTTCGGCCGCAGCCACCGTGATCACGAACAGCGCGAACACCTGGCCCGTCACGTCGTGGGGGCTCAGGTAACGGGAGAAGCCGACCAGGTTCAGGTTGACGGCGTTGAGCATGAGTTCGATGGCGATGAGGATCCGCACCGCGTTGGTGCGCGCCAGCGCGCCGTAAAGCCCCAACCCGAACAGCAGCGCCGCCGACACCAGGACCCACGACAGAGGGATCACGGCCGCTTCTCCTCCTTTTCCCGCCCGCCTTCGCGGAGGGTGAGGACGATGGCGCCCACCATGGCCACCAGCAGCACGATGGAGGCCAGTTCAAAGGGAACCACGTACGTGCCGAACAGTTCCCGGCCGATGGCCAGGGTGGAGGGTGCCGGGTCGCCGGGCGGAAGCCCCGGCCAGGGCGTGGCCCGGTATACCGAGTACATCACCGCCGCGAAACCCACCGCCACGGCGGCCGGCGCCAACCCCAGGCGCCGGGAGACCAGCCGCCGCACCCGGCGGCCCAGGCCGGCCCCGGCCGGCTCGCCCTCGCCCCTCAGTTCCCGGATGTCCGAGAGCATGATGGCGAAGATGACCAGGGCGGTTATGGCCCCGGCGTACACCAGCAACTGGACGGCGAAGAGAAACTCCGCGTGCAGGGTCAGGAAGATGCCGGCCACCGCCACGAAGGAAAGGACCATCCACAGGGCGGCGTGGACGATGATGTCCGACGTCACCACTTTCCAGGCGGCGAACAGCATGACGGCGCTCAGGGCCAGGAACGCGATCTGCAGTCCGGTCATCAGCCACCCACTCCGTCAGCGCCCCGGGGCCGGGCCCCGGGGCGGCGATACCGGCCGGCTCAGGTAGGCCAGCCACCCTCCAGGTAGGAGCCTTTGCGGCGGGGCCACGGGGTCTTGGGCCCGCGGACCACCACCGCCAGCCGCTCCTTGTCGAAGATCCCGTCGTCCGGGTGGTACGCCGTCATCTTGTACTCGGGCACCATCTCCAGGGCGTCGAAGGGACACACTTCCACGCAGATGCCGCACTCCATGCAGCGCAACATGTCGATCCAGAACTCGCCCGGGTAGGTCTTCTTGTCCTCCCCCTGGGCCCGCTCGATGGCGATGATCCCCGGCGGGCACGCCCGCTCGCAGGACATGCAGGCGGTGCACTTGAGTTCCCGGGTCGCCTCGTCGATGACCAGCGCCGGGTAGGTCCGGTGCCAGGGCGTGGCGTGGTACTCCTCTTCCGGGTACCGGATGGTCACCGGCCGGCGGAAGAGGTGCTTGAGCGTGACCGCGTGCCCCAGGACGATGGCCCGGGCCGCCCGGTACAGATATATCAGAAAGTCCCTGAACGACCGGTTGCGCGTTACGGCAGCCTCCACCGTTCCTTGACACCCCGTTTCCGGGTGGCACCACCCGCCGGGGCGCCCGCCGCCCCGGCTCGAGTTACCGCTAGATCCAGCCCAGCCGCACCAGCACCGGGAAGAGCAGCCCGGTGAGGGCGATGTTCGCAAGGGACACGGGCAACAGGAACTTCCAGCCGAAGTCCAGCAACTGGTCGATGCGGACCCGCGGCAGCGTCCACCGGATCCACATGATCACCGTCACCAGGAAGTAGGTCTTCGCCAGGAACCACACCACCGGCGGGATCAGGCCCTTCACCGCCGCCGGGAGGAACCACGGCGCCTGCCACCCGCCGAGAAACAGCGTGGTGGCGATGGCCGACACGGCCACCAGGTTCGAGAACTCGGCCAGGAAGAAGAAGGACCAGCGCATTCCCGAGTACTCGATGTTGTAGCCGGCCACCAGTTCCGACTCGGCTTCGGAGAGGTCAAAGGGCGCCCGGTTCAACTCGGCCATGCCGGCGGTGAGAAAGACCAGAAAGCCCAGGGGCTGCACCACGATGTACCACAGCCCCTCCTGGGCCCGCACGATCCCCTGCAGGGAAAGGGTGCCGGCCAGCATGACCGGCCCGATGACCGCCAGCACCAGCGGTACCTCGTAGGCCACCAGCTGGGCGGCGGCCCGCATGGCGGACACCACCGAGTACTTGTTGTTGGCCGCCCAGCCGGCCATGACGATGGCGATCATGGTGAATGACGTCACCGCGGCCACGTACAGGATGCCGATGTTCAGGTCCTGGACGATCAGGTTGGGACCAAACGGCACCACCACGTAGACCAGGACGGCGGGGACGAAGATGACGATCGGCGCCAGCACGTACATCCACCGGTCCACCCGGGCCGGAACCACGTCCTCCTTGGAGAGGAGCTTGAACACGTCGGCCATGCTCTGGAGGTAGCCAAACGGGCGCCCCGTTCGCTGCGGTCCCACCCGCGACTGGATGCGGGCGGCGAACTTCCGCTCCCACCAGACAAGGAACAGGGCGTTGAACAGCACGAAGCCCAGGATGAGGCTGGCCTTGAGCACGGCCCAGCCCAGGGTGACGAGCCAGGCGGGCATCACTTGTCCACCTCCCCGAAGACGGGATCCATGCTGCCGATGATGGCCACCACGTCGGCCACCAGGTGGCCGACGGGCACGAACTCCAGCAGGGAGACGTGGTGGAAGGACGGCGTCCGCCAGTGGCAGCGGTATGGCTTGTCGCTCCCGTCCGACACCACGTAGCAGCCAAGCTCGCCCCGGGGCCCTTCAACCCTGGCGTAGACCTCGCCCGGCGGGGGCTTGATGAACCGCGGCACCTGGCCCCGCGCGTCCCCTTCCGGCAGCCCGTCCAGGGCCTGGCGGATGATCTTGATGGATTCCTCGATCTCCTTCATGCGGACCATGAACCGGGCCCACACGTCGCCGGACTCTTCCACGCACACCTTGAAATCGAACTTCTCGTAGCCCGAGTACGGGTCGGCCTTGCGGAGGTCGTAGGCGACGCCCGAACCCCGCAGCACCGGGCCGGCGGCGCCCCAGGCGATGGCGTCGTCCCGGGACAGCACCCCGACGCCCTGGGTCCGGACGGCGAAGATCGGGTTGTAGCTCAGGAGGTCGTGGTACTCGGGCAGCCGATTCTCGAGAAGGTCCAGGACCTCGCGGATCTTCTTGTCGGTCCCCGGCGGGAAGTCGGTGCGCACCCCGCCGAAGCGCATGTAGTTGTAGAGCAGCCGGGCGCCGGAGATGTACTCGAAAACGTCGTAGACGGCTTCCCGCTCCCGGAAGGAGTGAAGGAACGGGGTCACGGCGCCCAGGTCCAGCGCGGTCGTGCCGAAGAACAGCAGGTGCGACGCGATCCGCTGCAATTCGGAGCAGATTACCCGGATGTAGTCGGCGCGCTCGGTCGGCTCGATCTCCAGGAGCTTCTCCACGGCCAGGACGAAGGCCAGTTCGTTGGTCATGGCGGCCAGGTAGTCCAGCCGGTCGGAAAGGGCGATGGTGCCCTGGTACGACCATAGCTCGTTGAGCTTCTCGTGACACCGGTGAAGGTAGCCGATGTCCGGCCGGCACCGGGTGATGGCCTCACCGCGCAGGCCCAGCACGCACCGGAGTACCCCGTGGGTCGAGGGGTGCTGCGGGCCCATGTTCATGACCATCTCCCGCTCGTTGCCCTCGATCTCCCGGACCTCCTCGACCAGCAGGTCCTCCACGGGCGGGGTCTGGGGCAGGTACTGCCAGCGGTTGACGTTGGGCCCCTCGAAGTCGTCGCCGGGATACTCGAAGTCGCCGCGGAACCTGGCCCGCTGCCTGGTCCGGCCCGAGATCTCTTCCACGCTGCCCTCGGCCAGCACCGGTAACTCGATCACGTTCTCCCTGGCCCCGGTCTGGGGCTCAGGCCTGGTTCGCGCGCCGCCCATTGATCGCTCTCCCTCGTAACCTCCGGTCCGGCGGCCGGTCACCCCGGGCCCGTGGCTCTACCGCTGGCGCACCAGCCTCGGCCGGGGCTTGCGGGCGTCCACAAAGTCCTTCCTCAGCGGGTAACCCTGGAACGATTCGGAGAGGAAAACCCGCCGCAGGTCGGGGTGGCCCTCGAACCGGACGCCGAACATGTCCCAGATCTCCCGCTCGTGCCACTTGCAGGTGGCCCAGACCCCCGCCAGGGTCGGGCAGGTGGCGTCGTCGCGGGGGAGGTCCGACTTCAGGACCAGCTTGGCCCCGGTGTCCAGGTTGAACAGGCGGACGTCCAGTTCGAACCGGCCTTCCTTGACGTAGTCCACCACCGTCTCGGAAGGGCAGTAGTTGAAGCCATGGTCGTCGCGCAGGGCCCGGGCCACCGCCTGAAGGTCCTCGCGGCCCACTCTGAGCTGGACCTCGCCCCACCGGGTGACCTCCGGCTGCCAGTCCGGATGGTCCCGGCGGATGGCCTCCAGCACCTGCCGCGTGCCGTCGTTCATGGCCGGTTGCGCCTTGTCGCCTTCCACCACTGCCGCTCACCAACCCCGCGCCCCGGCTTTCGCCGGGCATAAAAATGGCCGGCCAGCACGATTGGCCGCACCCGCCAGGCATACTGCCTGCTACCCCTGGACCACGACCTTCTCGCCGCTGGGGAACCCGGCCTTGCCGGTGATCTTCTCCTGCAACTTGATGATGGCATAGAGCAGGGACTCCGGCCGAGGCGGGCACCCCGTAACGTACACGTCCACCGGGACGATCTTGTCCACGCCGTCCACCACGTTGTAACCCTGGTGGAACGGGCCGCCGTTGGAAGCGCAGGCGCCCATGGAGATGACCCACCGGGGCTCCGCCATCTGATCGTAGAGGGTCTTGATCCGTGACGCCAGCTTCTCGTTGACCGTGCCGGCCACGATCATGAGGTCCGACTGGCGGGGTGACGCCCGGAAGATGACGCCGAACCGGTCGAAGTCGTACCGCGACGCGCCGGTGGCCATCATCTCGATGGCGCAGCAGGCGATGCCAAAGAGCATGTACCAGATGGACGACTGCCTGGCCCAGGCCAGAAGCTTCTCCAGGCTGGTCACCACGATCCCCGGCGTGTAGGCGATCTCCAGCAGCGGGCCCCTGGGCGTCCCCGGCACCAGGATCTCCCGTTCCCCCCGCCTGACGGCGGGCGCCGCGCGCTCCTCCGGCGCCTCGGGATGGCCGGGAGCAGGTCGGGGCGGCGCGACCGCGCGGGAACCGGACTTGCCGCCGTCATGCGGGCCGGGCACCCACAGCCCGGGCCGGTCCAGCTTGCCGTCGCTCACGCCCACCGCAGGGCTCCCTTCCTGTACGCGTAGATGAGGCCCACCACCAGCACCTCGATGAACAGCATCATCACCACAAACCCGTACCAGCCGAGTTCCCTGAAGAGGACGCCCCACGGGTAGATGAACACCGCTTCCACGTCGAACACCACAAACAGCAGGGCGAAGACGTAGTAGCGGATGTCAAAGCGAATCCTGGCCTCGCCGACCGGGATCTCGCCACACTCGTAGATGCCGCGCTTCAGCGGGGCCGGGTTCTTGGGTCGGAGGAGGTAACCGAAGGCCAGGGTGATCAGGGGAAACGTGCCGGCGAGGACCAGAAAGACCACAACGTCGACGTACTGGGCAGGCATGACCGCCCGTGCCTCCCTCTGGAGGTGTACCTCCTGCTCCGGGCAAGGGCTTTGCGTCGGCCCGGACTGACCCGGCAAGGCCGCACCCATTATAGTCTTCTGTGGGAACCGGAAAACCCCTGGCCACCAGGGTGTTACTGGGCGGCTTGGCGGATCGGATCGATCAGCCGCGAGATAGTGCAAATTGGAACAAATTCCGCTGCCCATTATAGCCCCGGCGGCGGGGGAGTGTCAACCGCCGCCAGGCGGCGCCGCGGCGATGGAAAGCAGCTTCGAACGGTCAGAACCTGGGCAGGACCCAGCGCGCCAGAAACCACAGGATGGCCAGGACGATGACGACGATGGCCGCGTACTTTATGAACGCGTAACCCACGAGGGCGCTGCCCGACACTTCCTTGTCCAGCAGGTCGTCTTCGCGGACCCGTTCGCCCACGGGACGCCCCCCTTCCGTGCCGCATTCTGGTCTCATGGTGTCCGGCCGGAGGCGGCGGTATGTCTCGCGTCCTGCGGGCGTCCGCGGCCTAGATGGCTCCCTCCGCCCGCAGCTTCCGGATGTGCTCCCCGTCATAGCCGAGTTCCGCAAGGATCGCTTCGGTGTGCTGGCCCAGAAGCGGCGGCGGGCTGGTGACGGCCCCCGGCGTGCGGGAGAACTTGACCGGCACGCCGGTGACGGATATCGGCCCGGCCCTGGCATGCTCCAGCGTCACCCGCATGCCCCGGTGGTTGACCTGCGGGTCCTCGAACACCTGGCGCAGGTCGTAGATGGGCCCGGCGGGCACGCCGGCCGCCTCGAGGGCGGCAATCCACTCCCGGGCCGGCCTCGCGGCGAACACCTCGGCCAGAAACGGCACCAGTTCATCGCGGTGGCGGACCCGGTCGGCGTTCGTCCGGTACCTGGGGTCCCCGGCAAGCTCAGGGTGGCCGATGGCGGGACAGAAGCGCAGCCACATGGCGTCGTTTCCGACGGCGACGTTGAAGTAACCGTCCTGGGCCTTGAAGGCCTGGTACGGCACGATGGTGGGGTGCGCCGCGCCCATGCGGGCCGGGGGCTCGCCGGTGGCGAAGTAGTAGCCGGCCATGTAGGTCATCCAGGCCACCTGGCAGTCCAGCATGCTCACGTCGATGTACTGCCCCTGCCCGGTCCGCTCCCGCTCGTACAGGGCAGCCACGATGGCGTAGGCGGCGAACATGCCGGCGCCGATGTCGGCCACCGCCACCCCGACCCGCATGGGTGGCCCGTCGGGCTCGCCGGTGATGCCCATGAGCCCGCCCATCCCCTGCAGGATCACGTCGTAGCCGGGCTTCTCCCGGTAGGGCCCGTCCTGGCCGAACCCGGAGACCGCGCAGTACACGATGGCGGGGTTGATGGCCCGCAGCGCCTCGTACCCCAATCCCAGCCGGTCCGCCGTGCCGGGGCGGAAGTTCTCCACCGCCACGTCTGAGCGCTCGGCCAGCCGCCGGGCGATCGCCAGCCCTTCGGGGTGCTTCAGGTTGAGGGTCAGGCTCTTCTTGTTCCGGTTGACGCTCAGAAAGTAGGCGCTCTCGCCGTCCACGAAGGGCGGTCCCCAGGCCCGGGTGTCGTCGCCGGAACCCGGGGCCTCGATCTTGATGACCTCCGCGCCCAGGTCCGCCAGCATCATCGTGCAGTAGGGGCCGGTCAGCACCCGGGACAGGTCGAGCACCCTGACCCCGGCCAGCGGGCCGGCCGGTTCTCGCGCTGCAGGCATGTCTCGATTCCCCTTCCGTGCCGGCTGGCTTGCCCAGCGGGAGCCGTGCTGCCCTTCGCCGGCCGGCGCCGGGCGCCCTGCCCCTAGGCGAGCCGCCGTTCCGCCGCCAGGGCCCGGGCCCGCTTGAGCTCAGCGGGCAGGAAGTCTCCGGGCTCCAGGCGGAACCGGGAGCCGAAACCCCGGACGAGCGCGCCGGCGGCCTCGGTCGGGCTGACCGGCCGGCCGAGTTCCCGGCCGAGGTTGGTCACGGCGTCGGGGCGAAACCGCGCTTGGGCCCCGGCCTGCCGGTAAAACGCCTCGAGAAGGGCCACGGCGGAGGCGGGATCCTGGCTGACGAGAAGCAGGCCGGTCACCACGGCGGCGCCGCGACTGACGGACTGGGCCACGCCGGCCACCTTCCGGCCGGACGTCACCAGGTCAAAGGGGCCTTCGCAGAAGGAGCCGGGGACCGAGCCGAAGCCGGCCTGGAGGCCGAGGCTCTCGAGGCCGGCCAGGGCCCCTGCCGCCAGTTCCAGGTAGTTGGCGTGGATCCTGGTGAGGTCCCGGCAGGGCCGGGCCACGGCGAAGGTGACGCAGCCGGCGTCAACCAGCACGGCGCGACCCCCGCTCGGCCGGCCAAAGACCGGCAGCCGGCGGTGGCGAGCCCAGGCGAGTGCCCGGTCCAGCGCCGGCAGGCGCAGGTCGGCGCGGCCCAGCACCAGGGCGCGTACCGGGTGCCTCACAAGCACCGTCGGCGGTGCCACCCCCTCCCCTACCGCCAGGGCCACCGCCTCGGCGATGCAAGGAGCCTCGGCCGGCGTGAGCCGCGCGGCGCCGTCGGGCCCGACCAGCCGGTAGCGGTCGCGGAACACCTCAGTCCCCGTCCCCCGGCCCCGCCGGCCGTGGCAGCCGGTCCAGCGCCATCAGGATCTCGGCCCTCGCCCACCGCTCTCGCTCCACCTCCAGGGCCCGGCCAAGCGCCCGCCGCACCTGGCCCGCGTCCACGCCCGGCACCCCGGCCAGCCTGGCCAGGGCCCAGGCGGCGTGACCCCTGATCTGGGGGCGCCGGTCGTCCAGGCAGGCCAGCAAAAGTGGCAGGGCGGCCGGGTCTCCCGAATTGCCCAGGGCGATGACGGCGTTCCGCTGGAGCACCTTCTTCCCGCGCCAGCCGGCGGCCGACCGGGCCCACCGGGTCCGAAAGCCGGACCCGTCCAGGCGCAGGAGTTCGGCCAGGTCGGGCCGGGGCGGCGCGGGAGGCGTGAGAAACTCGGCCAGGACGGTCTCCGGGGCGTGACGGTTGTACGGGCAAACTTCCTGGCAGGTGTCGCAGCCGAACAGGCGGCGGGCCATGGGCCGCCGCAATGCCTCGGGCACCGGCTGGCGCCACTGGCTGACCTCGGCCAGGCAGCGGCGAGCGTCGACGACGCCGGGGAAGACGATGGCCCGCGTGGGACAGGCCTCAGTACAGCGGTTGCACGACCCGCAGCCGTCGGGGACCGGGCGGTCCGGCTTCAGTTCCAGGTCGGTGACTATCTCGCCCAGGAAGACGTAGGACCCGGCCCCCGGCACGATCAGGCAGCCGTGCTTGCCGATCCAGCCGAGCCCGGCCCGGCGCGCCACCGCCCGTTCGATGAGGGGACCCGTGTCCACCCAGGCCACGGCCCGGAGGGACCGGCTCGCCCTGGCCTCGAGAAAGACGATGAGGCGGGCCAGGATCCGGTGGAGCACCCGGTGGTAATCCTCGCCCCAGGCGTACCGCGACAGCCAGCCCCGCAGCGGGGAGCCGGAGCCACCCGCCTCGGGGCCGCGTAGCCTGGACGGCCGCGCGTGGTAAGCTACCCCCACGGCGACGATGGACCTGGCGCCGGGCAAGAGCTCCCGCGGGTCGCGCCGGGCGGTCGGGGTTTCAGGCTCGAACCGGGAGGTCAACCCGGCCCGGCGCCGCTCCCGCAAGATCCCGGCCTCGGCTTCGAAGGGTTCGGCCGTGGTCACCCCGAGGGCGGTGACGCCGAGGGCGGCGGCGTAGGCCTTGAGTTCGGCCTTCAACTGGTCGCGAACCGCCGTTGCCGTCATCGACACGAGTGTATCCGACCCCGGGACGCGGCTCAATCGCCAGGTTGACGCAGGCCAGACGCCCCCCTATGCTGTAGGTGGCAGCCCGTTGGCGGCCGGAAGGGATTGACGGTCCGTGCCGGACCCGATCGTTGAACTCCAGAGCCGGATCTGTCACACGCTGGCCAACCCCTCCCGCCTGCAGATCGTGTACTTCCTGGACGAGGGCGAGCGCAACGTGACCGAGATCGCCGAGGCGGTGGGGTTGAGCATGGCCAACGCGTCGCAGCACCTGGCACAGCTTCGCCAGGTGGGGATCGTGGAGTCGCGGCGGGAAGGCCTGAACGTTTACTACCGGCTGGCCAGTCCCCGGATCAAGGAAGCCTGCCGCATCCTCCGGGAGTTCCTCGCCGAGCACCTGGTCCGCCAGGGCGCCCTGGCCGACGAGGTCCGCCAGGGCTAACCCCCACCAGGCGCCGACGCCCTGATCCCCAGCCCTTCCAGTAACCGGGGCACCGTCACGAACTCGAATCCCCGCGCCTTGAGATCGTCGATGACCGGCCCCAGGGCGGCCACCGTCCCGCTCAGGTCCACGCCGGGGCCACCCGCCGAGTGCTGCAGCACGATGGCGCCGTTTCTGGCCTGGTTGGTCACGGTTCCGATGATCGCGGCGGCCGGGGTGCCCCGCCAGTCCAGGCTGTCCACCGTCCAGAGGATGATCAGGTAGCCCTCGGCCAGGACGGTGTCGGCCGCCTGCTGGTCGAGGGACCCGTAGGGCGGCCGGAAGAGCCGGGGCAGGGGTCCACCCGCCAGTTCCTGCAGCAGCGCCTGGTTCCTGGTGAGTTCCGCCCTGATCTCGTCGGGGCTCAGGGTGGAGGACCGGCGGTGGGTGAAGCCGTGGGACGCCACCGCATGGCCCTCCCGCACCATCCGCCTGACCTGGTCGGGAAACTGCTCCGCCTGAACCCCGGTGATGAAAAAGGTGGCCTTGACCCCCCGCTCCTTCAGCACGTCCAGGATCAAGGGGGTGAACTGGTTATCGGGGCCGTCGTCAAAGGTCAGGGCGATCTGGCGTAGCCGGGGGTTACCCTGGCGGATGGCCCGGCCCGGGTACCGCGACACCAGGTCCTGCAGATCCAGGCGCCGGTGCTCCCGCTCCGGCCCTTCTGAGACCGGCCCCGGCGTCTGGCCGGGCGCTCGCCGGTCCAGGGGCGGTACCAGGGGCCGGAGGTAGGGACGGTCCAGGAACAGAAACGTCCCGAGGGCCAGGCCGCCAATGACGGCGCCAAGGATGAAACCCGCCAGGACCGGGCTCCAGGCACCCGGGCGGCGGCCCCCCCGACGCCCTTGCCGCTCCCGCAGCCGCCGCTCGCGGCGGGTGGGCAGGCTCAAGGCGATGGCTCCCTTCCTCGCAACCTGCCCATAATGTGCGCATCAGGAGCCGCCGATCATCGGCTCCCGCGTTGAAGCTCGTTCCCGGGCGTAGCGGCAGTGAGGCTCGAGGGGACAGCCCTCGCAGCGAGGCTTTCTCGCGTGGCAGACCTGCCTGCCGTGCCAGATCAGCCAGTGGTGGGCCGGCGCCCACAAGGCTTCGGGAATCACGGCCATCAGTTGCTGCTCGGTGCGAAGGGGGTCGGAGGCCCGGGCCAGGCCCAGACGGTTGGCCACCCGGTGCACGTGGGTGTCCACGGCGATGGCGGGAACCCCGAAGGCGTTGGCCAGCACCACGTTGGCCGTCTTAGGGCCAACGCCGGGCAACCGTTCCAGTTCCTCGCGGGTCCGGGGGACCTCGCCCGCGTATTCCTCGACCAGCTTCCGGGCGGTGGCGATGATGTGCCTGGCCTTGTTGCGGTAAAGCCCCAGCGTCCTGATGTGGGACTCCAGTTCCTCCGGCTCCAGGCGGGCGAAGGCCCGGGCATCGGGGTAGCGACGGAACAGTTCCGCGGTCACCCGGTTCACGCCGGCGTCGGTGCTCTGCGCCGACAGCATCGTCGCCACCAGCAACTGGAAGGGTGTCTCGTGCGCCAGGGCGGTTCTGGCGCGCGGGTACGTCTCGGCCAGGAGGCGCAGGACGGCGTCGGCGTTCACCGGCGGTGCCCCTCCTCCCGCACGGCCAGGGCAACGGCCTCCACGTGGGCCGTCTGGGGGAACATGTCCACCGGCTGGACCTCCCGGACCCGGTAGCCCAGGCCGGCCAGCCGGGCCAGGTCGCGGGCGAGAGTCGCCGGGTTGCATGACACGTAGACCACCCGGTCGGGCCGCAGCCGGCCGACGGCCTCCAGCACCCGCGGCTCGCAGCCCCTTCGGGGTGGGTCCAGCACCACCACCTCGGCCCGGACCCCGCCGGCGGCCAGTTCCGGCAGCACCCGTTCGGCGGGGCCTTCGATGAAGCTCACGTTGGCCACACCGTTCAGCCGGGCGTTGGCCACCGCGTCCCGCACCGCCTCCGGCACCACCTCGACGCCGGTGACCCGCGCCGCCCGCCGGGCCAGGAACAACGAGATGGCGCCGATACCCGAGTAGAGCTCGACCACCGTCTCGCCGCCGCCGAGGGCGGCGTAGTCCACGGCCCGGGAGTAGAGAACCTCGGTCTGGGCCGGGTTCACCTGGAAGAAGGAGGTAGGCGAGATGCGGAAGCGCAGGCCGCCCAGGACCTCCTCCACGTACGGCCGGCCCAGAACGAGCCGGGTCCGCTCGCCCAGGATCACGTTGGTCCGGCGCGGGTTCGTGTTGTGGGCCACGCAGACCACCTGGGGCACCCGGGCCATCAGCTCCCGGGCCAGGTCGCGGGCGGCCGGCAGGTCCCGGGTGCGGGTGACGAAGACGGCCATCGCCTCCCCGGTGGCGCGGGTCGCTCGGGCCAGCACGTGCCGGAGGACGCCGGTATGACCGTCCTCGTCGTAGGGGGCGATGCGGTGGCGGCCGGCAAGCTCCAGGGCCACCTGGAGCATGGTGTTGTTGAGCGGGTGCTGGATCAGGCATTCGTTGACCGGCACCAGCCGGTGGGTCCCCCGGGCGTAGATCCCGCCGACGAGGCCGCGCCCGCCGGGCCCGGCGGCCACGGGAAACTGGGCCTTGTTCCGGTACCGCCAGGGGTCCTCCATGCCGATGGCCGGCCGGACCACGACCCCGTCCAGTCCCCCCAGGCGCCGCAGGGCGTCGGTGACCAGCCCGGTCTTGTACTCTAGCTGGCCCCGGGCGTTCAGGTGCTGTAGCTGGCAGCCGCCACACTCGGCGTACACCGGGCACGGCGGTTCCAGCCGCCGGGGGGACGGTCTTGTCACTTCCAGCAGCCGGGCGCGGGCGTGGTTCTTGCGGACCTCGGTGACCCGGACCCGGACCACCTCGCCGGGCAGGGCCCGGGGTACGAACACGGCCAGTCCGCCGGCGGGGCCCACCCCGTCGGCGTCGTGGGTCAGCCCCTTTATCTCCAGTTCCAGGATCTGGCCCCGGCGGACCGGAGGATCCCGGCCCGCCGGCCGGCCGTTGCCACGATCCGACACGCCCATCCCCTCCGTCCTCGGCCTTCCGCGCCGCATTGTACCACGGTTACCCGCGGGGTACAGGATTCGAGAGCCGGACCCGGGAAACCTCAGCCCCGAGGCGCGACCTGGGAAACCCTCCGTGTCGAGCCCCGGAGAGAGGAGGACCCGAGCTGACCCCGGCAGCCCGGCTGGCAGCCGCCTGGACGGGACGGGAACCCGACCGGGTTCCCCGGCTGGAGTTCGGCCTCGAGCCGGGCTTCATCGAAGCCCTGCTCGGACCGGCGGCCCGCCCTGGCCACCGGGTGGCGCGACCCGACCGCCGGGCGGCTCTCGAGGCGCTGGCCAGACTGGACATCGACGCGGTCTGCGTCAACGTTCAGGAGGCGTTGCTGACGGGCGTCCCGCTGCCCCGCGGGGAGACCGCCCCGCCCGGCCTCCTCAAAGCCGTCGCCGACTGGCGCGGCAAGGGAGGCCCGGTCGCGTACTGCCTGGTGGACGGCGTCTTCAGCCGGGCCGCGGCGGCGCTGGGCTTTGAGGCCTTGCTGATGCTGCTCCTGGAAGGGCCGCCGGGGCTGGCCGGGGCGCTCGATCGGGCGGCCGCCGCCGCCACCCGGACGGCCCTGGCCTACCTGGACGCCGGCGCCGAGGGGTTGATCGTCGCCGACGACCTGGCCCACGCCGGCGCCCCCTTCGCCTCCCCCACCCTCTTGCGTCGCTGGGTCCTGCCGCGGCTCGGGGAGGTCGCCGCGGCGGTCCGGGCCCGGGGCGTCCCGTGCGTCTTCCACTCCTGCGGCCAGGTCACCCACCTGGTCGGCGACCTGGCGCGCGCGGGCTTCGGCGGCCTGCACTCCCTCCAGCCTTCGGCCGGCGTGGACCTGGCGGTCGTGCGGGCCACGGTGGGGCCGGACGTGTGCCTGATGGGCAACGTGGAACTGGACGACCTCCGGACCCTGGACACCCCCGGGCGGGTCCGGGCGGCGGCGGCCCGGGCGGTGGTCTCAGGCGGCGTCCCGCCGCCCGCTCGGCCTGACGGCGGCCAGGCCATCCCCACCCGGTTCGTCCTGGCGAGCACCTCCGGGATCATCCGGGCGCAGATCCCCGTCCAACACGCCCTGGCCCTGCGGACGGCGGACCTGAAGCCCTCGAGGCTGGACCGGCCTGACGGCGCGGCCGGCTAGTCGCCGCCCTCCGTCCCCCCGGCCGCCTCCGGCTTCAACGGCGGCCGCCGCCAAACCGCCCGGCCCCGGCGCCGCTCCCTCGGGTGGCTCACCCGCGGCGGCGTCCCGCTACCCCGCGCCGGCGGCCTGTGGTACGATTGCCATGCGCGGTTTTCTACCACCCAAGCCGGACTCGGGAGGTGGTGCTCCATGCAGGCCGTCATCTGGCAACCGAACCGTACCGGCTTCCGGGGAGCACCGGCCCGGGTCCGCCCGCCGCGCGCCTCAGCCAGCCTCGCCTGACGCTCGCCGGGCCAGCCTGGACCGGAAGGCGCAGTGGCGTCGCCCGCCGCGCCCTCCTCGGAAGCACACCAAGTGCCGGCTTGAAACCGGTTCCCGGACGCGCTGCTCTGAGGAGGCAAGAAGCCTTGCACCATTACGGAACGGTGGTCTGCTCGACACCCGGTCACTACCGGGTGAGGGCCGACGGCGGCGGCGACTACTGGTGCGCCCTTCGTCCCGAGCTCCGGCGGACGGCCGAGCGAGACCGGATCCACGGCGTGGACTCGGTCGTGGTCGGCGACCGGGTAAGCTTCACCGTGCTCGGGGCACCGCCCGGCGGAGGCGCCCCGGGCGCGGGCCGCATCGAAGGCGTCGAGGCCCGCCGGTCGCGGATCGGCCGCCGCAGGGAGGACGGGCGCGACCGCAGCCGGGCGCGTCCACGCGAGCAGGTGCTGGTGGCCAACGCGGACCTCCTGGTGGTGGTCGTGGCGGCCGCCAGCCCCCGCCTCAAACCCGGCGTCATCGACCGGCTGTGCCTGCTCGGCAGGTCGGGCGGGGTCGAGCCCCTCATCTGCGTCAACAAGGTGGACCTGGCGGACCCGGCCCGGCTGGACCGGGAGCTTCTTCCCTTCCGGCAGGCCGGCTATGCCGTGCACCTGGTCTCGGCGGCCACGGGGGCGGGCCTCCAAGCCCTGGCGGCCGCCCTCAGGGGGAGGCTCTCGGCCCTGGTCGGGCCGTCCGGGGTGGGCAAGACCTCGCTGGCCAACCGGCTGGTGCCGGACCTGGCGGCCCAGACCGGGGCGGTCAACGTGAAGACGGGCAAGGGCCGGCACACCACCTCGGCGAGCCTGCTGTACGAGCTTCCCGGCGGCGGCTGGCTGGCCGACACTCCCGGCCTGCGGGCCATCGGGTCGGTGTCGGACCCGGCCGGCCCCGGCCTGGGAGGGCACTTTCCCGAGCTCGAGGCCCTGGCCTACGGCTGCCGCTTCCGCGACTGCAGCCACACCCACGAACCCGGCTGCGCGGTGAAGGCGGCCCTGGAGGAGGGTCAACTGGACCCCCAGGTCTACCGGCGCTACGTCCGGCTGGGAAAGTAAGGCTCGGCGGGGGCCGCGGCGCTGGAACCGGCCGGCCGGGGCCCGGCTACCGGCCGGTCGGGCAGCCGCCGGCCGGCCTCCAGCCACCAGGCGTACGCGGCGCCCAGCGCCACGACGGCCGCACCCATGAGGAAGGGGACCACGGGGCCGAACCACTCCCAGAGCACGCCGCCGAACACGGGGATGGCCACCCCGAAGATGTGGTTCACCGTGCTCCCCGCGGCCAGGGTGTGGCGCAACTCCTGGCGGGGCACGATGCGGGCCGCGTGGGTCGAGATGGCGATGGCGAAGCCGACCAGCACGTTGTCCAGGACGAACAGGCCGTAGGCCACCCAGGCGTTCCGGACCAGGGCATAGCCCAGAAACACCAGGGTGACCAGGCCGAACTTGAGCCGCAGCGCCCGGAGGTCGCCCAGCCGGTCGACCAGCCGGCCGATGTACGGGCGGGTGTAGATGGCCATGACGCTGTGGACCAGCATCAGGCCGGCCATCACGTGCACCGGCGTCCCGTAGATGCGGACCAGGGCGAAGGTGGCGAAGGTGAGCACCATGTGGCGGCGGGCGCCTTCCACCAGGTTGAAGACGTAGTACGAAAGGTATTGCCGCTTGAGGACGAAGCGGTTGGGGTCGGCGCCGCCCGAGACGGGCTTCAGCCTGAGGGCAAGAGCGGCTCCGGCCAGCCCCGCCAGGCCGGCAATGGGGAAGAAGGCCCGCACGGGCAGGCGGGCACCCAGCAGCCAGACCAGGGCCGTGCCGGCCACCAGGGCGAGGGCCTGGGCGCTGTTCAGTTGGCCCAGGCGGGTCCCCCGCGCGGCCGGGCCGGCCTCCTTCAGGACGATGGCCTCCTGGACGATGAACCACAGGTGAAAGCCGACGCTCATCACCAGGGTCGCCACGACCACGCCCGAGAAGGCGGTCATGCCGGCGTAGAGCCAGATGCCGGCGGCCATCAACGCCGTGCAGCCCACGTAGAGCCGGTGCTCGGGGAACCGGCCGGTGGCCACGGCCAGCAGGATTGTCAGCAGCCCCGGAAGCTCCCGGAACCCCTCCAGCAGGCCGAACTGGCCGGGGCCGATGCCCAGTTCCTGCCCGGCGAAGTTGGCGTAGACGGCCCTGAAGACGCCGAAGGAGAGAAAGGCCAGCAGCGCTGACCCGAAGAGCGTCCGGAACTCACGGTCGATCTTCAACTGCTCCCCATCACCCGCCATCCCGCAGCCGGCGAAGACCGGCTCCGGTCCTCTGGCCGGCGCGCCGGCTCCCGGTCCTTTCGCCGGCCGGCCATGATTCGCCTGCCGATAGAGTCGCCGCCTCTCTCGCCCGGCGCTTCGTCCGGCGCCGGGAGGGGCTGCCGTCCGCCCGGGTGGCCGCCCGGCGCACGCCCAGCCAGGCGTGATCACCGTCGATGTCGACCCGGACCCCCCGGTCGCCCCGCCAGCCGGCCGGCTCCTCGGTGCCCAGCTCGAGCCGGCGGGCCAGGGTCTCCCGGCGGATGGTGTCGGCATGAAGCTCCGCCGCCCGGCGCAGGTCCCCACCTGCCGCCACAAAGAGTTCGATCCGGTCCTCGACCCGGTAGCCCGCCTCCTTGCGCAGGCGCTGGACGCGGTTCACGAGTTCCCTGGCCAGGCCCTCCAGGCGCAGTTCGGGGGTCACCTCCACGCGGAGGGCCACCGCCCTGCCCCCGTCCCGCTCCACCACGTACTCCCGGCGGTCGTGGTAGGCAGCCGGGTCGGTGTCGACCCTGACCTGCCTGACGTTGAGTTCGGCCTGAAGTTCGGCCAGGAGTTCGCGGCCCAGCGGGCTATCGGGGTCGAGGGCGGCCAGGTCGGACCCCGTTCCCGCCAGCACCAGTTCGGCCAGGGGCTGGCGCACCCTGAGCCTGGCCCTGGTGCGGGCCGCCCGCCCCAGCGCCACGTAGGCCCGGACGGTGGCCATGGCCGCCTCGAGGCCGGGGTCGAGGCGGGCGGGGTCGGGCTGGGGGTAGTCGGTCAGGTGGACGCTGGGCGGTGCCCCGGGCTCCACCCGGGCCACCAGGTTCAGGTAGAGGGCCTCGGCCAGAAACGGGGTGAACGGCGCCAGCAACCGGGCGAGGGTCACCAGCGCCTCGTACAGCGTCAGGTAGGCCGCCGTCTTGTCCCCACCGGCCAGCCCGTCCGGGTCGGTCGGAGCCTCGGGCCCGGCGTCAGCGTCGCCCCGCCAGAAGCGCCGCCGGCTCCGCCGCACGTACCAGTTGGACACGTCGTCCACCAGGGACGCGATGGCCCGGGCGGCCGCCGCCACGTCGTAGGCCTCGAGCCCCTGGCCGGCCTCCCCGGCGGTCCGGTGGACCCGGGAAAGCAGCCAGCGGTCCATGGCCGGCCGCGCCGCCGGATCGGTCCCGGGCCCTCCCGCGGCCCGTACAGCCACCGGGTCGAAGCCGTCCAGGTCCGCGTAGAGCACGAAGAAGGCGTAGGTGTTCCAGAGGGTGTCCAGGGTCTGCCGCCGGAACTCCGCAATGTTCTTCAGCGAAAAGCGCTTGGGGTACCAGGGCGGGCTCGAGACGCAGAGAAACCAGCGCAGGGCGTCGGCCCCGTGCCGGTCGATGACTTCCCAGGGGTCGAGCACGTTCCCCTTGTGCTTGGACATCTTCCGGCCAGCCTCGTCCAGGCCGAACTCGGTGCAGAGCACGCTGCGGTAGGCGGTGGCGTCAAACAGGGCCACCGCCTCCGCCAGCAGGCTGTAGAACCAGCCCCGGGTCTGGTCGATGGCCTCGCAGATGAAGTCGGCCGGAAACTCGGCCGCGAACTCCCGCCGGCCCTCGAAGGGGTAGTGGTGCTGGGCAAAGGGCATGGCGCCCGAGTCGTACCAGCAGTCGATGACCTCCGGCACCCGCCGCATGTCGCCGCCACAGGACGGACAGGCCAGCAGCACCCCGTCGATGGCCGGCTTGTGGAGGTCGAAGCCCTCGGCCGGCGGCAGGGTTCCGGGCCGGGCCAGGGCGCGAAGTTCGGCCACGCTGCCCACGCACTGGACCGCGCCGCACCCGCCACACCGCCACAGAGGAAGCGGCGTCCCCCAGTAGCGCTCCCGGGACAGACACCAGTCCACCACGCTTTCCAGGAAGTTGCCGAAGCGCCCGTCCCGCAGGTGCTCGGGCACCCACCGGACGCCCGCGTTGTGGGCCAGCAGGCGGTCACGCAAGGCGGTCATCCGGACGAACCAGGCCGTCCGGGCGTAGTAGAGCAGCGGGCTGTCGCAGCGCCAGCAGAAGGGGTAGGTGTGTACCACCGTGCCGGCCCGGTAGAGCAACCCCCGGGCGTCCAGGTCGGCGACGATGTCCGGGTCGGCCTCCTTCACGAACCGGCCCCGCCAGGGGCCGACGGCCTCCGTGAACCTTCCCGCCTCGTCCACGGGCAGGAACACCGGCAGGCCGTGGGCCTGCCCCAGCCGCAGGTCGGCCTCACCGAAGCCCGGCGCCACGTGGACGAGCCCGGTGCCGTCCTCGAGACTCACGAAGTCCGCCGGGTGCACCCGGAAGCACTCCCGGCCCGCCTGCCGCCGGAAGAAGTCGAAGGGCGGCCGGTAGGCCAGGCCGGCGAGGTCCCGGCCCGGCACCTCGGCCAGTACCCGCCAGTCCCCGCCCTCGCCGAGGACGGCTTCCAGCCGGGCGGCCGCCAGGACCAGCCGCTCGGTCCGCTGTTGGCCGCCGCCCGCGCCACCGTCCACTTCCACCAGCGCGTACGTGGCCCCGGGGGCCACCGCCACCGCCACGTTGCTCGGCAGGGTCCACGGGGTGGTGGTCCACACCAGGAGCGAGGCGCCGGCCCACTCGCCCGTGCCCGCCGGCGCGGGTTCGTCTTCCGCCGGGGGAAACCGCACCAGGACCGACGGATCTTCTGTCTCGGCGTAGCCCTGGGCCACCTCGTGGCTGGAAAGGGAAGTCCCGCACCGGGGGCAGTAGGGGACGACTTTGTAGCCCTCGTAGAGCAGCCCCTTGTCCCACAGGCGCCGCAGCGACCACCAGACCGACTCGATGTAGTCGTTGGAGCAGGTCACGTAGGCGTGGTCCAGATCGAGCCAGAAGCCGATGCGCTCGGTGAGCCGCGCCCACTCCCGCTCGTAGCGGAACACCGACTCCCGGCAGCGGGCCACGAACTCGGCCACCCCGTAGGCCTCGATGTCTGCCTTGCTCTTCAGACCCAGTTCCTTCTCGACCTCGAGTTCCACCGGCAGGCCGTGGGTGTCCCAGCCGGCCTTGCGGGGCGTGTAGTAGCCCCGCATGGTCTTGTACCGGAGGACAAGGTCTTTCATGGCGCGGGGGATCACGTGGCCGACGTGGGGCAGGCCGTTGGCCGTGGGCGGGCCCTCGTAGAAGACAAAGGCGGGCCGCCCCCGCCGTAGTTCCATGGCCTGTTGCACCACGGCCTCGCGCTTCCAGAAGGCCAGAACTTCCTCCTCCAGCCTGGCGAAGTCGACCTTCGGCTCGACCGGCAGAAAACGGCTTGCCACGGTTCAAGACCTCCTTACTGGCCGGCCCCCTGGCCCACGCCGGCCCGGGAAAGTTGAAGCCCCCGTCCCATGGGACGGGGGCTCTGCCCGCGGTACCACCCGGATTGGCCCGCAAGCCGCACGGTTCGCGGTCAAACCATGCCCTGCGGGGCCCGCTCTTCAGGGTACGGCGCCTTGGCGCTTATACCCCCTCCCGGATAACGGCGGGAGCGTCCGTCCGAGCCTACTCTCCGCGGCACGAGGCGTGGCCGGATTTCGGTCGGCGGCTGCCGGGGAGATCTTCACCCGCGCCCGGTACGCCGGGCTTGCACCGTCCCCGGCTCGCTTGGCCTCGGGAGCGGGCTACTCTTCCCCATCATGGCCGGTGTCTGATTGCCCGAATTCTAGCACGGGCGCGCCCGGCGGGTCAATGGGCGCCGCCCCCCGGCCGGCCCTCGGGCCCGGCTCAGCGGAAGCTGACGTCCACGGTGTAACTGCCCGAGCCGTAATAGGAATACACTTCCAGCGTGTACGTCCCGGTCACCGCCGGCAGGTACAGGATCTGCTCCTGGCGCCCGATGCCCTCGGAGCTGGCCACCAGCTTGCCGGACGGGTCGTAGAGGTAGATATCGAAATCGGGGTTGCAGATCCACAGGAAGCAGGACGGGTTCTTGTCCATGATCATTGCGATGCCCACGGGCTTTGAGGCGTCGCTGACCGAGAAGCTGAAGTAGTCGCTGTAGCCCGTGCCCGGCAGGCTGTCGGCGGCGAAGCGATGGCCGAGGCCGTCGCTGAAGCTGCCGGTGAAGCCGCCCGCGGCCTTGACCGCGTTGTAGGCCACTGTGATGCCGAAGCCGTAGTCAACGTCCTGGACCGCGGGACCGAAATCCTTCACATTGGCGGCATCGAACAGGATGGCCTTCACCTCGGTATCGGTCAGGCTGTAGTCGGCGTCGAGCATCAGGGCGACGACGCCGGCCACGAACGGGGTGGCCATGGATGTCCCGCTGTAGGTGACGTAGCCGTTGCCGCTGCCAGCCTCGGCGGCGGTGATGTACCGGCCGGGCGCGGCGATGTCGGGCTTTATCCGCCCGTCGGCGGTCGGGCCCCGGCTGGAGAACTCCGCCACCACCCAGCCCTTCTCGCCCGGGTCGTACATGGCGCCCACGGTGATGCCCCTGGCCGCCGCGGCCGGGGATCCGACGGTGCACTTGTTGGGCCCGGAGTTGCCCGCGGCGACCACCATGACGATCCCGTTGTCCACGGCATTGTTGACGGCGGAGGAAAGGGAATCGGTCCCGTCAGAGCAACCGCTGGAGCCGAGAGACATGTTGCCGGCGCGGATACCGTAGGTATCCTTGTTGCGGATCATCCAGTCGATGCCTGAGATGATGCCGCTCGTGGTGCCGCTACCGTTCCTGTCGAGCACCTTGATGCCCACCAGCGCCGCGCCGGGCGCGACCCCGGTATAGTCGGCGTTGCCCTCGCCCGTGCCCGCGGTGATGCTGGCCACGTGGGTGCCGTGGCCGTGGTCGTCGTAGGGCGAAGTCCTGCCGTTGATCACGTCGTACCAGCCGATGACCTTGCCGGCGTCCAGGTCCACGTGGCCGGCGTCGATGCCGGTGTCCAGGATGGCGACGACCACGTCGGTCCTGGAATAGGCGGTCTTGTTGCCGTCCCGGTCGCCGTCCGCCCCGAAGTCGGCCCAGGCCTGCCGCACGCCCGTCCAGTAGGTGGCGGTGTTCAGGAAGGCCTCGACGGCCCGGTCCGGCTCGATGCGGAATACCGACGGGTGGGCGGCCAGGGCCCTGATCTGGGCCGCCGCGAGGCTGGTGGCGAACCCGTCAGGCAGCGCCACCGGCCAGCGGGCCTTGATCTGGAAGGGTCCGGCCAGGGCCTGCAGGGCGGCCAGGGCGTCGTCGGAGACGGCGGCGTTCAGGCGCACGACGACCGCCACCGGGTCCAGGCCGCCCGCCAGCAAGGCGTCGAGATCGTCGCTCAACCGGTTGCCGTCGGCGTCAATCAGCGAAGGAACCGGGGACGCCGGCAGGTCAGCCGGCTTCCCCGCCGCCGGCACGGCGGCCACGGCCGGCAAGGCGGCCAGCCACAGCCCCACGCACAGGACGGCGAGCACCGCGATGGCCCCACGCATCCAACCACTTCCCTTGCTGGAAAAATATGGTCATGCGCAATATACGCGGCGCGCGCGGGAATTCCTGCCGCAGGCCACCTCAGGGTCCCGCGGCGGCCTCCACCGAGGCGGTCGTCGCCCCACGGGCCGGGGCTCCACGCCCACCCAGCCACCGTTGGGCGTCGTCCACCAGGCTGTACGCCACCGGCACCACGATCAGGGTCAGCAGGGTGGCCGACGTGAGGCCGCCGATGACCACGATGCCCAGCGGCATCTGCAGCCGCGCGCCGGCACCCAGCCCGACGGCCAGGGGCGCCAGCGCCAGGATGGTGGTGAGCGCGGTCATGAGCACCGGCCGGAGCCGGACCATCCCGGCGCGTACCAGGGCGTCGCGCGCGCCGAGACCGCGCGCCCGCAGCTGGTTGGTGTAGTCCACCAGGACGATGGCGTTGTTGACCACGATGCCGGCCAGCATGATCACGCCGATGTAGGCGGTGATGCCGAAGGCGAAGCCCGACCAGTAGAGGCCGAGCACCACGCCGACCAGGGCCAGCGGCAGGCTGAAGAGCACCGCCAGGGGGTGGGCCAGCGACTCGAACTGGGCCGCCAGGATCATGTAGACCAGGACCACCGCCAGCACGAGCGCCCCCTGCAGGTCGCGGAATCCCTCGGCCATCAGCCTGGCCACGCCGCTGGTCTCAACGGACACGCCGTCAGTCAACCCCAGCCCGTCGATGCGGGCCAGGGCTTCCCGGGTCACGCTGCCCAGGTCGCGACCCTCGATGAGCCCGGTCAGCACCGCGGCCTCCCGCTGGTCCTGGCGGCTGATCACCGCCTGGCCGAGCCCGTCCCGGATGTCGGCCACCTCGCCCAGCCGGACGGGCCGCTGGCCAGTGACTCCCACCACCAGCAGCCGCAGGTCGTCGACGGTCCGGCGGTCCTCCTCGCGGTAACGGACCCTGACCGGCACGGTCCCGTCAGGCCCGGCCAGGCGGGTGACCACATGCCCGCGGACCCCGTGGGCCGCCGCCAGGGCCACCTGGGCCCGGGTCAGGCCTCTGGCCAGCGCCGCCTGCTGGTCGATGACCAGTTGCAGTTCGGGTTTGCGGGCGTCCAGGTTGGACTCCAGGCTCACCAGCCCGGACAGCTCAGCCAGGGCGTCGACGATCTGGCCCACCGCCTCGTCCAGGCGCGGGCGGTCGGGCGCCGCCACCAGCAACTGGAACAGGTTGGCGCCGCCAACACCGGCCGCCAGCAGCGAGGACTCCAGGTTGAAACCGAGCCGGGCGGTTGAATCGAACTCCGCCAGGCTGGCCCTGGCCGCCGCCATGACCTCGGCGGTGGACCGTTCCCGCTCCCCCTCGGGAACCAGTCTCGCCAGCACCCGGGCCACCTCGGGACCGCCAATCCCGATGCCGCTCCTGAAGGCGCTCATTCCCTCGGCGGTCCCGGCCACGGCCATGACCGTATCCACCTCTGGCAGTCCAGCCAGGGCACGCTCGATGGTCCCCACCGCTTCCACGGTGGTCTCCAGCGGGGTTCCCGCGGGCATCCGGAGCTCGATGGAGAAGACGCCTTCGTCTACCGTCGGGAGAAACTCGGTGCCGATGGAGGATGCCAGCGCCAGGGAACCGGCAAGCGACGCCGCGGCCAGCGCCAGCACCAGCCACCTCCGGCGCAGCGCCCCGCCCAGGAGGGCCCCGTACGCCCGTTGAAGCAGCCCGAATTCCCGGTCGGCCGCCCGGGCCCGGCGGCGCAGCCGGCGCGGCGGAAACTGTCCGGCCGAGCCCCCGGGTGGGTCCAGGGCCGCCACGGGACCGCTGCTTCCCCCCTTTGCCGCCCGAAGCAACCTGAAGGCCAGCATGGGAATGACCGTCGTGGCCACCACCAGCGACGCCAGCAGCGAGAAGGTGACGGTCAGCGCCAGCTCCCGGAAGAGCTCTCCGGTCAGACCCCGCACGTAAACGACGGGAAGGAAGACCGCCACCGTGGTCAGGATGGAGGCGGTGATGGCCATCCCCACCTCTCCGGTCCCCATCCTGGCGGCCGCCTCCGGCACCATCCCGCCCCGCAGGTGGCGGTAGATGGCCTCGATGACCACGATGGCGCTGTCCACCAGCATGCCCACGCCCAGGGCCAGGGCGCCGAGGGTCATGATGTTGAGGGTCAACCCGCGGAAGTACAGCAGCACGAAGGTGGCCACCACCGAGAAGGGAATGGAGAGGGCGATGATCAGGGTGCTCCTCAGGCTCCTCAGGAACAGGAAGAGGACGGCCACGGCGATGGCCCCGCCCTGAAGCAGGCCGGCGGCCAGCGCCTGCAGGGAGGTCTCGATGAACGCGGCCGTGTCGTTCACCACCCGCAGGTCGAGCTCGGGATGCTCCCGCCGGAGGCGTTCGAGTTCCTGCCTGATCGCCCTGGCCACCACAACCGTGTTGGCGTCGCCGTCCTTCTGCAGCGCCAGGCCGACGCTGGGCCGGCCGTTGATCCGGGCCACCGAGGAGCGGTCGGCGAAACCTTCCTCCATCCGGGCCACCTCGCCCAGACGCACCGGCCGGAGACGCGCCGCCTCCTGCCGCGTCGGCGGCCCCGCCGCCGGCGTCGCCACCGGTCCGGCGGGGGTGGCCGGCGCGTCCGGAACGTAGGTGATGACCAGGTCGGCCACGGCCTCGGCACCGGCCAGGGCGCCCGTGACCCGGACCGCCGGGCTCAGGTCGCCCGACCGGACCCGGCCGGCCGGCCAGTTGAGGTTGGAAGCCTGCACCACCGCGGCAATCCGGGCCTGGTCCAGCCCCAGGCGGGCCATGGCCTCACGATCCAGGTTTACCTGGATCTCACGTTCCAGCCCGCCCGTGAGTTCCACGGTGGCCACGCCGGGGACCGTCTCCAGCCGGGGGCGCAGCACCTCGGTGACCAGACCGGTGATGGTCGCCAGGTCCAGGCTGGCCGAGCTGACCGCCACTTCCATGATGGGCGCCTGGGTGGGGTCGAACTTGGCCACCAGGGGCCGCCCGGCGTCGTCGGGGAGCGGTACCCGCTCGATCCGCTCGGCCAGTTCCTGGCGGGCGGTGGTCATGTCCGCGCCCCACTCGAACCTGGCGACCACCACCGACTGGCCCTCCATGGAATAGGAGGTGACCTCCTTCACGTCTGGGGCGGTGCTGGCCGCCCCCTCCAGGGGCACCGTGACCAGACTGGCCACCTCCTCGGCGGAGGCGCCCCGGAAACTGGTGAACACCACCGCGACCGGGGCGTTGATCCGGGGCAGGAGGTCCAGGCGCAGGCCGCCCAGGGACACCGCCCCCAGCAAGAGGACGACCAGCATCAGCATGGTCACGGTCACCGGGCGGCGGATGGCCAGTTCCCAGGGGGTCACTCGCCCTCCCCCCTTCCCGCCAGCCGCTCCAGGATGGCCACCAGCCGCTCCAGGTCGGCGGGGGCCAGGTCCGCGCAGAAGCGCTCCAGCATCGCCTGGCGCCTGATCCTCGCCGCTTCGAAGGCCTGCCGACCCCGGGGCGCCAGACTTACCCAGACCCGGCGCCGGTCCCGGGAACCGCGCCGCCTGGTAACCAGGCCGGCCCGCGCCAGGCGATCGAGCAGCGCCGTGACGGCGCTCAGGGTCACGCCCAGCGCCTCGGCCACCTCGCCGACGGTGGCGCGCCCCCGGGCGTGAAGGACCTGGAGGACCCGGTACTGTCCGATGGTGACCCCGGCTTCCACTTCCGGGCTCAGCGCCGAGCCGAGCCGGCGCACGACACCCCAGAATCCCTCCTCCAAGCGTTGCAGGGTCGCGGGGCTGTGCACCCGGGGGCCACCTCCCGGCCGGCGCGGCAAAGCCACGCCGAATAGTTAAGGCATTGAAATATTAGTGCCCTTAGGTAGTTTTCCTGCCGGGGCATGCCCCGCCAGCCCAGGCCGGGGCGAGAGCGCCAAATGCGGCCGGCTGTGAGGAAAGACAAGGAAAAAAGAAAGAAGTCGGTGGCCATGGCTCGCGGCCTCCGAGGAGGGTGGCCACCACTCGTCGGGCCGGTGACCCGGCCGCAACACCGGCTCCGGAGCGGTCAGCTACCGCCAGTACGCCTGGCGGAGTTCTTCGGCGATCTCAGGGTTCCTCAGGGTGGTCGTATCCCCCAGTTCCCTGCCTTCCACGATGTCCTTCAGCAGCCGGCGCATGATCTTGCCGGACCTGGTCTTGGGCAGGTCTGGGGTGAACAGGATCCGCTCGGGCCGGGCGATCTTGCCGATGACCTCCTCCACCTTCTTGCGGAGTCCCTCCTCCAGTTCGCGGGAGGGGCCAAAGCCGTTCTGCAGGATGACGAAGGCCGCCGGAACCTGGCCCTTGATCTCGTGGGGCGCGGCCACCACCGCGGCCTCGGCCACCGCCTCGTGCTCCACGAGGGCTGACTCCAGTTCCATGGTGGAGAGCCGGTGTCCGGCCACGTTCATCACGTCGTCCACCCGGCCCAGCAGCCAGAAATAGCCGTCCTCGTCCCGCTTGGCACCGTCCCCGGCATAGTAGGTCGACCGGTCCCACTTGTTCCAGTACTGATTCACGTAACGCTCGGGGTCGCGCCAGATGGTCCGGAGCATGGCCGGCCACGGGCTCTTGATGGCCAGGTAACCGCCGGCTCCGGGCGGGACCGGCCGGCCCTGGTCGTCCAGCACGTCCGCCTCGATGCCGGGGAAGGGCCGCGTGGCCGAGCCGGGCTTGGTGGTGGTGATCCCCGGCAGCGGGGTGATGAGGATCATGCCCGTCTCCGTCTGCCACCAGGTGTCCACGATGGGGCAGCCCTCCCGGCCGATGTGGCGGTGGTACCACATCCAGGCCTCGGGGTTGATGGGCTCGCCCACCGTCCCCAGGAGCCTCAGGGAGGAGAGGTCGTGCCTTGCGGGATACTCCGGCCCCCACTGCATGAACTGGCGGATGGCCGTCGGGGCGGTGTAGAACACGTTCACCCCGTACTTTGCCACCATGGCCCAGAGCCGGTCCCGGTCCGGCCAGTCGGGAGACCCCTCGTACATGACCGTGGTGGCCCCGTTGGCCAGCGGGCCGTAGACGATGTAGGAGTGGCCGGTGATCCAGCCGATGTCGGCCATGCACCAGTAGGTGTCGGAGTCCTTGAGGTCAAAGACCCATTTCGTGGTGGCATAGACGCCGGTCAGGTACCCGCCGGTGGTGTGTACGATGCCCTTGGGTTTGCCGGTGGTCCCCGAGGTGTACATCATGAACAGCACGTCCTCGGCGTCCATTTCCTCCGGCGGGCACTCCGACGGGGCCTCGGCCATGAGTTCGTGCCACCAGCGGTCGCGGCCGGCCTGCATGGGCACCCGGTCGCCGGTGCGCCGGACAACAATCACCGTGTCGGCGCCCGGCACCTGGCGGAGGGCGTCGTCGGCCCGGTGCTTCTGGAATACCACCTCGCCCCGGCGCCAGTAGCCGTCGCAGGTGATCAGCACCCGGCATTCGGCGTCGTTCATCCGCTGGGCCAGCGCCGTGGGGGAAAACCCGCCGAACACGACGGAGTGGGGCGCGCCGATCCGGGCGCAGGCCAGCATGGCAATGGGCAATTCGGGAATCATCGGGAGGTACATGGTGACCCGGTCGCCGCGCCGGACGCCCAGGGACCGCAGCACGTTGGCGAACCGGCTCACCTCCCGGTAAAGGTCCTGGTACGTGAGGGTCCGCACGTCGCCCGGCTCGCCTTCCCAGATGAGGGCGGCCTTGTTCTTCCGGTGCGTCCTCGCGTGGCGGTCGACGCAGTTGGCCGCCACGTTGAGCTTGCCCCCGACGAACCACTCGGCGCGCGGGGGGTTCCACTCCAGGACCCGGTCCCACGGCCGGACCCACTCCAGTTCCCGGGCAAAACCAGCCCAGAACTGCTCCGGGTCGCGGGCGGCCAGCTCGTAGACGGCCGGGTCGCTGACGTTGGCCTGCCGGCGAAACTCTGGCGCGGGCTCGAACGTTCTGCTCTCCCGGAGCAGGGCGTCGATGGGCCTGGCCGGGGTTCGTTCCGGGATGGCCATCCGGGGCATCACCGTCCTTTCGTGGCGCCGGGTTTGAAGCTCGTCGGCGATTGAGAGAATTGTGCAAGGTTATTCCCGGGACCGGCCGCCGGTTCCTGCCAGCCCGTGGCAGGAGCCCGCCCGCCACCAAGGTATTCAATGAGCGGAGCCAGGAGAGGGGTAACCGGCGTGGATCTGGCCAGGGCACTCCTGGTGGCCATGGGTGCGGCCCGCGAGGCGGGCCGCACCGTGGCCGCCGCCATCGGGACCAAGCACCGGGTCAGGCAGAAAAGCGGCCCCTCCGACCTGGTGACCGAGGTTGACGTGGAAGTCGAGGTGGCGGTGAGCCAGGTGCTCAGGGCCGCCTTTCCCGACTACGGGCTGGTCGCCGAGGAAGGCCACCCCGCCGCAGCCGATCCGGAGCGCCCGTGCTGGATCGTGGACCCCCTGGACGGGACCACCAACTTCGTCCACGGCGTGCCCGTGGTGGGAGTGTCCATCGCCCTGGCCCGCGGCGACGAGGTGCTGTTAGGGGTGGTGGCCGACGCCGGGCGCGGGGAACTCTTCACCGCCGTCCGGGGCAAGGGAGCCTACGTCCACCAGGCCCGGCCGCTTACCCTGGAGGGGCTCGAACCGGCTCCGGCCCGCCGCCGGCTGGCGGCGGCGCAACCCCGGCGGCTCGAGGAAAGCCTGGTGGCCGTGGGGATCCCCGGTTCCGGCCCGGCAAGGACGGCTGCCCTTGCCGGCCTCGTGGCCCTCGCCGGCCGGTGCCGCAACGTGCGGGTACTGGGCTCCGCCGCCCTGGAGCTTGCCTACGTGGCGGCGGGCCGGCTATCGGGTTTCTGGCACCTGACCCTGGCCCCCTGGGATACCGCCGCCGGCAGCCTGCTGGTGCGGGAAGCCGGCGGCGTCGTCACCACCGGCGCGGGCGACCCGTTCTCCCTGGAAAGCAAGACGGTGCTGGCCTCCGCCGGCCCCGACCTCCACCGCGCCCTGCTGGACCTGTTGCGGCAGGACGCCTGACCGGTCCGGACGGGCGGGACGGCCCCCTCTCCCTCGGCCGGGGCCCCGCCCGCCGGGACACGAGCAGCGGCGCCAGGCCCGGGACTCGGGCGGCCTTCCTCTAACGCGTGCCGCCCCGGCGCAGGAAGGCGGCCAGTTCGGGCGATACGGTGTACGCCTTGCCTCCGGCGGTCCAGGCGATGTTACGGCCGGTGTGCAAGTACCAGTCGGGACCCAGGGGTCCCACGAGTTGCCGTTCGGCGTTGTAGCGGTAGAAGCGGAACCTGAACTCGGCATCGCCCGTGGCCGGCGCGACCGCCGCCTGCTTTCCCGCTGCCAGGATGGTCACCACCAGCTGGACGTCGCTCCGGTCCCGCAGGTCGTAGATGGCCATGGCCATGCCCACCCCGCGCTGCTCGATGACGACGACGTCCGCCTGACGCAACTCATCGATCACCTGCCGGTCCGGGCCCCGCCGGCACCCCGCTACCAGACCCGTTGCGGCAAGCAGGAGCCCGGCCAGGACAAGCGCCGGCAGTCGCCGCCTCACCCTCAGTGGAGCCACCCTTACCCCACCCCCATCCGCGTTGCCTCGTCTCCTTTCCGTGCGGGCCGGCGCGAAGGGCTTCGACAACTTACCGGCTCTGGCCTTCCTCGCCCGCACCGGCCCGCCCGCGCCCTTGCTCGACCATTGTTCCCAGCTTAGCATGATTTCTGGAGTGCCAAGCTCCCCGTCTTCAGCCGACGGTGTTTGCCGGGGAGGCTGCGCTTGGCATGGCTCTGTCCAACATCGTCCTGGAATCCGGCGCTTCCGCTCACGGTGCCTGGCTGGAAACGCTCGCCCTGGCTTCCCGGTCCCTCGTGGTCGTTCTGGCGGTCTACCACACCGTGCTTGTCCCCGCAGGACTCAGGGTTCGCCGCCCCCCGCCAGGGACGGGACTGTACCACGCCTTTGCCATCCTCATCCCCGCGCACAACGAGGCAACGGTCATCGGGAACCTCCTGGACAACCTCGAACAGCTTGACTATCCGCGCGACGCTTACGACGTTTTCGTCGTGGCGGACAACTGCACGGACGCCACCGTGGCGGCGGCTACCCGTCCGGGCGTTCACGTCGTCGAGCGGCGCGACCCCGCGCGCCGCGGCAAGCCGTACGCGGTGGAATACGGTCTCGCCCACCTCAACTCGCTGCCTCGCCCTTACGACGCGGTGGTGATCCTGGACGCCGACAACCTGGTTGCCAGGGACTTTCTGCGGGCGATGAACGCGCGCCTCGGGGCGGGAGAACTGGTGATCCAGGGTTACCTCGATACGAAGAACCCTGACGACACCTGGGTCTCGGCCTGTTTTGCCCTGTCCTACTGGGTGTCCAACCGGTTCTGGTGCCTGGCCAAGCATAACCTCGGGCTGGCCGTTCCCCTGGGGGGAACCGGGATGTGCATCGCCACGGAGGCGCTCCGCCAGGTCGGCTGGGGAACGGCCACGCTCACCGAAGATCTCGAATTCACCGTCCGCGCTCTGTTGCGGGGGATCAAGACCACCTGGGCCCACGAGGCGGTCGTGTATGACGAGAAGCCGCTCACCCTCGTCCAGTCGTGGCGCCAGCGGGTCCGGTGGGTCCGGGGAACCGTCCAGGTAGCCCGGCGCTACCTGGCAGCGGTGCTGGCCGAGGGAATCCGCCGCCGTGATCCGGTACTCCTGGAGGCGGCGTTCATGCTATGCCGGCCAGTGGTGGTGGCCGTTGCGGCGCTGGCGGCCGCCTTGCTCGTGGTGGCAGGACTGGCGGAAGGATCGGCCCCCACCGCGACGCCCGGCCGGCCGGGACCGGCCTTCGTCGTCCTGGCCGTGCTGCCTTACCTGCTGCCCCTGGTGGTGACGGGACTGGACCGCGTGCCGCTGCGGCCTTACCGCTTCCTGCCGCTCCTGCCCCTGTTCGCCTATACGTGGATCCCCGTCACCTGCCAGGGTGTGCTCACCGCGGGGCGGCGCCGCTGGGTCCACACGGTGCACACCCGAGCCATTTCCCACCGCGACCTCTTTCGCCGGCGGCTGGGGGACTACGCGGCCCCGGTCACCGGGCCTGAGTAGCTGCGTCCCTCAACCGTTGACCACGTCAGGCTAGAGCAGTAGGATGGCCGCGCCATGGACCTACGTGGCCGCCCAACGGCCGAGGCGACCCTCCGGGTCCGCCACGCGCTGGTGTTGTCCCTGGCGGTGATGGGCGGCATGGGCGTGGCCTTCGTCCACGGCCGACTAGCCAGCGGCAAACAGGCACGCCACCCCGTATTCTGGCTGCCGCATGAACCGGGGACGGCGGCACGAGGGAGCGAACAGCGGCATCAGGGCCCAGCCCGAAGGGTGGGACCGGCAACCTAGTTCAGGATCTTCTCGCGTAGCAGCCGGTTTACCACCTGGGGGTTGGCCTGGCCCCGGGTGCGCTTCATCACCTGGCCCACCAGGAAACCCATGGCCTGCTGCTTGCCCCCCCGGATCTGCTCCACCACCTCGGGGTGCTCGGCAACCACGCGGTCGACCACGGGAGCGAGCTGGCCCGGGTCGGTGATCTGAACCATGTCCCGCGCCCTGACGACCTCGGCGGGGGCCTTGCCCGTGCGGAAGCTCTCCTCCAGGACCTCCTTGGCCTGGCGGCCGGAGATGGTCCCCTGGTCCAGCAGCTTCAGCAGGGACGCCAGGTGTTCAGGGGGCAACGGGCTTTCCGCCGGGTCAAGGCCCTCGGCGTTCAGCAGCCGCATGAGGTCGCCCAGGACCCAGTTGGCCACCGTCCTGGGATTGGGGTACCCCGCCACGGTGGCGTCAAAGAACGCCGCCAGGGCCGGTGACGCCACCAGCACCTCGACGTCGGCGGCCGGCAGGCCGAACCCCTCCGCGTAGCGGCGGCGCCGCGCGTCGGGCAATTCGGGCAGGTTCCGGGCGACCTCTGCCACCCAGTCCCGGGAGATGGTCACCGCGACCAGGTCGGGGTCGGGGAAGTAGCGGTAGTCGTGGGCTTCCTCCTTGCCACGGGAGGAAAAGGTTATCTGGCGCTCCTCGTCGTAGTGCCGGGTCTCGCGGGGCACGGGCTCTCCACCGGCGATCAACTCCACCTGGCGGTCGATGTCGAAAGCGAGCGCCCGCTCCACCGACCGGAAGGAATTCAGGTTCTTGATCTCCACCAGGGCGCCCAGTTCGGCCTGACCTCGGGGCCGCACCGAAACGTTGACGTCCACCCGCATGGAACCCTCCTCCATGCGGACGTCGGAGATGCCGGTGTAGAGGAGGACCGTGCGCAGTTCGCGCAGGTAAGCCACGGCCTCGGCGGGCGTCCGCAGGTCGGGCTCGGACACGATCTCCATGAGCGGCACGCCCGAGCGGTTGAAGTCCACCAGCGAGTACCGGGGATCGGTGGTGACCAGGCCGGGGACCCCGCCGTGGATGGACTTGCCGGTGTCCTCCTCCAGGTGCAGCCGGCGGATGCCAACCCGCAGCACCCTGCCGTCCACCGGGACTTGGAGCCCCCCGCCGCGGCCCAGCGGGTGCTGGTACTGGGAGATCTGGTAGCCCTTGGGCAGATCGGGGTAGAAGTAGTTCTTCCGGTCGAACCTGGTCTCCGGCGCGATCTCGCAGTGGAGCGCCAGCCCGGCCCGGATCCCGAACTCGACCGCCCGGCGGTTGATGACGGGCAGCGACCCGGGCAGGCCCAGGCACACCGGGCAGACCTGGCTGTTGGGATCGGCGCCGAACCTGGCCGAGCAGGAGCAGAACATCTTGGACTCGGTCCGGAGTTCGACGTGCACTTCCAGGCCGATGACGGCCTCGTAGTCGGTCCTGGCCGGAGTTTCCGCCGGCTTCATCGGCCGCCCTCCCCCGTTCCCGGCCCCCTGCCCGCCGGCCCGCCCCCCGCCGGCGCCGAACCGGCGCCGCCGGCCCGCGCGGCGGCAGCCAGCGCCAGCGGCGGGCGGCGGAGGTGGTAGCCGGTGGCCCGCTCGAAGGCGTGAGCTACCTTGAGGACGGTCGCCTCGTCAAACGGCCGGCCGATCACCTGCAGCCCGATGGGCAGCCCGGCGGCGTCGAAGCCGGCCGGGACGGAGATGGCCGGCAGGCCGGCCAGGTTCACCGGAATCGTGCAGACGTCCGCCAGGTACATGGCCAGCGGGTCCTCGGTGCGCTCCCCCAGCCTGAAGGCGGTCACCGGCGAGGTGGGCGTGAGCAGCACGTCAAACTTCCGCCAGGCGGCGTCGAAGTCGCCCTTGACCAGGGTCCGGACCTGCTGGGCCTTGAGGTAGTAAGCCTCGTAGTAGCCCGAAGACAGGGCGTAGGTGCCCAGCATGATCCGGCGCTTCACCTCGGGGCCAAAGCCCCGCGCCCTGGTCCGGCCGTAGAGGTCGGCCAGGCCCTGTGGCTCCTCGGCCCGGTGCCCGTAGCGGATCCCGTCGTAGCGGGCCAGGTTGGACGACGCCTCGGCCGGGGCGATGATGTAGTAGGCGTCCAGGGCGTAGGGGGTGTGCGGGAGGTCGGTCACCTCCACCTCGACCCCCATGCCGGCCAGAAGCCTGGAAGCGCCCAGCACCGCCCGGGACACCTCGTCGCCAAAGTCCTCGGCGAAGTAGCTCCGGGGCAGCCCGACGCGGAGCCCCTTCACCCGGCCGTCCAGGGCGGCGCGGAAGCCGCCGGCGGCCACGTCCACCGACGTGGAGTCGCGCGGGTCGAACCCGGCGATGGCCTCCAGCAAGAGGGCGCAGTCGGCCACGGTCCCGGTCATCGGGCCGATCTGGTCAAGCGACGAGGCAAAGGCCACCAGCCCGTAGCGGGACACCCGGCCGTAGGTGGGTTTCAGCCCCACGATGCCGCAGAAGGCGGCCGGCTGGCGCACCGAGCCGCCCGTGTCGGAGCCGAGAGCCAGGGGGGCCAGGCCCGCCGCCACGGCCGCCGCCGAGCCTCCCGATGAGCCGCCGGGGACCCGTTCCAGGTCCCAGGGGTTCCTGCTGGGGCCGAAGGCCGAGTTCTCGGTGGAGGAGCCCATGGCGAACTCGTCCAGGTTGGTCTTGCCGATGATGACGGCGCCCGCCTGGCGCAGGCGGGCCACCACCGTGGCGTCGTAAGGCGGTACCCAGTGCTCCAGGATGCGGGACCCGCAGGTGGTCCGGAGCCCCGCGGTGCAGATGTTGTCCTTGATGGCGACGGGGACGCCACAGAGCGGCCCCGGTCCTTCCCCGCCGGCCAGCCGCCGGTCGGCCTCCCGGGCCTGCTCGAGCGCCCCGTCACCGTCAACCGTGAGGTACGCCCGAACCCTCGGGTCCAGGCTCTCGATCCGGTCCAGCAGCGCCCGGACCAGTTCCCCCGCCCTTATCTCCCTGGTGGCCAGCAGGCCGGCCAGTTCGTGGGCGGGCCGGAGCAGAAGGTCGGTCATGACCCCGCCTGTTCCTCCGCCTCGATGATCCGGGGCACCCGGAAGAAGCCCGACTGGCGATCCGGAGCGCCGGCCAGCGCCTGGTCCGTGGCCAGCCCCGTCTCCACCCGGTCCTCCCGGAGGAGGCTCTTGTGTTCCGACACCGCGTGGAAGGTGGGCGGAACCCCGTCGGTGGCCACCTCGTTGAGCTTCTCCATGTGGGCCAGGATCCGGTTCAGTTGCTCCGTGAAGGCGGCCAGCTCAGCGGCCTCCAGGTCCAGCCGGGCCAGGAAGGCCACGTGTTCCACGGCTTCGCGATCGAGCTTGGCCACTTCTGGCGCCTGGTTTAAGAAATCTACCCGAATCGGATAGACCGGCCCCCGACCAGGCCTTCGCCTCCTCTCGG